>NZ_JBEZDC010000002.1:0-653241 GCF_040647935.1 Micromonospora sp. NPDC049204 | reverse complement strand
CCCACCACAAAAACCCCCCCACTCACCACAACCCCCTCCTCCGCCTCCCGGCCGGGGGGGGCGGGCCGCGAGCAGCCCCTGCTCGGGCACGGCACCGGCCTGATGTGAACGAAGCCGCTTCAGACCTCGCCGAGCGCGTCGATGTCGCGCATCTCCTCCGCCGTGAGCGAGAAGTGGAAGACGTCGAAGTTGGCGGTGATCCGCTCCGGGGTGACCGACTTCGGGATCGCCACGATCTCGTGGTCGATGTGCCACCGCAGCACCACCTGCGCCGGCGAGACCCCGTGCGCGGCAGCGATCCTGGTCAGCACCGGGTCGCTGAGGTCGCTGGTCTTGAACGGGCTGTAACCCTCCAGCACCACGCCCCGGTCCCGGTGCTCGGCGTGCCGCTGCCGGTCGTACAGCGCCGGACTCCACTCGATCTGGTTGACCGCCGGGTTCTCCTCGGTCGACTGGATCAGTTCGTCGATCTGCCCGGTGCTGTAGTTGCTGACACCCACCGCCCGGACGAGGTTCTCGTCCCGGGCCGCCAGCAGCTCACGCCAGAGCGGGATGCTGTCCGACGGTGACGACGGCGGCCAGTGGATCAACCAGAGGTCCACCTGGTCGACGCCGAGCGCCTCCAGGCTGGCCTCCAACGTCGCCCGCTCCTGGCCCACCCGGTTCGGCGGCAGCTTGGTGGTGATGAAGACGTCCTCCCGGCGCAGCCCGCTCTCCTGCACGGCCCGGCCGACCTCGCGCTCGTTGCCGTACACGGTGGCGGTGTCGACGTGCCGGTAGCCGGTGTCGAGCGCGGCCAGCACCGCGTCGTAACCGGCCTGGCCGGTGGCCTGCCAGGTGCCGAAGCCGAGCAGGGGCATCCGGACGTCGCCCGGGAGCAGGACGGTGGGCTGGTCGGTGAGGTCCATGAGGTCCGTTCTACCCCGCCGAGCGCCCGCCCGCCGAGCGAACCGGACACTCCGGCATCCAGCGCACCGATCCGGTGTGCCGCAGAATGCCTGTGTGACCGACCGGCTGGAGGAGTACCGGCGACGACGGGACGCGGCCCGTACGCCGGAGCCGGTGCCGGCGCGGACCCCCGCGACACCCGGGGCCGACGGCGACACCGCGCGCTTCGTCATCCAGCAGCACCACGCCCGGAGCCTGCACTGGGACCTGCGCCTGGAGCACCAGGGGGTGCTGGCGTCCTGGGCGGTGCCGCGCGGCCTGCCCCGCGATCCGGGTCGCAACCACCTCGCCGTGCACACCGAGGATCACCCGATGGAATACCTCGACTTCGCCGGCGAGATTCCCTCGGGTGAGTACGGCGGCGGCCGGATGCTGATCCACGACCGGGGCACCTACCGGTGTGAGAAGTGGCGCGACGACGAGGTGATCGTGACCCTCTCCGGTGATCGGACCGCCGGCCGGTACGTCCTCTTCGCCACTTCAGGACGGGACTGGATGGTCCGACGGACCGACCCCGCGCCGCCGGGTTGGACGCCGATACCCGACCTGATCCGCCCGATGCACACCACGGCCGCCGCCGGGCTCCCCCGCGACCGTGCCGCCTGGGGGTACGAGCTGCGCTGGGACGGCGTCCGGGCGATGGCGTACGTCTCCGGTGGGCGGCTGCGGTTGCTCTCCGAGACCGACGAGGAGATCACCGGCGGTCACCCGTGGTTGCGGGCGATGGCCGAGGCGCTCGCACCCACCGAGGCGGTGCTCGACGGTGTGCTGGTGCGCATCGACGGCGCCGGTCGGGTCCGCCCGGTCCGCCCGGCCAGCGGCAGTCGGGTGCCCGCCGGCGCCCAGTACCTGATCGTCGACCTGCTCTGGCTGGAGGGTGTGAGCAGCGTCGACGTGCCGTACGCGCAACGCCGGGAGCTGCTCGAAGGGCTGGCCTTGGCCGGTGTGCACTGGCAGACTCCGCCATGGTTCCCGGGCGCGGGCGACGAGGCCCTGCGCACCGGGCGGGAGCAGGGCCTACCGGGCGTGGTCGCCAAGCGGCTCGACTCGGTGTACGAGCCGGGGCGGCGCAGCCGGCGCTGGTTGAGCATCGACGCGGTCTGAAACGGCGAGGAGCGATGTGTACCTGACCCACCTGGACTGCCCGCGCTGCGGCAGGGAGCACTCCGCCGACGAGCTGCGCAACCTCTGCGCGTGCGGCTCCCCGCTGCTGGCCCGCTACGACCTGCCGGCGGTGGCGAAGGCGGTCACCCCGGAACGGTTCGGGTTGCGCCCGGCCGACCTGTGGCGCTACCGGGAGGTGCTGCCGGTCGGCGACCCACGGCACGTCACGACGCTCGGCGAGGGTTGGACGCCGCTGCTGCGCACCCCGGCGTACGGCGCCGAGATCGGCATCGCGGAGCTGATGGTCAAGGACGAGGGGTTGATCCCGACCGGCTCGTTCAAGGCGCGCGGCGCGGCGGTCGGCGTGAGCCGGGCCCGTGAGCTGGGGGTCGAGCGGATCGCGATGCCCACCAACGGCAACGCCGGGTCGGCCTGGGCGACGTACGCCGCGCGCGCCGGGATGGGCGCGACAATCGTCATGCCGCTGGAGGCCCCGAGCATCTGCCGGCGCGAGTGCGTCGCCGCGGGGGCCGACCTGCGCCTGATCGACGGGCTGATCAGCGACGCCGGCCGGCGGGTCGCCGAGCTGATCGCGGAGTCGAACGGGGCGATCTTCGACGCCGGCACACTGCGCGAGCCCTACCGGCTGGAGGGCAAGAAGACGATGGGGTACGAGATCGTCGAGCAGCTCGGTTGGCAGGCGCCCGACGTGATCATCTACCCGACCGGCGGTGGGGTCGGGTTGATCGGCATCCACAAGGCGCTGCACGAGCTGCGCGAGCTGGGCTGGATCGGCGACAAGCTGCCCCGGCTGGTGGCGGTGCAGTCGACCGGCTGCGCACCCATCGTGCGGGCGTTCGCCGCCGGTGAGGACCGGGCGCGGCCCTGGGCGGACGCGCACACGGTGGCGTTCGGCATCACCGTGCCCGCCCCGCTGGGCGACGAGCTGATCCTGGCGGCGCTGCGGGAGTCCTCCGGCACCGCTGTCGCGGTCGACGACGCGGACATCCTGGCCGACCTTCGGGACTTCGCCGGCCGGGAGGGGTTGCTGCTCTGCCCGGAGGGGGCGGCCTGCCTGACCGCGGCGCGGCAACTGCGCGCCGGCGGGTGGATCCGGGCCGGTGAGCGGGTGGTGGTGCTCAACACCGGCGCCGGGCTGAAGTATCCGGACACGGTCGACGTGTCCGGCGTACCGGTGCTGGTCTGACTCAGTAGCTGCCCGGCGCGGTCAACCGCCAGGCCGCGTTGATCAGCCCGACGTGGGAGAGCGCCTGCGGGGTGTTGCCGAGTTGCTCCCCACTGGTCAGGTCGATCTGCTCGCTGAACAACCCCACGTCGTTGGCGTACCCCACCACCCGCTCGAACAGCGCCTCGGCCCGCTCCGGCTCGCCCGCCATGACCAGGCACTCCACCAGCCAGAACGAACACAGCAGAAACCCGCCCGGGTCGGTCGACCATCGTCGGACCAGCCCGCCGTCCGTGCCCAGTTCCCGCTCCACCATCTCCATCGTCGAGCGCATCCGCGGGTCGGTCGCGGGCAGGAAGTGCGCCACGGGCAGGGTCAGCGCGGAGGCGTCCAGCTCCGCCGACCCGAAGGCACCGGTGAACGCCCCGATCCGTTCGTTCCACCCCTCGCGCAGCACGGTCTCGCGGATCTCGTCGCGCACCCGCGCCCAGCGCTGCGGGTCCGCCCGCTCGCCGAGCCGGTCGGCGAGTCCCACCGCCCGGTCCAGCGTCAGCCAGCAGATCACCTTTGACGACAGGTAGTGGCGCTCCTCGTCGCGGGTCTCCCACATGCCCCGGTCCGGCAGGTGCCACGTCGCCGCCACCTGCTCGGTCAATCCGAGCACCATCTCCCGCAACTCGCCCTCGAACGGCGCACCGAGATAGTCGCGCAGCCGCCACACGGCCGAGATCACCTCACCCGGCACGTCGAGCTGCCGCTGCCGCCAGGCGTCGTTGCCGATCCGGACCGGCCCGCTGCCGCGGTATCCGCGCAGGTGGTGGCAGTGGTGCTCGGACAGGTCACGCTCGCCCTCCAGCCCGAAGAGCACCGGCACCGGTTCGTCGCCGATCCGGCCGATCGAGCGCGACGCCCAGGCGAACAGCCGGGACGCCTCGTCCGGGCAGGCCGCCACCCACAGCGCGCGCATGGTCAACGAGAAGTCCCGCAGCCAGGAGTAGCGGTAGTCGTAGTTGCGGTCGCCGCCGATCCGCTCCGGCAACGACGTGGTCAGCGCCGCGGCGACCGCGCCGCTGCGGGCGTACGTGAGGCCGGTCAGGACCGTCGCGCTGTGCCGGACGAGATCGGGGTACCGGCCGGAGTACTCGTGCACGTCCCGGTACGCGTCCCAGGCCTGCGTCGTCTCGGCGAGCGCGGTTACCGGATCCAGCCGGGCCGGAGGGTCGCCGTACGCGGCACCGAACGCCACGTCCACCCCGACCACCTGACCGGTGGACACCTCGAACTCGTGCGTCACCCGGTCGCGGCCCGCCCGCAGGCGCAGGCCCGGCGCGCGCAGCACCAGCACCACCGGGCCGGCGCCGGCCAGCACCCCGCCGTCCGGCTGCTCGTGCAGGTACGGCGTGAGCAGGCCGTACTCCGGTCGGGGCGCGAAATCCAGCTCCATCCGGACTCGCCCGGACAGCCCCTCGACCACCCGGAGCAGCACGGCGGGCGAGTTCATCCCCAGCTCGTGGGCGCGGGCGCCGATCTCGGCGGCGAGCGCGTCGGTGACCGCCACGCTGCCGTGCGGCGTGTGGTGCACCGTGCGCAGCACCAACGTGCCCGGCCGGTACGCGCGCTCCACCCGGTGCCCCGGGCCACCGGCGCCAACCGGTGCGAGCCGGAAGTGCCCGGCGGTCGGGTCGAGCAGCCGCCCGAACACGGAGGCCCCGTCGAACCGGTGCGGACACCACCAGTCGACCGAGCCGTCCTTGCCGACCAGGGCACCCGAACGGGAGTCCGAGAGGAATCCGTAGTCGGAGATCGCCGGCTGCTGCTCCACCCGCCGCGGGTACCCGCATCGGCCCGGATCAGACCGTTGCCCAACCGCTCAGTCGGTCGGCGGCTCGTCCTTGCCGGCCTCCTCGGCCGCGTCGGCCTCCTCCTTGGTCCGGTGGACTGCCTTGTCGGCGTGCTCGGCGGGGCCGTAGACCGTGTACAGCACCAGCGGGTTGGGGCCGGTGTTGACGAAGTTGTGCTTGGTGCCGGCCGGCACGACCACCAGGTCGCCGGAGACGACCTTCCGCTTCGAGCCGGCGACCCGGGCCTCACCGACGCCACTGACGAAGGTCAGGATCTGGTCGACGTCCTCGTGCACCTCTTCGCCGATCTCCCCGCCCTCGGGGATGGTCATGATGACCAACTGGCTGTGCTCGCCGGTCCACAGCACCCGCCGGAAATCCGGACTCTTCTCGGCAACGGTCGCGATAGTGAAATGTTCCATGCCCACGCTCATACCCCGTTCATCGGCGCGCCACGCAGGGGAGTTGCGGGGCGGCAACTGGCCCTGCACGCTGCCGGGACTGGCGAATTGTGGAATTCCCCACGGTCGGAGGGTTTGGATCCCACCGGACCGGGGATCGAGACACCGGACCGGCACGAACAGCCGGTCGAGCCAGGTCCCCGCCGGCGTACCGCCGAACGGCTGCGGTGGTGGGAGACGGCCAGAGCGCGGCGACGTTCCGACCCTGTCGAGGACGGCGCCGCGCGCTCGTGTGCGCCTAGCGGTGCAGCCAGCGCAGCAGGTCGGGCGGGGCCAGCGCCGCCGCCCGCTCCTGATATCGAGCCTGCCCGGCCGAGTCCAGCAGGTTGCGGCCCTGGCCCGAGGTGCCCTGGCGGAAGAACTGCTGCCGGTCGCGCAGCACGCCGAGCGTGTCCGGGGCGAGCCGGTCCGCCCGCGCCCGCATCCGCCCGAAGGTGGCCGCCTCGACCAGCTCGGACCAGCGTTCCGGTGGGACCGCGATGCCCCACCGTTGGGCGAGTCGACGCATCTCACCGCCCAGGTCGGCAAGCAGGTCGTCGTAGTGCACCAGCTCGATGTTCGGGTCGTGCCGGCGGGCCCAGGCGTCGCTCAGGTGCAGCATCACCCCGGGCAGCGAGTCCAGGTCGGCGCGCGGATCCACCTCCCGGTCGACCCAGCTCGGCAGCCACTGCTCCAACGGCAGCGCTGTCCGGGGCGGCCCGGTCGGGGCGGGCGCGCCGGTCAGCTCGGCGAGGCGCACCGGGTCCAGGTTGCCCGCCTGGTGATAGAGGGACACCGCCAGGTCCAGGGGGTGCCGGGCCACCACCACGTAGTGCACCCGAGGATCGAGCGGCACGCCGTCCAGCGGGGTGTGCGTCTTGATGAACCGTCGGTGCGGTTGCGCGGCCAGCCGGTCGAACACGTCGTCGCGTGGTTCGACCAACCAGTCCAGCCACGGTGACAGCACGGTCAGCGGCGCCGGCAGCTCCGGAGTGCCCAGCACCAGGAGCGCGCAGATCATCTGCATCCAGGTCGTACCGCTCTTGGACCGGGTGCTGATCACGATGTCGCCGTCGCGGAACGGGAATCCCGTCCAGCGGGCGCTGTCCTCGTCGGTGGACCGGTACCGGTGGGCTGGCGGGGGCACCGCGGCAGCGTAGTCGCCGGGCCGACGCCCGAGCAGCCGAATTCCGACCCGCCGGGCCGCGCCTACTGCCGCTCGGTGAAGCCGAACTGGATGACGCCCTCGTCGTCGACGGTGGCGTCCACCGAGGCGTCACCGAGCAACTCGGCGGCGTCCTCGTCCAGGAAGATCCGGGCGCCCTGGTTGTCGACCACACGATCGCCCTGCACCGGCTCGGGCACCAACTCGACGGTCAGGGAGCCCGCCTCGGTGTCGGCGGCGATGCGTACGCCGCCGTCCTGGGCGACGTCCTGCTGGTTGGCGAGGTCACGGATGACGAGCACGGCGTTGTCGGTCATGGTGAGCATTTCGGAACTCCTCGTGGATTCTCGGCTCGCGGTCGCAATGATGCGCAGACCGGACGGTCGGCTCGCGTACGAGCGCACGTGGGAGGCGACAGGAGGGCGAACGGTCGTCGCCGTCGCATGGAATCGGGGCAGCTGACGGCCCCTTCACCACCACCGTGCCCGCTGGCGGAGCATCCGTCAAATAGAGCCAGGTCAGTCGAGAGCGGGGGCCGGGGGCCACCTCGGTGACGATCACACCGACGGCCGGCGCACGCCGGACCAGCGGGGCCGGCCATTCCGGTAACAGCCATCTGGCCTGCGCTTACGCTGAGTTCATGAGCGACTTTCGTCGGTACGCGGCCGAGTTCCTCGGGACCCTGCTGCTGGTCTTCTTCGGGGTCGGCAGTGCCGTCGCCGCGCGGGTCCAGGGTGGCGTGGTGGTGGTCGCTCTGGCCTTCGGCTTCGTGATGGTCGCCCTCGTCTACACGATCGGCCCCCTGTCCGGGAGCCACGTCAATCCGGCGGTGACGCTCGGTGTGCTGCTCTCCGGGAAGATCTCGGCGATCGGTGCCGTGGCGTACTGGATCGCGCAGTTCGTCGGCGCGACAGTGGCGGCCTTCGTGCTCTGGGCGTTGACCCGCTGGGGCGACGTCGCGGACCAGACCGGGGCGTTGGGCACGAACGGTTACGGCGCGCACATCAACCGGGGAGGCGCAGCCGTGCTGGAGGTCATCCTGACCTTCCTTTTCGTGCTTGTCGTCCTGGTGGTGACCAGTCGTAGCGAGAATCCGGGCACCGCGGGTCTGGCCATCGGGTTGGCTCTCGCCGCGACCCAACTGGTGGGCGTGACGCTGACCGGCGCCGCGGTCAACCCGGCTCGCGCGTTCGGCCCGGCGGTCTTCGAGGGTGGTGTGGCGTTGCGGCAGCTCTGGGTGTTCATCGTCTTCCCGCTGCTCGGCGGGGCGCTCGCCGCGCTTGTCGCACCGTTGGTGATGGGTGCGCAGCGGCACTACTGGGGTGGTCACGACAAGTCGGTCGGCCGACCGACGTAGTTCGGGTCGGCGAGGACCCGCCCCGAGGCCCTTCTCCGGCGAATACACCTCATGACAGCATCGGCGCATGCATCGCCGTCACTTTCCTCGGGCTCTCGCGCTGCTCACGCTCGTCGCCGTCGCGGCCACCGCCGGAGCGCCCGGCGCCACGGCCGAGTCGCCCACGCCCGCGACGACCCGACTGAACGCCACAATCGACACGATCCTCGCCGACGCCCGGCTTGCCGGGGCGCAGACATCGGTGGTCGTGGTCGACACCAGCACCGGCCAGACGCTCTACGACCGCAACGGTGACCGTCGACTGATCCCGGCCTCGAACACCAAGCTGCTGACCTCGACGGCGGCCCTCGAGCTGCTCGGCCCGGGACACCGCTTCAGCACCGACGTACGCGCCACCGGCAAGCGCCGCGCGGGCCTGCTCTCCGGCAACCTCTACCTTCGCGGCGGAGGTGATCCGACGATGCTCGCCACGGACTACGACGCGCTCGCCGCGCAGGTCGCCGCCGACGGCGTGCGGGTGGTCGCCGGCAACCTGGTCGCCGACGACACCCGCTACGACCGCACCCGGCTCGGCCCCGACTGGACCTGGGACGACGAGCCCTACTACTACGCCGCCCAGGTGTCCGCGCTGACCGTCGCGCCGAGCACCGACTACGACGCGGGCACCGTGATCGTGCACGCCGCCCCGGCAGCCCGAGCCGGCGCCGCACCGGAGATCAGCACCACCCCGCCCACCGCGTACCTGCGCATCGACAACCGGGCCCGCACGGTCGCCGAGGGCACGACCTCGATCTCGATCGAGCGCGAGCACGGCGACAACACAGTCGTGGTGACCGGCCAGATCGCCGTCGGGGGCAGTCCCGCCAGCGACTGGGTGACCGTCGAGGAGCCCGCCGGGTACGCGGCCGACGTGTTCCGGGCGGCGCTGCACCGGCACGGCGTCCGGGTGCTCGGCCGGACCGTGCTCGGCCAGTCCACCCCGGAGACGGCCGACCCGGTGGCGCGGCACGAGTCGATGAGTCTGGGTGAGCTGATGACGCCGTTCCTCAAACTCTCCAACAACGGCCACGCCGAGGTGTTGACCAAGGAGATCGGACGGGTCCGGTCCGGGTCGGGCACCTGGACGGCCGGACTGACCGCGATCAGCGAGTACGTGGCCGACTCCGGTGTGGACACCGGGAAACTGCGCCAGCGCGACGGGTCCGGGCTGTCCCGGCGCAACCTGGTCCCCGCGACGGAGTTCGTCGACCTGCTGAGCGCCGTCCGCACCGAACCGTGGTTCGCCACCTGGTATTCGGCACTGCCGATCGCCGGGCAACCCGATCGGTTCGTCGGCGGCACCCTGCGCAGCCGGATGGCAAACACGCCCGCGGCGGGCAACGTGCATGCCAAGACCGGGAGTCTGACAGGTGTCTCCGGCCTTTCCGGCTACGTCACGAGCGCCGACGGCCGACTGTTGGCGTTCTCCATCCTGCTGAACAACTACCTGACGGCGTCGGTCAAGCCGTTGGAGGACCAGATCGCCGTGGCGTTGGCGGGATACCGCGAGGACGTGGCGGCCACCACGGCGCGGATGGCACCGCCTGCGGTGCCGGAGACGCCCGGGAACCCGGAGGGCGTCGAGTGCTCCTGGGTCAAGCCGATCACCTGCTGAGCGGGCGCCGGGAGGCGCATCCACGCCTCCCGGCCCGTCGCACGGTCAGGCCGGGCGGTCCGGTGGAGGGACCACCGCCGCCGGGTCGCCGCGCTCGATCAGCGCGTCGATGTCGGCGGCCCGCAGCCCGCGCAGGGCGAGCACCCGGGTGCCCCAACGGTGCAGGCGGCACGGGTGCGGGCTGGCGTCGTTGCGGCAGACCACTCCTCCGGACCACCGCTGCGGGGCGTGCACCACCACCGCCCGCACCGCGAACTGGGTGTCCTCGCCGGTCACGTACGGCGGCAGGGGAATGTCGCGGAGCACCTCCCCGGGCGCTTCATCGGCACCGGACGTAACGGCGCGACGGACGCGGTGGGCGGTGCTGCTGCTCATCTCCGCTGCCTCCACACTGGATAGTTGGATGGGGACAGCAGAAAGTTACGGCCTCCTCGACGGTGCGCGACGGACAAACTGTCCCGGGGTGCGATCGACCGGTCAGCGCACCGCCACGGCCTGGAGGCCGACGTTGCCGCAGTGCGGGGTGAAGACCTTGTCAACGGTCCAGGTCAGCAGCAGTCGGGCGTTCTTCGGCGCGGCGAACCGGACGGTGAACTGGGCGCTCCGACTGGTGTACGGGTCCTCCAGCACGGCGGTGCGGGCGGTCCCACCGGTGGACAGGCGTGCTTCCAGCCGACCCCGAGCCATCCAGGTGCCGCCGTAGACCTGCACCGTGCGCGGTTCACCGCTGCCGGCGACGGCGAGGGTGAACCCGTTGCCGGCACCGCAGGTGTAGACGCCGTTGGAGGTGCCGTTCGTCGACCGCTGCGACGAGCCGTCGGACCAGCGGACGTACTCCTGGTTGCCGTCCCAGCCGACCCGCGTGCCGACACCACCCGCGTCGATGATCTCCCCGGAGCCGGAGTTCTTGCGGACCGTCGAGTTGCCCCCGCGCGGCCCCCAGTGCATCCAGTCCCGGGTGCCCACGGCGGTGAGGTCGACCTCGGCAGGCATCTCCCCCTGGGTCATCGACAGCACCGGGGACCCGGGTGACGCGGGAGGCGCGGGAGATGCGGGAGGTGCGACGGGCGCGCTCGTGGCGGGTGTCGGATCGGGCGAGGGTGGACGCTGACGCGGACGCAGGCCCGGCATCGCCGGCCCCGCTTCGCCGGTGCGCCCGTCGGTGGCCGGGTGAGCGGCGGAACGGGCGGCGCCAGCAGGCACCTCTCCCGCGCGGCCCGCCTGGTCGTCGCCGGACTCCGGGTCGGACCGGCTGGCGAGGTACGAGACCAACAGCACCAGGCAGACGAGTACGGCGACCCCCTCCACCGCCCAACGCCGCCGCTGCCGGGCACGGGCGACCCGGCGCAGCCCGGTGCGGGTCTGCGTCCTCGTGTGGTCGTCGTCCGTCACCGACCCTCCACCTCCACCGCCCGGCTGCCATCGACCGTCGCGCGCCGCGCCGTCCACTGTGGGTCGTTTCACGTTTGCACCGGTGTGGACGACACGCTAGATCCGGACCGGCGGACGTGTCCAGCCCCGCAGCCGGACGCTGCCGGACGCCCCGCCTTGCGCGCACGGCGTACCGGCTGGACCGTCGGTGCCCCTCGCGTCAGCCGATCCGGAACCCGAGCACCTGCGCGATGACGATGGCCTGCTCGGCGTCGACGATGGCGCCGTCCCGCTCGACGACCGTCGGGTCGAGCGCGGTGAGGTCGCTGCCGCGCAGGTCGGCGCCGCCGAGCCGGACGTTGAGCAGCAGCGCGCCGGAAAGATCGACGCCGGTGACGGTGGCGCCGGTGAGATTGGCCCTGGTCAGGTCGGCCTCGCGCATCCGCACCCCGGTCAGCCGGACGCCGCGCAGGTCGGCACCGGGCAGCGCGACGAAGGACCAGTCACCGCCGTCCACCGTCATCGGACGCAGGTCGCACTCGACGAAGGTGCTGCCGATCAGCTTGCAGCCGGTGAACTCGGCCTCGAAGAAGTTGCACCGCCGGAAGACGCAGCGGGTGAAGGCCGAGTCGACGTGCCGGGACGCGTTGAACTGCACGTTGCCGAACGTGCAGCCGGTGAAGACCGCGCCGCGGCTCACCGCCTCCGTCAGGTCCACGTCGAAGAACTCGCAACCCACGAAGTGCCTGTCGACGAGCTCCTCGCCGTACCAGTCCTCGTTGCGGAAGGTCGCGTTCTCGGTCAGCTCCGGCATCCGGCCAGGCTAGTGCCCACCACCGACAGCCGACGGGCCGGCGTCGCTGGTGGCGGCCCCCTTCCGGTGCCGGCGTACCGGCTAGTAGGTTCGGCGACGTGAGTGTGGCTCAGAGCACGGACCCGGATCAGATCGGTTTCGACGCGACGCGGTTGGCGCGGATCGACGAGCACTTCGGCAGGTACGTCGACGACGGCCGGCTGGCCGGCTGGCAGGTGGTGGTCACCCGTCGGGGCGAGGTGGCGCACTCCTCGACGTACGGGCTGGCCGACCGGGAGTCGGGCGCACCTGTCGAGGCCGACACGCTCTGGCGGATCTACTCGATGACCAAGCCGGTCACCTCGGTCGCGGCGATGACGCTGTGGGAGGAGGGCCGGTTCGAGCTGACCGACGAGATCAGCCGCTGGTTGCCGGAGTTCGCCGACCTGCGGGTCTACTCGAAGGGGTCGGCGCTCAAGCCGTTCACCGTGCCGGCGATCGAGCCGATCCGGGTCTGGCACCTGCTCACCCACACCGCGGGTCTGACGTACGGCTTCCTGCAGACGTCGGTGGTCGACGGGCTCTACCGGGCCGCCGGGTTCGACCTGCACCCACCGGAGGACGTCGACCTCGCCAGCGCCTGCGCGGCCTTCGGCGAGCTGCCGCTGCTGTTCCAGCCCGGCTCCGCCTGGGGCTACTCGGTCGCCACCGACGTGCTCGGCCGGCTCGTCGAGGTGATCTCCGGGCAGAGCCTCGACGCGTTCTTCGCCGACCGGATCTTCGGCCCGCTGGGCATGACCGACACCCGCTGGTGGATGGACGGCGACGACGCCGGGCGGCTGGCCGCGCTCTACGTACCGGACCCGCGCAGCGGCCGGGCCGTTCGGCACGACAGCCTCGGGGCGCACGCGTACCGCAAGCCGACCCTGCTCTCCGGCGGTGGTGGTCTGATCTCCAGCGCCGCCGACTACCACCGCTTCACCCAACTGCTACTGCGCGGTGGGGAACTGGACGGGGTTCGGCTGCTCGGGCCGCGCACGGTGCGGTTCATGACCCGCAACCACCTGCCGGGTGGCCAGGACCTGGGCACGCTGTCCACCGGCGGCTTCGCCGAGACGACCCTGGACGGGATCGGCTTCGGCCTCGGCTTCGCGGTGGTCGAGGACCCGATCCCCAGCCGGGTGCCGAGCAGCGTCGGCGAGTTCTACTGGGGTGGGGTGGCCAGCACCGCATTCTGGGTGGACCCGGCCGAGGAGGTCACCGCACTGCTGTTCGCCCAGCTGATGCCGTCGAGCACCTACCCGCTGCGCTCCCAGTTGCGCCAACTCGTCTACTCCGCCCTGGTCGACTGACCTGGGCGGCGGGGCGCGGTCAGTCGGCGAGGCGGGCGGGGAAGCCCCCGGTGGCGATCGGGCCCCAGGCGTCGATCGTGACGCGGATCAGTGACTTGCCCTGGCGCACCATCGCCGCCCGGTAGTCGTCCCAGTCCGGGTGCTCGCCGGAGATGCTGCGGAAGTACTCGACGAGCGGCTCCACCGCCTCGGGCAGGTCGAGCACCTCGGCGGTGCCGTCGATCTGCACCCAGGGGCCGTCCCAGTCGTCGCTGAGCACGCACGCCGACACCCGGGGGTCGCGGCGGATGTTCGTCACCTTGGCCCGCTCGGGGTAGGTGGAGACCACCAGCCGCCCCTGTCCGTCGATCCCCGCGGAGACCGGGGAGGACTGCGGTCGGCCGTCGGCCCGGGTGGTCATCAGCACGACGCGGTGTCGCGGCCGGAGGAAGTCGAGCAGGCCGTCCCGGTCGACCCGGGTGTTCTGTGCGATGCTGCGCGCCATTCCCCGTTCCTACCAGGGCGGCGGCGACGGCGGGTCAGCGGGGCGCGGAGCGGTGCGCCGCCTGGGTGGGCACCCGGGGGCGGCTGGAGGGGCGCCAGGCCCGACCGTTGGCGTAGATCACCCGGAAGCCGAGGTACGAGGCGAGCGGCGCCCAGTGGGCGGAGCCCATCCGCAGCTCGGCGGCATTGTGCCGCTGACCGTTGGCGAGCACGTCGAGCAGGACGGTTTCGAACGCCGCCGATTCGACCCAGTCGACTTCTCGGCTGAAACCGCAGATCAGCGCGGCACCGGTGACCTCCAGGAACTCGCGCAACACCGCGTCCGAGGCGCGCAGCACCGAGCAGCTGCCGAAATAGAGTCGCCGCCCCTCGGCGCGGCCGGCCATCAGGTCGGCGACCTCGTTCAGCTCCACGGACTGCCAGTCGGTGAGGCAGAGGCGGCTCGGCTCGCCGTGCATGGCGAAGAAGCCCACCCGGTGGTCGGCGTACTGCTTGAGCAACCAGCGGTCCAGGAAGTAGAACAGTTCGTCGCGCGTGGCCGCGTCCTTGTGGATGAAGCGGATCTTGCCCAGTCGCTCCAGCAGCTCAAGGGTGGGCAACACGGAACCCCGCTCGTTGAGGTCCCGGTGCCACTGACCCTCGACACAGAAGACGCCACCGCGTGCCACGTGCACCTCCGCCAGTCCGCCCGCCCGGGCTGACGTTACCGCCAGCCACCGACAGCGGAACATCACCCTCGGTGTGATTGATTGCGACGTTCGGTGTGCTTGTCGTGATTGGTTGGAGCAGGGGTGATCGGTGACGAATGGCTGTTTCGTAAATCAGCACAATTCCCAGGCAATACCCAGGGATGGCGGTTTGTGAGGACGATTCTCGTTAACGACCGCCAACCGGCCCGATGAGTGTCAGGGTGGAAATCGCGGGACTTCTCGGTCGATGTCCTGGAGCCACCCCATTCGCTCTCCTATCGGGAGGACTTCTGTGCGCGTAAACACCTTGAAGCGAGTCGCCGTCGCATTCGCCCTGGCGCTGCCCGGGGCAGCAATCGCCACGGTGGTCGCCGCGCCGGCGGCACACGCGGACGGCTGTTACACCTGGAACCGCAACCTGTACCAGGGACGCTCGGGCGACGATGTCCGCCAGTTGCAGATCCGGATCGCCGGCTGGGCCGGCTACCGGGACATCGTGGAGAACGACGGCCAGTACGGACCGAAGACCGCCGCCGCGGTCAAGCGGTTCCAGCAGGCGTACGGGCTGCGTGCCGACGGCGTCGCCGGCCCGCAGACCTACACCAAGCTGTACCAGCTACAGGACAACGACTGCACGCCCGCGCACTTCAGCTTCACCGAGATGGACGACGGGTGCGGCGGGTCCGGTTACAGCGGTGGACCGCTCTCGGCGGCCCAGACCCGGCAGAACGCGCTCCGCACCATGTGGAAGCTGGAGGCGATGCGCAAGAGTCTCGGCGACAAACCACTCGACGTGTCCAGCGGCTTCCGCAGCCGGGCCTGCAACAACCAGGTCGGCGGCGCGTCCGACAGCCAGCACCTGTACGGCAACGCGGCCGACGTCACCGCGCGGTCGTCCTCGCTGTGCCAGGTCGCCCGCAGTGCCCGCAACAACGGCTTCAGTGGGATCTACGGGCCGGGCTATCCCGACCACGACGACCACGTGCACGTCGACTCGCGGCGAGAGAACAACAGCGACTCCAGCTCGAACACGACGAGTTGGTCGGCGCCGGACTGCGGGGTCGGCAACTGAGCCGTCCGCCCAGCGTGACGTCGGCCCGACGCGGAGGGGATCTCCGCGTCGGGCCGGCGTCCTGTCGTCCCGGGTCGGGCGGGCGCTCAGCTCGCCCGGGGCCAGCGCGGCGCGGTGACGGGGGGTGCCACCGGCCGGCCAGCGACGGTGGACCGTGCCCCCGGCGGCACGACCCGCGCGGTCTGCTGCCGCGACGGCCCGGTCGCCGTGAAGGGGAAGGGCACGTGCACGAACGGGTTGCCGTGCCGGATCACCGCCTCGATCTGCCGCTCATTGAGCCCGTGTGTCTCCAACACCCGTCGTCCCCAGCGGTGCAGGCGGCACGGGTAGGAGGCGCCGTCGTTGCGGCACAGCGGCCCGGTGGGCCACTCCTCGGCGGTGTGCACGACCACCGCCCGGACCGCGAGCCGAACGTCCTCCGGGGTCAGAGGTGCCGGCATTGGCACCTCCCCCAGTACCTGATCGATGGGATCCGTCGACTGCTCACCAACTCGCACGGCAGGCCTCCCGCAGCTCGGCAGCGGTACGGCGGACTCACCGCACCGACATCCTCGGCAATGGGTACGGCCGGCACCCGACGAAAGTTCAATCCCGATACGCGCGAAGCAGATCCTCCGGCGACAGAACGTGTAGCCCGTCGACGGCGGTGCCGCTGCGCGCCACGGCAAGGGTGGGTACCGACTCGTCGGCACCGGGCAGCTGGGACCGGTGCAGGAGCAGCCGGCCGAGGTCGTGCGCGTCGAACGGCCGGTTCTCCTGCCATTTGATCGACCCGACGAAGGTGATGCGCCGCGCGACGGGCTCCCGGTCAGCACCGACTATGTCTATTTCCGGATCGTTTGTCCGGGTCCAATAGCCACCGACCGTCGCTGCCTCCGCCGGCAGGTGCTCGCTGGGTAGACGGCGCAGCGCCTCGCGAACGACAGGTTCGATGGCCCGCCCCCGCCAGGACGTCCAGGACCGAAGGATCCGGGCCAGGGTCAGATCACCCCGCCCCCGCTCGATCTCGGAGAGGTGCGGCCCCAGGAACGACAGCCAGAAGCGCAGGTACGGATCAGCCACCGTGTACCGGGTTTCCCGCGACGGCCTGGTGGACAGCGGAACGGCGACCTCCACGACCCGCTTCTGCGTCAGCAGGCGCAGGGCGCGGTTGAGGGACGCCTGCGGAAGATCCCCCGCCGCGCGGGAGATCAGCGAGAAGGTCCGCTCACCGGAGCCGATGGCCCGCAGCACCAGGCCCGCCTGGGACTGGGGCGGGAACTCCGCAGCCAGCGCCCGTTCGCCGCTGACCAACAGGGCCGAGGTCGGATCCCGTACGGCGTCGGCCAGATAGTCATGCACCGACACGCCGGTCGGCCACTCGTCGAGGATCAGCGGCAAACCACCGGACACCAGGTAGGCGTCGAACGCGTCGGCGGCGGACAGGTCCAACATGTCGCGAACGTCGGCCGGGCTCAACGGCGGGATGACCATCTCGGTTGCCCGCTGGTGGAACGGCCGGCCGTAGTCGTTCAGGGCCTCCATCATCGCCAGGTCCGATCCGACACAGATCAGCAGGACCGGCCGTCGGGAAAGCTCACGATCGAAGATCTTCTGCAGTGTCCCCTCGAAGCCCGGGTCACCCGCGATGAGGTACGGCATCTCGTCGAGGACCACGACGCTCGGCCGGTCGGCCGGCAGCGCGGCGGCGAGCAGGCTCAGGGCGGCATCCCACGTCTGTGGTTGCTGCTCGCGAAGTAGCTGTGCGTCCGGCAGCGTCGAGGCTGCCGCCTCCTCCACGAAGAGAGCGAGGTCGGCGGCGACGCTGGGCTGCGCGGAGGCGGTGAAGAACAGGTACGGCACCTCGGCCCGCTCCACGAACTCCTCGACCAGTCGGGACTTGCCTACCCGTCGGCGACCGCGCATGAGGAGTGCGCGACCTGGTCGGCCAGCTCTGCCGCCCCGTTGCACCCGAGCGAGCATGCCGCTCAGGAGCTGAAGCTCACGGTCCCGTCCGACGAAGCCGTCCATGACCCACCCCTGACACAACCAAAAATGAAACAACCAAGAATGAGTGTAACCTCATCCGTGTTGTCGCGATCGACAGATGGTGTCGGGGCATCCCCGCCGCGTGGCTCAGGCCAGGCCGGCGTCGTGCACGAGCAGGGCCACCTGGACCCGGTTGTTGAGGTTGAGCCGGGTCAGCAGCCGCGAGACGTACGCCTTGACCGTCGCCACACTCATGAACAGCTCTCCCGCGATCTCCGCGTTGGTCTGGCCTCGCCCGAGGGCGACCGCCACCTGCCGCTCCCGTTCACTGAGCCCGCTGAGCAACCGCAGCGCCCGCTCCCGGCGCGGGTCCGGGCCGACCGGGCCGGGGGTGGCGGCGGTCACGTGGGCGATAAGCGTCCGGGTCACCGTCGGGGACAGCGTCGCCTCGCCGGCTGCCACCCGTCGTACGGCGTGCACGATCTCCGCCGGCGCGGTGTCCTTGAGCAGGAATCCGGCCGCCCCGGCGCGCAGCGCCCGCAGCACCTGCTCGTCGGCGTCGAAGGTGGTCAACACCAGCACCTCCGGCGGGTGCGGCTGGGCGCGCAGCGCCTCGGTGGCCGCCAGCCCGTCCACCCGTGGCATCCGGATGTCCATCAGCACCACGTCCGGGGCGTACGCGGCGACGGCGGCCGGGACCTCGCCGCCGTCGGCCGCCTCACCGACCACGGTCAGGTCCGGCAGGCCGCCGAGGATCATCGAGAGGCCGGCCCGGACCAGGGCGTCGTCGTCGACGATCAGCACGCGCACCGACGGCACGACCGACTCCGGCCCCGACGGCCCGGTCACACCCGATTGCCCGGCCACACCCGAGGGCCCCGTCACACCTGACGCGCCAGCCACACCGGACGCCCCCGTCACGCCGGCCACGGCAGCCAGGCGGCCAGGCGGAAGTCGCCCGTGTCGTCCCGACCGTAGGCCAGCCGACCGCCGGCCAGGGTGACCCGTTCGCTGATGCCCACCAGGCCGGTGCCGGCACCCGGCAGCGTGCCGCCGGCCGGTGTGCCGACCGGCCACCGGTTGCCGATCGCCACGGTCAGCCCGTTGCCCGGCCCGCCGGCCACGTCCACGGTGACGGCCGCGCCGGCCGCGTGCTTGCGGGCGTTGGTCAGCCCCTCCTGCACGATCCGGTACGCGGCCCGGCCCAGCGCCGCCGGCACCTCCCCCGACCGGTCGACGATGTCGCTGACGTTGACCTTGACGCCAGCCGAGCGCGATTCGGCGATCAGGGCCGGTAGGTCGGCGAGGGTCGGCTGGGGCGGCTCCGGGGCGTCGACGTCGTTGTCGCCCTCGGCGCGGAGCACCCCGATCACCTCCCGCAGGTCCTGGAGGGCGGCGTGCGCGCTGCCCCGGATCACCCCGGCGGCGCGGGCCACCTCGTCGGGCGGTGCGTCCGGGCGGAACTCCAGCGCGCCCGCGTGCAGGCTGAGCAGCGAGATCCGGTGCGCCAGCACGTCGTGCATCTCCCGGGCGATCCGGGTGCGTTCGAGGTGGCGGGCCTGGCTGACGCGGAGCTGCTGCTCGGCCTCGGCCCGCTCGGCGCGCTCGCGCAGCGACACGATCAACTGCCGGCGAGCCCGGACGAACATCCCCCAGGCCAGCACGGCGAAGGTGAGCACCACACCCCACGACGCGCTGGCCCAGTACGACATGTTCGGATCCGGACGCAGCCAACTGAAGACCAGGTTGGTGATCAGACCCGCGCCGGTCACCGCCACCGCGATGGCGGTCCGGCGATGCACCACGACGGTGAAGAACAGGATCGCCAGTGGGATGGCGGCGGCCATCGAGAACATGGTCAGCGGTGTGGTGGCCAGCAACAGCCCGAGCGGCCACCGCCGGCGCAGCCAGAGCAGCCCCGCGCAGACCAGGCCGATGAGCGCGTCCCCGACTGTCATCCAGTCGTGCGGCAGCGGGATCGCCATCGCCGGATCCGGCGACAGGGCGTCCGCGGTGACGAACAGCACCCAGAGCAGCGAGACCAGGAACGCCACGCTGTCCACGATCCAGTCGCGGGTGGTGCGGCGCGGACGCCTACGCCCCTGGTCAGCCGGCACCACCAGCTCCCCTGGCAGCAGCCAGGGATGCTCCGGGACGGCGAGGCTGGTCACCGCCCCATGCTAGGCAGCCGACGGGCACCACGACCAGCTACCAAAGTCGAGACCCCTCGGTCGACCAAGGTCGACGCGGCACCGACCGGTGGCCGCAGCGGATGGCCGGGCGACGCGGGCAGGCTCTTTCGCATGATCACGGTCGAGAACCTCACCAAGCGATACGGGCCACACCCGGCCGTGGACGACGTGTCGTTCCAGTGCGAACCGGGCACCGTCACCGGCTTCCTCGGCCCCAACGGCGCCGGCAAGTCCACCACCATGCGGATGATCTGCGGGCTCACCGCGCCGAGCGCCGGCCGCGCCACCGTCGCCGGGCACCCGTACCGGGAGCTGCCCAACCCGGGGCGGGAGGTCGGCGTGCTGCTGGACGCCTCCGCCCAGCACGCCGGGCGCACCGGCCGCGAGGCGTTGACGCTGTCCGCGTACACCATGGGTTTGAGCCGGCGCGAGGTCGCCGCGAAGCTGGACCTGGTCGGGTTGAACGCGGTGGCGGCGAAGCGTCGGGTACGGGCGTACTCGTTGGGCATGCGCCAGCGGCTCGGGCTGGCACACGCGCTGCTCGGCGACCCTCGGGTGCTGATCCTCGACGAACCGGCCAACGGCCTGGACCCGGAGGGGATCTTCTGGATGCGCGGCCTGCTGCGCGACTTCGCCGACCGGGGCGGCACCGTGCTGCTCTCCTCCCACCTGCTGCGCGAGGTGGAGGCGGTCGCGGACCGGCTGGTGGTGATCGGGGGTGGCCGGATCGTGGCCCAGGGCAACAAGAACGAGCTGCTGGCCGGTGGCGGCACCGTGGTCCGGGCCCGCGACGACGCGGCGCTGCGTCGCGCGCTGGAGACGGCCGGATTGAGCGCCGCCGACAGCTCCGAGGGGCTGCTCGTGCAGGCCGACGCCGAGGCGGTCGGCCAGGCCGCCGCCGATGCCGGCGTCGCGCTGGCCGAGCTGCGGCCCGCCAGCGGCGGTGGCCTCGAACAGCTCTTCCTCACCCTGACCGCCGGCGAATCCACCAAGGAGGCCGTCCGATGACCACCGCCACCGCGCCCGCCGCCGGCGCCGTCGCGCCCCGGCACCACACTCCGGTACGCCGTCCGTCGCTGCTCCGGCTCTCGGCAGTGGAGGTGCGCAAGCTCGTCGACACCCGGGCCGGCCGTTGGCTGCTGATCACCATTGCTCTGGTCACCGCCGCGATCGTCACCCTGCAACTGATCTACGCGAAGGACGCCGAACAGACCTTCCCCAACTTCTTCGTCCCCTCGCTGCTGCCGGTGTCGGTGCTGCTGCCGGTGCTCGGCATCCTGTCGATCACCAGCGAGTGGTCGCAGCGGACAGCCCTCACCACCTACGCCCTGGTGCCCCGCCGGGAACGGGTGGTCGTCGCTAAACTGATCGCCGTGTCGCTGACCGCGCTCGCCTCGGTGCTGACCAGTCTCGCCGTCGCCGCCATCGGCACGCTCGTGGCGTCCGCCACCGGCGGGGCGGGCACCTGGGAGTTCGACTGGTCGCTGGTCCTGAACGCGGTGGTCATCCAGGTCACAAGCGTTCTGATGGGCGCCGCCTTCGGCCTGCTGCTGCTCAACCCGCCGCTGGCGATCGTCGGCTATCTCCTGCTGCCCACCCTCTGGGGGGTGCTCGGCGAGATGGTCAAGCCTCTGCGCGGCCCGTCCGAGTGGCTGGACACCAGCAAGACCATGGAACCGTTGTTCAGCAGCGACGCCGTCACCGGCGGGCAGTGGGGGCGGATAGTGGTGTCCCTGCTGGTCTGGATGGTCCTTCCGCTGGCCGCCGGTCTGTTCCGGACGCTGCGCCGCGAGGTGTCCTGACCATGGACCTGGCCGGCAATCGACCACGCACCGTCGTCAGCGGCGGCGCGACAGAGCTGGCCGTCATGTGGGGCGGCTTCCCGCTTGTCGGCGCGGGCCTCGGATGGCTCCTCGCGGCGACGACCGGTTGGCTCGCCCGGTTGCCCTGGGTGCCGTTCGGTGACCTGGTCGAGTGGCTGGACGGGCTGCCCGAGCCGCAGGCCACCTTCGGCGCGGTCGCGGTGGGCGTCCTGGCCGGCCTGGTCGTCGCCGGGATCGGCACCGCCGAACGGCTGATCGTCACCGTCGACGCGGCGCAGGTCCGGCTGCGCCGCTCCGCCCAGGACCAGACGGTCGCGCGGGCCGACGCCCGGGTGGTCTTTTTCGCCGACAAGCACCTGGTGCTGCTCGACGGCGACGGCGCGGAACTGGTGCGGGAGTCGACGGACCTGCCGGCCGCCAAACTGGCGGAGGCGTTCCGCACCCACGGCTGGGGTTGGGCGGACGACGACCCGCACCGGTCGGCGTACCGGCTGTGGGTGCCCGACCTGCCCGGTCTGCCCGCCGGGGCGGACGCGCTGCTGCGCGCCCGCGAACGGGCGATCGAGCGGGACCGGCGCGACGACGCCCGGGAGCTGCGCCGCGAACTGGGCCGGCTCGGGGTGGTGCTGCGCGACGAGAGCAAGCGGCAGTACTGGCGGTTGACCCAGCGGGCCGTCGCCGCCGGGTCCGAGCAGCCGACTTCGGCCGAGCGGGAGCCGGACGGGCGGTAGCGTCTGTCCCAGGAGATCCTGGGAGCCGCGCGATGACCGAACAGCAGCCGTACCGGGTGGTGTCCCGCCACCCCGGCTTCGAGCTGCGTCGGTATCCGGCCCACCTGGTGGCCGAGATGCAGATCCAGGCGTCGTTCACCCGGGCGCCCATCGAGGCGTTCCGGCCGTTGGCCGCGTACCTCGGCGGCGCCAACCGGACCCGGCAACCGATCGGGACGGCCGCGCCTGCGAGGCCCGCCGCCAGCGGTTCGGAGAAGATCGCGATGACCGTCCCGGTGGTCCAGGTGGAGGGTGAGCGGCCGGGCGCGTACCTGATCCAGTTCGTGATGCCTGTCGTCTTCACCGCCGCCACCCTGCCCGAACCGGTCGACCCGAGGGTGCGGACCCGCGAGGTGCCGGGGCAACTGGCGGCGGCGATGCGGTTTTCCGGCCGGTGGACGGAGCAAGCGTTCAGCCAACGCGCCACCATGCTCGGCCGCTCGGTCACCGCGGCCGGGCTGCAACCCAGAGGCGCGATCCGGTACGTACGCTTCGACCTGCCGTGGAAGCCGTGGTTCCTGCGCCGCAACGAGGTCGTGCTGCCGGTCGTCGAGTGATGCGCCGACGGCCGTCCGGCTACCGGCGGTCGTCGGGCGAGCTACCGGCGGTTGTCGGCGGTCGGCCAGGCCAGCAGCAGGGACATCCCGAGCCCGGCGAGCAGCCCGCACAGCGAGACCAGCAGGTCGGAGTCGGCCGCGTTGATCGGGCTGTTGCCGGCCAGCGCGGTGAACGTCGGCCCGATCGGCAGCAGGATCAGCATGGGGATGGCCGTGACCAGCAGGAAGGCAAACGGTCCCACGAAGGCGGCGAGGGCGGCCAGAGCGTGGTGCCGCCAGATCGGCCGACCGCCCGGCCAGTCCCAGGCCAGCAGAGTGACCCCGGTGAGCAGCACGGCCCCGAGGGCCATCTCCGGCAGGAGTCGCGTCCCGGGCGCAACGGCACGGACCAGCCCGACGCCGAGCAGCGATGCCACGGCTAGGCCGGCCGCCAGCCCGACGCGGGACCGGGGCCGCGCCGGGGCCGCCGCCAGCGCGGCAGCGACGGACAGGACGACGAGCAGCGCCGCGGTGGCCAGGGCGCCCTGGTTCAGTTCCGGCTCCCGGTCCGTCGGTGACTCGATACCGGCCGCCACGATCGTCAAGACGCCGGCCACACACGCCGCACCGGTCAGGACCTTCCGATCGGCGGCTGGAGGCAGCCCGCGTTCCCAGCCCATCAGGGCCACCGCCAGCACGCCGAGTACCGCGCAACCGCCGACGGCAAGCAGCACCGTCGCCCGGACACCGATCGGATCGGTCCGGTCGATCGCGAGGTCGGCGGCGACCCAGCAACCGCCGAGCACCACTGCCGTTCGGCTCCAGGACCGAAGACCCCGGCCGGCCAGCACCAGCCCGACCGCCACCGCCATGATCGCCAGGAACCGAAGGTCGCGCGCCCAGTAGGTGTTGTTGCCCGGCAGGCGCTCCGACCACGGGCCGATCGGCTCGGTCAGCGGTTGCAGCACGGTCACGCCGAACGCCCAGAGCACGACGGCGACGGCGGAGAGCAGCAGCCCGACCGGCCGCGCGAATCGCATCCGTGGACCGTAGCCGTCCGGCCGCTCCCCCGGGGGGCGGGGCCGCGCTCATCCGGCGACCCCGACCGGTGACCGCGCGGGGCGGTAACGCAGCATCCGCCACGTCGGCAGCACGCTCGCCAGCGCCGCGAGCAGCAGGCACAACCCCACCACACCGACGATCACCGACCACGGCACCACCAGGTCGACAGGGGCACCGACCTGCTCGGCGAGGCCGGCGCGGATGCTGAGCAGACCGACGAACGCGACCACCCCGCCGAGCAGCGCGCCGATCAGCACCACCAGGGCGGACTCGGCCGTCACCAACCAGATCACCTGCCGCCGGGTCGCCCCGGCCATCCGGATCAGCCGCAGGTCGGCGGCCCGTCCGGCGGCGGCCAGCAGCAGCGTGTTCGCCACCGCGATGGCCCCGTAGCCGGCCGACACACCGATCAGCAGCAGGGTGAAGAGCCAGACGAGGCGGTCCTCCGCGGCGTCCGCCTCGGCCGCCCAGGTGGCGACGTCGACGACCCGCGCGCCGACCGGAGGCTCGATCCGGTCCCGGACGAACACCGTGGACGTCAGCGCCGACGGGTCGTGCGTACGCACCACCGCCCGGGGCACGAGCAGGTCGCCGGGGAGCGAGTCGTCGGTGACCACGGCGACGACCCGCAGCGACACCAGTTCCCCGTCCGCGAAGACCACCGCGTACGGCTCGGACGGCCGCAGGTTCGCCGCGGCGGTCACCACCACCGTGTCGTCGCCACGCAGGTCGTCGAGCGAGCCGGCGACGACGGTGAGCGCCCGGTTCGCGGCGGCGAAACCGGCCGGGTCCACCCCGAGCGCGGTCAGTGGCCGGTCCGCCAGCGGCGTCGCGGGATCGGTACGGAAGACCGTGGTCGGCAGGAGGGCGGTGCCGCCGGTCGCGGCGACGGCCTGGTCCGACAGACCGGGTGCCCGGTCGGGCAGCACGATCCAGCCGGCGTTCACGTTGTCGGCCCGACCCGCGGCGTAGGCGGCGGTGGTGGTCCGCACCATCCCGGACACCAGCACCGCGAAGGCGACGGTGAGCAGCACCGGGGCGGCCGTCGACGCGGTCCGCCGGGTCGCGGTCAACGCCCCGCCCCGGACCAGCATCCCGATCGCGCCACCGCGCCGCCGGACCGGAGACCGCAGCAGTCGCACCGCCGGCCCGACCACCGCCGGGGAGAGCACCGTGGCACCGGCCACCAGCGCCATCACCGCGTACAGGGCGTACTGCGCCCCGACGCGGGCCTCGTCGGCGGTCGCCGTCCCGACGCTGAGCGCGACCCCCGCCGCGACGAGCAGCGCGCCGGTGGCGACCCGCAGTCGCCCGATCGGTCGCTGCTCCACCGCCGCCTCCCGCAACGCCTCCAGCGGTCGGACCCGGGCGGCCCGGCGCGACGCCGACCAGACGGCCAGCAGCGCGATCACCGGCCCGGCGACGAGCGAGAGCGCGATCGGCCACGGGGTGTAGCGCACCCGGAAGGTCGATGGTTCGAAGCCGACCTCGACGAGCAGCCGGCCCAGGATCGGGGCGAGCACCGCACCCACCAACAGGCCGACGAGCCCCGCCGCGACGCCGACGACGAGCGCCTCGACGTACACCATGCGGCGGACCTGGCGTCCGGTGGCGCCGACGGCGCGGAGCAGGCCCAGCTCACGGCGGCGCTGCGCGATGGTGAACGCGAAGGTGGAGGCGACCACGAAGATCGTGACGAAGCCGGCGAGGGCCGCCGTGGCGGTGAGCACCTGCATGCCGATCCAGCGGGTGCGGGCGTCGTTGCGCGGCTCCAACGCGCCACGCGCGTCGCCGGTGAGCACCCGTCCGTCCGGGCCGACGACACCGCGTGCCGCCGCGGCGACCCGCTCGGGATCGGTCCCCGGCGCGAGCACCAGCCCGATGGCCCGGACGCCGGGCGCGAGCGCGGCGGCCACCTCGTCCGCGACCTGGACGCCGGGCGCGTCGACCAGACCGGTGACGGTGTACGGCTCCGGCCCCGCCGCGGTGAGCAGGGTGAGCGGCGCACCGGTACGCAGCCCGAGCGCGCGGTCGACGACCACTTCGCCGGGCCGGCGGGGCGGCTCGCCGGCCGTCAGGCGCAGTCCGCCCAGTTGGGCGCTGGACCAGCCGTGCCCCTGGTGGGCGTCCTCCCGTCCGGTGTCGGCGCCCGAGGGTCGGCCGTCGACGAGCGGCTGGGCGTAGAAGGTCCGATCCGGCACCGCCGCCACGACTCCGGGCAGGGCGGCCAACCGGTCGACGAGTCCCGCAGTCGCGGTGGCCGACCAGGGCCGGGTCGGCAGGAACGACTCGGCCGACGCGCCCGCCTCGGGGCTGTGCACCACGACCGCGGCCCGCGCGAGCCGGTCCGGCACCTGTGGACGGCCGGAGGCGAGCAGCAGGGTGGCCGCCGCGACAAGCGTGACCCCGATGGCGACGGCCACGAACGCGCTTGCCGACCGCCGGATGCTCAGCACGACCGCTCCGCAGGCGTCGTCGCGAACGTCTCCCGCTCGGCGATCCGGGCGGCGACGACCGCGGCGGTGATCCCGCCGTTCAACTCGTCGACGACGCGGCCGTCGGCGAGCAGCAGGACCCGGTCGGCGTACGCGGCGGCGGCCGGATCGTGGGTCACCATCACCACGGTCTGCCCGTGGTCGTCGACGAGTGCGCGTAGCAGCCGGAGCACCTGACGGGACGCGGCACTGTCCAGTGCGCCGGTCGGCTCGTCGGCGAAGACCACCGCCGGCCGGGTGATCACCGCGCGGGCCACGGCGACGCGTTGCTGTTCGCCGCCGGACAACTCACTCGGCCGGTGCCCGGCCCGGTCGGCCAGGCCCACGGCGTCGAGCGCCGCGGTCACGTCCCGCGCCGGTGGGCGGCGACCGGCCAGGCGCAGCGGCAACTCGACGTTCTGCGCGGCGGTCAGCGTGGACACCAGGTTGAACGCCTGGAACACGAAGCCGATCCGGTCGCGCCGCAACCGGGTCAGCTCGTCCTCGCCGAGGTCGTTCAGGCGCGTGCCGTCAATCGTGACGACCCCCTCGGTCGGGCTGTCCAGTCCCGCCGCGCAGTGCAGCAGAGTGGACTTTCCCGAGCCCGATGGGCCCATCACCGCCGTGAACGTGCCGCTCGCGAAGCTGGTGCTCACGCCGTCGAGCGCCGTCACCCGCCGGGTTGCGGTGCCGTACACCGCCCGTAGCCCCGTCAGGGTCACCGTGTGTGTGGTCATGGCCAACACGGTGCCGGTTGCCCGGGGTGTCGCGCGTCGTGCCCCAGCGGGCACTTCGTTGCCCTCCCCCGGGTGGAGGTGGCGGCCCGGAAACACCGGCCGGTCGTCCTCGGTGATGACCACCCACGGGTGGACGCGGCCGACCCGGTCGGCCGATACCGTCTGGCAGGTGACCGCTCTTCTGCTGACCCGGCGGCTGCGGCCGGTGGACCTGTACCTGGTGGACGCCGTGCTCGCCCTGTCCGTCGGTGGTCTGCTCTGCCCGTACGCGGCGTTGGCGTCGCCGTTGCACGGTGGCGTGCGCGAGCCGCTCTGGGTGTCCGTGCTCGTCGGGCTCGCCCTCGGACTACCGTTGGCCGCCCGACGCCGGTGGCCGATGACCGTCGCCGTGGTGATCAGCGCCGGCACCACCGTGTCGCTTGTCACCGGGGTGATCCCGAACTTCGCCGCCGCCGCACCGGCGTTCGCCATCGGCCTGTCCTTCTACACGGTGGCCGTGTCGACGGCCACGCGTCGGTCGGTGCTCTGCGCGGCCGGTTGTCTCGCCCTGGTCAGCGTCGGCCTGGTGTTGACCGCGGGTGACCTGTGGTCACGGACCGGGGGCGTCGCCTACGCGGCCGTCATGATCACGCCCGCCTGGTTGATCGGCTGGTTGCTTCGCGAGCGGCGCGCCCTCGCCGCCCGGCAGAGTGACCAGCGGGTTCATCAGGCCGCAACGGAGGAACGACTGCGGGTGGCGCGCGAGCTGCACGACGTTGTCGCGCACACGCTGAGCCTCATCGTGGTGAAGGCGGCCGTCGCCAACCACGTTGCCGAGGCCGACCCCCGGGAGGCGGGGGCCGCCCTGCGGGTGATCGAGGAGACCGGCCGCAACGCGCTGACCGACGTCCGCCGGGTGCTCGGTCTCCTGCGTGAGGACACCCCGTACGCGCCGACGTTCGGCCTGGACGAGCTGCCCGCGCTCGCCCGGCAGGCGGCGATCGGCGGCGTCGACGTCCGGCTCGACGTCCGACGCGACGAACCGGACGGTACGGTGCCCGAGTCGGTGGGCCTCGCGGTGTACCGGATCGTGCAGGAGGCGGTGACGAATGTGGTGAAGCACGCGGCACCTGCCGCCTGTCGGGCACTGGTGACCGTCACCCCCGACGAGGTACGGGTGGAGGTGACCGACGACGGCCGCCGGCCGGTCCTGCTCGGCGGCGAGGGTCACGGATTGATCGGCATGCGGGAGCGGGTGGCGTTGCACGGTGGGGAGTTCCGGGCCGGTCCACGCTCCGAGGGCGGTTTCGCGGTGACGGCCAGCCTGCCCTACCGGGTGGCCGCGTGATCCGGGTGCTGATCGCCGACGACCAGGCGCTGCTGCGCGGCAGTTTCCGGCTGCTCGTCGACCTCGCCGGGGACTGCACGACGGTGGGCGAGGCGGGCACCGGCGTGGAGGCGGTCGCGCTGACCGGCCAGCATCGTCCGGACGTGGTGCTGATGGATGTCCGGATGCCGGAGATGGACGGCATCGAGGCGACGCGGCGGATCTGCGCCGACCCGGCGACGGCCGGCACCCGGGTCATCATCCTGACCACGTTCGACCTGGACGAGTACGTCTACGGCGCGCTGCGCGCCGGCGCCAGCGGGTTCCTGCTGAAGGACACCCCACCGGCGGATCTGCTGGCCGGGATCCGGGTGGTCGCCGCCGGTGAGGGGCTGCTCGCGCCGACGGTGACCCGCCGGCTGATCGACGAGTTCGCCCGGCGGGCGGAGCCGACCCGGCCGTTGCCGCGCCAGCTGGACGGGGTGACCGAGCGGGAACGGGAGGTGCTCACGTTGATCGCCCGTGGTCTGTCCAACGCGGAGTTGGCCACGCGGCTCAACCTCAGCCCGGCCACGGTCAAGACGCACGTCGGGCGGTTGTTGACCAAGCTGGGGGTGCGCGACCGGGCGCAACTGGTCATCGTGGCCTACGAAACGGGTCTGGTGGGGCCGAGCGGCCTACGCTGAGCCAGTCGACCCGCACCCGAGGAGGAGAGCCATGACCCGGTACGTCGCCCTGTTGCGCGGGGTCAACGTCGGCACCACCCGGTTGGCGATGGCCGACCTGCGCCGGATCGTCACCGACCTCGGCCACGAGGACGTCAAGACGTACCTGCAGAGCGGCAATGTGGCCTTCGGCAGCGCCGTACGTGACGCGGGGAAGCTGGCCGCCGGAATCGAGCGGGCGCTCACCGACGAGCTGGCGTTGACCGTGCCGGTGCTGGTACGCAGCGGCCGGGAGTTGGCAGCGGTGGTCGCCGGCAACCCGTACGCCGATCGGGAGGACGACCCGACCCGGCTGCTGGTGGCCTTCCTCGCGACCGCCCCGGCGACGTCCACGGTGGACGCTCTGGTCGTGCCCGGTGGGGAGAACGTGTCGTTCACGGTGGCCGGCCGCGAGGTCTTCCTGCACTTCGTCGACGGCGGTTACGGGCGGTCGAAGTTCACCAACGCGTACCTGGAGAAGAAGCTCGGCGTGGTGGCCACCACCCGGAACTGGAAGTCGGTGCGCGCCCTGGCGGAGCTGGCCGCCGGCTGACCGGGCGGGCGCGGGCGCCCGCCCGGACCCGGTCAGAAGTGGTACGCGGTCTCGTACTCGGGCACCAGCACCCGGCTGCGCGGCGAGATCCGGCGCACCGCCGCGATCATGTCGGTCAACCGGGCGCGGTCGGTGTCGGCGACCGTCGGCGGGTTCTCCAACGGCGTCTCGAAGTTGTCGTAGTGCACCGGCACGATGACCTTCGGGTAGTCGAGGCCGGCCAGCAGCCGGGGCAGGTAGTCGCCGGTGGTGGTGGCGCTCTGCATGGCCACCATCGCCACGTCGGGCGACAGGCCGGTGAGGTTGCGCTCGGCGACGTCGCTGGCCCCGGTGAAGTAGACCGACGGGCCGCCGTCGACCCGCAGCAGGTAGCCGAGCGTGTCGCCCTCCGGCAGGTCCGCGATGGTCGCCGGCTGCGGCGGCTGGGTCACCCGCACCCCGGGAAAGGCCACCGAGTACGACGGGTTGCGGCTGTGCAGCGAGCCGACCACCTCGACGCTGTGGTCCCCGAAGTCCAGCACCTCCCCACCCTTCACGGCGCTGAGCTGCGTCGCCGGCAACCCGTAGGCCAACCCCAGGTGGTACGCGGTGAGCGTGCCGAACACCCGTGCGCCGGTGCGCTTGGCGATGTGGGGCACGTCCATGAAGTGGTCCCAGTGCGTGTGCGTGACAAGCACCGTCATGGCCCTGTCGACGCGCGGATCGATCACGTCGGCGCGCACGGTCAACGGGGTGGCCGTCTGGAACGCGCCGGTGAACAGCCCGGTGTCGATCCGGCTGAGGAACGGGTCGACGAGGACCGTGCGGTCGGCGATGTCGACGCGCCAGCCGGCCGTACCCCACCAGCGGAAGCTGACCGCGCCCTTGCGGCGGGCAGCCGGGGTGGGTACGGCGACCGGGGTGGCGGCCTGCGCCGGGGTGGCGGAGCCGGCGGCTAGGCCCCCGGCGGAGACGAGTGCGGTGGTGGCGGCGGCGTCGCGCAGGAAGCGACGGCGGTCGAGACTGGGCATGCGAATCTGCTCCCCGTGGTCGGGCTGTTTGTCGACCACGAGCCAACCAGCGCCACCGGGTCCCGGTCCAAGATCGAAGGCGGTCGGCTCCCATACGCCTCCGCATATCGGGCCAGCTCAGGGGCGGACCACCGAAGCTGCGGCGGGTGCGAAATCAGTCGCCGCGCAGCGCCTCGACGGCCGCACGGGCGGCCTCCCCCATCGCCAGGTCCACGTCGATGCGGCGCGAGGCCAACCGGTCCGCGCGGGCGAAGACGGCAATCGCGTACCGGCCGCCGTCGGGGTATTCGGCGACGCCGGCCTCCAGGTGCAGGCCGGGCAGGGTGCCGGTCTTGCCGGAGACCCGGACGCCGGGCGGAAACCCGGCAGCCAGCCGGGTCCAGAAGATCTGCCGGGCCATCCAGGCGCGGACCATCGCGCACGCCGCCGCCGGGCCGGCCTCGTCGCGCCAGATCAACGTGAGCAACCGGGTGATCTCCCGGGCCGTGCTGGAGGTGGTGTGGGCGGGGTCGAAGACCCGCATGGCCCGGACCCGGTCCGCCGGCAACGTGGGGAAGATCCGGGCGAACTCCGCCTCGGTCCGCGCGCCCACGTCGGTGAGCATCGTCTCGACCAGGTCCCGGGGACCGCCGAGGACACGGGTGCGGGTCAACCCCAGCTCGGCGGCGAGCATCGGCAGCAGATCCGGGCCGACCCGGCGCAGCAGCAGGTCGGCGGCCGTGTTGTCGGTGACCGACATGGCGAAGTACGCGAGGTCGCGCAGCGACACCTCGGCGTCGTCGGCGCAACCGGCCAGGCCCCACCCGCCGAGCCGGTCGGCGGCGGTGACCAGGACCCGTTCGGTGGGGTCCAGTTGACCGGCCTCGACCTGCCGGGCGAACTCCAGGACCAGCAGGATCTTGAAGATCGAGGCGATCACCACCTGCTCGTCGGCCCGCACCCCGACCTCCGGACCGCCACCGACGGCAACGCCGCCACGGCCGACACCGTCGACGTCGACGGTCAGGTCCGCGGCGTCCAGGTCGACGGCGTGCAGGCTGGCCGTCACCCCCACGGCGGCGAAGATGGCCTCGATGCGCTCGCTGACGTCCACGCCAGCACGGTATCCAGCGGCAGCGGGCCGGCGCTGGCGTAGGGTCCGGCCGTGGATCTGCTCCGGCACCTGCGGCACTTCGTGGTGGTGGCCCACGAGTTGCACTTCGGGCGGGCCGCCGAGCTGCTCGGGATGGCCCAGCCGCCGCTCAGCCAGTCGATCCAGCGCCTGGAACGGGAGCTGACCGTCGAGTTGTTCGACAGGTCCCGCCGCCAGGTACGCCTCACGACGGCCGGTGAGCTGCTCCTCGGCGAGGCGGAGGAGTTGCTCGCGGGTGCGGGTCGGCTGCGCAGCCTGATGGGGCAGGTCCGCGCGGGTGAGCTGGGCGTACTCCGGGCCGGGGTGCCGCCGGAGACGCCCGCGGTGACGCTGCGCTCGCTGCTGGACGGGCTCACCACCCGGGCGCCCGGCCTGGACGTGGAGCTGCACGAGCTGACCACCGCCGAGCAGGCTCGGATGCTCACCGAGCGGACTCTGGACGTGGGCCTGGTGCACCACCCGGTGACGGCGGACGGGCTGCGTTTCGGCACTCCGGTGGACGTACCCCTCGGGGTGTTGCTGCCACGCGCGTCGCCGCTGGCCCGCGACCGCGCGGTGGCGCTGGCGTCGCTGGCCGATCTGGATCTGGTGACCGCGCCCCGGGCGACCGCGCCCGGGTGGCACGACCACCTGTTGACGGTGTGCCGGCAGCACGGTTGGCGACCAGCCCGGGTCCGGCCGGCCCGCAACCCGGAGTTCCTCTTCGGGCTGGTGCTCGCCGGCGGCGCGGTGGCCGTGGAACCGGCGACGGTGGCGCGTCGGGAACCCCGGATCGCCTGGCGGCCGATCACCGGCGCGTCGCTGGTCCGGCGCACCTCGGCGGCGTGGCCGGACCGGTCGGCGCACCCGGCGGCGCCGATGTTCGGGCAGCTCGCCGCCGAGGTGCTGGCCGACGCCGAGCCCGTCGCGCCCGCGCCGGCGTCGGTGCCGGCGGCCCGGCCCTGGCCGGTGATCTTCGACACGACCGGGTGAACAGATCGTGCGTTGCACTCGTCACGCCGGATTGGCCGGTGAATCATCTTTCGCTCGGGTATGGATGACAGGCAACGAAGACGACGCGAAGGAGCCGCAATGGCCAACACCATTCCCGACATCAGCCTGAACGACGGCACCACCATTCCGCAGCTCGGCTTCGGCGTGTTCCAGATCGAGCCGAAGGACACCGTCGCGGCGGTGACGACGGCCCTGGAGACGGGCTACCGGCACATCGACACCGCCGAGATGTACGGCAACGAGGCCGAGGTCGGCGAGGCGGTCCGCGTGTCCGGCCTCGACCGGGGTTCGGTCTACGTGACGAGCAAGCTGAACAACGCCTTCCACCGCCCTGACGACGCCCGTCGGGCGTTCGACTCGACGCTCGCGGCGCTGAAGATGGACTACATCGACCTGTTCCTGATCCACTGGCCGCTGCCGACCCTGTACGACGGTGACTACGTCTCGACCTGGAAGGTGCTGGAGGAGTTCCAGCGCGACGGCCGCGCCCGTTCGATCGGCGTGTCGAACTTCCAGGTGGCGCACCTGGAGCGACTGGCCGCCGAGGCCAGTGTGGTGCCGGCCGTGAACCAGATCGAGGCGCACCCGTACTTCACCAATGACGAGGTCCGCGCCTACGGCCGCGAGCACAACATCCTCACCGAGGCGTGGTCGCCGATCGCGCAGGGCAAGGTGCTCGACGACCCGACGGTGGTCGACATCGCCGGGCAGCTCGGCCGCACTCCGGCGCAGGTGGTGCTCCGCTGGCACGTGCAGCGCGGCGACATCATCTTCCCGAAGTCGACCACCCCGAAGCGGATCGAGGAGAACACCCGGATCTTCGACTTCGAGCTGGACGACGCGACGATGGAGCGGATCACCAACCTGGACAAGGGCGAGGCCGGGCGGACCGGCCCGAACCCGGACACCTTCGCCTACCTGCCCAACTGACGCTCGAATGATGGTGATGCCGCTCAGTCATCAAGATGACCGAGCGGCATCACGCTCGCCCGTGGGGTTTCAGGAGCCGACGCGCTCGGCGATCCGGCGGAACACCGCGTGGGTCGGCGATCCGGGCTCGGCAACATAGACGATCATCCGCTGGTCGGTCTCCGGCACCAGCAGGACACGGCACTCGAACTCCAACGGCCCCAGGTCGGGGTGCGGCACCCGCTTGACGACCGGGCGGCGTTCCGCGACGTCGTGCTCGGCCCAGAGCCGGGCGAATCGGGGCGAGGTGCCGAGCAGCTCGGTGACCAGCTCGCGGATCGCCGGATCGGCCGGGTAGCGCCCGTAGGCGGCCCGCAGGTCAGCCACCGTGCTGCGCACGAAGCGGAGCACCTCGGCATCGGCCCAGTGCGCGCCGGTCGCCGGCTGCCGGAACGTCCACCGGATCATGTTGCGGTCCGCGTCGGGCACGGCCGCGAGATCCCCCACGAAGTACGTGGCAAGCCGGTTCCAGACCAGCACGTGGTACGCGGCGTCGACGAGGTACGCCGGGGTTTCGGTCATCGCGTCGAGCAGGTGCCGCATCCCGGGCGGAACCTCCCGGCTCGGCCCGCCGACCGGTGGCGGATTTTCCCCGGCGATCCGGAACAGGTACTCCCGTTCGTCCCGGCTCAGCAGCAGCGCCCGGGCCATCGCGGCGAGCACCTGCCGGGACGGGTGCGGCCCCCGGCCCTGCTCCAGCCGGATGTAGTAGTCGATCGACATCCCGGCGAGCTGGGCCACCTCCTGTCGGCGCAGGCCGGGGGTGCGTCTCCGTACCCCGTCGGGAAGGCCGACCTCGGCGGGGCGCAGCCGGGCGCGGCGGGTGCGCAGGAACGCCGCCAGTTCGTCCCGCCGCAGACCGCCGCTCGTCATGCCTCCAGCATGCCCCGGGCCGGGCTCGCGAGGGTGGTACCGCCGGTCCCAGGCTCGGCCCGTCTCTCCCCCGGGGCCGCCGGCGCAGACAGGCTCGACGGCATGACGAACATGATCGCCCTGATCACCGGGGCCAACAAGGGGATCGGCTTCGCCACCGCCCGGCAGCTCGGCGCCCTCGGGATGACCGTGCTGGTCGGTGCCCGCGACGCCGAGCGCGGCCGGACAGCGGAACGGAAGCTGCGCGACGGCGGCGCGGACGCGCGGTTCGTGCCGCTGGACGTCACCGACGCCGAGTCGGTGGCGGCAGCCGCGAAGCTGGTGGAGACGGAGTACGGCCGGTTGGACGTGCTCGTCAACAACGCCGGCATCATCCTCGTCGACGGAGAGCGAGGGCTGCCCACCGAGACGACGGTGGCGACGCTGCGCGGGGTGTACGAGACGAACGTGTTCGGGGTGGCGACGGTGACCAATGCGCTGCTGCCACTGCTGCGCCGGGCACCCGCGGCCCGCATCGTCAACGTCTCCAGCGATGTCGGCTCGATCGCGGCGATGACCGACCCGGCGAGCGCGCTGTTCGCGTTGACCTCCCTGCCGTACCCGTCGTCGAAGGCGGCGCTGAACATGCTCACCGCCATGTACGCCAAGGAGCTGCGGGACACCCCGATCAAGGTGAACGCGGCCAACCCGGGCTACTGCGCCACCGACCTGAACGGCAACAACGGCTTCCGCAGTGCCGAACAGGGCGCCGAGGTGAGCGTGCACCTGGCGACGCTGCCGGCCGACGGCCCGAGCGGGCTGTTCTGGGGCTTCCAGATGGACACCGGCGGTGGCTACGGCGTACTGCCCTGGTGACCGAGCGCTTGACCTGGAGCGCACTCCAGCCGTCAGGGTGATCCGCAGGCGCCCACCGGCAGGGCGCACGGAAGGAGATCCCCATGCGGTACCGCACGATCGGCACCGACCCGGCGACCCGGCGCGAGGTCAGCGTGCTCAGCCTCGGGGCCATGCTGTTCGGCAGCGCGACCGACGAGGCCACCTCGTACGCGATCCTCGACCGGTACGTCGAGGCCGGCGGCACGTTCATCGACACGTCGGACAACTACGCGTTCTGGGTGGACGGCGGGCAGGGCGGGCAGAGTGAGGCGCTGCTCGGCCGGTGGCGGCGCAGCCGGGGCGTCGGCGCCGAGATCGTCATCGCCACCAAGCTGGGTGCCCGACCGCTGGCCCCGGGGACCAGCTATCTGGACAACGCCGAGGGCCTGTCGGCGAAGGTGATCCGCGAGTCGGCGGAGCGCAGCCGGGAACGGCTCGGGGTGGAGCGGCTGGACCTGCTCTACGCGCACATCGAGGACCGGACCGTGCCGCTCCAGGAAACTGTGGAGGGCTTCGCCGAGCTGGTCGCCGAGGGCACGGTGGGTCTGCTGGGCGCCAGCAACCACCGGGCCTGGCGGGTGGAGCGGGCCCGCGCGTTGGCCGCCGCCGCCGGCCTGCCCGGGTACGAGGTGCTCCAGTACCACCGCAGCTACCTGCCGACCCGCACCGACCTGATCAGCGAACTGGACCCGGACGGCGAGCCGGGCGGCGTCGGCGGTGACCTGCTCAGCTACCTGCGTGCCGAGCCCGAGCTGACCCTGGTGGCATACTCGCCGCTGCTCAAGGGGGCGTTCACCCGGGCCGACAAGCCGCTCGGCTCGGCGTACGACCTGCCGAGCGCGCCCCGGCGACTGGCCGCGCTGCGGGACGTGGCCGGGCAGAGCGGCGCGACCGTCAACCAGGTGGTGCTCGCCTGGTTGCTGGGCGGCGACCTGCCGTTCATCCCGCTGGTGGGCGCCTCCTCGGTGGCCCAACTGGAGGAGAGCCTGGCGGCTGTCGACCTGGAGCTGACCGCCGAGCAACGGCACCGCCTCGACACCACCTGGTGACCTGCCACCGGCCGCCCCGCCGACCTCAACTCCCGGTCGGTGGGGCGGTCAGGTCGAGCTGCCAGTCATTGGCACGCATCAGGTGCCCCGGCGGGTATTCGAAGCCGGTCTCACCGAGCAGCGTGAACCCGGCCTTGCGGCAGACCGCGTTCGAGGCCGCGTTGTCGACCGACGGGTAGGCGTGGGCGTGGCGGTGGGTCCGCCGGGCGCGGGCCACGTCGACCACCGCGCGCACCGCGGCGGTGGCCAGCCCCTGCCCCCGGTACGCGGGCAGCACCGCCCAGCCCATCTCGTAGACCTGCTGCTCCCGCCACTGCCGGGACCAGTAGGCGACGCTGCCCACCCGCGCGCCGTCTGGCAGGACCATGACGAACATGCAACCCTGGCCGTCGTCGGCGAAGTGCACGTATCGCTCGTGCCGGGCGAGCACCTGCTCGTCGGTCTCCGGGCCGCCGGTGTGCCTGCGCGTCTCCGGGGTGTTGAGCTGCCGCAGCAGGTCGAGGTCCTCCTCGCGCCACGGGTCGATGCGTACCTGAGCCATCCCATTCCCCTGTCCGTCGACCCCAGTCAAGCCGATCCGCGCCGACATTCCACCCCGAAACGCCGCCCGCTAGATCTGATCTAGCGGGCGGCCGACCTCCGTCTCGCGCCTTACGGGTGGCAGGCCAACCCGTACACCTCGAAAGGTACGAATCATGAGTAGACGCACCACCGGCCTGGCCATCGAGGCCGAGGGACTGACCCGCTCGTTCGGGGACACCAAGGCCCTGGCCGGCATGGACCTTCAGGTGCCCGCCGGCACCGTCTACGGCCTGCTCGGTCCGAACGGGGCGGGCAAGACCACAGCAGTCCGGGTGCTCGCGACGTTGCTGCGCCCGGACGGGGGCTCGGCCCGGGTGTTCGGGCACGACGTGGTCACCGAGGCCGACAAGGTCCGGTCCCGGGTCAGCCTCACCGGCCAGTACGCCTCCGTCGACGAGGACCTGACCGGTACGGAGAACCTGGTGCTCCTCGCCCGCCTGCTCGGCCTGCGCAAGCCGGCCGCCCGGGAGCGCGCGGCGGCACTGCTCGCCGCGTTCGGTCTGACCGAGGCGAGTGACCGCCAGGTGAAGAAGTACTCGGGTGGGATGCGGCGGCGCATCGACATCGCCGCCAGCATCCTCAACACCCCCGATCTGCTGTTCCTCGACGAGCCGACGACGGGCCTCGACCCGCGCAGTCGCAACCAGGTGTGGGAGATCGTCCGGGCGGTGGTGTCGCACGGCACGACGGTGCTGCTGACCACCCAGTACCTCGACGAGGCCGACCAGCTCGCCGGGCGGATCGCGGTCGTCGACCACGGCCGGGTGATCGCCGAGGGCACACCGGGTGAGCTGAAGTCGTCGGTCGGCTCCGGCACCGTCCACCTGCGACTGCGCGATCCCGGCCAGCGGCCCGAGGCGGAGAGGGTGCTCCGGGAGGCGCTCGGCGTGCCGGTGCAGCTCGCCGCCGACCCGGTGGCGTTGACCGCCCGCGTCGGTGAGGCCGGCACCGACCTCGACGCCAGCGCCCAGGCCTCGCGAGCGCTCGGCGAGCTGGCCCGTGCCGGCATCGTCGTGGACAACTTCTCCCTCGGCCAGCCGAGCCTGGACGAGGTCTTCCTGGCCCTGACCGATCACCCCGCCGTGCCGGCCGACGAGCCCGACAACGAGCTGGAGGCAGCCCGATGAGCGACACCACGACCACCACGACCGAACGGGCGCCGACGGTCTACGTCCCCTCCGCCGAGGCGCTGGCGACGGTGCTCGCGCCCGGTGCCCGACCGCCTCGACCGAGCGCGCTCGGCGCGTCGCTCACCTTCGGCTGGCGGGCCATGCTGAAGATCAAGCACGTGCCGGAGCAGCTCTTCGACGTGACCGCGTTCCCGATCATCATGGTGCTGATGTTCACGTACCTGTTCGGCGGCGCCCTCGCCGGCAGCCCGCGCGAGTACCTGCAGTTCTTCCTGCCCGGCATCATGGTGACAAGCGTCGTGATGATCACCATGTACACCGGGATCGGCCTCAACACCGACATCGAGAAGGGCATCTTCGACAGGTTCCGGACGCTGCCCGTCTGGCGTCCCGCCGCCCTGGTCGGCATGATCTTCGGCGACGTGCTGCGCTACATCCTCGCCGCCCTGGTGATCCTGGGCCTGGGGCTGGTGCTCGGCTTCCGGCCCGCCGGCGGGGTGGTCGGCGCGGCCGTCGGGATCGGGCTGCTGGTGGTCTTCTCGTTCGCGTTCTCCTGGGTGTGGACGTTCTTCGGGCTGATCCTGCGCAGCGAGAAGTCGGTGATGGGGGTCAGCATGATGGTGCTGTTCCCGCTGACGTTCCTGAGCAACGTCTTCGTCGATCCGAGCACCATGCCCGGCTGGCTCCAGGCGTTCGTGAAGGTCAACCCGGTGACGCAGCTGGTGGCCGCGATCCGCGGGGCGATGAGCGGCGATTCGGACCCGTCGGCCACCATGTGGCTGCTGGCCTGGAGCGCCGGCTTCCTGGTCGTCTTCGGCACCCTGACCATGTACCGGTACAACCGCCGCTGATCCCTGTCCCCACCCCACCCTTGCCGTGTCCCAGCGGTGGGGTGGGATGGGGTCATCTCAGAGCCGCCAGGGCAGTGGCTCGGGGGGCAGGTAGCGGCACGCGTTGCCGGTGGAGACGGATTCGCGCAGGTGACAGGCGAGCGCCGGGTGGCGGTCGTCGAGCTTGCGCAGCGTGTCCCGGATCCGCGCGGTCACCGTCTTGCGAGCCCGCTCGGCCTCGTCGCCCAGCCGGCGGCTCCGGCCGGCCAGCCCCGCTGCCACCCGCAGCTCGTCGAGCAACGCACCCCGTTCACTGTCCAGCGCGGCCACCTTGCGGTCGTCGTCGCGTGCGGCGGCGCGGTCGATCTCCTCGTCGAGACGTGCCAGGTGTTGCCGGTAACGGGCCTTCGCCTCGTCGTCGAGGACGGGATCGGCACCCATCCGGCGGGCGGCGATCAGCTCCGGGCCGGCGGCCGGGTCGAGCAGCTCCACCGCCGGCACGTCGGTGCCCGGCCGGCTCAGCAGCAGGTGCAGGTCGCGCAGGCCCTTGGCGTCGGGCAGGTGCACCACCGACCCGGCGTACCCGAGTTGCCAGACCGGACCGTCGCGCCGAAACTCGTACCCCCCGCCGGCTGGCTCGTCCGCCGCGGCCTGACCGGACGCGGAAGCCTGGCCTGGCCCGGCATTGGCCGGCCCGCCGCTCTGACCCGGCGCGGCAAGCGGGCCCGGCCCGGTGAGCTGGCCTGGCCCGGCGGCCACGGTCGGGCCGACAGCCGGTGCCGCCGCGACGACCTGGCGTGCGGTCGCGATGGTGGGTGCGGCCGGATCGGTGGGGCTCGTGCCGAGCCGGTGGAGCACCTGCGTCATGCCGAGAGCGGTTGCCTCCCGGGCGGTGGTGGCCCGTAGTGCGGCAAGTGTCGCGGCGTCGGCCGGGTGTCCCCGCGCGGCGAGGGCGTTCACGAGGCCGGCGCGGGCGATGAGCGACCAGGGGCGGGAGCCCAACCGGTCGGCGGAGTCACACGCGGCCGTGAAGCCGGCGATGGCGTCGTCCCAGCGCTGTTGGGCGGCGTCGACGAGCGCCAGCCAGTGGTCGACGGGGCCGCTGATGTCGCAGCCGAACAGCCCCACGGTCCACTCGCCGCGGTGCGGGGCGAGCGCGGCCCGCGCGGCCTCGCAGCGCCGCGGGTCGCCGGACGCCGCGGCGGCCTGCGCCTGCAACCGCAGCCAGAGCGGCGACACGGGGCGCGGGTACCGGATGGTGGTGGCCTCGATGCCGGCGGTCAGCCGGACCGTCGTCTCGTCGTCGCCACGCTCCGCCGCGGTGATCGCCCGCAGCAACTCGCGGTAGGGGTAGTCGAGCGGGGCCAAGCCGTCCAGCAGGGTGTCGGCCTCGGCGTGCCGGCCCTGCAACAACAGCCGGGACCAGCGCAGGTGATGGCCCATGAAGCCGAACTCGGCGTGGCTCAGGTCGGTGATGTCGGCGAAGCTCTTGTCGGCCTCGGCGAAGTCTCCTCGGAAAGCCGCGATGATCGCGCTGTCGACGGTTGCCGCCATGTCGTGCCGAGCGAGGTCGCCCCGCCGGTCGGCGCTGATGAAGGTGGTGAACTCGTCGTTGAAGCGGGGGTCGCCCAACTCCAGCAGCGCCACCCAGCGCAGCGCGGTGGCCCACAGCTCGGTCTCGCGGTCTCCCGTCCGGCGGGCCACGTCGCGGATCTCGGCGGTCAGCACGGCACGGGCCGCCGCGGTGCCCAGCCCCCAGGTGGAGTCGTGGCGGGCCCAGAGGCTGAAGGTGAGGGCCTCGTCGTCGCGCCCTCGACGGGCGATCGACTCGGTGGCGGTGATCAGGTCGGCGATCAGCGCGCCGACCGGCGCGTCCGGATCCGGTTCGCCGATCAGCCGCCGGTACGCCTCGCGGACCAACTCCGCCGCCTCGACGGAGTCGGCGGTCACCACCTGGCGGGCGCGGTTGACGATGAGCGCGACCCGGGCCAGCAGGGCCGGGTCGTCGAGGGTGCGGGCCAGTGTCCCGGCCTCGGAGAGCAGGCGCTCGGCCTCTTCCCGGTCGGCGTGGTGATATTGCGCCTCACCGAACTCGACGAGGATCCGCACCCGTTGGCTACGGTCCTCGACGATCTCCAGCGCTCGGCGGTAGTGCACCGCTGCCTCGTCGGTGGCGAGCCGGGCGAACGCGTCCCGGCCGGCGGCGACCAGCAGCGTGGCCACCCGGGCGCGGTCGAGCGCCGGGCCGGCGAGGTAGGCGTGCCGGGCGAGGTCGGCCGGGATCAGCAGGTCGGTGAGCTCCCGCAGGTCGTCGACCGCCCGGACCACCGTGCCGTGGCGGGCCTGCCGATCGTCGTCGGTCAGACCGTCGTAGAGCGTCTCGCGGACCAGGTCGTGGGCGAAGGCGAACCGGCCGCCGCCCCGGGAGACCGCCAACCGGGCCGTCAGCGCGCGGTCGAGCAGCCTGTCGACCTGCGCCACGGGGGCGGTCACGCACGCCGCGAGGACCTGGCGGTGGAACTCGCGGCCCAGCACGGCGGCGACGGTGAGCGCCTCGACCACGGCCGGGGGCAGTTGGGCCAGGCGACGCCGCACCGCCTCCCGTACGCCGGGCGCGATCGTGTCCGCCGCCTCGTCGGCATGCCACAGTCGAGCCGTCTGCTCGATGAAGAAAGGGTTGCCGCCGGTCCGCCGGTGCACCTCGTCGACGAGGCCGGCGGCCGGTTTCCGCCCGGCGGTGCGGGTCATCAACGCGGCCACCTCGTCCCGGGAGAGGCCGGTGAGGGTGATGGTGGTGGCCTTCGCGACGAGCGGCATCAGCAGCGGGCGGAGCGGGTGCTCACCCGACTCGACCTCGGCGTCGCGGTAGGTGCCGATCAGCAGCAGGCGCTCGAACCAGGTGTGCTGGGCGGCGAAGCTCAGCAGCCGCAGGGAGGCCGGGTCGGCCCAGTGCAGGTCGTCGAGGATGACCACAACCGGCCGGTGCTGGGAGACCGCGACGAGTGCGGCGGTCACCCCGTCGTACAGGGCGAACGCCTCCTGGTCACCGACGTCCGGGACGCTGTCGACGCCGGCCCAACTGGTCAGGCGGTCGGCCGGCTCCTTGCTGGTGCCGGACTCACCGAGCAGGGCCGCGAGGGCAGGCTCGGCGGCCTGCCGTGCCACCGCCCAGTCGTCGGCGGAGCGCCGCAGACCGCGCAGCACCTGCACCCACGGCCAGTAGCCGGGGGCACTGTCGGAATCCCAGCAGGCGGCACCGAGGACCAGCGCGCCGCGCTGCCGGGCCTCCCAGGCCACCGACGTGACGAGTGTCGTCTTGCCGATGCCCGGCTCGCCGGTGACCAGGGCGAGGCCGCCGTGGCTGGTGGCGGCCCGGTCCAACTCGGCGCGCAGCAGACCCGCGGGGTGATCCCGCCCGATGATGGCGTCGCCGCGCCGCACGTCCATGGTTCCCAGACGGTACTGGACCCCTCCGACGATGGACGTCGAGATCTGACAACGGCCGGCCGCCGGCCGATGACAGTGGGGAGCCGCGGCCCGGTGGAGCTGATGTCATGAGCGAATCAGGCCGCATGCTTCCGCAAACTTCCCTATGCGGCTAGGTTAGGGAACAATGAAGGAAGAAATATTTTCGGTGGAGCAGGTCGCCGACCGACTCGGGCTGCACGTACGAACGGTGCGCGGCTACATCCGCTCGGGCCGGCTGCACGCGGTGCGGATCGGCAAGCAGTATCGGATCGCCGCCAGCGATCTCGACGCCCTCACCGGGCAGGCACCGGCCGTCGTGACCGGGCCGGCGGAGGTGTCGAGCATCGTGCAGATCGACGGTGTCGACCGGGCCGCCGCCGACCGGCTCGGCACGCTCGTGCTCACCAGCGCCAACACCGCCCACGACCAGGCCAACCCGCTGCGGGTGCAGACGATGCACGACGAGCGACGCCACCGCATGAAGATCATCATTTTGGGCGCCCCGGCCGACACCGCCGAACTGCTGCACCTGCTCGACGCCGTCCTCAACGCCGACAACGGCCTACTCGACCGGGAGGTCCACGATGCCTGACGAGATCCAGGAACGCGCCGGAGTGCAGGTGATGGTGTGCGACCCGGCCGGCCCGACCGTCACCACCGAGCAGGACGCGCTGGACCTGATCGGCGCGGCTTTCCTCGGCGCCCAGGTGGTCGCCGTGCCGGCCGACCGACTCGACGAACGCTTTTTCTCGTTGGGCACCCGCTTCGCGGGCGACGTGATGCAGAAGTTCGTCAACTACCGGTTGCGGTTGGCCATCGTCGGTGACATCTCGGCGCAGCTCGCGGAAAGTGCCGCGCTGCGCGCCCTGGTGCACGAGTCGAACCAGGGCGGGCACATCTGGTTCGTCCCCGACCTCGACGCGCTCGACACCCGTCTGCGCACGGCGCGATAGTCACCTCACCCCGTCGCCGACGACCGTCATCTCGACCTCGTCCGCCTCGATCGCCCGTACCTGGGCCTGCTCGGCCGCCCACCGCAGGTAGGTCAGCCACTCCTCGGACGACCAGCCGTTGCGCCGACCGACGCCCGCCTCGGCGGGGAGGAGGCTGGCCACGACACGGTCGAGGATCAGGGGCTGCACGCCGCCCTCCCCGCGCCGGTAGCCGACGAAGTAGAGGACCTTCGTGAACAGGCCCGGCCCCAGCCAGGGCAGGCGAGCGTGGTCGGGGCTGCCGAAGCGGCGGTACGCCGTGCGCAACGCGGCCTCGTCGGGTGCCGGCACGGACATCTCTTCCAGCGCGTACGACAGGCGTTTACCGTCCGGGTCGGCGTCGAGCGACCTGGTGGCGCGCCACGGGCCGTACCCGATGGGTCCGTAAGCCCAGACCAGCACGGCGGTCAGCAGTTGGCGTGGGCTCGCGGTGCCGGACCGGTACGCCTCGGCCACCGCGAAGACATCCCGCCGCCAGATCTCGCCGGTCGCCGGCAGCACGTCGGGCCACGCGTCCGGCGGCAGCCCGGCCCGCCAGCGGCTGATGTCCACAGTGACTGGTGCCCGCTCACCCGGTAACACCAACACGTCGGCCATGGCGGCCTCCCTCAGATCGCGCGCTCGCGGAAGTTCGTGGTTCGGACGCTATGGACGGGCGCTCCCATCCGCCGCCCGCCGACGGAAAGTCGCGGTATCGATTGCCGGGGCGCCTGCCTTCTGACCCGCGACAGCGCTCATCGGCGGGGACGGTGGGTGTCGCACGGTTGATCTACGGTGTTCGCGTGCTTCCCCGAAACGAGAAGATTCTCGACCAGGTCCGCGCCGAGGCGCTGCGCCGCGACATCCCCGCCGCCGAGGTGGAGCGCTGGCTGGGGCTGGCCCGCCCGTCCGCGCTCCTGAAACAGCAGGGTGACGGGCCGGTCGTGGGCGCCATCCGTGGGCCGGTGCTGCTTCCCGCCGACGCCAAGGACCCCACGTTCCCCCTGATCGCCACCATCGACTGTGCCGCCCTTCCGGCAGACGTGACCGACCTTCCGCTACCGGCCGACGGCCACCTGCTGCTGTTCGGTTGGCCCGAGGAGGACGGCTACGGCCAGGTGATGTACGTGCCGGCGGGCGTGCCCGTCGAGGAGCGAGAGCAGTATCCGCCGGGCTTCTCTCCGGAAGACGAGGAGTGCGCCGAGGTCTACGCGGAGATCCCGGAGGGCGACCTGCACCTCACGGTCGACATCTCCCTGCCCTACGTCAAGACGATTCCCGGGCCGCCGTGGTCTCCGCCGTTGCCGGGCGATCCTCCGTTCGAGGAGCTGACCAAGGTGTGGCAGGACGTCCTGGGCGACGTGCCCGACGGCGCCTTCTCCTACGAGGGCCATACGACGCCGCTGCTGCTGGGTGGCTACGGCACTGACTGCAACGGTTTCAACCCCGCCTGGTTGGGCGCCCACCGCTCGGGCAACTCCGGCGAGGACGGGCCACCCGACCATGGTGACTGGGTTCTGCTGGCCGAGTTTCACGGCGGCAGACAGGGCGGCGCGACCATCTACTGGGTGATACGGCGTGCCGACCTGAAGGAGCGACGCTTCGACCAGGCCAGCGTCCTCGTCTACTGGAATCCGTGAGGCCGGTCGCTCCAGCGAGCGTCGACCGGGCCGATCGCCGCCAGCTCAGGACTAGCCGCACGGTGACCGGGTACGCGCGATCCATGGGTAGCCACAAGCAGAACAAACACGACAACGGTGGCGAGTCGGCGCGAGGTCGGCGGCATCCGGGCAGCGGCGCTCCGGGCCGCCAGGGTTCGACGGTGGAGCACTCGCCTGACCAACGTCACCGCCGTACCGCGACCGGCTCCGCTGGCACCGAGCGCGACCTGGGTCGAGCCAAGGTCTCGGGCGATGGGCGGATCCAACGCCAGGGCGGCGCGTGAGCTGACCGGGTGTTGCCGCCCCGTGTTCGCGGGGCGGCAACACCGGATGGTTGGTTACGCCGTGGCGCAGATGGCGTACGACGTCTCGGACCAGTTGCCGGCGAAGGCGTCCTCCTCGTACGCACCCGAGTCGACTGTCGTCGGCGCGGTGGCGACGCCGCCGTTGGGCCGGAAGTCGTCCACGATGCCCTCACCGGTGACACCGTTCAGCTCGTAGCCGGCGCCGGTCATCACCTTGCCGGCCGGGCAGCCCGCGACGACACTGCGGAAGTCGAGTGAGTTGTTGGCGCCCACGGCCGACGCGCGGACCAGACCGGGCAGCGGGTTGGCGCAGATCGCGTACGCGGTAACCGACCAGTTCAGTGCGGTGGCGTCAGCTTCGTACGCGCCGGCGGTGACGGACGTCGGCGCGGTGGCGACGCCGCCGTTGGGGCGGAAGTCGTCGACGACGCCCTCACCGGTGACACCGTTCAGCTCGTATCCCGTACCGGTGAGCACCTTGGTGCCCGGGCAGGCGGCCGTGGCGGAGTGGAAGTCGGCCGAGTCGCTGACGCTGACCGCGGAGACCCGCACCAGGCCGGGCAGCGGGTTGGCGCAGATCGCGTACGCCGTCACCGACCAGTTGCCGGCGAACGCCTCCGTCTCGTAGGCGCCCACGGTGACGGACGTCGGCGCGGTGGCGACGCCGCCGTTGGGGCGCAGGTCGTCGACGACGCCCTCACCGGTGACACCGTTCAGCTCGTATCCGGTGCCGGTGAGCACCTTGGTGCCCGGGCAGGTGGCCGTGGCGGAGTGGAAGTCGGCCGAGCTGCTGACGCTTGTCGCGGCGATCCGGACCAGGCCGGGGACCGCGGCGGCCGCGGGGCTCGCCGGAACGAGCACCGCCCCGGCCGCGGCGAGACCGAGCACGAGTACGAACGCTCGGGCTTGTGTGGTGGTACGCATGGTGTTTCTCCCGTCTGAGGCCGGACGGCGGCGTGACGACGCCGACGCCAAGCCGTTCGTGATGACGGATTCACGGTAGGTAACCATCTGGCCAGGCGTTATCTGCAAACCGACTACGTCGCGTAACGGACCACGCCCAGATATCCGCAGCCATGGATGTCACCGATCGCTATGTGACTAAAGCGTAAGGTGACCATTTATTACTTTTAGGTAGGTGCGGGGGGAAGCTGCGAATAAATACCGCGTTCGCCCGAAAGTTGCGGTAGCTTGACTTCCGCGTCTACCGCGCATCCCTCACTCGGACGTGCCACCCCTGCCGTCCGCGTCCACTTTCACCACTTCGTGGAAGGTCCAACGGCGGACATGGGCGACGGTCCCGTTGACGAGTTCGAACGGTACATAAAGGATGCGACGGTTTCGGTCGCGTTGCGGGAGTGGGCGGCCGGGCGTGATGCCACCGTCCGCCCTCCGTGCCATGCCACCCGACGTCGTGGGCGCAGCGGTGCGGAGCTGATCCCGATCATCGTGCAGCGACGGGACGGCCGGGACGCCGAGCAGCTGTACGTCAAGGTGCTTCCGGCTGGGCAGGCGATCGAGGAAGCGGCCCGGCACGCGGCGGCCGTCGCCGTCGACGCCGGCTTCGCCGAGCGCCACCTGGTCCGCCAGCCGTACCCGCGATACCCGGTCGGTGACGGCCGGTACCTGATGTTCCAGGACATCGCGCACGGCGCGGAGCTGGTCGTCCCGCTCGCCGGGGTCAGCGACAACCAACTCAAGGACGCCTACCGCACGCTGCTCGACGCGGTGTGGAACGGGTGGCACCGCGCGGGCCGGCGGAGCAGCCGGACCAGCGTCGTGGAGTTCGTGCGCCGGGAGCTGACCGACGCCGGAGCCATCTCCGAGGTGTACACGGCGGCGGACGCGCTCGGTCTGCACGACCTGGACGTCGACTGGCTGCTCGACCCCGCCACCAACACCGTGGTCCCCAACCCCCTCCGGTTCGGCGACGGCAACTCGCTCTTTGACGGCGATCCGCTCGACCAGCTCTGCGGGGTGTCCCACGGGGATCTGCACAGGGGCAACGCTCTCTTCCCGTCCTCCGGTACGTGGTCGGTGCATGTGAAGAAGTTCTGCCTGGTGGACACCGACCGGTTCGCGGTCGACGCCCCGCTCACCCGGGACCTGGTCAGCCTGCTGTTGGACGCCGTCCTCGCCGAGTTGACGGCCGGCACCCGCAGCGTGCAGGCCGACGCCCTGCGTACCCTGCTGATCGACCCGCGTGAACGCCCGTCGGACCGGCTGCCCGCGCTGCCCGCCAAGGTGATCAAGGCCAGCTACGCGGTCGGGTTGGCGGGCGCCAAGGACGGCAACTGGGGTGTGAACTGGCGGGCGCAGTACCTGCTCTCCCTGCTGAGCCAGGCACTGATCTGCTGCACCTACGAGGACGCCGGCCGCGCCGGTCGGGCCTGGTACTTCCGGTTGGCCGCCCACGCGGCGCTCGCCTACCAGCGGGAGTTCCGCCCCGATGTCGTCCCACCTGCCGCGGCCGGCCTGCCCACCGTGCCGCTCGTCGGCGCAGACCCGCAGCCCGCGTTCCCGGGCAACGACCGGCCGGCCCGGTTCGACGCGGTGGGCGCGCAGCCGAGCCAGCAGAACCGGGGTGCCCCACTGGACCGGGAGCACCTCGACCAGCCGCGACGTCCGTCGATCCCGGAGGCACCAAGGTGGCGGTGGGGAACGGTGGCGATTCCGCCACGCCAGGTGCCCGGCGGCTGGCACGGGAACGCGGCCGTCGGCGGCCGGCCGGGATCGGCGACCGAGACGGCGACCAGCGCCAGCGCGCCGGGGCGGCCCCTGAACCGGGACGGAAACCGACGCGCCAACCGGTCGGCACCCCGGCACGTCGTCGCCACCCGGACGAACGCCATCCCGCGGCCCCGCCGCCCCTCGGCCGCGAAGCCTCCGGTGCCGCCGACGGCCTCCGGCCGGACCAGCGGGCTGCCACCCAAACTGCGGGCCGTCCTGGTGATCCTGCTCGGCGGCGGGGTGACGCTGACGTCACTGGTGGCGGTCGGTGCCTCCAACATCAGGGGGCGCGGGGAGGCCCCGGTCACGCCGACGACCGAGGCACCGCCGGGCGCCGTACCGCCGCCGGAAACCCCGGGGTACGCCGGCAGAGCGCAGCGCCTCGCCGACCTCGCGCTGGCCGTCGCCGGGATCGCCCCGCGCCCCACCGACGGGACGTACACCCTGTCCTGCCTGCGGGTCTGGGCTCCGGCGGACCTGGCGCCGGGGGTCGACCGGGGCAGCTACCGGGACGAGCGCCTGTGGTGGAGTACCGCGCTGTCCGGTCGCCGGGTCGTCACGACGACCACCAGGGGTCGGGGCCCCGGCGCGCCCGCGTCGTTCCGGTACGGCCAGGGCGACCTGTCCGAGGTGCCGCCGGTGCCCTCCGTGGACCCGTCGGAGCTGCGCCGTCAGCTCGCCGCGCAACTGAGCGAGTTACCACCGGAGCTGCGCACCGCCGCCGGGATGGTCAACGTGGTCAGTCGGCTCTTCCGCTACCACCTGCTGAGCCCGGGTCAGATCTCGGCGCTGCTGTTCGAGTTGGCGGCCACGGCGGGCATCCAGGACCGGGGCGCGTACCCGGACTGGGACGACCGACCGGGGTTGGCCTTCAGCGCCGACGCCGAGGACCGCCGGGAGACCGTGCAGTTCGACCCGAACACCGGCGAGCTGCTCAGTCACGAGACCACCACGCTTACCGACAACCAGACCCTCGACTATGTGCTGTTCCTGCACAAGGAACGGACCAACCGGACCACCGCGCTCGGCTGCGACTGACGTCACCCGCAGCGACGCTGCACGTAGTTCGGCCAGTTGCGGTAGGGGGACGCGTCGCTGCGGACCCGGTTTCCGGCACCGACGTCGAAGAGCCGGGTGTCGTAGTAGTAGAACGCGACGGATCCGCTCGTGAGGTTGTAGTGCGCCGACTCGACGCGGAACTGCCAGTACCAGGTGGCGAGGCTCTGCCGTCCGCAGTCGGACAGCCGACCCCGGGGATAGCCGTAGTTGGGCCACTCGTAGAAGCAGTACCAGCCCGAGGGGCAGTCGGCCGCGGCGAGCGTCCCGATCGGCCGCCGCAGGGTCACGACGAAATCCCCACCGTCGTAACTGATCTCGTTGTCGTTGATCGCCTTACCGCCCGGGTGGGCAGCCAGATAATCGGCCGTTTCCGGACTGCCGGCCGGAGCGGCGCCAGCCGGACCAGGCATCGGAAAAACGATCAAAAACCAGCTGAGTACGGCCGCGAGCACGGCGACAACGGGACGGGGAATGACCATTCGACACCTCGCGATGGATGGGCCGCCCGATCAGCGTATTAAGGACACTTGATTGATCGCCAGCTCGAATACGTGCAGAATCCTGACAATGCGCTATTGGGGCACCGCCCCGCACCCCCGCCAACAGGTGAGACATCACATTGATCGATGTTTATTGCCGCTACCATTCGGCCATGCCTGCCCGTCGCGTCACCGCCGCCGCCGCCCTCGCCGCGCTGGCGAGCCTGCTCGCCGTCGACGCCGCCCGTGCCGACGGCCCGGCGATCAGCACCCCCGGCAGTCCGACGGTGGTGGTCAACCAACCACACCAGCTCACCCTCAGTTGGGCGCCATCCACCTGGATCGGCGATCCGGCCGCCGAGCAGTCGATCAACTACGAGGTGCAGGTGCCGCTGGGTCCGCACACGTACCGCTGGCTCGGCACGTCGATCGACAGCACGATCACGCTGACCGACCTCGCGCCCGGCACGACGTACCGGATCGCGGTTGCCGCCCGCGCGCTCGGCGGCTTCTCCGACACCTCACCCGTCACCACCGTGCGCACCGCCAGCGGCCGCGCGACGGTCAGCTACCTCAACCTCGACTGGTCTCCGACCAACAACCAGATCCAGCACGCCCTGAAGGTCACCAACACCGGCGGCGGGCCGCTCGACCTGAGCACCGTGCGGGTGCGCTACCACCTGCGGTTCGAGGGTGCCAACACCTCGCTGGTGCCCAACTGCGACTGGGCCGCGCTGGGCTGCGACCGGATCCGGCAGACCGTGCAGTTCTTCATCCCACCGGCCGGGCCGCCCCCGCTGACCACACCCACGCCACCCGGTTACCCGATCCCGGGTACGCCGGTTCCCGGCTGGGTCGAGCTGACCTTCACCGACGGCATGCTGGAGCCGGGCGAGTCGACCGGGCCGATCCAGCTACGGCACCACCGGCACAGTTGGAGTGACATCGACGAGCGCGACGACCCGAGCTGGCTCGCCGCCACCGGCCAGTGGACCGAGAACGCCCGGATCACGCTGGACGTCGACGGCGTACGCGAGTTCGGCGACGTCTCCTCCTGACCTCGTGCCCGCAGCCGAGTGGCATGAGGCGTGTCCGGCCGGCCTTGCCCTGGTGAGCGTGATGCCTGTGAGTCATCAAGATGACTCACAGGCATCAGCCCTCCTGGCGACACGTGCCGCAACCCGCGTACCTCATGGGCCAGGCGGTGAAAGACGTTGCCGGTGGGCATCGCGGCCCTGACGGCGACGGCGGCCGGCGATGAAGGCCGCAGCTCCCAACACAACTCCGACCGCGAGCACCGCGGCACGACCCTTTCCGGCCTCTCGCCGCGACTTCGACTCGGGGCCTGCGTTCGGCACAGCCGTAGCAGGCTCGTTCACCGCCGGTCCTGCCGCGACTGCCAAGAGATACCGGCGATCAACGATCGCTGTGAACCGCCGCGCGCGCCGGGACGTCTCAGCCTTCCGTCGCGGCCCACGCGCCTCCACCCAGAATCGCCGCCCCACCTGACCCTTGAAGAACTGATCGGCGAGTACCTCCAGGTGCGGCGCGCTGAGAACGTCCACCTCCCACATCGACTGCCAGTGGGTCACGATCAGGTTCGCATAGACGTGCTTGCGGAACCATTCGAGGTCGGTGGCGTCCTCGATCGGCCCCCAGCATTCGAGAAGGGCCGGATCGTCGATCGCCATCTTGAGCAGGTCGGTGTGCAGGGCGCGTACTGCCACGATGTGCCGCCGGGAGCGGCGAGCCATCAGCGGGTGAACCGTTCGGGCAGGTGGATGTGGGTGGCGGGGATGCCGAGGGCCAGGAGCCGGGACCGGGCGCCAGCCAGCATCGCAGGCGGACCGCACAGGTAGATGTCCTGGCCGGGCTGGTGGTGGTTGAGGGCGATGGTCAGGGCGTCGCCCTGCTCGGCCGGCTCGGCGCAGGGGTCGGCGGAGAACGCCGGCACGACGGTGAGCCAGTCGTGGGCGCATTGCAGCTTGTCGAGGGCGATCGCGTCGTACAGGTCGGTGAAATTGCGCGCGCCGACGACGAGCGTCACCCGCCTGCCGTCCGGTGCGGCGGCGACCTGTTCAACCAGGGCGCGCAGCGGCGCGAGACCGGTGCCACCGGCGATGAGCAGCAGATCGTTCGTGCTCGACGGGTCAAGGGCCAGCCCGTTGTCGCCGGGTGGGCCGAGCCAGAGTTGCTCGCCGGGGCGTACCTCGTGGACCAGGCGGTGGGAGACGATGCCGGCGGGTACGGCGCGGACGTGCAGCTCGACGGTGCCGTCGGCGCGTGGGGCGTTGGCCGGCGAGAGCCAGCGCCACTGCCCCGGCCGGCGCGGCGTGCACACCGGGACGGCCTGACCTGGCTGGAAGGGCAGTCGTCGCCAGGGACGTACCGTCAGGGTGGCGACGTCTGGCGACGGCCGCTCGTGGCCGATCACCTGGACGTGCCACCAGGCCCGGCCGTCGCCGACCTGCGCGGCGGCCCGGCGGATGGCGCGCGTGGCGCGGCACAGGGCGCGCTCCGCGGTGAGCGCGAGCCGTGGTGTCCACAGTGGGCGTGCGTGCCGGGCCACGGTGGCGAGCAGCGCGTCGCCAATGGTGGTGGAGTGCGGGAGCAGGGCAAAATGACGGTACGCGCGGCCGAGCACCAGGAGCTGCGCCGCCCGACTGGCCGGGTCGCCGCCGCCGACCATGAGCTGACCCAACGCGGTGAAGAACAGCGGCGCGTCGCGGTGCGGGAGTAGGCCGGGTCGGCGGTCTTCGAGGGTGCACCAGAAGTCGCCGGCGGCCCGCGCGTCGACCGACGCCCAGGCAGCGGCCAGGCTCACGTGGGACGGATGGTCGTCGTCGATCATGGTGGGCATGCCGGCTCCGAGACGTTGATGGATCGAGCGGCATCGGGGCGGGCGGGACGCGGCTGCGCCGTTGAGGGCCGGCGCAACCCCGAAGCCAGCACCCGCCCCGGGCCATGCGTCGACTCTCGCGCCTGACCAGGCACAACGGCATGCCACGGTGATCATTGGCAGCATGCGCGGCCCGTATGCGGTCGACTACGCGTCATCCTGGTCGGGCAGACTGCGGGCATGACGGAACGTCCGGTGCTGTATCTGGTCGTCTGCGCCGCGGGTCCGGCGGAACACGTCGACGAGCTGGTCGATCTGCTGATCGCCGACGGCTGGCGGGTGTGCATGATCGTCAGCCCGACCGCCGCGCGGTGGCTCGACCGGGAGGCGTTGCAGAACAAGACCGGCTATCTCGTACGCGTGGAGTGGCGGATGCCCGGCGACCCCGAGCCGCACCCGCCGGCTGATGTGGTGGTGGCCGCGCCGGTCACGTTCAACACGGTGACGAAGTGGGCGTTGGGCATCAACGACACGCTGGCGCTCGGCGTCCTCAACGAGTCGTTGGGGGCGGGGCTGCCGATCCTTGCGTTTCCACACGTGAAGGCGGAGTTGGCTGCCCATCCGGCGTATGCGGGTCACGTGGCGGTGCTGCGCGGGGCCGGTGTAGTCGTCGCCAAGGGGAAGGTGCTCAACCCGGTGGGCGAGAAGGATCGTTGGGCGATGGTGGTCGAGGCGCTGCGGTTGCTTCGTCCGGCCTGAGCATCTGCTCCCTTGTTGGGCGGTCCTTGAGATATGCGTCGCGCGTATACCAGCGCTGCACGCAGCGTGTTCAATGGATAGGCTCGATCAGGCGAGACGGACGGAGCCGCCGGTGACCCACGCGAACTGCCCTCGGTGCGGCGGACGGCTGGCCCGGGACAACGACAGCGGCCGGTGTACGCCGTGCCAGGCCGCCGAACGGGACCGGTTGAGCAGGCCACCGGTGGTGCCGGCGAGCTTCTGGGAACACGAGCCGGTGCGACAGGCCCTCGCCGAGCGGCATCTGGGGCGGGTGATCCGGGCGTACCGCTGCCATCCGTACCACGGGCGGGTCGCGTTGCCGCAGAGCGTGGTGTCCGGGTGGCTGGGGATCACACAGGCGCAACTCAGCCGGGTGGAAAACGGGCCGCCGCTGGTGCACCTGGATCGGCTGGCGCATTGGGCACAGCTTCTTCGGGTGCCGCCGGGAAGTCTCTGGTTCCGCCTTCCCGATGAGCATTGCTGGACGGTGCCGAGGTCCGTGGGCGTCAAGACAAATAGCGCCCATGGCGACGATCAGGTGGTCGAGCGAGGCGAACGGGCAGCCAAGGCGGTTAACGTGGAGCAGGCACCAAGCCAAGGGGGTGGCGCTACGGACCGTCGACGCTTCAACGTACTGGCCGCACTCGCGGGACTCGCCGCAGGCGGTCACACGTACCTGCTCCCCGGGCCGCCTGCTGAGGTGCCGGGAAACATCGGCATGGAACAGGTACGGCTCGCCAGCTCCCTGGTTGACGATCTCCGGCGGGCCGACGCGGCCGTCGGGGCCGACCTGCTTTGCGACGTCGCCATGCAAGCGCACACCAGGCTGTCGGCCTGGGCAGCGCGGGCGAGCTACAGCCGAGAGGTCGGTGACGCGCTCCAGAGCGCCCTGGCTGATCTGTCCATCGAGGCCGCCTGGCTCGCCATCGACGCAGATCGCCGACCCGAGGCAAGGCCGTACCTGCATGAGGCGATCACTCGTTCCCGAATCGCGGATGACCCACAGGTGGAAGTCCGTGCGCTCACACACCTGTCGCTGTTGATCCGCGAAGATCAGCCTGGCGAGTCGCTGCACTGCGCAGAGGCAGCCCTACGGATCTCTGCCGGGTGGACCACGCCTCGACTCAGCACGTTGCTGCACCTACGGAGGGCCCATGCCTACGCAGTGTTCAGGGACGCCAGTGGATTCAGCCGCGAAATGACCAAGGCCCGCCGAGAGCTGGACCGCGGCGCCCATGAAGATGACCAGAGCTTCGTTCACTTCGTGAACGAGCAAGAGCTGAACGGGATCGAAGGGCTCTCCTACCTCGCCCTCGACAGGCCCGAGCGCGCTGTGCAGTCGTTGCGCGCGATCACTGCCAACCCCTCGCCTAGTCATCGACGGAACCAGGTCTACTACGCGGTGCGGCTCTCGGAGGCGGCGTACCAGCAGGGCGACGTCAACGAAGCGGCGCGTATCGCTCTGGACGTGCTGCCCGCCGTACGCCAGATCAACTCGAAGCGAGTGAGTCAGCATCTCGCACAGGTGCGTGGGCATTTGGCGGCACCACGGCAAGCAACCACGACAACCCGCCAGTTCGTTGACGCCTACGATCAGGCGGTGAGTGCGTGATCGAGGGTTTGCAACTGCGCCATTACAGTGCCTTCGAAGCTAAGGAAATCCTAGATCAGCTTGTGAAGCTCTACCTAGAGGTCTACGCGGATGGCGGCGAGTTCTACAGCGAGGACCGCTACCGGCGGCAGCTTGACCTCCACATGCAGCGAGTTGGGTGGGAGTTGATCAGCGCAACAGTCAACGGGGTCCTCCTCGGCTACATCTACGGTTTTCCGCTACCTCCGGATACCCGGTGGTGGGAAGGAATCCACGAGCCAGTGCCGCCCGGGTTTACCGAGGAAGACGGTAGGCGAACCTTTGCCCTCAGTGAACTGCTGATACGTCCTGCCTGGCGCCGTCGGGGCATTGCTAGGGCGCTACACGATGAACTGGTCGCACGGCGGACTGAGCTGCGGACCACGCTCCTGGTTCGCCCTGATAATGCCGCTGCTCAGATCGCGTACAAATCCTGGGGGTGGATAAAAGTAACAAAACTGCGGCCAAGCTGGGGCAGGGCGCCAACCTTTGACGTGTTGGTTCGCAGCGACGAGTTCCGCCCGCGTCTGGACCGCTAGCTGCAATTCCACAAATTCTTCTACGGCTTGAGGGAAGACTCGGGGAGCTTCCTCAGCGGCGGCTCTATCCGTCGGACTGTCGTGGCGGCATCGCCGCGTACGTCGATGTCGGTCCCAGCTGGTACTAAGAGTTACCACGAGGGAGGCACGCCCATGATCATAACCGCGCACGGAGACCTGCTGACCGCTGATGTCGAGGCTTTAGTCAACGCGGTCAACACCGTGGGTGTGATGGGCAAAGGGATCGCCCTGCAGTTCAAGCGTGCCTACCCGGCCAACTACGCCGCCTACCGGGCAGCGTGTGCGGCCCAAGTGATCAAACTAGGCCAGGTGCATTTTTTCGATTCGGCTCGCCCAGGACCAGGCCGCTACGTGATCAACTTTCCGACAAAGGGCCACTGGCGTACCAGCTCGAAGGTGACAGATGTCCAGAACGGACTGTGTGACCTCGTCCGCGTTGTTCGCGAGCACGGGATCTCCTCGATAGCAGTGCCGGCGCTGGGCTGCGGTAACGGCGGTCTCGACTGGAACGAGATCAATCCGTTGATTGAACGGGCCTTCGCTGCCCTGCCGGACGTTCGGGTCCTGATGTTCCCACCGGAGAGTGCAAGCGACAGCCCGGCGTCAAATTCCCCGGCGCGGCGAACGGCAGCGCAGCCACAGAGAGATACCGTGCCGTAATGACGGATCTTGAGCGGGGCGTCTACGAGCACCTGATCACCCGTGAGCTGGCCGACCGCCTCCAGCATGTCGATCCCGCTCTGGTCCAACACCACAAGCTCGACCCCGCCGACGCGCACCACACTCTCGCCCGCCACATAGCGACCCTGGCCGCCCGCGCCCTGCAAGCCGTCCCGAGCGGCGACGACAAGCTCCACCACCAGGTCGCGATGGCGAACCAGATCGCCGAGGCCATCGCCGCCCTCAGCCCAAAAGCGGCAACACACCAGGACCAGGTGACGGACGCCAAGCACCTGCTCCACGCCATCGCCGCCCCACCAACCCCACCGGCCCTGCCAGCCTTCCCGCAGCGCCCCACCACTCCCCTCTCCACCGGCGCGCTGCTGGTCAACGGCCGCCACCAGCCCCGCATCGGCCACGAGGTCAACCACGAGATGGCGTCGGCCGAGAGCGTCGACCTGCTCTGCGCGTTCATCAAGTGGTACGGCCTGCGCATCGTCGAGCCAGCCATCCGCGAGCTGATCGCCAGGGGCGGTCGAGTCCGCGTCATCACCACCACCTACCTCGGTGCCACCGACCAACGAGCGCTGGATCGGCTCACCGAACTCGGCGCCGAGGTCAAGGTGTCGTTCGAGACGCGGACCACCCGCCTACACGCCAAGGCGTGGCTGTTCCGCCGCAACAACGGCACCACCACCGCGTACGTCGGCTCGTCGAACCTGTCGAAGACCGCGCTCGTGGACGGCGTGGAGTGGAACGTCCGCATCTCGAACATCGAGCAGCCGCACGTCATCGACACGTTCACGGCGACGTTCGAGGACTACTGGAACGACCCGGCGTTCGAGACGTACGACGCGACCAGGGACGCCGAGCGGATGCGGCACGCGTTGAGCGGGGAGCGGCGCGACCAGGCACCCACCGAGATCTCGAACCTGGACGTGCGCCCGTACCCGTATCAGGCCGAGATCCTGGCCGACCTGGACGCCGAGCGGCTGGTGCACGGGCGCTGGCGCAACCTGGTCGTGATGGCGACCGGCACCGGCAAGACCGTGGTCGCCGCCCTCGACTACCGCCGGCTGTACCGCAACAACAGGGTGGACTCGCTGCTCTTCGTCGCTCACCAGGAGCAGATCCTGCGGCAGAGCCTGTCGACGTTCCGGCAGGTCATGGGGGACGGCAGCTTCGGTGAAACGCTCGTCGCGGGCGAGAGGCCGAACGGCTGGAAGCACGTCTTCGCCTCCATCCAGTCACTGCACCGCCGGGAGGTCGACCCCGAGGCGTACGACATGGTGATCGTGGACGAGTTCCACCACGCGGAGGCGCCGACGTACGCGCGGCTGTTGGAGCGGCTACGTCCCCGCGTACTCCTCGGGTTGACGGCGACGCCCGACCGGGCCGACGGCGGCGACGTGCGCCGGTGGTTCGACGGGCGCGCGGCCGTTGAGCTGCACCTGTGGGAGGCGTTGGAGCGGCAGTTGTTGGCGCCGTTCCAGTATTTCGGGTTGCACGACGACGTTGACCTGTCGCAGGTCACCTGGAAGCGCGGGCAGGGTTACGACCTGGCGGAACTCAACGTCCTCTACACCGGCAACCACGCTCGGGCACGGTCGGTGCTGCGTGCGGTCGGCGACAAGGTGGACGTCGGGCGGATGCGGGCGCTCGGGTTCTGCGTGAGCATCGGGCACGCGGAGTTCATGGCCGACTGGTTCCGGCAACACGGCGTCGAGGCGGCGGCGGTGACGTCGGGAGTGGACCGCGCGACGCAGAAGGGGCTACTGCGGGACTTCAAGGCCGGCAAGCTGCGGGTGCTCTTCACCGTGGACCTGTTCAACGAGGGCGTCGACCTGCCGATGGTCGACACGATCCTGATGCTGCGGCCCACCGAGAGCGCCACGATCTTCCTGCAACAGCTCGGCCGTGGCCTGCGCCTCGACGACGACAAGCCCTGCCTCACGGTGCTCGACTTCATCGGTGGGCAGCACGCGAACTTCCGCTTCGACAGGCGGTGGCGTGCCCTGACCGGGGTGAGCCGACGGGCGATCACCGAGGCGGTCCGCGACGACTTCCCCAGCCTGCCGAGCGGCTGCCACGTCGAGCTGGACCGGGTGGCCAAGGAGGTGGTGCTCGCCAATCTGAAGAACGCGCTGCCCACCTCGAAGGCCGGTCTGGTGTCTGAGCTGCGGCAACTCGGCGACGTCAGCCTGACGACGTTCCTTCGCGAGACCGGCCTGGAGATCGAGGACGTGTACCGCTCGGCCAGCATCGGCGGCTGGACCGGGCTGCGGCGACTCGCCGGCATCGAGACGTCCGCGCCCGGCCCGGACGACCGCGAGCTGGGCCGCGCCATCGGCCGCATGCTGCACACCGACGACGTCGACCGGCTGGAGCTGCTGACCCGGGTCGCGGCCGGACCGCCCGCGCCAGGCCAGCAGGTGTACGACGGGAACGGCCGACTGTTGGACATGCTGCACTTCAGCCTCTGGGGGCCGAACGCGCCCCTGACCGGGCGCGACGAGCGGTTGACCGGACTGTGGAAGGACCCGGCGCGCTGCACCGAGTTGCGGCAGGTAGCCGAGGTGCTACGGGACCGCATCCATCGGGTCACGCCGACTGTCGCTCCGGGTGGGGTGCCGTTGCGGGTGCACGCCCGCTACAGCCGCAACGAGGCCTGCGCCGCCTTCGGGATGACCAACCCGGGATCGCTGCGTGAGGGAGTGAAGTGGCTGCCCGACGCCGGCGCTGACCTGTTCTTCGTCACGCTGGTCAAGTCGGAGGCGCACTACTCCCCCACCACCATGTACGCCGACCGGGCCATCACCGACACCCTGTTTCAGTGGGAGTCGCAGAGCACCACCTCGGCAGCATCGGCAACCGGGCAGCGCTACGTCTCGAGTGGCTCGACGGTGCACCTCTTCGTTCGGGAGACCCGGATCGCCGACCGCGATCTGGGCGCGCCGCCGTATCTCTACGCCGGCACCATGACGTACGAGTCGCACACCGGCGACCGGCCGATGCGGGTTCTCTGGCGGCTTCACCACGCCCTACCCGCCGACGTCTACGCCACCGCCCGCACGATCGCCGCCTAGTGCTGCTCCCGGAGTGGGTCAGGGGCAGCGGTGTCGAATTGACTCGCCTCCTGCTGGCGCAGTGCGACTAGCTCGGTTGGTCGACGGCGCGGGCGTGTCGCCCGCCGGCCGGCCGCTCGTCCCCGTGGCCCGGCCACCACGCCTTGTGCCCGATCAGCGCGGTCAGCGCCGGGACGAAGAACATCGACATGACGAACGCCGACAGCACGATGCCGATCGCCACCGCGAAGCCCATCTGCTGAAGGAAGGAGATCGGCGCGAGCAGCAGCACCGCGAACGTGCCGGCCAGGATCAGTCCGGCTGCCGCGACGGTTGGGCCGGCGTGTTGCACACCGATGGCGGCGGCCTCGTGTGGTGCGTTGCCCTCCCGCGCTTCCTCGCGTAGTCGGGCGATCATCAGGATGTTGTAGTCGGTCCCGATCGCCACCACGAAGAGGTAGAGGATGATCGGCAACTGGAAGGTGACACCGGGCTCGCCCTGAAGCCCTTGGAAGAGGTAGACGGTCGCGCCCAGTGTCGCGGCGAAGTTGAGCAGCACCACGATCACCAGATAGATCGGCGCGACCAGGCTGCGCAGCAGCAGCGCGAGGATGAGCGCGATCAGGCCGGCTGCGACCGGCAGGATCACCGACAGGTCGCGGTTGTTCGCCGAGTTGATGTCCGCGAAGATCGCGGTGGTCCCGCCCACCAGCGCCCGGGTGCCGGGCGGCGCCGACGCGTGCACGGCATCGCGCAGGTCCTCGCGGACGAGGGTGATCGCCTCGTTGGAGACCGGGTTCTCGTTCAGCAGCAGGTTGACCCGGGCCACACTCGGGTCGGTGCTGCGTTCCGGGGGCTGTGCCTGGCCCACACCCGGGGCTTTCGCTATGGCCGCGGCGAACTCGTTGACCTGCTGCTCGGTCAGTTGTGACCCGTTACTGGTGGTCAGGTAGACCTCGGTGGGGGCGAGCGCACCGGCGGCGAACCCGCGCTGGAGGTCCTGCGCGGCCTTCGCCGACTCGGTGTCCTGCGGGAAGCCGGCGCTGAAGTCGTAGTCGGCCTTGTAGCTCAGCACGCCTGCGGCGAGCGCGACCAGGATGATGCCGGAGAGCGCCGCGACGAGTGCCGGCCGGCGCCCGACGATGCTGCCGAGCCGGTGCGAGATGGTGGCCTTGGGCGTACGCTGCCAGGCCTTCGACGGCCAGAAGACGTACCGGCCGAGCAGCGAGACGACCGCCGGGACGAGGGTGAGCGAGGTGACGAGCATGACGCCGACCGCGATCGCGAGCGCCGGGCCGAGCGAGCCGAAGAAGCCCAGGGAGGCGAGGAGCAGCACGAGGAACGCGACGATTACCGCTCCGGCGGCCGAGGTGATGACCTCGCCGACCCGCTGGACGGTGACGATCATCGCGGTGCGCTTGTCGTCGCCTGCGCGCAGCCGTTCCCGGTAGCGAAAGAGCAGGAACAGGATGTAGTCGGTGCCGATGCCGAACAGCACGATCAACAGGATCGTCTGGAGGTCCTGACTGACACTGAGGTCGAATGCCTTGCCGGCGGCGGCGACGAGACCCGTCGTGATGCTCAGGACGACGCCGACGACCACCACGGGCAGCAGCGCGGCGATGGGGCTGCGGAAGATGATCAGGATCAGTCCGATGATCAGGATGATCGTCGCGATGCCGACCACGGCGAAGGCGTTGTTGAAGGTGTCCTCGTTGTCGACGAAGCTCGCCACGTCGCCGGCCACGCCCGCGGTCAGTCCACTGTTCGCCAACTCCGGGCCGATGTCCGCTCGCAGATCGCGGACGGCGTCGAGCAGCGTCGGGTCGTCGGGGGTGGGGGCGTCGAGCCCGACGTTGACGATCTGCACCGACCTGTCCGGTGCCACTGCTGGCGGGCCGGTTTGGTAGCCGGACGTGTGCGGGATGTTCTTGGCCTTGAGCGCCTGGGCGAGCTTGCCCACCGTCGACTCGTCCGCCGGCGTCAGCTTCTGCCCGTCGGCGCGCTTGACCACGATGACCGCGGTCGCGGTGGCCTGCTGTGGAAACGCCTTCTGCCCGAGTTCGGTAGCCTGCACGGACTCGTACGAGCGGGGCAGGAAGCTTTCCTGATCCGCCGAGGTGATGTCGCTGAGCGATGGTGTGGTGAGGATGATGGCTGCCGCCGCCACCACCCACCCGGCAATCACCCACCACGCTCTGCGCACAACGAATTTGCCCAGCCGCTCGAACATGGTTCCCCCCGTGCGTTCGACACCACAGTCGTCTGGCCTGGAGCGCCCAGGGCGCGCACCCCATCACTCTTCCGGGTGGCCTTCGCTACCCGTTGTGCAGACTACAGTCGCCCGCCAAGCCTTTTCGGATGCTTGGCCGTCGAGGGTGGCGGGAGTTTCAGGTGTCGGGGTGCGCGAGCACCGCGGGCACCCGCGATGAACTTGCTCCGCGACACGTACCCCTGCTGGCCGGCCTGAAGAGTGCAGGTCTGCGACAGCAGGGCGTAGCCGCGAGGGAATTCCGGGGCCGGAGTTGCCCTACTGGCCAGGGCCGGCGGCCGAGCTGGCCCGCGCTGTCGCCGGCGCGCTCATCGTTGCAGCGTCGCGGTCGCGTAGCCGTCCGGGTAGAACTGGTAGTAGTCGCGGTACCGGACCGTGAAGACGGTGGTGCCGCGCGGCAGCGAGTAGGTGAGGGTGTATCTGCCGGTGGCGTCCAGCTTGCCGCGCCAGAACTCCCGCTCGGCCCCGCCGTTGGTCGACGCGGTGATCCACCAGTAGTTGTCGTCACCGATGGGCGAACTCCACGTCACGGTGAGCTGCGCGGTCTGCTTGTCCTTGCCGCCCCCGAACTGGGCGGTGACGGCCAGGTCGGTGACCGGCGGCGTCGGCGGGCGCGCCGGCCCGAAGGAGTGCAGCAGCTGAGTTTCCTGGTAGGGATCGGTCGAGGTGACCGCCCAGGCCCGGGTGCCGTCCCGGTTAACCAGCAGCGTTCCCTCCCAGAGGCTGTCGCCGCTGCGGAAGTCGACGGCGTACGTCGGGACCGTGCTGCCCTTGGCGTAGAGGTAGACATCGGCGGCACCGGAGGCGGTCGAGGCGCGGCCGATGGCGACGGTCGAGCCGTCCCCGGACCAGGCGGCGTCCTGCGGATAGACGCCGCTCGGATAGACGTTGGCGTCGGCGAGATCCGGCAGCCGGTACGAGTGGTGCTCGTACGGGCTGCCCACCGTCTCCACCACTTCGGTGCCGTCCGGGCTCACGGCGTAGTCGATGAGGTTGCTGCCGGTGTAGTCCCGCTGTGCGACGATCGTCGGGCTGTCACCGGAGACATCGATGACATACGTGGTGACGGGCGAGTACCCGGTGTCGCCGGCGACGAGGAGACCGGGCGCGCCGGGGCTGGCGTCGATGATCGGATGGTAGTTGGGACCCGCGGTGTAGACCACCGGCGAGGTTCCGGGCGCGGACCAGACCAGCAGACCGCCGGAGCCGATACCGGCGTCGATGAACCCGCCGACGACCTTCTCGCCAGTCGGTTCGACCGTGTACAGGTGGGTGCCGACGGGTGCGGGATAGCTGGCGATGATGGTGAGCGTGGCGGCATCCAACGCGATGATCCGGTTGAAGCCCTGGGCCGCGTACAGGAAGCGTCCGTCGGCACTGAGGACGAGGTCGGAAATGTCAGCGACCGCGGTGACCCGGGACAGCAGGCGGCCGTCGAGATCGGTCACCACCAGCGGCAGTGCGCCACCAACCCCCTGTGCGATGTATAGGCGGCCGCGCGCTTCGTCGAGCTCGATCGCCCGCAGGTCGTCCACCGGCAGCTGGACGCCGACGCTCTTCAGCAAGGCCGGTTCGGCGGCGGCCGGGGCAGCTCTCAACAGCTCCCCAGCACTGAGCCCCATCGCCGCGAACACCCCGGACGCCAGCAGTTGGCGACGCCGCATGACACCTCCCCGTGTCGGCCAGCCGCATGCTGACGGCAAGGCGAGATTTTAGTACCGGGCTCCCTGCTGGCGCTGTCCCGCACCGCTCGGCCCGCCCTACCGCAGCCGTCCACGGTGGGCCGAAGGGCGCACGAGCCGCCGCGCCCTCGACGCTGGCGTCGCATGACGCTGGCCGGGGGCGCGGCGATCGACAGGTGGGCTCCGATCGGAGCCGCACGACTCGCGGTTACGTCCTGCGGTTGGTCAGGGGCTGGTGCAGGTCGGTGAGGTGGTGGCTGGCGTACCCGAGGCGAGGAAGCCGAAGCTCGTCGTGGCACCGGAGTCGAGCGAGCCGTTGTAGGAGACGTTGCGGACCGTTGCGGTGGAGCCGCTGGTGCTCAGGGTGCCGCTCCAGACCTGGCTGATGCTCTGGCCGTTGTTCAGTTCCCACCTGACGGTCCAGCCGTTGATGTGGGCGGTGCCTGCGGTCACGGTGACTTCGCCCTGGAAGCCGCCGGACCACGAGTTGACTGTGCGGTAGGTCGCGGTACAGGGGGCGCCGGAGGGTGGCGGCGTGGTCGGCGTACCCGTGGTGGGCGGGGTGGACGTGGGCGGCGCGGACGTGGGCGGTGCCGGCGGGCCGTCCGGCGGCACCAGGGGGCAGGTGGCGTTGTACCGCGAAACGCCGCTGCTGTTCGCCAGTGGGCAGAGGAACTGGGTGTAGCGGGTGTCGTTGTCCAGGAACGTCTTGAGCCAGGGGATCAGGAGTCGCATCTCGGTGGGGTTCGGCCTGGTGAACGAGAGGTGGTCGTTGCCGGCCAGCTCCGCCCAGGCGTGTTCCACGCCGGCGGGCAGCGTGTTGTAGATGCCCTGCACGTACGACGGCGTGACAGTGCCGTCGTTCTGTCCCGACAGGAGCATGGTGGGGACCTGGGTGGTGGACATGTTCAGGTTGTTGCCGGGCGTACCTGGCGCGAGGCCGACCGCCGCCTTCAGGGTCGGCCGCCGGAGGGCGGCGAGGAGGGTGCCGGCGCCGCCCGCCGAGTGGCCCATGACGCCGAGCCGGTTGGCGTCGACCCGGTCGCGGATCGGGCTGGTGCGGGTGAGGTAGTCCAGTGCGGCGAGCAACTGGGTGGCACGGGCGTCGGCGCCGTCGGTGCGGCTGTTGGTCTCGATGCCGATCACCACGAACCCGAAGGACGCCAGCCAGGGACCCATCCAGGCTTCCTCGTTGGCGAACAGGGCGGAGTAGCCGGGCACGATCGCGACCGCACCCCAGGTGCCCTGGCTGGTGTCGGTCGGGTAGTAGACGTACCCGCCGTTGAAGCCGTGGCCCGCGGGCACGGTCGCCTGCGTGGTGGCGAACGGGCCGCGGGTGGCGGTGACGCTGGCCGCGGTCGGATCCGGACCCCGTTGGTAGGGGCTGTCGGCGGCGGCCGCGTCCCGGGTGGTTGTCGCCAGCGCCAGGCCGAGGACCGCCGCGAGCGCGGTCGTCAGCCACCGTGTTGGCTGTTTCATCGGCGACTGAACTGCTGGTTGGCCTGGCCGGTGCAGGTCCAGAGGACGAGCTTCGTGCCGTTGGCGGTGCCCTGGTTGTACGGGTCCAGGCAGAGGCCGGACTGCACGCCGGTGATCGTGCCGTTCGCGTTGACGTTCCACTGCTGGTTCGTGCCGCCGTGGCAGTCGTAGATGGTGACCTGGGTGCCCGGGGCGGTGCTGTTGCCGGCGGCGTCGAGGCACTTGTTGCCGTAGACGGTGAGCGCCTTGCTGGACGTGTAGGTCCACTGCTGGTTCGTGCCGCCGTGGCAGTCCCACAGGTTCAGCTGGGTGCTGTTGGTGGTGGAGTAGCCGGGGACGTCGACGCACCTGCCGGACCGGGTGCCCACGATCGTGGTGGTCTGTCCGCCGCCGCTGCCCGGGTTGCCGATGCTGCCGGGCACCGACTGCAAGGCGCTGTACCAGCGGGCGGCCATCTTGTCGTAGCCGCCGGCGGTGGGGTGGACGCCGTCGATCAGGTCGGCGGTGGTGAGGGCGCTGTGCATGTCGACCAGGTGCACCCGCTTGCCGGCGTTGACCTTGCTCTGGACGATGCCGGGGATCGCCGCGTTGAAGGTGCGGTTGGCCGCCTCCTGGCCGCTGTTGGAGAGCGGGATGAGCTGCGCCACGAACACCTCGGCGGTGGGCGCGGTGTTGGTGATCTTGTCGATCAGGTTGGAGAGCCGGTTCGGCGCGGTGCTCACGTTGTAGTTCTGCAGGATGTCGTTGGTGCCGATGTGCAGCAGGACGGTCTGCGGTCGTTGGGTGTTCAGCCAGCCGACGATGTTCGCGTCGATCTGGTCGATGCGCCAGCCGGGATGCCCCTGGTGGTCGTGGTCACCCAGGCTGGCCGGCCCGTTGAACTGCGATCCGACGAAGTCCACCGTGTACCTGTTGGTGGCGAGACGCTGCCAGAGCCCGATGCGGTACCCGCCCGGCACCTGGGTGCCCTCGGTGATGGAGTCGCCGAGCGGCATCACCCGTACCCCGCCGTTGGATTCCGCGCTGGCCGGACCGGTGGGTGCCACCACGCCGGCGATGACCACACCGAGCGCGGCGAGCGTCGCGAGCCATCGTGCCCTCGTTCGCATAGCTGTCTCCCCTGGATTGGTCGAGCTGGCCGAGGGCATGGGCCGGCCGGTGGGGCCGCCACGGGCAGCCGGCAACCGTCTGGGGCGGGGCCGGCCGGACCGAGCAGCCGCCGGCTGCCGGGTGTTCACCCGGCGGGCACCGATCGTCAGATCGGCATGGCGTCACTGCCTCAGCACTGGGACGAGTGTGAGCGTTAACAGAGAAGAGTGTAGATTCCTCGGATTGCTCTGGTCTACCTTGCCGCGCCCCCGGGCGCTGGCGCGTTAGGTTACGAGGATGGAGCAGCGGATCAGTCTGATCACCCTCGGCGTCTCGGACCTGGCGCGCGCCAAAGCCTTCTACGAACACCTCGGCTGGCAGGGCCAGGAGGTCGAGGAGACGGTCTTCCTCCAGGCGGGCGGCCTGGCCCTGGTGCTGTGGAGCCGAGACAAGCTGGCCGCCGACGCGGGAGTCCCCAACCCGGACACCGGCGGCTTCGGCGGCATGACCCTGGCCCAGAACGTCCGCTCCCGGGCGGAGGTCGACGAGGTGATGGCGACCGCGGGCAAGGCCGGCGCCGAGGTGACCCAGCCGGCGCGGGAGACGTTCTACGGCGGCTACGCCGGCTACTTCGCCGACCCGGACGGTCACGTCTGGGAGATCGCCTGGAACCCCGGCTTCACCCTCGGCCCGGACGGCTCCCTCACCCTCCCCGACTTCGGCGCCACGAGCTGACCCGACCGCATCGGCCCTGCATCACGGCCGGTCGGCGGGCAGAGCAGCCGGTCCACAAGCGGCAGCAGAGAATCCAGGCACGCCATCACCAGCGCGGGGTCGGGCGTCGCGGTCGGCGACGGTGAGCCCGGCCAGGCCGCGGTGGGCGGGTCGGTCGGCGTCGGAGCTGGCGTCGGCGTCGCGCTGGCCGACGGGGCGGGAGCACTGGACGGAGTGGGCGCGATGGTCGGTGCCGGCTCGGTGAACGGCACCGGAACGGTGGTTGGCACCGGCTCGGTGAGCGGCACCGGAACGGTGGTGGGGGCCGGCGCAGCCAGCACAGCGGCGGACGGGACCGGCGCGGCGGGCTGCTGCGGACCGGCCGCCAGAGGCCGTACCGGATGCACCGGCGTGCTCGGGCTCGCCACCCCCAGGACGGAAGGTGTACGCGTCGCGGTGTTCCGCACGATCGGCTCACCCGTCGCGATGGTCGCCGCTTCCGCCCGTCGCAGAGGGCCGGCCTGCTGTGGTCCCACGGTGCCGGGGGCCAGCGTCGCGAACACCACGGTCGCGACGGCGGCGACGGCGAGGGTCCGGCGGTCGAGGCGGACCGCTGTCGATGGCGCGTCGTCGGGTGCCGCCGACACCGGAGGCGCGGGCCGGGCGTGTCGGTGGGCGGCCAGCAGGGCGTCGACCTGCGCGCTGACGGCGGCGCGATCGGCGGTGGCCGCGAGGGTGAGATAGAAGCGGAAGTTCACCACGGCGCTGGCCGGAACCAGCAGCCCGGAGAGTCGGTGCCGAGGTCGCGCGGACTCGGCAGATCCGCGGCCGTCTACGGGCAGCAGGGTGACCGGCACGTCGGGGTGGTGGGCGGGGCCGAGCAGGTCCGCGTACCGCCACTCGCGCCGATGCTCGCGGCCGGCGAAGGCCACGCGGCGGCTGGTCACGACGGCCATCCCGGTGTCGAGCACCCGCAGGCCCGCTGGCAGTGCCGCGTGCACGGTGTCGGCGAAGTCGCAGGGACCCGGGCTGGGCAGGCCGGGGACGTGCCGCGCCTCGGCCTCGACGAGCGTGGCGACGGGAAGGACGCGGAAGACGAGTTCGTCGTGGTCGAGGTCCACCGGTAGGCCGATGCGGGGCTGCGTACACCCGAGGAAGCCGGCGGCCTCGATGCGGAGCCGGGTCAGGTGGTCGTCGCGGCGCAGCCAGGCGTCGGTGGCGTCGCGGTACGCGCGCTGCCGGCGCTCGTTCTCGCGCTCGGCCCAGGCGATCCGCCAGGGGGCGCAGGCCACAGAGGTCACGGTCACGCGCGGTACAACCGCTCATGTACGTGACAGGGAACGCAACCACGATCGATGCATCCCGTTGCGCCCGAAAGGAGAGAATTGACGGACAGGTCAGGCAGGTGCGGGCGCGAAGAGTTCGACGGGGTTGCCGGCCGGGTCGTCCAGGACGATCTGTCGGCCACCCGGACCTGCGATGACGTCGCTGCGGAAGGCAACTCCGGCGGCGCGCAGCCGGGCAACCTCCGTGTCGACGTCGGCGACGATCAGGTGGATGCGGTTCCAGCCGCCAGGGTGCGGACGGCGTCCGTCCGGCATGGACCGCCCTGCGGAACTGTCCGGGCCGGACAGCAGTAGCCGCAGGTTGCCGCGTCGTACGTCGGCGAAAGCGGGCAGGAATGCGTGGGCCGACGTGAAGCCGAGGTGGGTGGTGTAGAAGTCGATCGCGGCGGCGACGTCATCGACGAGGTAGCGCGCGCTCACGGTGTTGTCATTGATGGGGCTGGTCATGATGCCTTCTCTCGTGGGCGGCGAGTGCGTGCAGCAGGAAACTGACGCGTTGGGCGAGGTCGTCGGCGACCCGCTGGAAAGCGGGCAACCCGTCGGGATCGGCGGCCGGGTCCGGGATGCTCCAGTGCACGAGCCGTGACTGTCCGAGGAACTCGGGGCAGACCTCCTTGACCCGGTCGCACAGGGTGATCACGACGTCAAATCGCTGACCGGCGAACTCGTCCACGTGTTTGGGCAGCGCCTTGGTCAGGTCGATGCCGCGTGCCGCCATGGCGCTTGTCGCGTGCGGATGGACCGGCTTGGGTTGGCTTCCGGCGCTGTAGGCCGCCACGGTGCCGGAGGTGCGTTCCCGCAGCAGCGCCTCGGCCATCTGCGACCGTGAACTGTTGCCCGTGCACAGGAACAGCACTCGTCCGGTCACCGCGGTGGCCGGCGTGGGCGGAGTGAGCCGCAGCCCGGGGTGCAGGGCAGCGCCGGTGCCGGACAGCAGGTCGCCGCAGTGGGCCAGGGCGAGCGAATAGTAGGTGTCGCGGCCGTCGGCGCTGCTGCGCCGCGCGGTCACCAACTCGGCCCTGCGCAGTTTGCCGAGGTGATAGGAGACGAGGTTCTGCGGTTGACCGAGCAGCGCCGTCAGCTCGTGCACAGCAAGGTCACTGTGGGCCAGCTCGCTGATCAAACGCCACCGCACCGGGTGCCCGACGGCGGTCACGAACCCGGGCGGTGCGCTGGTGCCGGCTGTCTCTGACATCACAGCCGCACATTACATCAAACTGATTTGATGTAATAGGCCCCTTGGCGGGCACGACCGAGGCCAGGCGGCGGAGCCGGCCGTCTTGAGCGCGGCTCCGCCGTCGGACATCACCCGTGCAGCGAGGTGAAGAAACGCCTCAGCTCGTCGGCCAACAGGTCCGGCTCCTCCAACGGCAGGAAGTGCCCGCCCCGGCCCGGCTCGCTCCAGTGCCGGATGTCGGTGCAGGCCCGCTCCGCGATCTCGCGCGGGAAGTTGGCCTGCGAGGGCTCGGTGCTCACCGTGAACGCCGCCGGCACTTCGATCATGGGTCGTGGGGTGTTGTGGTCGAAGTCGGCGTACTGCCGGAACGACGAGCCGATCGAGCCGGTCACCCAGTAGAGGGTGATGATGGTGAGCAGGGTGTCCCGGTCGACGCTGTTCGCCAGGTCGCCGTGGTTGTCGGTCCAGTCCCGGTACTTGTCGACGAGCCAGGCGGCCAGCCCGGCCGGTGAGTCGGCGAGCGCCGCCGCGAGGGTGTCCGGGCGGGTGCCCATGATGGCGCTGTAGCCGCCGTCGGTCTCGTCGTACGCGGCCTCGGCGTCCAGGTACGCCTGCTCGGCCGTTGACAGTGGACGGGCGTCGAAGCTGGCCGGGAACGGTGGGTGGATCAGGTGGATGCCGACGACCTGCTCCGGGTACAGGGCGCCGAGCCAGCCGGTCACCACACCCCCGACGTCGCCGCCGAAAGCACCGTACCGCTCGTAGCCGAGCACCTCGGTCATCAGCTCGTGCAGGGTCCGGGCGAGGAGCGCCCGGGTCACCGGCTCGTCCGGGACCTCCGAGAAGCCGAAGCCCGGCAGCGAGGGCACCACCACGTCGAACGCGCCGCCGGACCGATCGGGGTCGGTCAGGCGGTCGACAAGCGGCAGCATCTCGACGAAGCTGCTGGGCCAGCCGTGGCTCAGCAGCAACGGCAACGGCGTGGGCGCACCGGCCGGGCGCGCCGCCCGGACGTGCAGGTAGTGCAGCTTCCGGCCGCCGACGACTGCCAGGTGGTGGGGGTACGCGTTCAGCTCGGCTTCGCGCGCTCGCCAGTCGAACCCGTCGTGCCAGTAGGACACCAGGTCCCGCAGGTAGTCGGGGTCGACGCCGCCCTGCCACGGCCGGTGGCCGCTGCGGTCGGTGAAGCGGGTACGGGCCAGTCGGGTCCGCAGGTCGTCGAGGACCGCATCGGGTACGTCGATGCGGAACGGGGAGATGGACATGTGTCCTCCGAGAAAGGAGGGCGCACTCCCCGACGCGAGTGGTCAGCTGAGGGGGACGGCCGAGAAGAGCGCCCAGGATTGACGTCGGGTGGTCACCGGGCTCACCTCCTTCTCGTGGCTGACGACGATCACCCTACCCATACCCCCGGCCGGGCCTGAACGTCGGACCGCCGCCCGGGTGACCCGGGCGGCGGCGCGACGAGGTCAGCCGTGCTGGCCGGCCTCGGGAGCCTCGTAGACCCGGCGGATGTCCACCTCCACCTCGCCGATCGTCTCGGCGAAGACGTCGACGAACCGCCGTCCCCACTGCACGGCCTCCTCGTGGGAACGCACGTCGACGAGCGCGAACCCGGCGATCAGTTCCTTGGTCTCGGTGAACGGCCCGTCGGTGACGGTGGTCGTGCCGCCGCTCACGGTGATCCGGGTGGCGTCGGTGACGGTCGGGCAGAGCCCCTCGGCGGCGACCAGGATCCCGGCCTGCGCGACCTCCTTCATGAAACCTTCCATCCGGGCCATGAACTCCGGGCTCGGGTTGAACGCTCCGGGCAGGTTCTCGTCGAGCTTGTGCATCATCATGTAGCGCATCGGTGCGCTCCTCTCCTGATCGATGAATGACGGGTCAGCGGGTGAACGGTCGAGCGCAGAGCGCGGTGAGCCAGCCGAAGGTGACGAGACAGGCGAGCGCCATCCGGATGCTGAGGGTGTCCTGGTCGGGCCAGGCCAGGATCGCGACAATGGCCGTCGCGCTGCCCAGCGAGTAGGCGGCCCAACCACGCTGCCCGGCCCGCCACCAGGTGCGGGCGAAGACCAGGCAGGCGATGGGCAGCGAACCGAAGGCCAGCCCCGCCCCGACACCGTGACCGATGGCGTGCCAGCTCACCGTGTCGGGCGTGCCCTCCGGCGCGCCGGCCGGCCAGCCCATGCTCGGGTCCGAGACCAGCACCCCGCCGATGACCAGGCCGAGGCCGTGCACGGCGATCAACGCCGGACCCCACGTCCCGCCCGGCTCACCCCGCAGCGTCCGGCGCAGCCCCACCGCGCCGGCCAGGGCCAGCAGCCCGGTCAACACGAAGTTGGCGATCTGGATCCAACCCAGGTCACCCAGGGCCAGCAGGCTGAGCGGCTGCCGGCTCAGGTCGAACCCGTCGCGGGTGAGCACCTGGGCGGCGGCCACCACCACGAACAGCGGGCCGGCGGCGGCTCCGCCGGCCAACAGCGCCCTGGTCGTCGTACGCCGGGAGTCGTCGCCCGCCACCGCGGACCCCGCGCTCGTCGCCTTCGCCGTCGTCGTCATGTCGCTCTCCTTCTTCGTGCCGGCCGGTCGCCGGTCCCCCTTGCCGGTGCGAGCCGGCTTTCGCTGACGCGTCGAGCGGTCGGGGCGGGATACGACATGACTGTCGAAGAATTCTTCACCGGGTTGGCGTGACCCCGCGGGCGCAGTCGGCCGCGCGGGCGCGCAGCAGCGCGCGTTCGCGTTCGTTGCCGGTCAGCTCGGCGGCCCGTTCGAACTCGGCGCGCGCCTCGTCGTGGCGGCCCAGCTTGGCCAGCAGGTCACCGAGCACGCTGGGCAGCAGGTGGTAGCCGGCCAGCGCCGGCTCGTCGGCCAGCGCCCGGGCCAGTTCCAGACCGGCGGCCGGGCCGTCGGCGAAGGAGACCGCGACGGCCCGGTTCAGCTCCACGACCGGGGACGGTACGACCCGGGCCAGCTCCGCGTAGCCGGCGGCGATGCGCGCCCAGTCGGTCTCCTGCGGGGTAGCCGCGCGCGCGTGGCAGGCCGCGATCTCCGCCTGGAGGGTGTACGGGCCGGGTGGGCCGTTCGCCGCTCTGGCCCGGCCGAGCGCGGTGAGGCCACGACGGATCAGCAGCCGGTCCCAGCGCCCCCGGTCCTGCTCCAGCAGCAGGATCGGCTCGCCGTCGGCGTCGACCCGGGCGGCGGTCCGCGACGCCTGGATCTCCAGCAGCGCGGCCAGCCCGTGCACCTCCGGCTCCTCGGGCATCAGCTCCTGCACGAGGCGGGCCAGCCGCAGCGCGTCCGCGCAGAGCGCCGGGCGCATCCAGTCGTCGCCGGCCGTCGCGGAGTAGCCCTCGTTGAAGATCAGGTAGATGACCTCCAGCACGGAGGCGAGCCGTTCGCCGCGCTCGGCCACGCCGGGCACCTCGAACGGCACCTTCGCCTCGGCGAGCGTCTTCTTGGCCCGGGTGATGCGCTGCGCGACGGTCGTCTCCGCCACCAGGAATGCCCGGGCGATCTCCTCGGTCTTCAGCCCGCCCAACACCCGCAGGGTCAGTGCCGCGCGCGCCTGTGGTGACAGCAGCGGGTGGCAGGCCGTGAACACCAGCCGCAGGAGGTCGTCGTCGATGCGTTCCTCGAACGCGGCGTCGAAGTCGGGGGTGAACCGCTCGTCGTCGAGGTCGCGCCCGAGGTCGGCCACCCGACGTTCCAGCAGGCTCCGCCGGCGCAGCGCGTCGATCGCCCGCCGTTTGCCGACGGTGGTCAGCCACGCGCCCGGGTTGGCCGGTACGCCGTCGCGCGGCCACTGCTCCAGCGCGGCGACCAGGGCGTCCTGGGCCAACTCCTCGGCCCAGCCAATGTCGCGGACCAGCCCGGCCAGGGCGGCGACGACCCGTCCGGATTCGATTCGCCACACCGCTTCCACCGTGCGGTGGACCTGCTCAGCACCCATGACCGCACATCAGAGCAGGGCGTTACCGGCTCCACAAGGACAACGCGTGGTGAGCCGTTCAGCCCGCGCGGCGCGGATGGTGCACCGACCCGGGGTTCTCGGTGGGGAACCTCGACCGGATCCGCGGCGGGTACGCCGCGCAGTGCTCGGCCCACTGCTCGGCGGCTGCCGCGAGGGCGTCCGCCGAGACGGTGAGCAGCAACGGGTAGATCGCGCCGGACGGGCGGCGCATCCACGGCGGTAGCGACTCGGCGGAGAACTCCACGATCAGCTCCAGCCGGCGGCGGCGGAGCACCCGGGAGCGGAGGGCCAGGTTGGGTTCGGTGAAACTGACCATCGCCGGTGGCGCGTTCGATTCGAGCGCCGAGGTGGCCTGCCCGCGCAGCCAGCCGCCGAACGCGCGGGCTTCCTCGACCATCAGGCTCGGGTAGTGGTGCGACCAGGTCTGGCCGTCGGCGGTACGGGCGTCCACCTCGATGAGCAGCCAGTCGTGCCAGCCGGGCGCGGCCCGGTCGGGGTCGTCGGGCGGGTCGATGCCAGGCTGGTAGCCGACGGGGCGTATCCGCACCCGCGCGCCATCGTCAGACCTGATCTCCACTCGGCAATTGTGACCGACCGAAGCAGACTTTAACTCCCAAATCGGTCACTTCGTGATGGTTCGCCGCACCCCACGGTGCTCGCCGCACGCTTTCGCTCCGCCACCGGCCAGGCTGACCGAACCGTCGCGACACTGCACGAGGTAACCCCGCCCGGCCCAGAACTGCGGCACGCAGTCGAACCAGTCGCACACCTCCGGGGCGGGCCGACGGATCCGGGTACCGCCGCAGAAGCCGTACCCCAGGGGGTTCTCCGGCGCCCCGCAACGCGGGTCGGCGGTCGTGCGGGGCGCCGAGCGTGGCGACGTCGTCGGCTTCGGCGGTGGGGTGACGCGGGTGAGCGCCGGGGCTGCCGGGCGGATCAGCAGGGGCTCCGCGCTGGGGGTTGCGGCGGCGGCGACCTCCGGGCCGCCGGTCGGGTCGGACGGATTCGACTCGATGAGCGCCGCCGGCACCAGCAACGCCAGCGCGGCCGCCACCGCGATGGTCCGGCGACCACCGGGTACGAACGACGTGAGCCGGGCCTGCGCCGGGGTGGCCACGGCCGGCCGGAACGGCTTGAGCTGGGCGTGCTCGGCGATCATCTCGTCGAGTTGGTCGAGCACCGCGGCGCGCTGTTCGATCGCGTCGGCGAAGGCCAGGGTCAGCTTGAACCGGAAGTCCGGCGCCGCGTCGATGGGCAGCAGCAACCCGGCGGTCGTCCGCCGGTCCAGCACCTGGATCAACGTGACCGGCGACGCGGGGTCGTGGGCCAGGCCGGTCATCCGGCCGTACGCCCAGTCGCGCCGGCCGCGTCCGCCGAGCAGCACCAGGCGACGGCTGGTGATCACGGCCATGCCGGTGTCGGTGACGCGTACGCCGTCCGGGCGGCGCGGGCGTAGTGGTCCGGTCGGCGGGGCGACCGTGAGGTCCGGGGCGGGCAGCACCGGGGTGTGCCGTACCTCGACCAGTTGCGCGGCGGGCAGCACCCACAGCACCGCCTCGTCGGCGGTCAACTCCAGGGGCAGGCCGTCGCCGGCCGCGGCGGAGCCCTGGAAGTCGGCGGCGAGAGCGCGCAGTCGCCGCAGCTCGTCGGCACGTCGCCGCCAGGCCGTCTCGGCGCCCCGGAACGTGCTGACCCGCCGCACGTTCTGCCGGTGCGCCCACCGGTACCGCCAGGTGGAACCCGTTGAATCAGTCTTTGCCACGCCGACTCCTTCGCCGCGTAGGCCACCAATCTGGGTGTCTCCCCGTTCAACAGACGCGGCGTGGCACCCGGACACGCCGGAAGGGGCAAAATACCCGATCGGCGGATAAAGCCACACGATAGGCCGATACTGTCGCGTCGACGGATGTCCTGTGCGCGTGTCCTGCGGGGGCCGTCGCCGTCTCGGTAACGTCAACCGCAGCCGGGTGGCGTCGCCGCCGCACCGCCGTGCGAAGGGGGTGAGCGCGTGCCACAGGACACCCGGCCCGGAGTGGTCGTCGGCGTCGACATCGGCACCACCAGCACCAAGGCCGTCGCGTACGACACCGACGGGCGACAGCTCGGCAGCCACTCGGTCGGCTACCCGCTGAACGACCCGCAACCCGGCTACGCCGAGCAGGACCCGCACCTCATCCTCGACGCGGTGCTCAAGTCGGTGAGCGTGGTCGTGGCCGAGCTGGTCCAGCCGGTGGCCGGGTTGGCGTTCTGCTCCGCCATGCACAGCCTGATCGGGCTGGACCCGGACGGCAACCCGCTCACGCCGTCGGTGACCTGGGCCGACTCACGCGCGATCCGGCAGGCCGAGCGGCTCCGGGCGGTGCCGTCCGGGCTGGCCCTGCACCGGCGTACCGGCACGCCGATGCATCCGATGTCGCCGCTGCCCAAGCTGGTCTGGTTCGCCGAGCAGGAGCCGAAACTCTTCGAGCGCGTCGCGCACTGGGTGGGCATCAAGGACTGGGTGCTACTGCGGCTCTGCGACGCGCTGGTCACCGACCACTCGATCGCCTCGGCCAGCGGCCTGCTGGACATCCACCGGCTGGAATGGGACAGCGAGGCGCTGACCATCGCCGGCATCACCGAGGAGCAACTGCCCCAACTGGTCGCCACCACCGCCGTGCTGCCCGGCCTCACCCCGCGGGCCGCGGCCACCACCGGCCTGCCGGAGCGCACCCCGGTGGTGGTCGGTGCGGGCGACGGCCCGCTCGCGAACCTGGGCCTGGGCGCGGTGCATCCCGGCATGGTGGCCTGCTCGATCGGCACCAGCGGCGCGATGCGGGTGATGGTCGAGCGGCCCGGGGTGGACCCACTCGGCGGCGTGTTCTGCTACGCGCTGACCGAGCACCGCTGGGCGGTCGGCGGTGCGATCAACAACGGCGGCATCGTCCTCAAGTGGGCCGGCGAGGCGCTCGCGCCGGATCTGGGTGAGCACTCCGAAGAGGACCTGGTCGCCCTGGCGGCCCGCGCGCCGGCCGGCTCGGGCGGGCTCATCATGCTGCCGTACCTGCACAGCGAACGGGCACCACACTGGAGCGCCCTGCCGCGCGGGGCGTACGTGGGGTTGACCCACAGCCACCGCCGCGAGCACCTGATCCGTGCCGCGTTGGAGGGGGTCTGCCAGCAACTCGCCCTGGTGCTCAGCTCGGTACGGGCGGCCGGCAACGAGGTCCGCGAGATCCGTGCCGGTGGCGGCTTCGCCCGCAGCGGCCTGTGGCGGCAGATGCTCGCCGACGTGCTCGGCGTGCCGGTGAGTTTTCCGGCCGCACACGAGGGGTCCAGCTTCGGCGCGGCACTGCTCGGCATGCAGGCGCTCGGGCTGATCCCCAGCATCGACGTCGCCGCCGACCTCGTCCGGATCGAGGAGACGATCCGCCCCGACCCGGCCGCCGCCGCCACGTACGCGGCGCTGCTGCCACTGTTCGCCGAGCTGTACGAAGCGCTGACGCCCGCTTTCGCCTCGATCCGCCGGCTGGCGCCCGGCCTGCCCGCGGAACCCGAGCCCGCATCGGGACCGCCGATGTGAACCTCCGGCCGTGGGTGACCCGGGTCAGGGTGCCTCGACGCCGGAGATCAGGTAGCGCTGCACATCGGCGTCGAGGATCTCCGCTTCCTGCGTGTCACTCGGCCCCGAGCCACGGAACGCGGCCAACTGCTCCGCGGACTCCCAGCGTTCGTAGACGTGGATCCGTCCCGGCTCCAACGGGTCGGCCGCAAGCAGGAAGTCGAGGCAGCCGGCGCTGGCGCGCGCCTGCGCGATGACCTTTTCGCAGTCGGACAGGTACGCCTCGCGTGCGGAGGGTTCAACCCGCAGGCTGCCTGCGATGATCAACATGGGGACCTCCGGGGGTCGGTGCCTCTGATGAGGTTGATGCCGGTGAGTCATCTTTATACCTGTGAGTCATCACGCTCATGGGGACATCGCCGCCCGGACGGGTGACGCCGACCTCGCTTGTCGCACCGCTCCGCAGCGCTTCATATCGTACAAACGTGAAAAAAAGCGACAACAGGTCCTCATCTTCACCGCCGCCAGCCCCTGTCCGCGTACCTCGGAAGGGGCTGGCGGCGGCGGTCGCGCTCGCCGTGCTGGCCACGACCGGGCCGGCCACCGCGGACGGCCCCGGTCCCGGCGCGGACCCGGCGCGGCCGGCCGAGTCGGGGCACGCGGTCGAGCCGAGCGGCGGGCAGGGCCATGAGCCCGGTGTCGAGCCGACGCCGGAGCGGGCGCCGACAAGCGAGGTGTCCTGGCTGTCGTTTCCCGGTGGGGTGTTCGCGGTGGACTCGCTCGGGCACACCGTGCGCTACCGGGCCTGTGACGGTGACACCGGACGGGTCGCCGACCCGGGCATGCTCGTCGCCGCCGGGGTGGCCAGCGGCGCGGTCGTCGTCGGGGGCACGGCCTACCGCTACCGGGTGCCGTTGACCGGCCGCAGCGAGGGCACGCTCGAGGTGATCCCCCAGCACCGCCCGCCGGTCGAGCTGACCGGCGTGGTGGTCACCAGTCCGCAGCCGCCCACCGACCCGGTCGCGGGAGCCCGGCTGTTCCCGCTCAGCGGACAGCTCGCCCGGGTGGTCGCCGACGCGAGTCTCAACCCGGCCGGAGTCACCGTCCGCGACCTGTCCGGCCGGTACGGCGACCAGCAGATCGCCGTCAACGGCGCGCTGCGCCCCAAGGCCGCCAGCGTGATCAAGCTGTGGATCCTCGTCGAGCTGCTCCGCCGGGTCGACTGTGGACAGGTCTCACTCGACGACGGCGTACTGGTCACCCCGGAGGACGTGGTCGGCGGCACCGGTCAGCTCCAGTTCGAGACGTTCCCGCAGGTGGTCACCCTGCATCGGCTCGCCCAGTATCTGATCAAGTACAGCGACAACGTCGCCGCGAACGTGCTGATCACCTACCTCGGCGGGTTCGCCCCGGTCAACGCGCTGATCGACTCGATGAACCAACGATCGACCATCCTGGCCCGCCGGATGCTCGACAGCGCGGCGGCGCAACGCGGCGAGGAGAACTACACGAGCCCCGACGACGTGGTGTCCCTGCTCGGGGCGGTCTGGGACGGCGAGATCCTCACCCCCGCCTCCCGTGACCTGATGGTCGGGTTCATGCGGGAGCAGACCCTGAACACCAAGATCCCGGCGGCGCTGCCACCCGGGGTGCCGGTGGCCCACAAGACCGGTGACCTGCCGGACGCCTCCCATGACGTCGGCTACTACCTGATCCCCGGCACCGAGACCGCCGTCGCGTTCCTCACCGCCGGCCCGATGGCCAGCGGCGACGAGACGGTCCGCCGGATGGCCCGCACCGTCTACGACTTCCTGGTCACCCCCAGCGCCGGCGCGGTCGAGGAGTGACCGACGGTCAGGCGCCCGGGATGTTCGCCGGCGGATTCTCGCCGACCAGGTCGGCCGCCGGCGGATCCGCCGACACCGACAACCCGAAGTCCGAGTACGTCAGTTCGAGCTGGGCGGTCTCCGACTGCTCCCTGGCCAACTCGATGCGGTAGCGGACCAACCGGCCCTGGTCGTCGACGGCCGCCGTGAACGGCACCGCCCCGGCCCGGTCGCCGAGCCTTCCGCCGACCCCGGTGCCGAGCACCGCGCTGCTCTCCCGCAGGTCCAGCGTGCCGGCGTACTCCCGTACCCCGGTCTGCCGGACGGCCGCCGCCGTGCTGAGCGTGCCGGCGAGCTTGGTGTTGTCCAAGCCCTGTTGGGCGGACGGCGAACCCGGCGACCCGACGTGCCACCAGGTCTTGCCGTCCCACACCGGGACGCGGCGGTCCGGGGCGCTGATCCGCACGTAGACGTCCGGCCCGGTGGTGAGCCGTTCGATCTTCACCTCACCGGTGGGCACCTTGAGCGAGGTGGTCTCCAGGCCACGCTTCGTCGTCGGGTCCCAGAGCACCACCGTGCCGTCGCCGCCCGCTGTCCCGCCGGTGCCCAACGTCAGCTTGTAGGTCCGCTCGTCGACCTTCGCGGCGGCGGCCGTCAGCACACCCACCGGGTCGGTCGGTGCCGCTGACGCCGGCGCGCGACCCGCGTCGGGTTCGTCGCCGGTGGCCACGAGTGCCCACACCCCAGCGGCGACCGCCACCGCGAGGATGGCACCGGCGGCGATCAGCTTCGGCTTCTGCACGGTCGTCTCCCCGGGGGCGGTGGCGGTCCGGCCAGAGTAGCCGGACCGCACCCCGCCGCCGTCCCGGGCCGATCAGGCGCGGCTGATCGCGTTGGCGTGGATGGCCTCGTTCAGGTACACGGCCAACCCCGGCGCGATCTTCTCGTAGTACGCGGTGAACCGCTCGTCGGCCAGGTACATGTCGGCCAACGCGGTCTGCATCTCGTACGAACACTCGTAGAACCAGCGGTTGATGAGCTGCCGGTGCTCCTCGGCCAGGTCCATCGCCTCCGGGCTGTCCGCCGGCGCGCCCGAGGCCATCAGCGCGACGATCCGCCGCCCCCAGTCCTCGTTCTCCGTCTTGTTCCGCAGCCAGTCTTCCTTGGTGTAGCGGGAGACCCGCCGGTTCGACTCCCGGTACGCGTCGGTGTCACCCCAACGCTGCTTCACCTCGGCCTCGTACTGCTCCGGGTCGGCGTCACCGAAGACCTCGAACCGCTCCTCCGGGGTGAGTTGGATGTTCATGTTGCTCGCCTCCATCGCGAACTCGATCGCCTCGACCATCGCCTGCAACCGCTTCAGCCGGCCCGTCAGCAGCTCGTGCTGGCGGCGCAGGTGCGCGGCCGGGTCGGCCGCCGGGTCGTCGATGATCGCGGTGATCTCCTCAAGCGGGAAACCCAGCTCCCGGTAGTACAGGACGAGTTGCAGCCGTTCCAGGTCCGCGTCGTCGTAGCGGCGGTAACCCGCCGGGGTCCGCCCGCTGGGCGAGAGCAGGCCGATCTCGTCGTAGTGGTGCAGAGTCCGCACCGTCACGCGAGCGACCTTCGCCACCTGACCCACCGTGTACGCCATGGTTCCCCTCCCTTCCGGAAACCAGGCTCCCGCCTGCCGCTACGTCAGGGTCAAGCCCGATTCTGGCCCACCATGGCGGGCGCGTCCGGCCGCCCGTACAGATAGCCCTGACCGCGCGGGCAGCCGATCGCGGCGACCGCCTCGTGCTGACGCTCGGTCTCCACCCCCTCGGCGACGACCGTCAGGTCGAACGCGCCGGCCAACCGGGTCACCATCTCCACGGTGGCGTACGCGCGGTCGTCCGACCCCAGCCGGGTCACGAACGATCTGTCGATCTTCAACTCGGTCGCCGGGATGCGGTGCAGGTAGCTCAGCGACGAGTAACCCGTACCAAAGTCGTCGATGGCGATCTTGATGCCCAGCTCCCGGAGCTGGTGCAGTCGCTCCAACACCGCCTCGGTGCCCTCGATCAGCGCCGACTCGGTCAACTCCAGGGTCAACGCCCGCGGCGCCAGCCCGGCGGCGCTGGTGGCAGCGGTGACCGTGGCGATCAGGTCCGGACGGCGCAGGTGCGCCGCGGCGATGTTCACCGCCACCGTCGCGTCCGGCGCCCGGTCCCGCCAGGTCGCCGCCGCCCGGCACGCCTCGTGGATCACCCACCTGTCGATCGGCAGGATCAGCCCGGTCTCCTCGGCCAGCGGCAGGAACCTCGACGGCGGCAGCATCCCCAACCGGGGGTGCCGCCACCGCACCAGCGCCTCGGCGCTGCGCACCGCGCCGGTGGCCAGGTCGACGATGGGTTGGAACTCCAGACACAGCTGATCCTCGTCGACCGCGCGGCGCAGATCGGCGATCAGCTCGGCCCGCGACACGGCCGACTCACGCAGCGCCGAGGTGCACGTCCGGTACGCGGACTTCCCCGCCGCCTTGGCCGCGTACATGGCGATGTCGGCGTCGCGCAGCAGGTCGGTGTGCGAGGCGTGCTGCGGGCCGAGTTCGGCGATGCCGATGCTCGCCGACGGGTGCACGCCGACGTCATCCTCACCGTCGGAGGGTCGCAGCGCGTCCAGCAGCCGCTCGGCGAGCCGCTCGGGTGAGACCTGCCGGTCGCCGTCGACAAGCACCGCGAACTCGTCCCCGCCGAGCCGGGCGATGATGCCGTCGTCGGCCACGACAGCCCGCATCCGGGCCGCCAGTCCGGTCAGCAGGGTGTCGCCGGTGGCATGCCCGAAACGGTCGTTGACCTGCTTGAACCCGTCCAGGTCGAGCAGCAGCACGGCCGCGGGCCGGCCGTCGCGCAGGGCCAGCCGCAGCCTCCGGTTGAACAGCAACCGGTTGGGCAGGCCGGTGAGCTGGTCCCCGTACGCGAGACGGCGCAGCCGGACCACCAGCCGCAGGTTCTCGTTGGCGGCCAACCCCTGCCGCACGGCGAGAGCCGCGAGCAGGACCATCATGGTCACGAAGATCAGATGCGGGGTCTGCCCGGTGGGTCGGCGGGCCAGCACCACCGCGACGATCGCCCCACCCACCGGCAGGTACGGCAACGCCACCCGCCACCAGGGCGGCAGCGGTGACTCGGCGGTGTCGTCGGTGCCGTCGCAGTCCGGCGGCGGAGGGTTGCGGGAGGCCAGGCCGATCAGCAGGTAGCTCACCGGCCAGCACAGGTCGATCGGGTGACCGGCGGCGTAGTCGGCACGCGCGACGAGCGAGACGTAGACGACGTCGGCGACGACCCGCAGCGTGAGGCTCGCCGCGAGCAGACTCATCGGCCGCCACATCGGCCGGGCCGGCCCGGCCACCGCGACCAGGATGGTGAGCTGCATCAGGTCGAACATCGGGTAGAGCAGGCCCAGCGTGCGCGCCGGGTCGGCCAACTCGGCGGCGGCGACCCCCCGAAACACCAGCACCCAGGCGATCGGCACCAGGGCCAGGGCGACGATCACCCCGTCCAGCAACGTGCGGGCCCGCCCCACCGCGGTCCGTGGCGCGGACGGTGAGCTGAGCAGCGCGGCCGTACCGGTGAGGATGCCGGCGGTGAAGACCACGCCGACCACCGGTGTGTGCGGCAGGTCGCCGCCGACGAGACGTTGCGCAGTCCAGATGGCCCGGCCCAGCGCGGCGAGCGCCATGGTGACGGCGAGCAGCATCCAGAATCTGCGCAGCGGGGCCGGATGTCGACGGGCCACACCGACACACGCGACCGTCGCCCAACCGGCCACCAGCAGCGCGCCGATGTCACTGACCAGCGCGGCTCCGGGCAACGCGGCGACCAGCCAGCATGCCTCCACCAGGATGACCGCGGCCGCGGCGACAGCACCAGCGGGGCTGAGCCGCCCCACAGCCTGGTTTCCGTCCTGTCGGGACACGGTCGCTCCGGCTCTTCGATCGTGCGTGCACCCTCGGAAGACCGGTCCACGGCAAACCCCGAAAGCCTAACCAGCCCCCAGGTACGCCGCCAGGGCCGACCGTGCCCGCCGGGTCAGCCGGAACGACTGTCCAACCTCGACAGGCACCCCTGGTGGATGCCGCTGTAAACCTGCCCCGAATGGGGGCGGGGGTGCCCCGCGCCACAGTGCCCACATTCCGACTTTCCATGCATGCCCGCGTACCCGGTCACCGCCCGGCGGAGCGGTTCCAGGGAGAGCGGGGAAGCGCGGTGCCGGCCAGTGGGCGGCGGGCGCGGCGACGTCTGCGGCGGCCGGGGGTGCAGGGCGGGCGGGCCACGGTGTGCACCGCCACGTCGACAGATGGCGTCGGTCGGCCGATCAGCCAGCAGAGGAAACGTTCCATCGACGATCAGCCGACCGGGAGGCGCTCGGCCTCGGACCTGGAGATCTCGTACTCCGCACCGCAGAACGTGCACTGCTGCGCGTACCGGGTACGGATCGGAATGAGGGGAATGAAGAACAGGGTGAATTTCGTCGAACGACGGGTGATCACCTGTGCGGCCTGGTTGCCGCAGTGCCGGCAGACCTGCTGCACGACACCGGACCTGGCGACCTTGGTACGCAGACCAAAGATGAAGAACATCGCCCGCCAGTACCCACTCAGCCGCGAAAAGTCACCAGGTTCCGCCGACGGATCCCCCGGACCCACCCCGCACCTACAAGATCGCGCTCGATCCAGGATGTAGTGGCCTCCAGGGCGAACGAGACCACTGCATCCGTGATCGAGCGCGATCAAGGGGCATGGCGCGACGCTCAGTTGGCCGGTGCGGGCTCCAGGCCGGGGACCTCCTCGGCGAGCCAGATCGGCTGCCAGTTCGGCACCTCGTGGAAGCGGCGCAGCTCGAACAGCCCGGCAACCGACCCACTCCAGGCCCCGTACGGGGGGTTGGCCTCGTCGAAGCCGCTCTGCACGAACGTCAGCGTGGTGCGGCCACCGGACTCGACCAGCTCCCAGCTCGTCACACCGGTCGGCCCCCAGTCGATGGACATCCGTCGGCCGGGCTCCAGGTCGATGACCTTGGCCGCGTAACCGGTCTCGAAGCCGCCCATGGCGTACCGGCCGCCGACCCAGGGCTCGATGCCGATCGGGTAGCCGAACCAGGCGCTGGCCTGCTCGGAGTCGGTGAGCGACTCCCACACCTTGTCGGCGGGGGCGGCGATGACCAGCTCGCCCCGCAGGTCGGCGGAGGTGAAGTCGGTGCGGGGCAGCAGTGGCTTGCCCTCCACGTGCGCGGCCAGGTTGGCGATGGACAGCGCCCAGTACGTCTGGAGCACGCCCCGGATGCTGGAGCCGCTCATCGCCTCGGCGAAGTCGAAGTGGCTCTGGGTCAGCGTCAGCACGGTGCTGTCGGTGCCCTCGGCGGTGAGCTGAAGCTCGGTGGTGGTCTCCACCCCGTCGAGCAGCCAGCCAAAGCGCAGCGTGTCGTCGTCGGCGTGCAGCAGCCGCTGGTGCGGGGCATCGCCCTCGGGCGTGTAGCGGCCCCAGAACTCGTACCGCTGGGGCAGCTCGACCTCGGCGTGCTCGGCCAGCCAGAGACGCAGCTCGGCCGGGTCGGTCAGGGCCGCGCGGACGCGCCCGACCGGTGCGGAGAGACGGGCCTGGACCTTCAACGGGTCACTCATTGTCGTTGCCTTTCGGATAGCAGGCGACGGCCAGCTTGAAGGCATCGCCCTCGCTGCCGCCGTAGCGGGTGAACAGGTCTTGGAGTGCGGTTTGCAGGTCGTGCAGGAACTGCTGGCGCTGCTCGGCGGGCACCCGGATCTCGCCGGAGACCCCGATCGAGGGCAGCTCGGGCGCCGCCCGGTCCAGACCGGCGATGTCGGCCTGGACCTCCTCCATCAGGTCGAGCAGGTAGCCCAGGCTCAGCTCGTCCCGGGCGCGGCGGAGGCCGATCCGGCCGACGAGCCGGGGGGACAGCCAGTACGACCGGGCGGCCGCCTGGTAGATCCCCTCGGTGATGCCGCGGACCTTGCGTTCGTTGACCAGCTCGACGAGGCCAGCCGCGACGAGCTGCTTGACGTGGTAGTAGACGCGCTGTGGCGTCTGGTCGAGTCGGGCCGCGACCTCGGTGCAGGTGCGCGGTTCGGCGAGTTGCCGCAGCACCTCAACGCGCTGCGGCTTGAGCAGGACTTCGGCCTGCTCGATCTGCTCCAGGTACAGGACGTCTCTCATGGCAAAATCAGTTTGTACGTACAAAACTTGTTTGTCAATCGGTTCGCGAGAAGCCGCGCCGACTTTTTCCGACGCGGCTTCAGGCAGCAGTCAGCAGGTGATCAGGGCAACCAGTCCGGTCGCAACGGGTAGCCGTTCACACCGTCCGGGCCGTTGTGCGTGGCCAGCACCTGGTGCAACTGGATGCCGTTGCGCTCGAACGCCATCCGCGACCCGGCCATGTAGAGCCCCCACACCCTGGCGGTGCCCGCACCCACCTCGGAGACGCAGAAGTCCCAGTGCTCCACCAGGTTGCGGCACCAGGCGGCAAGCGTCAGCGCGTAGTGCTGGCGCAGATTCTCCTCGTGGTGCACCTCGAACCCGGCGTCGTGCACCTCGCTGATCAACCGACCCGGGCCGGCCAACTCGCCGTCCGGGAAGACGTACCTGTCGATGAACGCGCCCGAGCGGTGCGGCGCCCGGTTGTCCGCGCGGGTGATGCAGTGGTTGAGCAGACGCCCACCCTGTCGCAGCCGGCTGCGCAGCGCGCCGAAGTAGGCCGGGTAGTTACGCACCCCGATGTGCTCGGTCAGCCCGATCGAGGAGATGGCGTCGAACTGCTCGGCCGGCGCGTCCCGGTAGTCCAGGTATCGCACCTCCGCCAGCTCACTCAACCCCTCCCGCTCGATCGCGGCCTGCGCCCACTGCGCCTGCGCCTTCGACAGGGTCACCCCGAGCGCCTTCACGCCGTACTCGCGGGCGGCGTGGCGCACCATGCCGCCCCAGCCGCAGCCCACATCCAGCAGCCGCATCCCCTTCTGCAACGCCAGCTTGCCGGCGACCAGGTCGTACTTCGCCGCCTGGGCCTGCTCCAGCGTGTCGCCCGGAGACCGGTAGACCGCACAGGTGTACGTCATCGACGGGCCGAGCACCTTCTCGTAGAAGGCGTTGGAGACGTCGTAGTGGTGCGAGATCGCCGTGCTGTCGCGTACCCGCGAGTGCCGCAGCCCGTTCACCACCCGCTTCCACCGCGGCTGCGCCTCCTGCGGTGGAGCCGGCGGTGGCAGCAGCCGCTCCCAGCCCAACCCTCGGACCAGCGCCAGCCCCTCGGCGAGCGACGGCGGGCGCAACCGCAGCTCGTCCTTGAGCACCCGCAACGCCTCGTACGGGTCACCCGGGTGCACCCCCTGCAACGCCAGGTCACCACTGACGTAGGCCCGGGCCATGCCCAGGTCACCGGGCGCGGTGAGCAGGTAGGACAAGCCCCGCTCGGATTGGATCGCCAGGGTGATGCCCGCGTCGGACGGTCCGACTGAACTGCCGTCGTACCCGGTGATCCGCACCGGCAACGGCCCCGTGGTGACCGCGCGGATGACATCCGCCACGGTCGGACCCGTGTGCCGGCCCCCCGCCGGCGGGGTGGCGGGGACGCTCGCCGCCCCTTGATCTCTGTCGGTCAGGCTCATGCTCGTGCTACCGCCTTTTCGTACAGTCCCGTCAGCCGGTGGTCCGGGTCGTAGCGGTCTTTCACCGCCCGCCACGTGTCGCCGCCGTACAGGCGATCGAAGGCGTCCCGGTCGTAGTACGCGTCGGAGTAGAGCGACTTGTGGCCGCCCGACTCCGACACCCTGCGTTCGATCGTGCGGTTGACGTCGCCGTCGGCGGCGCCCGGCGCGATCGGCACGCTCCCCCAGAACCCAATGTTGACGTAGTCCTGCCCTGGCCGGAGTGGATACAGCGGCCACGAGCGCGCCGAACCGGCACCCGCCGGCTCCCGCAACCGCAACGGACACAGCCACACCGGGTTCATCCCCACCGCGCCGGCGAACCAGCGCAGGAAGTCGGCCGTACGGTCCAGCGGGATCTCCACGTCCTGCACGACCCGCTCCCGGGCCGGCTGCCCGCGCAGCCGGTCGATCCGGGCCGCCACCTGGTGGCGGTGCTCGAGACGGACCAGCCGGTGGTAGAAGTCGCTGCGCCGGTAACGCGCCGGCCAGAGCCTGCGCACGACCGGGTGCTGCGCGCCGAACGCCGACGAGCACCAGAACCAGTCGGTGTCCCAGCGCCACAGATAGTCGTACGCGGTGAGCACGTCCCGGGTGCGCCGGCGCAGTGACCGGTAGTAGATCGCCTGACCGGTGTAGTCGCTGGGCGGGTCGCCGGCGTCGGTGAACGTGGCGAACACCAGGTACGCCTCGCCGGGGCTGAACATCACCCCGTCCATCGCGTCGACCGGCTGCCCGGCCCACGACCGGGTCGCGGTCACCTCCGCGATCGCGTCGGTGAGCGCCTCCAGGTCGGTGAACCGCACGTTGCGCAACGCCACGTACCGGCCGACCGGTTGCAGCTCGATGCGCAGCCGGGTCGCGTAACCGAGGCTGCCCAGCGAGTTGGGGAACGCGGCGAACAGGTCGGCGTGCTCCCCGTCGGGTCGGGCGGTGACGATCTCGCCGGAGCCGGTGAGCACGTCCAACTCCCGGACCGACTCGTGCGGCAGGCCGTTGCGGAACGAGGTGGACTCGATCCCGAGGCCGGTCACCGCGCCGCCCAGCGTGATGGTGCGCAACTGCGGCACCACCAGCGGCATCAGCCCGTGCGGCAGCGTCGCGTCGACCAGGTCCTCGTACGTGCACATGCCCTGTACGTCGGCGGTGCGCCCGGTCGGGTCGACCGACAACACGCCGTTCAGGCCGCTCACGTCGAGCCCCGGAGTCCGGGGTGCGGACCGGGGGCGGAACAGGTTGGAGGTGCGTTTGGCCAGCCGGACAGGCTCGCCCGTGGGCACCGCGGCGTACGACCGCCGCAGCGTGTCCACCGCTTGATCATGGTCAATGGGGTGATCCACACGCTCAGCGCGCATGTGATCACCTTACGCTCGCCGTTTGGAAACGGTGGGATGTCGGCGCTGGCAGTTTCCCGTCCGGTGGCGGGCCGGGCGGTTACCGTGGCGGGCATGCCATCGCCCGCGATCACCGCCCTGGACGCCGCCGGACTGACGTATCGGCTGGTCAGCCACGGTGCGGTCGGCAGCCTCGCGGAGGCCGCCGCGGCCCGGGGCGTGGCCGTCCCCGACGTCGTCAAGACGATCGTGGTCCGCCGGAGTGCGGACGATCACCTGTTCGTGCTCACCCCCGGCGACCGGGTCATCTCCTGGCCGAAGCTGCGCGCCCTGCTCGGGGTGCACCGACTCTCCATGCCGGACGCCGCCGGCGCCCTGGCCGCGACCGGCTACGAGCGCGGGACCATCACCCCGTTCGGCGCGAGCACGGCCTGGCCGGTGATCGCCGACGAGCGACTGCGCGGCCGCGAGATCAGTCTGGGCGCCGGCGAGCGTGGCCTCGCCATCGCGATCGACGCCGACGCCGCGATCACGGCCCTCGACGCCACCGTCGCCGACGTCACCGACCCGCAACCCACCCGCTGAGCGCCGGCCATCCGGATCGCCAGCCGACCCACCGACTGGCAGTCGCCGACGGCGGTGGGTGAGGATGGCGGCTATGCCCGCGCCCGAGGAACGCCCCGACAACACCGGCACCGTCTACGGCGGTAGCCGACGAGCAGCACGGTCCGGCCCGCTGGCAGATCCGCTGCTGCGGGTGGCGCTGGCGGTCGGGCTGGTCGGCGCACTCCTCGGGGTGGTCTTCGCCACCGGGCTGCTCGACGGTGACGACGAGCCGACCGTGCCGGCGCCGGTCGGCGCGCCGACCACCGACGCGCAGCCCACCGACGCGGCGGCCGAGCCGAACTCGAGCACAGCCGCCGATCCGCTGACCGGGTCCCGGGTCTTCAAGGCCGCCTCGGGCCTGTGCCTGGGCCTCTACGGCGAAGGCACGCAGGCGAAGGCGCACCTGGCTGCCTGCACCGGCGACCCGGAGCAGGATTGGGTGATGACCCCGGTCGGTCCGGAGGCGTTCACGGTGGCCAACGCCGCGTCCGGGCAGTGTCTCGACGTCGAGGGTGGCAGCAAGGACGACGGCACGCCGCTGATGCAGTTTCCCTGCCACGGTGGGGCCAACCAGCAGTGGCGGCTGCCCCCCATCGGCGGCGGCCCGGTGCTGCTGGTCGCCGTGCACAGCGGCAAGTGCGCCCAGGCCGACGACGGGGGCACCCAGGCCGGCGACGACATCCGGCAGCGGCCCTGCGACGACGGGCCACCCCAGCAGTGGACCCTGGGCTGACCGGCCGGCCCACGGCAGCTCAGCCCCGGAAACTCCACGCCTTCGGTGCGGTCGCGGCGGCCAGCACGGCCGCCGGCACCGGCCGGCCCGGCCTGCGGCGCAGCAGCAACGACAGCCCGGCGGCGCCGATCGACAGGGCACCCGCCACGTACCAGGCCATCGCGTAGTCACCGAGTTGGTCCCGCACCAACCCCGCACCGGTCGCGGCGACCGCCGCGCCGAACTGGTGGGCGGCGAACACCCAGCCGAACACCACCGCACCGGCGCCGCCGAAGTACTCCCGGCACAGCGCCACGGTCGGCGGCACGGTCGCCACCCAGTCCAGGCCGTAGAAGATGATGAACACCAGCATGCTCGGTTCGGCGGTGCCGGCGAACAGGCTCGGCAGGATCAGCAGGGACGCCCCGCGCAGCGCGTAGTACGTGCCGAGCAGCAATCGGCTGTCCACCCGGTCGGTGAGCCAGCCGGAGGCGATGGTGCCGACGATGTCGAAGAGCCCGACCAGGGCGAGCAGCCCGGCCGCGGTGGTCTGGGGCATGCCGTGGTCGTGCGCGGCGGGCACGAAGTGCGTACCGACGAGGCCGTTGGTGGTTGCGCCGCAGATCGCGAACCCGCCGGCCAGCAGCCAGAACGGGCGGGTCCGGGCCGCCGTCGCGAGCGCGCCCAGCGCCCGGGACGCCGCGCCGCCGGTCACCGGCGGCGCCGCGACGACCTCGGTCGCCCCGTAGGCGGGAAGCCCGAGATCCGCCGGGTGCTCACGCAGCAACCACACCACCAGGGGTACGACCGCCAGCGCGGCTCCGGCCACGACGAGAGCGGCGGTACGCCAGCCGTGGTCGCGGACCAGGATGGCGATCAGTGGCAGGAACACCAACTGTCCGGCCGCCCCACCGGCGGTCAGCACTCCGGTGACGAGACCTCGTCGGTGCACGAACCAGCGCCCGGTGATGGTGGCCACGAACGCCAGCGCCATCGACCCGGTGCCCAGCCCGACCAGCACACCCCAGCAGAGCAGCAACTGCCAGCTGGCGCTCATGAAGACCGTCAACCCACTGCCCGCGGCGACCAGCAGCAGGGCAACCGAGACCACCCGGCGGATGCCGAAGCGGTCCATCAGGGCGGCGGCGAACGGCGCGGTGAGCCCGTAGAGCAGCAGGTTCACCGACACGGCGGCGGAGATGGTGGCCAGTGGCCAGCCGAACTCCTCGTGCAGCGGGTGCAGCAGCACCGACGGGGTGGCGCGGAAGCCGGCCGCGCCGACCAGCGCCACGAAGGCGACGGCGGCGACCAGCCAGGCGGGATGCAGACGGCGGTTCTTGGTCACGCGACCAGTCTGGGCGGGGCCGCGCACCGCGACGAGTGGCCGGAAAGACATCATGCGCAATAATCGGGCCATGACGCCTCGCCCGCACCGGATCGCCGTACTCGCCCTGGACCAGGTGGTCGGCCTGGACCTCGGCACCCCGTCGCAGGTCTTCAGCACCGCCCGGACCGCCGAGGACACGCACCTGTACGACGTACGGGTGTGCACCCCGGGCGGGCGGCCGGTCCGCAGCACGGCCGGTTTCCAGGTGCTCCCCGACCACGGTCTGGAGTTGCTCGACACCGCCGACACCGTGATCGTCCCCGGCATCCACGCCGGCACCGCGTTGACCGCGGGCACCGTCGAGCCGGCGGCGGCCGAGGCGCTCCGGGCGGCGTACCAGCGGGGCGCCCGGATCATGTCGATCTGCACCGGGGCGTTCGTGCTGGCCGCCGCCGGGCTGCTCGACGGTCGTCGGGCGACCACCCACTGGGCGTACACGGAGCAGTTCCGTCGCCTGCACGGCGAGGTGGACCTCGACCCGGGTGTGCTCTTCATCGTCGACGACCGGGTGCTCACCTCGGCCGGAGTCGCCGCCGGCATCGACCTCTGCCTGCACGTGATCCGCCTCGACCACGGCAGCGAGGTGGCCAACCGGGCGGCCCGCCGCTGCGTGATGCCGCCGTGGCGGGACGGCGGCCAGGCGCAGTACATCGAGCGGCCGGTGCCGAAGGTCACCGACTCCAGCACCGCGGGCGCCCGGGAGTGGGCGCGGCAGCGGCTGCACGAGCCGATCGCCCTGCGGGACCTGGCCGAGCAGGCGCGGATGAGTGTGCGTACCTTCACCCGGCGCTTCCGCTCGGAGACCGGCCTGAGCCCGGCGCAGTGGCTGCTGCAACAGCGCACCGACCACGCGCGACTGCTGCTGGAGACGACCGATCTCACCGTCGACCAGATCGCGCACCGCACGGGTTTCGGCACCACCGCCGCCCTGCGCCAGCAACTCCACCAGCGCATCGGCGTGGCGCCCTCCACCTACCGCCGCACCTTCCACCCCCGCCCAGCCCTCACCCAACCCTGACCCCGCGCCCCGCGCGCCCGCGCCCCGCGCCCCGCGCGCCCGCGCCCCGCGCCCCGCGCCCCGCGCCCCGCGCCCCGCGATCTTGCACTTTCTGTCGCCGAATTGCCACTTTGCGCCACTTTTGTCGGGACAGAAAGTGCAAGATCGGCGCCGAGCTCGGGGCGGGGTGGGCAGCACTGGTGCGAGGGTGATGCCTGTGAGTCATCGTGATGACTCACAGGCATCACCCTCAATGGGGCAAGGAGCTGCCACCCTGACCGGCCGATTCGGCGTCGCTCAGGAGCGGAGCAGGTGCAGTTGGGCCTGGTGTTTGGGCAGGTGGACCCTTGTGTGCAGGTCGAGGGTGCGAGACCAGGGCAGTGACTCGTCCACGATTAGGTCGAAGCCCTCGCGCAGGTGGGTCTCGACCGGGGTCTCCGCCGCCAGGCCGAGCCGGTCGACGAGCCCGCACAGCCGGTCGCTGGTGCCGTGCAGCAGAGCGGTCAGCCCCCGCAGACCGCCCTGCTCGGCGGCCAACGCGTCGAGCTGCGGACGGTGGATGTCGTCCTCCAGCTCGTAGTAGGCGAACGGCGACCCGGCCAACAACGCCTCGGTGGCCTGGATCATCAGCTCGTCGTTGGCGACCAGGTGCGCGACGATCTGCTCGGCGCTGAGCTGCCCCTCCGGAGCCGGACCGAACTCCCCCGCGTCAAGCTCGACGAACACCCCGTCATAGGCCCGCCGCAGCCCTCCACTCTCCATCCCCCCAGTCAACCTGCCCGGAGGGACGTTAGCGGCGGGATTGGCGGGAGCGGAGGTAGTCGCTGACCACGTACTCGCCGAGGTCATCGGTGTCGGGGGTGAACATGCGGCCACGGCTGCGGCGGGCCACCGCGTCGACGAAGCGCCGCAGGCCCGGGTCGTCGCCGAGCATGAACAGGTTGAGCGTGGCGCCGTAGCGGCTCAGCCGGTCCACCTCACGGACCGTCGCCTCGATCGTCTCCGGCAGCGGCGGCCAGTGGAACAGCGCCTCCCCGTCGTCCGGGTCCAGGTGGGCGGTCGGCTCGCCGTCGGTGACCACCAGGACCACCGGCTCGGCGTCCGGGTGCCGGCGCAGGTGCCGACCGGCCAGCCGCAGCGCGTGCTGGAGGTTGGTGCCCTGCTCCCCGTCCGGCTCGACGGCGGCCAACTCCTGCTGCGTCAGCGCCATCGCCTCCCGGCCGAAGCCCACGATCTGCAGGGCGTCCTGCGGGAAACGCGTCTCCATGAGGTGCGCCAGCGCCAGCGCCGTCTGCTTCATCGGCCCCCAACGACCCTGCGAGATCATCGAGTACGACAGGTCGACGCAGAGCACCACCGCCGCCGAGGCCCGCCTCTCGGTCTCCACCACCTCGAAGTCGTCCACCGCGAGCTGCACCGGAACCGTCGGCCCGGCCCGGCGGACCGCCCGGGTCAGCGTCCGGACCACGTCCAGGGGTTGCTCGTCGCCGTACTCCCAGGGTCTGGACCCACCGCTGACCTCGCCGGCGGCCCCCGCCGAACGCAGGTCGTGCTGCCCGCGCGGCCCGGCCGTCAGGTCGGCGAAGACCCGTCGCAGCGCCGTCCCGCCGAGCCGGCGCAGCGCCTTCGGGCTCAGCGTGAGCCCCTCCGCGTCCCGGCTCACCCAACCCTGCCGGCGAAGCTCCCGCTCCAGATCCCGCAGCCGGCGCACGTCGTCGGCCGCCTCCCGGCCCAGCGTGCGGGCGACCGCGTCGACGTCCACGTCGTCAAGCGTGGCGCCCGGGTGGTCCTGGTCGAGCTGGTCCAGCAGGTCGTCCAACTCGCCGATCTCACCCAGCGCACCCGCCGCGTCGGCGTAGTCCAGCGGCTGATCGCCCCGGACCCGCTCACCGCGCCCCCAGCGCAGATCCGGGCGCAGCGCCCGCAGGTTGGCGTCCAGCGCGGACAACTCCCCCGCGAGGCGGTCGCCGAGCGACTGCTGCATCAGGCCGGCCAGCTCGGCGCGCTGCCGGTCGGAGAGCGAGTTCATCAGCCGCTGACCGGCCGCCGAGCGGCGGGCCAGCACGTCGATCAGCTCGTCGACCGTCTCCGGCTGCTCCGGGAAGAAGTCGCCGTGTCGGCGCATGAACTCGGCGAACGCGTCGGTGGTGTCCTCCGCGCGGCCGTGCCGTTCCAGCAGGTCGTTCAGGTCGCCCATCATCTCGGCCAGCCGCTGCTGGGCGGCCGGGTCGGCGGACGCCCGCACCGCGTCGCGCAACCCGGCGAAGCGCTGACCGAGCACGTCGTCCCGGAGCTGGTCGAGGATCTGCTGGTACGACCGGCGGGCGTCCTCACTGGCCCACTGGTAGCCGGACAGCTCCTCCACCGCCCGCGCGGTCGAGCGGGGCAGATTGTCCAGCACCGACTCGGCGAACCGCGCGCCGTCGTCGTCGCGGCCGCGCAGCTCGTCCCGCTCGGCGGCGAGGGCCTGGTCGAGCAGTGCCTGTGCCCTGGTCACCGCGCCGTCCAGGTCGCCTCGGCGGAGCGCCTCCCGGCGGAGCCGCCGGGCGCGGGCGGCCAGGTCGTCCAGCCCGCCCCGCCCCTGCGGGCCACGGCGCAGCAGGTCCCGCAGCGCCTCCCGCAGGCTGCCGCCGGCCAGCACCTCGGCGCCGACCTCGTCGACAGCTTCGCGTACGTCGTACGGGGGGGCCAGCGGGTCGGGCCCGCCGGTCCACTGCCCGTACCGGAACCGGTTGCCGGCCATGGTCAGCCCCGACCGCCGTAGACGGTGCGCCCCGAGTCGGTGACGTCCTTGCCCAGCCGGCGGGTCAGATGCAGCCCTTCGAGCACGAACTCGACGGCGGCGGCGGCCTCCTCCGGGGTGGGCGCGTCGCCCAGGCCGAGCCGGTCGAGAACCTTCGCCAGCCCGGGTACGGTGCCGACCTGGCGCAGCAGCTCCGTCGCGCTGACCAGCTCGCCGGTCTCGATCGCCGCGCCGTCCTCGACAAGTGCCGTGAACCCGGACAGGTCCAGCCCGGCCAGGTGCGCCCGGAACGTCTCGGCGGTCGCGGTCCGCAGCAGGTGGGCGAGGACCTCGATCTCCCGCCCCTCCTCGCCGGACTCGAACTCCACCTTGCCGCGCAGCGTGCTGGTCACCGAGACGGCGTCGCCGACCCGGGCCACCGCCGCCTCGGGGCGGCCCTCCGGGGTGCCGGTGGCGGCGAGCAGGCCGGCGCGGCGCAGCGCGGCACCGGCGACCGTCTCGGCGGCGGCGATGGCGAACCGGGCGGAGACACCCGAGCGCGGGTCCACCGACGGTGACTCCCGTACCGCGCGGGCGAAGCGGGCCAGCACCTCCAGGACGTGTTCCGGAACGGCGGCGACCAGGTCGGCCTCCTGCCGGATCAGCGCCAGCTCCAACTCCAGGTCGACCGGGTAGTGGGTACGGATCTCCGCGCCGAACCGGTCCTTCAGCGGAGTGATGATCCGGCCCCGGTTGGTGTAGTCGTCCGGGTTGGCGCTGGCCACCAGGAGCAGGTCCAGCGGCAGTCGCAGCTGGTAGCCACGGACCTGGATGTCCCGTTCCTCCAGGACGTTGAGCAGGGCCACCTGGATGCGCTCGGCCAGGTCGGGCAGCTCGTTGACGGCGAAGATGCCCCGGTTGGTGCGCGGCACCAGCCCGAAGTGGATGGTCTCCGGGTCGCCGAGAGTGCGGCCCTGGGCGATTCGGATCGGGTCGACGTCACCGATCAGGTCGCCGACGCTGGTGTCCGGGGTGGCCAACTTCTCGCCGTACCGCATCGAGCGGTGCAGCCAGCCGATCGGCAGGTCGTCGCCGGCCTCGGCGACCTGGGCGCGGGACGCGGGGGTGAGCGGGTGCATCGGGTGCTCGTTGAGCACCGAGCCCACGATGACCGGGGTCCACTCGTCGAGCAGCGCGCCGAGCGAGCGGATCAGTCGGGTCTTGCCCTGGCCGCGCTCACCGAGCAACACCATGTCGTGCCCGGCGAGCAGTGCCCGCTCGACCTCGGGCAGCACGCTGTCGTCGTAGCCGACGATGCCGGGAAAGCGGGCCTCGCCGGAGCGCATCCGGGCGAGGAGGTTGTCGCGGAGTTCCTGCTTGACGGTGCGGTACTGGTGACCGGCCGCCCGCAGCGCGCCGAGCGTGCCGGGCAGGTCGGCCGGTGGAACCGGGATTACCGGGTTAGGCGCAGTCACCCGACCCACGCTAGCTCACATTCGCAGGGGCGCCCCGGGCATCAGGGGCACCCCCACTCCCACCTTCAGCCCCGGCCGCAGCGCCGGCAGGCTCCGCGCCGGCGCAGGTGGTACGCGTAGGTGGCCGCGCCGAGCGCCACGCCCCACAGCGGCCAGAGCCGCGCCGGGCCTCCGGCCACGTCGATCTCCTGCCAGAACTCGGGTTGACCGAGCAGCCCCAGGCTGGCCGCGGTCACCGCGATGGCGACCAGGGTGGCCGGCACCACGGCCAGCTTCACCGGCACCCGCCGGCCGGCGAGCCCGATCATCCAGCGCGGAAACCGCTCGCCCCAGCGCTGCACCAGCCCGAGGGTGAGGATCGCGCCGACGGTGGCGAACGCGCCCAGCCCGAGCCCGGCCCAGACCAGCCCGGTGTCCTGCATGTCGGTCAGGAACTCCCGGGTGATGCCCAGCGGGATACCGACCGCCCAGGCGAACCGGGTCACCGCGTACGTCAGCGGGATGACCACGGCGATGCCGGTGGCCCACCGGCCCCAGCGCGCGGCGGCGGCCGGGGCGGTCCACCCCCGGCCGGTGTCACCGCGACCGCAGCCGACGCAGGCGGCCGCGGTGCGGCGCTGCCAGGTGAGCACCGCACCGGCCAGCAGCAGCCCGCCGACCATCGCGGCGAACCGGACGAACAGTGCCCAGGTGAAGACGTCGGAGTAGTCCACCGGCGGCCACCCGAACGGCGCACCGACGATCAGGATCGGCAGGTACCCGAGGATGGTCAACACACGCGTGTCCGGGACGACCAGGGCGAGGAGGACCGCCACGACCCAGCCGTAACCGAGAAGCAGCGCCCGCAGCGGGCCGGGTGGGCGGCCGGCCGACCGGGTCATGGCCAGCGCGACCACGGCCGCGGTCAGGAGTACGCCGGCGAAGAGCGAGGTGGCCAGCTCCACCGGCACCAGGTGCAGCAGGTTGTCGTCACCGCCGCGCGGTTCGTTCGCGCCGAGCGGGTAGCCGGCGCCGGTGAGCACGCTGATCAGGGCGAGTACGCCCCACAGGCCCAGCCAACCGGCGGCCAGTGGGGCGAACCGGTCGGGCCAGCGGGAGTCGGATCGGGGCGGGGAGGCGGTGATCGTCGTCATACGCACAGCCTCGACCGATGTCCGGCCGGTTCCCTCCCGGCCGGCGGTGAAGCCGCTCCCCCGCTGGAGGGACCGATCAGCCGGACGGGGTGACGAAGCCGGACTCGTAGGCGGCGATGACCGCCTGGGTGCGGTCGCGGGCGCCCAGCTTGGCCAGCACGTTGCCGACGTGTGTCTTGACCGTCTCCACCCCGACCACCAGGTGGGCGGCGATCTCCGGGTTGGACCGGCCGGTGGTCATCAACCGCAGCACCTCGGCCTCCCGCTCGGTGAGTCGGGCGGCGCGCAGCTGGTCGCCGCCGGCCGGCCCGTACGCCCCGACGAGCTGACGGATCGCCGCCGGGAAGAGCAGCGACTCCCCCGCCGCGACGACCCGGACGGCCTCCACCACCTCGGCGGGCCGGGCCCGTTTGAGCAGGAAGCCGGACGCGCCCGCGCGCAGCGCCTCGTAGACGTACTCGTCGTTGGCGAACGTGGTGACCACCAGTACCCGGGGCGGGTTGGCGGAGGTGGCCAGCAGGTGCCGGGTGGCCTGAATGCCGTCGATGCTGGGCATCCGCACATCCATCAGCACCACGTCCGGCCGGTGCCGGGCGACCAGCGGCGGCACCTCGGCGCCGTCGGCGGCTTCGGCGAGCACCCGCAGGTCGGGTTGGGCGTCGATGATGGCGCGCAGCCCCACCCGGATCAACTCGTCGTCGTCGACGATCAGCACCCCGGTGGTCATGTCGCCTCCTCGTAGGGCAGACGGGCCCGGATCAGCCAACGGTCGCCGTCCGGCCCCACGGTGATCCCGCCGCCGAGCAGCAGCACCCGTTCCCGCATGCCGTCCAGGCCCCGACCGCCGCGTCCCGGATGCGCCCGGTCGGGGCGTCGCACCTCGTTGACCAGCTCCAACTCCAGTACCCCCGGGTGCAGGTCCAGCCGCAGCGTCACCGGCCCCGCGCCGTAGCGGGCAGCGTTGGTCAGGCCTTCCTGGACGATCCGGTAGCCCTCCCGGGAGACCGCCGCGGGCACCCGCGCCGGGTCGCCGACGCGGTGTGCGTGCACCGCCAGCCCGGCTGCGCGGGCGTCGGTGACCAACCGGTCCAGGTCGGCGAGGGTACGCTGCGGCGCCACCACGGGCCGGCCGGTGCCGGCCTCCCGGAGCAGCCCGAGCACATGGTCCAGCTCGTCCATCGCGGTCCGTCCGGTCTCCTCGATGGCGGTGAGCGCCCGCCGGACGAACTCCCGGTCGGTGTCGAGGACCTCGCGGGCCGCTCCGGCCTGCAGGGTGGCCACGGTCAGCGCGTGGCCGATCGAGTCGTGCAGCTCCCGGGCCAGTCGGTTGCGTTCGGCGAGCCGGGTGGCCTGCGCCTCCAGGGCGGCGATCCGCTCCGCCTGGGCGGGGCCGAGCAGCACCGGCGCCATCAGACCGGCGAGCGCGCCGAGCCCGGCGACGGCGTAGCCGAGGCCGACCAGCAGCGCCACCCCGCTCAGGGTCAGCCAGCCGCTGTCCCGCCCGTCCAGCGGCCCGAACTGCCCCTCGGTGGTCAACTCGGTGCCGACGCCGAACTGCTGGGCGATGAAGGCCAACGCCAACGGCAGGGCGCCGAACAGCGCGGTCATCACCAGCGCGCCGACGATGAGGTGGGTGGCGATCCAGAGCGCGCTGCGCAGCCTGGTCTCCCGATCGCCGCGATGCCCCAGCGCCGGCTCGGGCAGGTCGACGCCGAGCAGACTCCGTACGGCGGCGATCTCCAGAGCCCGGCTGCCGTCCAACAGCAGCGGCACCACGGCGATCAGCACCGCGACCACCAGCAGCGCGTACGTCAGGGAGCGGGGGACCGCCGAGTCGGCGAACAGTTCGACGAAGGTCACCACGAGCAGCCCGTACGGCAGCGCCAGCACGCCACCGAGCAGCAGGAACACGCCGCGTCGCCAGGTGGTGCCGGCGACCAGCGGGGCCAGCGCCGTTCGGGGATTCACTCCGTCATTCTGCTGCCGGGGCCGGCTCGGCGACTCCCCCGCAACGGGGAGATCTCAGCGGTGGTCGGCCACGTACTGCTGGGGGTCCTTGTCGCGGAACGGCAGATTGCGGCCGTTCTTGTGCTCGCCGTAGAAGGTCAGCCAGCGTTGGCCCAGCTCGGCGCGGAGTTCGGTGCTGGCGTGCCGGCGGAAGTCGGGCAGCGCCTCGTCCTCCTCCTCGGCGAGGTGCTCGCTGTTCTCCCGGCGGGCCGTGCCGACCGCCTCCCACCACTGGTCCGAGCCGACCGGGTGCAGTTTCGCCTCGGCGACGGCGTCGCGGATCTTGTTGTGGTCGCCGATCGCGTCGGCGGTCTCGTCCTCGCCGTCGTCGCCGTGCTTGACCAGGTGCGGGTAGAGGATCGCCTCCTCCGCCTCGGCGTGGATGTCCAGGTGCAGGGCGAGGGCGTCCCAGATGGCGAGCATCTCCTGCTCGTCGCGGGCGTCGTCGAGGCGGGCGAAGCCGCGCCGGAAGGCGGCGTGGTCGTCCAGGATCAGTGCGGTGATGTCGTCCACTGTGCTCACTTTCCGGTGGTGTTGGCGAACCGGGCACGCAGCATCGCCGGCATCGCGGCGAGTCCGGTCACCGGGCGGAAGCATTTCGCGGCCTCGGCCAGCGCCGCGTACTCGTCGTCGGCGAGGTCGATGTCCGCGGCGGCGGCGTTGCGTTCCATCTGTTCCACCCCGGACGCCCCGGGGATGGCGAGCACGTTCGGGTGGCGCAGCAGGTAGGCCAGCGCGATCTGACTGGGGGTGGCGTCGTGGGCGTCGGCCACCTGGCGCAGGGTGTCGATCAGGACCGCGCCGCGTTCCAGGTTCTCCGGCAGGAAGTACGGGTTGGCCCGCCGCACCGCGCCGCTCGGCGGGTTCTTCGCGTCGTAGCGGCCGGAGAGGAAGCCCTGCGCCAGCGGGCTGTACGCGATGACCACCCGCCCGGCCTGGCGGGCGTACGGCAGCAGGTCCTGTTCGGGGGCGCGGTCCAGCATGCTGTAGCGGACCTGGTTGCTGAGCACCCGCCGGCCGAGCGCCGCCTCGGCGACCTGCCAGCGGCGCAGCCCGTAGTTGCTCACGCCCACCTCGCCGACCAGCCCGACGTCCTGCAACACCCGCATGCCGCGCATGGTGGTGTGGTCGGCGACGAGCGGGTTGGGTTGGTGCACCTGGTAGAGGTCGATGCGGGTGACGCCGAGCCGGGCCGCCGAGGCGACCGCCCGTTGCTGCACCACCGCCGCCACCGGCACCACCGGGAAGATCTTGCTGGCGACGGTGACGTTGGGCCGGTCGTCGCCGAGGGCGGCGCCGAGGATCCGTTCGCTGCGCCCGAAGGCGTAGATCTCCGCGGTGTCGAAGACGGTCACGCCCAACTCGACGGCCCGGCGGACGATCTGCGCGGCCCGCTTCTCGAAGTCCGGGCCGTAGCCCCATTCCCGGGAGCCGAACTGCCAGGTGCCCAACCCGATCCTGGACAGCGGTTTGGGGGTGTCGAGGGCAATGAAACGCATGGCGTCGAAACTACCCCGCTGTCCTGATTCGCACGCGTGATCCGGGGTACCGCGGGCCGGAGCTAGGCTCATGATCGTGACCTACCTCGCCGCGGATGACCGCTACGACACCATGACCTACCGGCGCAGCGGACGCAGTGGCCTGCGACTGCCCGCCGTCTCCCTCGGGCTCTGGCACAACTTCGGTCCGGACCGCCCGTTCGACCGGCAGCGCGACATCGTCCGGCGCGCCTTCGACCTGGGGGTCACCCACTTCGACCTGGCGAACAACTACGGGCCGCCGCCCGGTTCGGCGGAGGAGAACTTCGGCCGGCTGCTCGCCACCGACCTGAGGGCCTACCGGGACGAGCTGGTCATCTCCAGCAAGGCCGGCTACCTCATGTGGCCCGGCCCGTACGGCGAGTGGGGCTCGCGCAAGAACCTGATCTCGTCGCTGGACCAGTCGCTGCGCCGGATGGGGCTGGACTACGTCGACATCTTCTACTCGCACCGGTTCGACCCGGACACCCCGCTCGAAGAGACGATGGGCGCGCTGGACGCCGCCGTCCGCTCCGGCAAGGCGCTCTACGTGGGCATCTCGAACTACAACTCCGAGCAGACCGCACGGGCCGCCGCGATCCTGCGCGACCTGGGCACACCGCTGCTGATCAACCAGCCGTCGTACTCGATGCTCAACCGCTGGACCGAGTCCGACGGCCTGCTCGACACGCTGGAGCAGGTCGGGGCGGGTTGCATCGCGTACAGTCCGCTGGCCCAGGGCCTGCTGACCGACCGTTACCTGGGCGGCATCCCGGACGACTCGCGGGTGCGCACGAGCGTCTTCCTCAACGAGAGCGACCTCAGCGAGGAGAAGATGGCCACCATCCGCGGTCTCGGCGCGATCGCCGAGCGGCGCGGTCAGTCCCTCGCGCAGCTCGCGCTCGCCTGGGCGCTGCGTGATCCACGGATGACCAGCCTGATCATCGGGGCGAGCAGCGTCGGACAGTTGGAGACGAACATCGCCGCGCTGGACAACCTCGACTTCACCGCCGAGGAGCTGGCCGAGATCGACGGTCTGCTGCGCTGACCCGCGCGGGCGGGCCGGGTCAGCAGATCCGGCCCCGCCCGACGCGGTCGGCCGCGGTCACCGTTTCCCGTCGAGGGCGGCCGCGGCGCGATCGGCGAGATAGCCCAGGTAGGCCAGGTAGGGCACGACGAGCAGGGCGAGCACCAGCACGGCCGCGATCACCGGCGGGTCACCGTAGGCGGCCCCGAGCAGGATCGGCAGCGGGGAGGCGACCGCCAGCAGGATGCCCGTGCGGCACAGGGGCCGGGCGACCCGTTGGTGCGCCGCGTGCCAGTGCTCGGCCGAGCGCATCGTCGCCGGGGTCCGCACACCGGGGCTGCGGTTTCTGTTCACCGTGGGTCGCAGCGCGACCCGGGAGGTGAACACCACGAGCCATCCGAGGAACGCGTAGACCGCTGTCACAAACGCCCCGGCCAACACTCCGGCACCTCCCACCCATCGCTGAGGATCATTCTAGGTGGCGGGGAATCCCCAGGGTGGGTGCGGCGTTTCGATACTCGGAACCGCTGGAACCAAGGAGGCAGACATGAAGGTACGTAGCTCGTTGCGTGCGCTGAAGCAGAAGCCGGGTTCGGTGGTGGTCCGCCGTCGTGGCCGGGTGGTCGTGGTGAACCGCGCGAACCCGCAGTGGAAGAGCCGCCAGGGCTGATAACCCCCTTATCGGACATAGTGCAGTGCACGCCCCGACCGGGTCACTCCCGGTCGGGGCGTTTTGTCGTTCGCAGATGGCCCCACGACGGACGCTGGGCCATCGGCGAGCGGACGGGTGGGGACGAAAAGAAGCGGCCCGGTTGATGATCATCAACCGGGCCGCTGCCCTACGTTCGCAAGGTGGAGCCGAGGGGACTCGAACCCCTGACCCCCACACTGCCAGTGTGGTGCGCTACCAGCTGCGCCACGGCCCCTTGCTGTCGTCCCGGTCGCCCGGGCACTGGGAAACTATACACAGACCGGCCCGCATGGTCATCTCGCGGGGTCCCCCGCCCGGGGCGGGTCAGTTGAGCGCGACGTCCGGCGGGAAGTGGGCGACCGCGGCCATCATCCCGCCCTGGCGGCGCAGCACCATCGGCCACAGATCGTCGGGCCGGTCGACGAACGCGTCACCGGGCAGCCCGTCCAGCACGAACCAGGAACCGTCGGCGATTTCCTGCTCCAACTGGCCGCTGCCCCAGCCGGAGTAACCGGCGAAGACCCGGATGCCACCGATGCTCTCCCGCAGCCGCTCCGGGTCGACCGAGAGGTCGATCGTGCCGACCGCTCCGGAGACCTGGTGGAAGCCCTTGAGCCGGCGCATCGGGTGCCGCATCCGGGCCAGGCAGATGGCCGAGTCAGGCTGCACCGGCCCACCCTCGAAGAGCACTGCCGGGTAACGGGCCAGATCGCTCCAGTCGCCGAGCACCTCGGCCACCGGCACCTCGGTGGCCCGGTTCAACACCACGCCGAGCGCGCCGCCCGGCTCGTGGGCGACCAGCAGCACCACCGTACGGTCGAAGTTCGGGTCCTTGAGCGCCGGAGTCGCGACCAGCAGCCGCCCGGTCATCGACTCCATCGCTCGTCCGCCGATCGCCTGACCCTCTCCCTGCATCCCACACACCCGTCAACCGTGAGCCCGCGCTGTGGATCGGTCATCTGCCGGATCCGCCCGGTGCATCGAGATCAGCCGTGCTGTCAACGCCATGCCTGGCACCATAGCCTGCGTCCCGGGTGCTGGCTAAGGGCTGACCGGCAGGTGATCAGACAGTTAAGACAGCTCCCTGTTCACCCCGATGCCCCTGACCAGGTACGGGCGTGGCCGGCTGGATGAGCCCGTGGGAAACACCCGAAAGGTCCGTCACATCCCGATAGATTCGGCTGATCGGGAGGGGCGACTGCTGTCGTCCCTCCCGCGACACGAAGGCGGGTGGCGATGGCAACGGTCCGGGACGCGACGTACGACGTGCTCCGCACCCTCGGCATGACCACCGTCTTCGGCAACCCCGGCTCGACGGAGGAGCCGTTCCTGCGGGACTTCCCCGCCGACTTCCACTACATCCACGCGCTCCAGGAGGCGACGGCGGTCGCGATGGCCGACGGCTACGCCCAGGCCAGCGGGACAGCCGCCCACGTCAACCTGCACACCGCCCCGGGCACCGGCAACGGCATGGGCAACCTCGTCACCGCCTGGCACAACAAGACCCCGCTGATCGTCACGGCCGGCCAGCAGACCCGGGAGATGCTGCTGCTCGAGCCTCGGCTGGCCAGCCGGCGGCCCACCGAACTCCCCCAGCCGTACGTCAAGTGGGCCTACGAGCCGGCCCGGGCACAGGACATCCCGGCGGCGGTGCTGCGGGCGTACGCGACGGCGGTGCAGCCACCAGCCGGGCCGGTCTTCCTCTCCCTGCCGATGGACGACTGGGCCCAGCCGGCCGACCCGCCGCCCGCACCGCGAACGGTGGCCACCCGGTTCGCGCCGGACCCACAACGGCTGGACGAGTTCGCCCGGGTCCTGGCCGGCAGCGACAACCCCGTGCTGGTGTACGGCCCGGGGGTGGACCGCTCCGGTAGCTGGCCGACAGCTGTCGCGCTCGCCGAACGGCTGGCCGCACCGGTCTGGTCGGCCCCCGCACCCGAACGCGCCGTGTTCCCGGAGGACCACCCGCACTTCCGCGGGGTGCTCCCGTACGCGATCGGTCCCCTCGCCGAGGCTCTGCGCGGCCACGACACGGTGCTTGTCGTCGGCGCTCCGGTGTTCCGCTACTACCCGTACGTGCCGGGCGGGCACCTACCGGACGGCGCCCGGCTGCTGCACGTCACGGACGACCCCGACGAGGCCGCGCGTGCCCCGGTCGGGGACAGCCTGCTCGGCGACCCGGGGCTGACGCTGACCGCGCTCGTGGACCGGGTGCCGCCGGCCGACCGGGTGCCGCCAACACCCCGCGACACACCGGCCCCGCCGGAGATCACCGCCCCGCTGAGCGCCGACGCCCTGTTCGCCGGGCTGGCCGCGCACTGGCCGGCCGATGGCGTGCTGGTGCAGGAGTCACCGTCCAATCTGTCCGCTCTGCGCCGGCAGTTGCGGATCACGCGCCCGGCGTCGTACTTCACGATGGCCAGCGGCGGCCTCGGCTACGGCCTGCCGGCCGCGATCGGGGTGGCGCTCGCCGAACGGGACACCGGGCGCGGCCGTCCGGTGGTGGCGGTCATCGGCGACGGCTCGTTCCACTACTCGGTGCAGGCGCTGTGGACCGCCGCGCGTCTCGCACTGCCGCTGGTGGTCGTCGTCCCGGTCAATCAGCAGTACGCGATCCTCAAGGCGTTCGCCGAGCTGAAGGACACCCCCGGGGTGCCCGGCCTGGACCTGCCGGGGTTGGACATCGTCGCCATCGCGGCCGGCTACGGCTGCGCCACCGAGGTCGTCGAGACGCCCGACCAACTCGGTACGGCGCTCGCCACCGGGCTGCGTGCCGACGGGCCGACCGTGTTGCCGGTGCCGATCAGCACCGACGTGCCCAGCATCCTCTGAGGGCCGCCGGTCAGCTCCGGTGCCCGGTCAGCGTGGGGCGATCGACAGGGGTGCTCCGCTGGCGACGTCCAGGACCGGCCGGGCGCCCAGCGGCGCCGCCAGGGTGATGGCGACCGGTTCCAGCTTCAGTATGGCGGGGCAGTCGCCGGTGCCCCGGGCGGCGCTGCCGCCCACCACGACGACGTCGGGCCGTTCCCACACCAGCGGCGTGATGCCGGTGTCGCAGGCGCCGACGCCGAGCCCCACGGTCATCCGGACATCGTCGACCGCCGTCAGGTTCTGGGCGCCCACCAGCCCGTCGGCCAGCGGACGGGCCGGCGCGGAGGGTTGGGGAATGGGCGTGACCGCGGTCGGCGCGACGGCGAGCCGGGCCACCGGGGTGGCCAGTTCCTTGATGGTGAACAGCCAGGCCGGGACCTGCGCCGTGCCCCGGCTCGTGCGGACCGGCACGGCACCGAACGTGACACCGGTGACGGTGAGCGAGAGACAGGCCGTCTGCGTCGCGCTGGTGGCCCACCCGTCCGGCCCTGGTTCGACGCTGGGGCCGCCGGGGCTCGGCCGGCCGGGCCGCTTCGGTCGCCCCGGGCATGGCAGCGGATCACCCTGGTCGAGCTGCCGGTACGCCTCGGCGGCACTGACCAGCGGCAGCGTCAGCCGGCCGTCCGGGAAGCGGATCTCCCCGCCGACCCGGGTGGGCGGTATCGCGGCCTCCGCCCGGTACCACCCGGCCTCGAACGCGGTCTTCGTGTCGGACGTGAAGCGCGGGTCGCCGGTGAGCACCGTGGGTCCCTCCAGCGGGACGTACCCCGTGCTCCACGCGGGGCCGGGTCGCCACGCCTCGGCGACCTCGGCGGCCCGCTTGTCGAACGCCTCGCCGCGGGGCGACGGGTGGCGAGGCCCGACGGGCGGATCGGCGACGGGCGCGGCGCAGCCCGCGGTGAGCAGCAACGGGAGTACGAGCAGCAGGGCCGGTCGACGCATGTACGGTTCGACGCCGCCGCCGACCCCCCGGTTCCCGGCCGACCGCTCAGGTCTCGCCGCCCAGGTCCGTCTGGTACGCCTCCCAGAGCAGGTCGGCGCCGCGCCGCCGATGCCGGGCCAACCTCCGCAGCAGGTGCCCGGCGCGGTGCCGCAGTTCGGCGGGATCGACCTCGGGCCGCTCGGCGATCCGCTGCACGGCGAGGATCGCCGCGATGATCCCCGCGTGTTCCCGGGTCAGCATCCGTACCCCGTGGTCCAGCCGTGGCGACTGGGTGAGCAGCTCCCGGTAGAGGCCGGCCGGACCCTCGGTGGCCCGGACGTGCTCGGCGAACCCCTGCCCCACCGGACCCAGCCGGAGCAGGACGCCTTCCCGCCAGCGCGGCTCGGTGGGAGGCACGGTGACGGCCCGGCCGAACGCGTGCACGTCTCCGGCCAGACCGGCCGGGCGTGGCTCACCGGGCAGCTCGACGGGATGCGGCGGTACGGCGGACAACCGGGCGACGAGTGACGACTGCTGGACCGGACCGGTGACCATGGCACCTCCCGTGCTGCGCTGCTATCCCATACCGCGATGGTGAGCGCGCCCGACCGTGCCTGTAAAGGCCCCGCGAGTCCTCATCTGCCCCGAGGGTCCCGACAGTCCCGCCAGTCGCAGGGGCAACCGACCCACCGTCGCTCAGCCGAGCTGGGGGTGTTCCGCCAGGCGGCGCAGTTGGCGGGCGACGGCGTGCGCGTCGCCGTCCCGACCGTCGACGGGTCGGCCCGTCGTGATCGCGTCGGCCAGCGCGCGCAACTCGGACGGGGGCAGGCTGCTCAGCCCCATGCCCTGCACCGCGATGGTGACTCGCCGTCCATCCTCGTGGTCGGTCGCGATGATGGCGGGTGTTCGCTGCCGACCCGCCGGAAAGTCGTCCGCGGGCTCGCCGTACGACAGCGAGGCGGCGTCGATCCGGGCGGTGGCGAGGTCGACGTCGCGCGTCCGGAACGCGCCCCGGACCCGGACGTGGCTGCCCTCCAGCCAGGCGGCCGTGCGGAGCACCCGCAGCACCAGGTAGATGCTGAGCAGGACGAACGGCAGCCCGCAGAGTCCGATGAACGGGCTCAGCCCGGCGTGGTCGGCGCCACCGTCGGCGTCGCGCAGCGCGGGTGGCAGCATCCCCGGCGGCACGTCGCGAGCCTCCTCGTAGGAGGAGAACGGGTCACCCGGGCCGGACAGTCGCCCCAGCACCCCGCCGGCGACCAGCGGCAACACCACGAACGCCGCGGCGACGGCGGCGATGAACACGCCCACCACCACCGCCCACGTCCGCTGTGCCGGTGAGGCGCCGACCGACAGGCGCAGCTCCTGGTTCGTCACAGGGGGCAGCGTAGGCGAGCCGCGTACACGACGAAGCGCCCCGGCTGGTGGGCCGGGGCGCTTCGCTCGAGGTGGTGGAGGTGCCGGGAATCGAACCCGGGTCCTTCGCCGGTTTGTCAGGGCTTCTCCGAGCGCAGCTCGCTGTGCCTCTACTCGGCCCCACCGCTCACGCGAGCAAGTTGGTGTGACGGGCCCAGTCGCTGATTAATCTCGCCGCACGGACCCCGCGACCGGGTCCGGTTGGCCAGCCTCCTAGCTGATGCCGGCTACTGGGACGAAGGCGTTCCCAGACCGACAGACTTAGCTACTCGCCTCAGGCGGCGAGAGCGAAGTCAGCGCGTTGGTTATTGGCGCTTATAAAGTTCCGACGACCGATTCTCGAGACGACGTCGGCTTCCTCGGCTCGCTTCCCCTGTCGCTGCGTACGAAGTCGAAACCAGTCACCCCCTCGACAGGCCACCGATGTGGTGGCACTGACAAGACTAACGCCTGGCGCAACGGCTTTCATCCCGAGCCCCGGGCCGGCGTGCCGACCCGGACAAACGGGACGTTCTACTCGTCCATTCCCTTGCCGCGCCGACCCGACACCCGGGCGATCTCCCGGTCCGCGTCCCGCTTGGCGAGGTCCTGGCGCTTGTCGTACGACTTCTTGCCCTTGGCCAGGGCGATCTCGACCTTGGCCCAGCCGTCGGAGAAGTAGACCTGCAACGGAACGATCGTCAGACCGCCCTCGCGGGTCTTGCCGACGAGCTTGTCGATCTCGACCCGGTTGAGCAGCAGCTTGCGGGTACGCCGGGGCTCGTGGTTGGTCCAGGTGCCCTGCGTGTACTCCGGGATGTGCATGGCGTGCAGAAACAGCTCGCCGTCCCGCTCCTGGGCGAACGCGTCGACAAGCGACGCCCGCCCGGCCCGCAGCGACTTGACCTCGGTGCCGGTCAGCGCCATGCCTGCCTCGTACGTGTCGAGAATGGCGTAGTCGTGGCGCGCCTTCTTGTTGGAGGCGACCACCTTGCGCCCCTTTTCCCGTGGCATCGGTGCCACCCCCTCTCTCCGCTGCCCGTGGGCCGAGCGCACCTCGGCCGGACAACCGATCATGCTACCGGAACAACAAGGACCCTCCCGCGCCGTTTATTTCCGGCGGCGGAAGGGTCCTCGGGAGACGACGGGACGACCTAGACCCGCAGGTAGAAGCGCAGGGTGATCCAGGCGGTGCCCGCGCTGATCAGACCACCGACGCCGGCCATCAGCGGGAAGACGACCAGGATGTCACCCCAGCCGATCGGCGAGAGCAGACCCTGCAACGCGCTCAACGACCCGTCGAAGAGCAGGTACTTGGCCGCGACCAGGGCCACCAGACCCAGCAGTGAACCGATCAGGCCGGCCACCACCGCCTCCAGCACGAACGGCGCCTGGATGAACCAGTTGGACGCGCCGACCAGCTTCATGACCGCCACCTCACGCCGCTTGCTGTACGCGGCGACCTGGATGGTGTTCGCGACCAGCAGCAGGGCGGCGATCGCCATCACGGTGGCTGCGGCCAGGGCGATGTTCTGGATCGAGGTGAGGATGTTGAAGATCTTGTCGAGCAGTCGGCTCTGGTCGATGATCTCGTCGACACCGGCGCTGTTCTTGTACTGCTCGTAGATGTCCTTGTACTGCTCCGGGTTGTTCAGCTTGAGCCGGAACGACTCGGGCAACTGGTCGGGCTTGACCACGTTCACCAGGTCGGGCGCGTCCTGGTACATGACCTTGAACTTCTTGTACGCCTCGTCCTTGTTGACGTAGAAGACCTCCTTGACCAGGGGGTCGCTGTCGAGCTTGGCGTTCAGGTCGGTGCGCTCCTGCTCGCTCACCTCCTGCTTCAAGAAGATCGAGACTTCGATGTTCTTGTAGTAGGTGACCTTCATGTCGTCGACCTGGCGGTACATGAGACCGCTGGCGCCGAGCATGGTCAGCGAGACCGCCATCGTGATGATCATCGCGATGGACATGGTCACGTTGCGCCACAGTCCGACCAGTACCTCGGACAGGACGTATTTCACGCGCATCGGGATTTCCTCCGGGTCTCCGGCATGAAGTGTTCGTCGTCAGGCTGCGCAGGGGTGGAGAGCCGGCTCACCCGTAGACGCCGCGGGCCTGGTCACGCACGATACGACCGCTCTCGATCTCGACGACGCGGCGGCGCATCTGGTTGACGATGTTGGAGTCGTGGGTGACCATCACGACGGTCGTGCCGGTGCGGTTGATCCGGTCCAGCAGGCGCATGATCTCGATCGAGGTGTCCGGGTCCAGGTTTCCGGTGGGCTCGTCCGCCAGCAGGATCAGCGGACGGTTCACGAACGCCCGGGCGACGGCGACGCGCTGCTGCTCACCACCGGAGAGCTCGTGCGGGTACCGGTGCTCCTTGCCACCGAGCCCGACCAGCTCCAGCACCTCCGGCACGACCCGGCGGGCAACCGCCTTGGTCTTGCCGATCACCTCGAGGGCGAACGCCACGTTCTCGTACGCGGTGCGGTTCGGCAGCAGCCGGAAGTCCTGGAAGACACAGCCGATCGAGCGCCGGAAGTGGGGTCGCTTCCAGGAGCGCATCGATGTGACGTCCTTGCCGTTGACGACGACGCGACCCTTGTTGGGGGCGACCTCGTGCAGCAGCATCTTGATGATTGTGGACTTGCCGGAGCCGGATGGACCGATGAAGAAGACGAACTCGCCCTTCTCGATCGAGACGGACACGTTGTCGAGCGAAGGCCGGGACGCCTTCGGGTACGTCTTCGTCACTTGCTCAAGCTGAATCACGGGTGGTGAGTCTACGCGGTGTAACAACTGAGCCAAGCCCCACGCCCCGCCGATCCGGCACGAGTCGTCGAATCAGGCCTCTACCTGGAGATCGACGACGCGTTCCGCCCGCGTGTCGTTACGCTCCGTCGCCGGCGAGTTGCCGCTGCTTACGCCAACGGATGCCCGCCTCGATGAAACCGTCCAGATCGCCGTCGAACACCGCGCTCGGATTGCCGGTCTCCTGCTCGGTTCGGAGATCCTTCACCATCTGATACGGGTGCAGGACGTAGGAGCGCATCTGGTCGCCCCACGAACCGGCGGCGTTCTCCTTGAGCCCCTCCAGCTTGGCCTGCTCCTCCTGGCGCTTGCGCTCCAACAGCCGGGCCTGGAGCACCCGCAGCGCGGAGGCCTTGTTCTGCAACTGGGACTTCTCGTTCTGACACGTGACCACGATGCCGGTCGGGATGTGGGTCAACCGGACCGCCGAGTCGGTGGTGTTGACGCTCTGCCCACCGGGGCCGGAGGAGCGGTAGACGTCGACGCGTACCTCGTTCTCCGGGATGTCGATGTGGTCGGTCTGCTCGGTGACCGGCAGGACCTCGACGCCCGCGAAGCTGGTCTGCCGGCGGCCCTGGTTGTCGAACGGGCTGATCCGGACCAACCGGTGGGTGCCCGACTCGACGCTGAGCGTGCCGTACGCGTAGGGCACCTTGACCGCGAAGGTGGCCGACTTCAGACCCGCCTCCTCGGCGTAGGAGGTCTCGTAGACCTCGGTCGGGTAGCCGTGCCGCTCCGCCCAGCGCAGGTACATCCGCAGCAGCATCTCGGCGAAGTCGGCGGCGTCCACGCCACCGGCGCCCGCGCGGATGGCGATCAGCGCCTCCCGGGAGTCGTACTCGCCGGAGAGCAGGGTGCGGACCTCCATCTCCTGGATGGCCTTGGTCAGCCCGGTGATCTCCGACTCGACCTCGAGCAGCACGCCCGGGTCGACCTCGGCCTCGGCCAGCTCCAGCAGAACCTGGGCGTCGTCGAGGCTGGACCGGAGGCTGCCCAGCTTGCTGATCTCGCCGTTGACGTACGACAGCTGCGAGGTCACCTGCTGAGCCTTGGCCTGGTCGTCCCACAGGTCGGGGGCGGAAGCCTCCTGCTCGAGGCGGGCCTTGTCCTCGTGGAGTCGGTCGAGGTTGAGGACGGCCTCGATGTTTCGCAGGGTCGCGTCGAGTTCCTTGAGCTGTTCGGCGTAATCGGCAGCGGTCACGACAGGTAAGCGTACTGCGCGGACGACGATTGAGCTTGCGAGCCCCGCGGTCCGGCGCGAAAGCGGCACTCCGCCACCCCGCGCTGAGCAGCTCCTACCCTTCGGGCGAACCCGCCGCGGATCACCCGACCGGCGCGGACTTCAACCAGGACAGGGCCGCCCGGTGATAGGCGACGGCGAACTCCAGCGCGCTGGCGTCGTACGTCTCGCCATCCCGTTTGGCGTTCTTCACCTGCTCCCGGACCTGGGCGAGGGCCTCGGTGTGGTATTCGTTGGCCGAGGCGTACAGGCCCTTGAGCTGGCTGGCGGAGTGCAGGTTGCCGAAGGCCATCCGCAGCGCGATCGGGTTGCGGATGGTGTCCCGCCCCGGGTTCTCGGCCAGCCAGCGGGAAAATGTCCGTTTTCCGCTGGCGGTGAGCGCGTACGGCTGGCTCATCCGCGGCCCCGGCTTCCCGAGCCGCACGAAACCGCGCTCGGCCAGCACCGGCAACTCGCGGTAGACCTGACTGCGTGTCATCGACCAGTACGGCGCCAGACGGCGCTCAGCGGCGGCCATCAACTGACCGCCTGTCATCGGGCCCTCGTGGAGGAGGCCGAGCAGGGCCGCCGCCGTAGGGTTGACTCCGGAATCCGCCATGCCCCCTACGCTGCCACTTTGCGCACCCGGCGTCCAGGATTTGCCGGTTTGCCACCCAACAGGACTTCCTAAGTGCACTGTCGGCGGCAGACTGTCCGTTGAGGACCGTCGATGGATCACGACCCTCGGCCGACCCGCCGGCGGCACCGCGTGCCCCCGGCGGGTCGTCGCCGCAGGTCAGCCCATGTGGGGGTAGGTGTGGTCGGTCGGCGGCACGAAGGTCTCCTTGATCGTCCGCGGCGACACCCAGCGGACCAGGTTGAGCCAGGAGCCCGCCTTGTCGTTGGTGCCGCTGGCCCGCGCGCCGCCGAAGGGCTGCTGCCCGACCACCGCGCCGGTCGGCTTGTCGTTGATGTAGAAGTTGCCGGCCGCGTACCGCATGCGCTCGGCGACCGCGTCGACCACCCGGCGGTCGGTGGCGAACACCGAGCCGGTCAGCGCGTACGGGGCGATCGACTCGGCCTGCGCCACCACGTCGTCGAAGCGGGCGTCGTCGAACACGTGCACGCCCAGGATCGGCCCGAAGTACTCGGTGGTGAAGGTCTCGTGGGCGGCGTCGCCGCACTCGAAGAGCGTCGGCCGGACGAAGTAGCCGACCGAGTCGTCGGCGGTGCCACCGGCCAGCACGCGGCAGGAGTCGTCACCGGCGATCAGCTCCAACGCGGCGGTGTGCCGGGCGAACGCCTTGTCGTCGATCACCGCGCCACCGAAGTTGCCGAAGTCGGCCACGTCGCCGTAGGTCAGCGAGTCGGCGGTGGCGGCCAGCCGGTCCCGCAGCCCACCCTCCCAGATCGAGCGCGGCACGTACGCCCGCGAGGCCGCCGAGCACTTCTGACCCTGGTACTCGTACGCGCCGCGGATCAGCGCGGTGTGCAGGGCGTCCACGTCGGCGCTGGTGTGCGCGACCACGAAGTCCTTGCCGCCGGTCTCGCCGACGAGGCGCGGGTAGCCCCGGTAACGGGCGATGTTGTCGCCGACGGTCCGCCACAACTGCTGGAAGACCTTCGTCGAGCCGGTGAAGTGGATGCCGGCCAGGTCCGGGTCGGCGAGCACCACGTCGGAGACCTCCTCGCCCCGGCCGGTGACCATGTTGATCACACCGGGCGGGAGGCCGGCGGCCTCGAACAGCCGCATGGTGAAGTGCGCGGCGAACTGCTGGGTCGGACCCGGCTTCCAGATCACCGTGTTGCCCAGCAGGGCCGGCGCCGACGGCAGGTTGCCGGCGATGGCGGTGAAGTTGAACGGGGTGACCGCGTAGACGAAGCCCTCCAACGGGCGGTGGTCGAAGCGGTTCCAGACGCCGGGGGAGGACGCCGGCTGCTCCTCCAGCAGACGCCGGGCGAAGTGCACGTTGAACCGGAGGAAGTCGATGAACTCGCACGCCGAGTCGATCTCCGCCTGAATCGCGGTCTTCGACTGGCCGAGCATGGTGGCGGCGTTGAGGGTGTCGCGCCACGGGCCGGCGAGCAGCTCGGCGGCGCGCAGGAAGATCGCCGCCCGCTCCTCGAAGGGCAGCGCCCGCCACATCGGAGCGGCATCCTTGGCCGCCTTGATCGCGGAGCGCGCGTCGTCGTGGGTGGCGTGCCCGGTCACGCCCAGCACGTGCGCGTGCCGGTGCGGCTGCACCACGTCGATCGAATCACCGCCGGCCATCCGCTGCTCGCCGCCGATGGTCATCGGCAGGTCGATGCGCTCGGCGGCGAGCTCGGTCAGCCGCCGCTGGAGCCGGTCCCGGTCGGGGCTGCCCGGCTCGTAGTTGCGAACCGGCTCGTTGCGCGGCTCGGGAACGGAGAACACGGCATCCATCAAGGCTCCTGGCGATCTCGACAGCAGTGGCGAAACCGGACCCGCGGGCACCGACCGGGCGGCCGGACACCGGTCGCCGCACGGGAGGGCCGAGCAGCGGCGGGACCTCCCGTAATTCTCCCACGAAGGCCTGCGCACCCTGCCTCCGCCATCGCCCTCGACCAAGGACCGACCCACCCCTGCTCTCCTTACCGACCGGGTTCGATCCGGCAATCCGGCCCGCGTTCCGTGCGCCGCCGCACCCTCCGCGCCCGGCCGCGCTGGGGGTGCTGCGTCTCGGCAGGACCGGTGGGCCGCAGGTGTCGCGGTCGTCCGCGGCGGCGGAGCGCCCAGCCGAGCCGCGTACCCTGAATGATCGGTGACCTGCCGCCTCGAAGGGGAGACGATGACCAAGCAGCCCGGCCGCGTCCCGGCCGCGGAGTCGCACGAGCCGGCGGCCGACGCGGCAAGCCCGAGCAGCCGGCCGCTGCCCGCGCCCGGCGCGGCGGTGCTCGCACTGCTGGCGCTCGGTTGGCTGGCCGCCATGCTCTGGTCCACCCGGGAGGCCATCACCTCGGCGGCGGCCGGGGTGACCGCGATCAGTCTCTCCGCGTTCGCCCTACCCGGCGTGATCTCGGCCGCGCTGGTCGGCGGGGCGGCCGTCGCGCTGGCCGGCGGCAACCTGCTGGCCCGCCGGTACGGCGACTGGGCCACCCTGCGCTTCGCCGGGGCGATCGGCGGCGGAATGCTCGTCGGGCTGGCGGCCGCGGTCGCCATCAACCTCACCTACTTCGACACCTCGACGACGAACGTGATCGCCGGCACCACGGCGGCCGCGGCGATCATCGGTGGCGCGGTGGCCGCCGCGCGGACCGCCCCGGCGGTCGGTGCGATCGTGACCGCCGCGCTGGGAACGCTTGTCTTCGTGGTCGCGTTCAGCCAGGCCCGGGACCCGCTGTTCGACCTCTTCGGGGCCGGCGACAGCCAGCAGTCGGTGGTCGACGCGGCCAAGTGGGTGTCCCGCACCGAGTCGCTGGTCGCGGGGTTGCTCGCCGGTCTGCTCGCCTTCGGTTACCTGACCTGGGCGCGACGCCGGGCGGTCCGCCGCGACCCTGCCGCTCGGGCGCTGCGCTGGCCGGCGTACCTGCTCGCCGGTGCCGGGCCGGGGTTGCTCCTGCTGCTCGCCGAGGTGATCATCCGGGTCGGTGGCCGGTCGCTGCTCGACCTGGCCAGCGCGCTCAGCGAGGCGGACGCGGTGGCGCAGACCTCGCTGGGCACCTCGCGGGTGGACAACGGGATCTGGGTGCTCTTCGTGGGGGCGCTGACCGCGCTTATCGCGTTCGGCCGCACGCTCGGCCCGGCCCAGACCGACGACGACGACGACCCGGCCGGCAGCCCGGCCGCCGTCGCGAGCCAGGTCGACCCGGAGGACGACGAGCCGGACCCGGCCGAGGCGTTCGACGCTCCGGCTAAGGCGTTCGACGCTCCGGCCGAGGCGTTCGAGGCGGACCCGGCCAAGGCGGACCCGGCCCGCTGACACTCGCCCGGCAGGGCGTCGCCTCGCGGTCTCGCCCAAGATCGTGCTCGATCCTTGTTGTAGTGGTGTCGGGTCCAGGGGGATGCCACTACAACAAGGATGTTGCGCGACCTTCCGTTGGCCGGCTCAGCTCGCCGCGTGTAGCAGCAGGTCCAGCTCCGTCACGTCGTACCACTCCAGCTCGTGGTCCTCCGCGCCATCGACGGTGAACTGGGCGTCGGGATCGCCGGCCGCCGCCTCGGCCACCACCTCGGCCGCCGCGGCGACATCCTCGACCGCGTCCGTACCGTCGACGTGCAGGGCCGCGACGGCAGCCACCGGCACGGCCTCGGCCAACGTCACCGTGCTGGACCCCAACTCACCGTCGCCCCGTCCGAGCGCGCTCGCCGGCAGGTCGACCGACACGACGACGCGGCGGCGGGGAGCGGACGGGTCGGCCCGCAGCAGGTGCAGCGCCTCCTGGGCGGCCCGGGTGAAGGCGACGTACTCCAACTCCTCCTCGTCGCCTTCGGCGTACCACTCGCGCAGCGCGGGGGTCACCGCGTGCGCCTGGTCGGCGGCCAGCCCTTCCGCGCGCAGTCGGGCCACCATCGGTACGGTCGCCGGCACGTACACCCGGACTCGGTCATCGGTCACCGGTCGTCTCCCCCGCTTCGTCCTGCACCGGCGTCCGCCGGCACGGGCGCAGATCATGCCGCACGCCGTGACCGTCATACACCCCGACTCCGGCCGGCGGAAGTTTCCGCGCGGTGTGTCCCGCGCGGTCGACCTCCCGTGAACCGGCCAGGTGCTGGGCGGGCTGGGCTGTCGATGGCAAACTGAGCCAAACGACATCAACCCCGGGAGTTCGTGTGGAGCCAAGGTTCCTGTTGCTCTCCGACGTCGCCACCGAACTGAACGTGTCGGATTCGCAGGTGTACCACATGGTGCGCAGCGGTGAACTGCCGGCGATCAAGATCGGTGGACGGGGCCAGTGGCGCGTCGAGCGCGCACGGCTGGAGGAGTACATAGCGCGCAAGTATTCCGAGACCGCCGAGTGGGTGCAGAGCAACCCGCTGCTTGACCGCGATCCGGAGTAGTCGCCCCTCCTCCACGACCCAACCCGACACCTAACGCACCGCGCTTGATCCACTCCGTTATCTGGAAAGCGGCTGTCCAGCCCGGGCTGATACCGCGCCTTTGGCACCACCGAGTGGATCATGCCCGGCGAGGGACGCGATGGGTCGTCGGACCATTGACGGAGACCACTTTCTCGCTCAGAATTGCGCTGTCGGAGGCAAACGAAGGCAAACGCAAGATCGAAGGGGTCCATGATGAGCGAGGCGCGACCCGGCCCTTCCCGACCGCCCGTGCGGCTGCGCCCCGTCCCGCCCATCGATCCGCCGTACGCCGACGAGGCCGACGGGTCGTACTGGCCGGCACCCGTCCACGGCCAGCTCGCCCTGGACCTGTTCGCCTCGACCCGGCCAGACCCGGTCCGACCATCGGAGCGCCGGAGTGCCCTCCGCCCGGTGCCGAGCCGGTCCACCACCCACCCGGTGACGCCGCTACCACCGGCGACCGCCCCGGAAGCCACCCGAGCCGCGCATCGCTTCGTCGGCAGCTGCCTGGAGGTGATCAACGGCTACCGGTCCCCGGCCCAGGTGCGGGCACTGCTCGACCCGGCCCAAGCGACCGACCTGCTGACCGAGCTGGCCCGAGCAGGTCAGCTGCTGACCGGGTCGACCTGCGCATCCGGGCGGACCGGGGCACCTCGCCGCCGGGCCGGTCGACCCCTGGTCCGGTTGCTGCGCATGCGGGTCTGCGAGCCCCGGGACGCCGCGGTCGAGGCGGCGGCCGTCCTCACCGGCGCCGGCGGTCGGAGCTGGGCCATGGCACTCCGCCTGGAGCACCGTCGGGGCCGCTGGCTCTGCACCGCCCTGCACGTCCTCTGACCGCAAGCGACGCGCCCAAGGGCACCGCACCCGTGCCTTCGAACGAGGTGGCCTCGTCGACCCTGCGGCGCCCCAGCCGAGCGCGGCCTCCAAGGCGATCCACGCCGCGCGACCTCAGCCGAACGCGACCTACCCCGCGCGACCTCAGCCAAGCGCGACCCCAGGCTCTGCGCGACTTCAAGTGCGGACCCAGATGGCCTGCCCTGGCTGATCGACTCGGGTTTTGGGAAGTCGGGGCATCAGATGGCCGCTGATGCCCCGGTTTCCATGAGGTCGAGATGATCATCGGGTGACGGCGCTGGGCGGCATGTCACGCGGGAGACGACGAACGGGTCCCGGCCTGTCTGGCCGGGACCCGTTCGTCAGGTGCTGTTGGTCAGTTGCCGCCGTTGGGGGCGCCGTGGCAGCGCTTGTACTTGCGGCCCGAGCCACACGGGCACGGCGCGTTGCGGGACGGGCCGTTGCTCGCCTCCGCCTGGTTGGCTGACGGCCGGCGGGAGGCGGCCGACGGAACCGCCGGGCCACGCAGACCGGCCGCCGGACGTTGCGGGGCGGACGGAGCGGTCCGGCCCGGTGCCGCCGGAGCGCCCGGGGCGGGGCGGCCCACACCGAGCGCCGGAGCCTGCTGCTCGGCCTGCTCGATGACGGGAGCGCCAGGGCTGGCCTCACCGTCGATGGTGGGAGCCGAGTATTGCAGGCCCTGCCGCCGCGGTGCCTGGTTGAGGCCCTTGGCTCGGATCTCCACCGGCTTGTCCAGCAGCGCGACCTCTTCCGAGCCCGCGTCCGGCTCCGGTTCGGTCACCTGGACGTCGATGTTGTAGAGGAAGCCGACCGTCTCTTCCTTGATGCCGTCCATCATCGTGGCGAACATGTCGAAGCCCTCGCGCTGGTATTCCACCACCGGGTCGCGCTGGGCGTACGCCCGGAGGTTGATGCCCTCCTGGAGGTAGTCCATCTCGTAGAGGTGCTCGCGCCACTTCCGGTCGATGACCTGGAGCAGCACCATCCGCTCGAGCTGACGCACACCCTCGGTGCCGACCTCCTCCTCGCGCCTGTCGTACGCGGCGTTGGCGTCCTCCTTGAGTCGGGCGACCAGGAAGTCGGCGTCCATACCGGCCCGCGAGCCGCCGGCGTCCTCCTCCAACTCCTCGATCGTCACGCCGACCGGGTAGAGCTGCTTCAGGCTGGACCAGAGCTGCTCAAGGTCCCAGTCCTCGCCGTAGCCATCGGAGGTGGCCCCCCGCACGTACGCCTCGACGGTGTCGTCGATCATGTTGCGGACCTGGTCGGAGAGGTCCTCACCGTTGAGCACCCGAAGACGCTCGGCGTAGACGACCTGGCGCTGCTTGTTGAGCACCTCGTCGTACTTCAGCACGTTCTTGCGGATCTCGGCGTTCTGGCCCTCGATCTGAGCCTGGGCGCTCTTGATCTGCCGGGTGACCATCTTCGACTCGATGGGCACGTCCTCCGGGATGTTGAAGCGCTCCATCACCGCCTCGACCGCCCCGGCCCGGAACCGCCGCATCAGCTCGTCCTGCAGGGACAGGTAGAAACGGGACTCGCCCGGGTCACCCTGCCGGCCGGCGCGACCGCGCAGCTGGTTGTCGATCCGCCGGGACTCGTGCCGCTCGGTGCCCAGCACGTAGAGGCCACCGGCGGCGGAGACCTCCTCCGCCTCGACGTCGCAGGCCTGCTTCCACGTGGGAAGGACCTCCTCCATCGCCTTGGCGTACTCTTCCTCGTTTTCCAGCGGGTCGAGGCCGCGCTGGCGCAGCTCGTTCGCGGCGAGGAACTCGGGGTTGCCGCCGAGCAGGATGTCGGTGCCGCGGCCGGCCATGTTGGTGGCCACGGTGACCGCGCCCTTACGCCCGGCCTGGGCGACGATCTCGGCCTCCCGGGCGTGGAACTTGGCGTTCAGCACGTTGTGCGGGATGCCCCGTCGGCGCAGCAACTGGGAGAGGATCTCGGAGTTTTCCACCGAGACGGTGCCGACAAGCACCGGCTGGCCGAGTTGGTGCCGCTCGGCGATGTCCTCGATGACCGCGTTGAACTTGGCCTTCTCCGTCTTGTAGATGACGTCCGGCCGGTCCTCGCGAACCATCGGGCGGTGGGTCGGGATCGTCACGACGCCGACCTTGTAGACCTTGTTGAACTCGCTCGCCTCGGTCTGCGCCGTACCGGTCATCCCGGACAGCTTCTCGTAGAGGCGGAAGTAGTTCTGCAGGGTGATGGTGGCAAGAGTCTGGTTCTCCTGCTTGATCTCCACCCCCTCCTTGGCCTCGATCGCCTGGTGCATGCCCTCGTTGTAGCGGCGGCCGTGCAGGATGCGACCGGTGAACTCGTCGACGATCAGGACCTCACCGTCGCTGACGATGTAGTCCTTGTCGCGCTTGTAGAGCTCCTTGGCCTTGATGGCGTTGTTGAGGTAGCCGACCAGCGGCGTGTTCACCGACTCGTAGAGGTTGTCGATGCCGAGCCGGTCCTCGACCTTGGCGACACCCCGCTCGGTCACCGCGATGGTGCGCTTGGAGTGGTCGACCTCGTAGTCGCCCTCGCCGTCGGTGCCGGGCTGGAGCCGGGCCACGACCCCGGCGAACTCGCCGTACCAGCGGGCCGAGTGCTCGGCCGGGCCGGAGATGATCAGCGGGGTGCGGGCCTCGTCGATCAGGATGGAGTCGACCTCGTCGACCACGGCGAAGTTGTGGCCGCGCTGCACCAGCTCGTCCTTCGACCAGGCCATGTTGTCGCGCAGGTAGTCGAAGCCGAACTCGTTGTTGGTGCCGTAGGTGATGTCGCACTCGTAGGCGGCCTTGTGCTCGGTGGCCGGCCGGTTGGGCAGCACCACGCCGACGGTCAGCCCGAGGAACTCGTGCACCCGACCCATCCACGCCGCGTCACGCTGGGCGAGGTAGTCGTTGACCGTGATCACGTGCACGCCCTTGCCGGACAGCGCGTTGAGGTAGACGGCCATGACCGAGGTCAGCGTCTTGCCCTCACCGGTCTTCATCTCGGCGATGTTGCCGAAGTGCAGCGCCGCGCCGCCCATCACCTGGACGTCGTACGGACGCTGGCCGAGCACCCGGGCGGCCGCCTCGCGGGCCACCGCGAACGCCTCCGGCAGCAGGTCGTCGAGGGTCTCCCCGTCGGCCAGCCGCTCCCGGAACTGGTCGGTCATGCCGGCCAGCTCCTCGTCGGTGAGGTTGACGTAGTCGTCCTCGATCGAGGTGACGGCGGCGGCGATGGCCTTGAGCCGGCGCACCATGCGGCCCTCGCCCGCGTTAAGGACCTTTTCCAGAATCGACACGGATCAACGCTCCCCTAGACAGTCTCGAACCATCGTAGGCGCTCCATCGGCGCGATGGTCACTGGTGGCGGTGGTCGACTCCGCCGAACCCGACATAATTCGCGTCCTGCGCACCCCTCGAACGTTATCCGGTTACGCCGTCGGCGAACGGTGCGGCACGATGCACGGGTGGAGCCCGTGGAGATCATCGAGGACGGCGTGCTGCTGCGGCCCTGGCGTGGCACCGACGCCGACGCGGTATACCGGGCGTGCCAGGATCCGGACATTCAGTACTGGACCACTGTGCCACGCCCATATCGGCCCGAACACGCCCTCAGCTTCGTCACCGAGATGAGCGAGACGGCCTGGGCGGGGGGGACCAAGGCGCCGTTCGCGGTCTGCGACCCGGCGACAGGTGAACTTCTCGGCTCGTGCGGGTTGGTCTCCATCGAGCGGGACGGCACCGGCGAGGTGGGTTTCTGGACCGCCCCCTGGGCACGCGGCCGGGGCGTGATGGTCCGGGCCACCCGGGCCGTGGCCCGCTGGTCCTTCGACACCCTCGGGCTGCGCCGGCTGATCTGGCACGCCGAGGTGGGCAACCACGCCTCCCGGCTGGTGGCCCTCCGGGCCGGTTTCCGGATCGACGGCCGGCTGCGGCTGGCCAACCCGCCGACGCGGTCCGACGCGGACGGCTGGATCGGCTCGCTGCTGCCCGGCGAGGTCCCCGAGCCCGGGGCGACCGGGCCGGCCGGTCCCGGCACCCTCGCCGCCCGGCGCGCCGCGGTCTTCGGCCGCCCGCAGCCCACCCTGTTCGCCACCGTCGGGGCCGGTGAGCTGCGTCTGCGGCCGATGGAGGAGCAGGACCTGGATGCCGTGGTGGAGACCTGCCGGGACCCGGAGTCCATCCGCTGGACGACCGTGCCGGACCCGTACGAGCGGGCCGACGCGCAGGGGTTCCAGGCCTACGGCCAGGACACCTGGGCTCGGGGCCAGGCCGCCTGCTTCGTGGTCGCCGACCCGGACGACACGTACGCCGGCACGATCGCCCTACGGCTCTCCCCCACCGACGCCCTGCTGGCCGACGTCGGCTTCATGACCGCGCCGGCGGCGCGTGGCCGGGGGTACATGCCGGCCGCGCTCGTCGCGCTCAGCGCCTGGGGCTGCGCCACGCTGGGCCTGGCCCGCATCGAGTGGAAGGCGAACGTGGGCAACACCGCCTCCCGGCGGGTGGCGGAGAAGGCGGGCTTCACCTTCGAGGGGACCGCCCGGGGCGGGGTGCAGCACCGGGGCGAACGGGTCGACGCGTGGGTGGGCGCGCTGCTCGCCAGGGACCTGGTCTGATGGCCCTGCGGCAGGTCGTCGAGGCGCACGGCGTGCGGCTGCGCCCCCTTCGGGCCGAGGACGCCGCCGACGTGGTCGACGGCTGCGCGGACCCGCTGACCCAACGTTTCGTCTCGAACCTGCCCACGCCGTACAGCCGGACCGATGCCCGGTGGTGGATCGACGTCGGCGCCCCGGCGGTCTGGACCGGCGGCGGCGCGGCGTACGCCGTCGCGGACCCGGCCACCGACCGGCTGCTCGGCGCGGTGGGGCTGAGCAACCCGGTGCCCGCGCGGGGCCAGGCCGAGATCGGCTACTGGCTGCGGCCGGCGGCGCGTGGACGCGGGCTGGCCGTCGCGGCCAGTCGCGCGCTCAGCGAGCACGCGTTCGCCACCGGAACGGTTCGACTGGAGTTGCTCACCGACCCGGAGAACGGCCCGAGCCAGCGGGCCGCGCTGGCCGCCGGTTTCCGCTACGAGGGTTCGCGCCGGTCGGCCGGTTCGGGCCGCGAGGGGGGTCGACACGACCTGCTGGCCTGGGTACGCCTCGCCGACGACCCGCCCGGACCCGTCGCCCGGCTGCTGCCCGACCTGCCCGGCGGGGTGCTCACCGACCAGGTGGTGAGCCTGCGCCGGCTCGCGCCGGACGACGCCGAGCTGATGTACCGACTGCACAGTCGACCCGAGGTGGTGGCGAACCAGGCGCCGCCCGTGCCGCCGACGCGGGAGGCGATCGAGCGACGGTGTCGTCTCGCGGAGAGCGGGTGGCTGACCGGGGACATCGCCCGACTGTTGATCACGGACGTGGCCGGCGGGGAGCCGGTGGGCAGTTGCGGGCTGTCGTACACCGACGTGGCGGCCGGCGAGGCGTCGGTCGGCTACGCGTTGCTGCCCGGCTGGCGCGGCCGGGGGTACGCGACCCGGACGGTCCGGCTGCTGGCGGACTGGGCGTTCGGGCCGGCTGGTATCGCGCGGCTGACCGCTGGCACGGTGCCGGACAACACCGCGTCGCACCGCGTGTTGGAGCGGGTCGGGTTCCGGCGCGAGGCACTGCAGCGTGGCCGGCTGCCCGGGTTGGCGGGCACCCGCCTGGACGATTTGACCTTCGCGCTGCTGCCGGCGGAGCGGCGCTGACGTCGCCGGGGGTCACGGGGTTGCGCTGGGCTCCCCCAGCACAACCCCGTGACCGCGGATCGGCTGGTGGTCAGGTGGCGAGGGAGATGATGCCGTAGTCGTAGGCGTGGCGGCGGTAGACGACGCTCGGGCGGCCGGACTCCTTGTCCTGGAACAGGTAGAAGTCGTGGCCGACAAGTTCCATCTCGAACAGCGCGTCGTCGATCGTCATCGGCTCCGCCGGGTGCACCTTCTCCCGGGCGATGTGCCACGGCTGGTCGTCGTGCTCCTCCTCGACCCGCTCCGCGACGGCGGTGCCGGCGCGGGCACCGTCGAGCGACGCGCTCAGCGTGCTGGTCCCCAGGTCGGCGACCGGCAGGCCCGCGGTGGCCTCGGCGACGGAGATCGGTGCGTGCCGCCCCCGGTGTACGCGACGGCGGTCGGCCGCACGACGCAGTCGGGTGTCGAGCTTCGCGATGGCCGCGTCGAGTGCGCTGTAGAAGTCGTTCGTGCAGGCCTCGGCCCGCATCACCGGACCCTTGGAAACGCAGGTGATCTCCACCCGCTGGCAGTGTTCGGCCTGGCGCGGATTGCGCTCGTGAAACAACTCGACATCGACGCGAATCAGTTTGTGGTCGTAGCGTTCGATCTTTGCGAGTTTCTCGGCTACGTGTACCCGGTAATGGTCCGGCACTTCGACGTTTCGGCCCTTGACCACGATGTCCACGTGACCTCCCTTGTTCGGACGGTCTTCGATCCGGCAACCCGGTCGCGCGCCGTGGGGGGACCCGCTGGCGTCGACCGGCTGGTACGGCTACGCCTCCTCTCACCGCCGAGGGTGGTGGAACGACCTCCTACCCCCGACAGCGAAACGCTAACTCCTGTTGGCCCGGCAGTCACCCCAAGTTGCCGAGACTCCCAGGATTTTCGCAGCTGATACACCAACGAGTGAAACGGAAACACAGTCGGTTACGAGAAGTGTCTTTTCTGGGTCGCGGCGAGCACCGCGGCGACACTCGGCACCCATCCGGTCGCGCTCAGCACCCGGGCCGCAGCGGCCAGGGTCACGCCTGTGGTGACGATGTCGTCCAGCAGCACCACGACCGGCGCGCCCGCGGCACGCGCCCCACTCGCGGTGGCGCGCGGCCGGAACGCGGCCTCGGCCGCCGCCGCGCGCCCGGCGCTGTCCAGGCCCACCGAGTCGGGCCGGGGCAGCGCCCGCAGCGGACGGTGCACCCGCGCCGTCCAGCCGCCCTGGTTGAGCCGGGCCGCGCAGTGCCGGGCCAACCGGTCCAGGTGGTCCCCGTACCGGGACCGGGCCGCCGTTGCCGTGTCCGGGACCGGGACCAGCGCCACGGGACGAGCCACGCCGACCGCCGCCGCGACAACCTCGGCGAGCAGTGCGCCGAGCGGCCGGGCCAGACCGTGCCGGCCGTGGTCCTTGTACGCCAGCAGAGCCTCGCGCAGCGGACCGGCGTAGGGGCCGAGAGCGACGCAGGACGGCAGGCCCGGCGGCGCGGGCGTCGGACGGACCGACCGTGGGCGCAGCGCGCCCAGGGCTGCCACGCAGTCCGAACAGACCCCGTGCCGCAGGCCGGGCCGGCGCTCCCGACAACCCGCGCAGGTGGTGGGCAACACCAGGTCGGCGAGGTCCGCCCAGAGCCCGGTCACCACGTCACCCGGTCAGTAGAGGAAGAACGGTGCCGACGGGTTGCTCGGGCGGACACCTGCCGGGACCGGGGCGATGTCGCGTACGCGGCCGGGCTCGATCCGTTCGAAGGGGCTGCTGCGGTAGGCCACCCCGTTCGCCTCGTACATGTAGGCCCCGCTGGGCACCCGGACGATGCGGTTGGTCGGGTACGCCGTCAGGTGGTTGACCTTGGCACCGAGGTCGGTCCGCAGCGGCGTCTCCAGCGCGCCGTCGACGCTGATCTCGTAGATCGCCGGCTGACCGACGGACCCCGCCACCACCAGTTGGTCCTCGCTGCCCCAGTCGACAGCGGTGAGGGCGGTCAGCGAGGTGGCCAGCTGCCGGGGTGGGCCGATGGAGACGCCCCCGCCGTCCAGGTTCACCGCGGCGACGTAGAGCCGGCCACCGGCGATCAGCGCGACCCGCTGGCCGTCCAGCGCGGCAGCCACCGCGCTGACGTCGGCGGGCAGGTTGAGGGGCACCTGGTACATCCGCGCCGACTCGTCGAACCGGTAGAGCTGCCCGTCGGCGACGACCAGGCCGCGGCCGGGGCGTGCGTCGACGGACCGCAACCAGACCGGACGGCTCATCGAGGAGTATTCGGACGTGCTGCGGAAGGGGACGGAGACCGGCGCGGCACCCGCACCCACCGCGAGGCGGCGTCGGCCGTCGCTGCTGCCGGTGACCACCAACGCGGCGAGGATCCGCTGGTCCTTGGCCATGGCCAGGTCGGCGGAGACGATGTTGCGGTTGGCCTCGGGCGCCAGCGGCACGGTTCCGCTGAGTTCGCTGCCGAAGTCGAGCGGGTGGATGGCGCCCTCGTACAGGCCGAACCGCTGCGGGCTCTCGGCGATCGGGTAGAGCTGATCGGAGTTCCGTCGCTCGCTCAGGTCCTGTACGGGCAGCGAGTTGTTGCGGATCTTCAGCTCCAGCTCACCCGGCAGGTCCCCCAACGACCAGGCGATCTGCGTGATCAACTGGTCGATCCCATTCTGGTCGTCGCCGGACATGTCCAGGTTGATCTCCCAGCGACCGTTGCCGCCGGTGGCGTTGTTGATCAGCTCGGTGCGATCGGGCAGCCCGACGACACCCGGGCGCAACCAGTCGGAGGGACCACCGACCAGCCACTTCACCACCTCGTTGACCCGGCGCCCATCCGGCACCGCGAGCGGCCGGTAGCGCTGGTCGGGCACGAGGCGCGTGCGGTCCGAACTCCAGAAGTAGATCGACTCGTCCTGGTAGTAGCGACGGAGGGCGGCGTCGCTGAGCAGCAGCACGTTCGGCGGGTCGAAAATGTACAACCCGGCCCGCTCGTCGTTCACGGCGCCGTTCAACGCCGCGCTGCGGATCCCGAACTCGTACTCCGTCTCGGTCGCCACCGGCGGCGCCAGGATGCCGTTGGCCCGCAGGACGCCGATCTGCTGCACGGTGATCTTCACCGTGGTGGTCGAGTCGCTGTTGAGGGTGTAGACCGCCTCACGCAGCCGCACCACGTTCAGCGCGACCTCGCTGCCCTTCTTCTCCTGCAGGCGGGACTTGTGCTCCGGGGCGATGAACGCCTTGACCCGCTCGTACGCCCGATCCGGCTCTCCGGCGGCGGCGGACAGGAAGTTGCGGACGAACGCCTCGTTGACGCTGCCGCTGGCCGTTCGCGTCGGCGGCTCGTTGCCGGGACCGTTGACCGCGCCGGCCTCCGTCGCGGTCCCGCCCTTGCCGTCCACCCGCACGTCGGACGCCGCCGGGATGCCGCAGCCACCGCCCAGCAGTACCACCACGCCGAGCGCCGCGACCAGGGTCGGCCGTCTCATGAGCGCACCTCCGCCCGCTGTCCGTCCCCGGTCGGCGCCGGGTCGATCGCCAGTGCCCCGCCGGTGCCGGGCCCGATGGCCAGCGGGCCACCGTCGCGGGGACCGCCGAACGGCAGCGCGGCGTCCGCCGGCACCAGGCGCAGCGGCGAGGTGGTCAGCCGGTCTCCCGCGCGGGCCGGCAGCGTGAGCCGGAACTGCGCGCCCTGCCCGGGTGCACCCCAGGCCTCCAGCCAGCCGCCGTGCAGCCGGGCGTCCTCCAGGCTGATCGACAGGCCCAGCCCGGTGCCTCCGGTCTGCCGTGCCCGGGACGGGTCGGCTCGCCAGAACCGGTTGAACACCAACTTCTCCTCGCCCGCCTTGAGCCCCACGCCACGGTCGCGGACGGTGATCGCCACGGCGGTCTCGTCCGCGCCGAGGGTAATCAGCACCGGTCGGGCCTCGCCGTGCTCGACGGCGTTGCCGACCAGGTTGCGCAGCACCCGCTCGACCCGGCGCGGGTCGACCTCGGCGATCACCGGAGTGCCCGGCAGGTCGAGTTCGATGGGTACGCCCACCCGCTCGGCCAGGCCGCCCAGCCGGTCGACCACCCGGTGCACCACCGGCACCAGATCGGTCGGCTCGGAGTCCAGCATGGCGAAACCCGCGTCGAAGCGGCTGATCTCCAGCAGATCGGTGAGCAGTTCCTCGAAGCGGTCCAACTCGGCCTGGAGCAGTTCGGCGCTGCGCGCCACCGCCGGGTCGAACTCGTCGCGCTCGGCGAAGATCAGGTCAGCGGCCATCCGTACGGTGGTCAGCGGGGTACGCAGCTCGTGTGAGACGTCGGAGGTGAACCGACGCTGTAGTCGGGACATCTCCTCCAGGCGCAGGATCTGCCGTTGCAGGTTGGTGGCCATCTGGTTGAAGGAGGCGGCGAGCAGGGCCAGGTCGTCCTCCCCGTTGACCACCATGCGTTGGTCGAGCAGGCCGGCGGAGAGTCGCTGGGCGGTCCGTGCGGCGACCCGGACCGGGTTGACGACCAACCGGGTGACGAGCGCCGCGAGCAGCCCGAGCAGGATCACCAGGGCGACCCCGGTGGCGACGACGGTGGCTCGGGCGTCGGCGGCGGTGACGTCCTGCCGGGTCAACGGCACCAGGTAGTAGAGCTCGATCTGGCCGAAGCGGGTGGGCACCGGCGAGCCGTAGACCAGGTATTTGGTGGACTGGCCGGTGAGCCGCCCGGTGCGGATCTGGCTGGCCACCTTGCCGTCCGCGATCGTGGCCCGCAGCTCCGGGCTGATCAGCGACTGGACGTTCACCGATGGCGAGGTGCGGGTCTGGATGTCGTTCTGGTAGCCGTCGGCCGTGATCGCCACCACCACCCCGCTGGTCTGCTGGGGGTCGCCGCCGGCCAGGTAGTTGACCGTCCCGTCGATGGTCTCCTGGAGCTGCGCCTCCTGCGACTGGCCGTAGAGGGAGACCTGCTTGGCCGCGTAGCTGGCACCGCTGATCACCCGCTGTCGGACGTCGCTGCGGGCGTTGTCGAGGAGGATCGTGGTGATCTTGTCAGCGATCACGAACGCGAAACCGCCGACCAGCAGGCTGGACGCGACAAGCGTGATGGTCACGACCCGGACCTGCAGGGAGCGCCGCCAGGTCTGGTGCACGCGGCCCACCACCCGGGCGACCCGGCCGCTCACCGCGCGCCAGATCTCCCCACCGGCGCTGGGCCGGCGGGCAGCCGTGCTCGGGGAGTGTGGGGGCGGCGAGGTCGACACAGTGCGACCAGGCTATCCGGTCCCCGCCTTGTATCCCACGCCCCGCACGGTGAGGATGATTTCCGGTCGCTCCGGGTCCGGCTCGATCTTGGCGCGCAGTCGCTGGACATGCACGTTGACCAGGCGGGTGTCGGCCGCGTGCCGGTAGCCCCAGACCTGCTCCAGCAGCACCTCGCGGGTGAAGACCTGACGCGGCTTGCGGGCGAGCGCGACCAGCAGGTCGAACTCCAGCGGAGTCAGCTTCACCTCCTCGTCGTTGCGGCTGACGGTGTGCGCGGGCACGTCGATGGTGATCTGGTTGTCGGGTGGCCCGATGGTCAGCATCTCGGGGGCCACGTCCTCGCCTCGGCGCAGGCGGGCCCGCATCCGGGCGACCAGCTCCTTGGGCTTGAACGGCTTGACCACGTAGTCGTCGGCACCGGACTCCAGGCCGAGCACGACGTCCACGGTGTCGCTCTTGGCGGTCAGCATGACGATGGGCACGCCGGACTCCGCCCGAATCGACCGGGCGACGTCGATACCGCTCATACCAGGCAGCATCAGGTCGAGCAGCACGATATCGGGACGGCTGTCACGAAAGGCGGCCAACGCCCGCTCGCCGTCCGCCACGAACGAGGGCTGGAAGCCTTCGCTGCGCAACACGATGCCGAGCATCTCGGCGAGCGCGGGGTCGTCGTCGACCACCAGTACGCGGGCTCTCATGGGATTAATATTGCATCCTCGTTCGGTTCGGTGGGACCGGCGTCCGCCGGTAACGCAGGGTGCCGCCACAGAAGCGCTCGTCGCGACCCCCGGCGGCGGCGCCACGGGCTGCGGTGCCCGGCACAGGATGAGGACTCCGGCCCAGGCTGCCACCATGATCCCCCTTCGACGGCACCCGGCGCCACCGCAGCCGCGGCCGGGGCCGGCTGTCGCCAACCTGACCCCGGGTCAGCCGAAGAGCGCGCGCCCCCAGTGGTCGCCGCCGTCGCGTACCCCGGGCGGGCAGGCGAACACGCCGCTGGAGACGTGCCGCAGGTACTCGTTCAGCACGTCGTGCCGCGCCAACTGGGTCTGGATCGGCACGAACTGGCGGCGCGGGTCGCGCTGGTAGGCGATGAAGAAGAGGCCCGCGTCGAGCCGGCCGAGGCCGTCCGAGCCGTCGACGAAGTTGTAGCCCCGGCGCAGCAGTTGGGCGCCGTTGTTGCGGCTCGGGTGGGCCAGCGTCACGTGCGCGTGCTCGGCGATCACCGGCTTGCCGTCCGCGCCGCGCGCGGTGAAGTCCGGCTCGTCGAACTCGTCGGTCCGGCCGAGGGGGGCGCCACTGCCCTTGGTCCGGCCGACGATCTCCTCCTGCTCGGCCAGGGAGGTCCGGTCCCAGGTCTCCACCAGCATCCGGATCTTGCGGGTCACCAGGTACGAGCCGCCCGTCATCCAGTCCGGCCCGTCACCCGGCTGCACCCACAACTGGTCGCGCAGCAGCTCGGTGTCCTCGGCCTTGAGGTTGGCCGTACCGTCCTTGAACCCGAACAGGTTGCGCGCGGTGGCCTGGTCACGGGAGGTCGAGGAGGTACGCCCGAAGCCGAGCTGCGACCAGCGGACGCTCACCACACCCATGCCGAGCCGGGCCAGGTTGCGGATCGCGTGTACGGCGACCTGCGGATCGTTGGCGCACGCCTGCACGCAGAGGTCACCGCCGGAGAGCTGCGCCTGTAGGGCGTCGCCGGGGAACTTCGGCAGCTCGGACAGGGCGGCGGGCCGCCGGTCGGCGATGCCGAAGCGGTCCCGCCCGTCGGCGTCGCGGAACAACGTCGGTCCGAAGCCGATCGTGAGGGTGAGCTGCGACGGGGGCAGACCGAGCGCCTCGCCGGTGTCGTCCGGTGGGGCCTCCGGCATCCCGCCGACCGCGCCGAGGATGCCGGCGTCCCGTCCCGCGGTCATCCGGGCGGCGGCGGCCGTCCACTCCTCGAGCAGCTCGACCAGCCGGGCGCGATCCTTCGTGATCACGTCGAAGGCGACGAAGTGCAGCCGGTCCTGGGCCGGGGTGACGATGCCGGCCTGGTGCTCACCGTGGAACGGCACCGCCCCGGCCGGGTGGTCGCTCGCCGCGGCCGGACCGTGGGCGCCGTTCAGCAGCGCCCCCGCGCCGGCCGCCACTCCGGCGACCCCGGCCACCCCGGCGCCGGCCAGGGTGATCGCCCGGCGCCGGGTCAATCTGCTCCCACTCATCGACTCGACTCCTTCTGCCGAAAGGTCACTTCGCGACGGCTGCGGCGACCTTGCTGATCGGCTCGGCGAGCGCGTTGATCCCGTCGGAGAGATCCTTGAGCTCGGCCTTGCTCAGTGCGGTGTGCAGCTTCCACCCGTCGCCGTCGCGGTGCTTGCCGAGCAGCGCCTCGACGTTCGTGAACTCGGTGTCCAACTGCGTGACCAGCTCCGGCGAGCGCTGCTGCAGGGCCGGGCGGAGGGCGGAGACGGCGGCCTTGGAACCTTCGAGGTTGGCGGCGAAGTCCCACAGGTCGGTGTGCGAGTAGCGGTCCTCCTCGCCGGTGATCTTGCCGCTGGCCACCTCGTCGAGCAGTTCCTTGGCACCGTTGGCGAGTTGGAGCGGGGAGAGCTTCTCCGCGTTGGCCTTGGTCACGATCTCCTTGACGTCCGCCAGCAGGCGGTCGGCGATCGGGCCGTCCTTGCTGATGTCACCCGACTGCCAGAGGTCCTTCTCGATCCGGTGGAAGCCGGTGAACTCCATCCCCTCCTCGATGACCTCCTCGCGGCCATCGATCTTGGGGTCGAGGTCGCCGAAGATCTCGGCCACCGGCTCGATCCGCTCCCAGTAGGTGCGGGCGACCGGGTAGAGCGTCTTGGACTTCGCCACGTCGCCAGCCTTGACCGCGCTGACGAACTCCTCGGTCTTGTCCAGCAGCGCGTCGGTCTGGCTCTTGACGTAGCGCTGGTAGTTCTCGGCCGCGCCGGCCAACGCGGCGTCGGCGGTGAGCGGCTGCGCCGACCCGCTGACCTTGAGCGCACCCCGGATGCCCTTGCCGCTCATCCCGGGCTTGCAGGCCGTCTGGTAGGTGCCGGCCGGCAACTCCACGTGCAGCTCACGGCTCAGCCCCGGGGCGATGTTCTCCACCTCGCCCATGACGCGGTCGCCGTCGGCGTACACGTAGAACTCGGTCACCTTCGCGCCGGAGTTGGTGATCTTGAAGGTGGCGGTGCCGGCGCCCAGGTCGGTGGTGCCGACCTCACAGGCGGTGTCGTTGGCCTTGACCACGATCGGTCCGCCGGACGCGGCCGGGTCACCCTTGTCGGAGTCGGAGCAGGCGGCCAGACCGGCCGTCGCCAGCACGCCGACGGCGGCCAGCGCGAAAAATCGGGTGGTACGCATCTGAGCTGTCTCTCCTCGTGGGGGTCAGGCACGCTGCGGCGTGGCTGCCGCCTCGGCCTCGGCCTCGGTGCCGGTGTCGGCTCCGCGCTCGGTGACTGTGGTGGTCGCGGCGGGTGCCGGCTTGCGGCGGGCCGGTCGCAGGAAGAGCAGAAGGACCGGCACGGCGTACCCGATCCAGGCGATCGTCTCCAGCACGGTGGGCGCGGGCGTCACGTTGAACATGCCGGCGAGCAGGGCCGCGTACCAGGTGGTCGGGTCGAGCGCCCCGGTGATGTCGAAGGCCAGGTCGTTCAGGCCGGGCAGGACGCCAGCCTCCTGGAAGTCGTGGACGCCGTACTTGAGGATGCCGGCGGCCACCAGGATCAGCAGCGCGCCGGTCCAGGTGAAGAACCTGGTGAGGTTGATCCGCAGGGCGCTGGCGGAGAGCAGCGCGCCGAGCACCACGGCGGTGACGATGCCGCCGATCAACGCGAGCAGCGGCCCGCTGTCACCGGCCGCGCCCTGGGCGGCCGAGTAGAAGATCAGCGCGGTTTCCATACCCTCCCGGATCACCGCGAGGAAGGCCATGCCGGCGACCGCGAACGAGCCGACGGCGAGCGCCTCGGTCAGCTTTCCCCGCAACTCGCCGGCGATGGTCCGGGCCGCCCGGCGCATCCAGAAGATCATCCAGGTGACGAAGACCACGGCGGCGACCGAGGTGATCGCCTCGAACAGCTCCCGGTCCTCGTAGCGCGAGAACAGCGAGGTCGACGTGTACTCGATCAGCCAGCCGAAGAGCACCGACAGCGCCACGGCCAGGCCGACGCCCGCCCAGACCTGCGGCAGCCGGTCCCGGCGCTGCGACTTCACCAGGAAGGCGACCAGGATGCTGACCACCAGGGTGGCTTCCAGACCCTCCCGCAGGCCGATCAGGTAGGTGGCGAACATCCGGGCTCCGAGTTCATCAGGTACGCCTCAACCAACTTAGGGCAGGCATACCTTGCTCCCTGCCCAGGAGCCTCGTCAAGTCGTACACGACAAGCTCACTCGACCCCTGCGCCGCAGGCCAGGCCGGTCGGCGACGGACACCGCCCTTCGGCTGTGGCAGGATGCCCGCCGTGAAGGGATTCCTGCCGTGGCTGGCGGTGCTGGCCGTGGTCCTGCTGCTCAGCGCGTTGCGCCTGCGGGCGCTGGCCACAGTCGTGTCCCTCGCCTGGCTGGCCTGGTGCGTGTGGACGTGGTTCCGCCCCACCCGCCGCGACTCCCGTTCGCGCTGACCCCGCCGACTCCGGGCGGAAGACGACGAACCGGGCCGGCTGCGAACAGCCGACCCGGTCCGGACGTGCGTTGATCAGTAGCGGTAGTGATCCGGCTTGAACGGACCCTCGGTCGAGACACCCAGGTACGCGGCCTGCTCCTTGGTCAGCGTGCTCAGCTTGGCGCCGAGCGCGCCCAGGTGCAGCCGGGCCACCTTCTCGTCCAGGTGCTTGGGCAGCACGTAGACGCCGATCGGGTATTCCTCGGTCTTGGTGAACAGCTCGATCTGGGCGATCGTCTGGTTGGCGAACGAGTTCGACATCACGAAGCTCGGGTGCCCGGTCGCGTTGCCCAGGTTCAGCAGGCGACCCTCGGAGAGCACGATGATGGCGTGCCCGTCGGCGAACCGCCACAGGTCGACCTGCGGCTTGATGTTGATCCGCTCCACGTCGGAACGCTTGGCCAGACCGGCCATGTCGATCTCGTTGTCGAAGTGGCCGATGTTGCCGACGATGGCCTGGTGCTTCATCCGGGCCATGTGCTCGTTGGTGATGACGTCGAAGCAACCGGTGGCGGTGATGAAGATGTCCGCCTGCTCGACCACGTCGTCCAGGGTGGCGACCTGGTAGCCGTCCATCGCGGCCTGCAACGCGCAGATCGGGTCGACCTCGGTCACCACGACCCGGGCGCCCTGGCCGCGCAACGACTCGGCGCACCCCTTGCCCACGTCGCCGTAGCCCATGACGACGGCCATCTTGCCGCCGATCAGCACGTCGGTGGCCCGGTTGATGCCGTCGATCAGCGAGTGCCGGCAACCGTACTTGTTGTCGAACTTGCTCTTGGTCACCGAGTCGTTGACGTTGATGGCCGGGAAGAGCAGGGTGCCCGCGCGGTGCATCTCGTAGAGCCGGTGCACGCCGGTGGTGGTCTCCTCGGTCACGCCCTTGATGCCGGCGGAGATCCGGGTCCAGCGCTGGCCGTCCTCGCCGAGCGAGCGGTGCAGCAACTCCAGGATGACCGCGTACTCCTCGGAGTCGGCGGACTCGACCGGCGGGACGGCCCCGGCCTTCTCGAACTCGGTGCCCTTGTGCACGAGCAGGGTGGCGTCGCCACCGTCGTCGAGGATCATGTTGGGGCCCTGCCCGTCCGGCCAGGCGAGCACCTGCTCGGTGCACCACCAGTATTCCGGGAGGGTCTCGCCCTTCCACGCGTACACCGGGACGCCGGCGGGGGCGTCGGCGGTGCCGTTCGGGCCGACGACGATCGCCGCGGCGGCGTGGTCCTGGGTGGAGAAGATGTTGCAGGAAGCCCAGCGCACCTGCGCGCCGAGGGCGACCAGCGTCTCGATAAGGACGGCGGTCTGGATGGTCATGTGCAGCGAGCCGGTGATCCGCGCGCCGGCGAGCGGCTGCGCCTCGGCGAACTCACGGCGAATCGCCATCAGGCCGGGCATCTCGTGCTCGGCGAGCTGGATCTCCTTACGCCCGAACTCGGCGAGCGACAGATCCGCCACCTTGAAGTCGCCTTCGGCGAGGGTGCTTGGCCGGGCCTCGGACGGCGTACCGCTGGGGGACGCCGGGAGGGTGCTGGTCATGAAAGCTCCTGTCGAACGATGTCTACGCCGACCCTTCACCTTACGCGCGCCGTCACCACCTGTCCGGCACGGTCCACGGACAGCGCACGGGGCGGTCGGTGATGAGCGGACTTTCCCGCCCACGTCCCGCCCGCCCCGTGCATCCCCCCGGTTTGGTTCCCCGCACGTTCTCGGACCGTCGTCGCGATAACGCTGCGTACTCATAGAGTCACACTCAGGCAACTTGCCGTCAAGCTATTCCGGAAAAGTCGGACTTGTGTCGTCGTTGGCGCGGACGGGTCAGCGCAATCCGGAGGTCGCCACGTACGCCTCGCCGTCACCGCTGATCCGCAGCGGCTCGCCGGCCGCGGTGCCGATCGCCGCCTCGCCGGACGCCAGCGTCACCGCACCGGCGCCGTCGTCCACGGTGACCGCGCCACCGGCGCAGAGCACCACCCGGGGGCCGGGCAACGGCAGTGTGACCAAGGGCACCGCCGCGCCCACCCGCACCCGGTGCAGCGCGAAATCATCCACCGGCACCGGCCAACACTCGACACCCGGACCCACCGGCAGCGCAGCTCGCACCGGCTCGTCGAGCACCTCGAAGCGAAGCACCCGCAGCAACTCGTCGACGTCCACCCGCTTCGGGGTCAGCCCACCCCGGAGCACGTTGTCGCTGGCCGCCATGATTTCCACGCCACAGCCACTCAGGTAGGCGTGCAGGTTGCCGGCGGGCATCCAGATCGCCTCCCCCGGCACCAGCCGCAGGTGGTGCAGCAGCAACGCCACCAGCACGCCCGGATCCGCCGGGTACGCCGTGGCCAGCCGGCGGGCCAACTCCGCGTCCGGGCCGTCGACCGGCGCTGCCGTCACCGAGGCCAGCAGCTCGGGACGCTCGGCGACCGGCCAGCCGAGCAGCGTCCGCACCGCCGTGCGCAACCCCGGCGGCCCGGCCCGCAACGCGGCGACCACCGGCGCCAACTCCGGTACACCGAACGCGGCGAGCGCCTCGGCCGACTCCACCGGATCCCGAAAACCGCACAGCGCTTCGAACGGCGTGAGTGCGACGAGCAACTCCGGCTTGTGGTGCGGGTCGGAATAGTTGCGCTGTCCCTCGGGACGCCCGGCCTCGGCCGCGTAGCCCGCCCGCGCCTGTTCGGCGTCCGGGTGAGCCTGCAGACTCAGCGGAGCATCGGCGGCGAGCACCTTGAGCAGGAACGGCAGCCGGCCGCCGAATCGCTCGGAGACCCGCTGACCGAGCCACTGCCCCGGCTCGTCCCGCACCAGGTCGCAGAGGCTCACCCGCAGGCCGGCGCGGTCCACTCTGGCCGGAGCGCCCGGGTGGGCGCCCAGCCACAGCTCCGCCTCCGGCCCCGTGCTGGGCACCACCCGACCCTGCAGGAGTGCGAGGGCCGAGCGGGAACCCCAGGCGTAGTCGCGAATCGGTCCGTAGAGTGGCTCCACAGGTCAGCCCCCGGGCCGCCCGGCCGCCTCGCCCGAGGCGTCCTGCGGCACGGCCGTGTCGGCCGCCGCGCCGGTGCCGGCCTCGGCGGCGGCGGCACTGTAGACGTCCGGCTCCAGGTAGATCACCCGGGCGATCGGCACCGCGGCGCGAATCCGCGCCTCCACGGCGTTGATGCCCCGCGCGAGGTCGTGGGCGCTCTCCCACTCCGGAACGGCGATCTTGGCGGCCACCATCAGCTCTTCCGGGCCCAGGTAGAGCGTCTTCATGTGGATGATCCGCTCCACCTCGGGGCCGTCGGTGACGGCCCGCTCGATGGTGGCCAGGTCGGACGCCTCGGCGCCCTCACCGAGCAGCAGGCTCTTCGTCTCGATGGCCAGGACCACGGCGATGACGACAAGCAGGATGCCGATCATCGCGGTGCCCGCGGCGTCCCACCGGCCGTTGCCGGTGATCAGCGTCAGGCCGACACCGAACAGCGCGAACACCAGACCGACGAGCGCGCCGAAGTCCTCCAGGAGCACCACCGGCAACTCCGGCGCCTTGGCGCGGCGGATGAAACGCACCCAGGACTGGTTGCCCCGGACGTGGTTGGACTCCTTGATGGCGGTCCGGAAGGAGAACGACTCCATGATGATCGCCGCTACCAGCACGATCACCGGCACCGCGTGCCACTTGGTGATGCCGTGTGGGTGCGCCCACTTGTGGTAGGCCTCGTAGAGGGCGAACAGGCCACCGATGCTGAACAGCACGATGGACACGATGAACGCGTAGATGTAGCGCTCCCGGCCGTACCCGAACGGGTGCTCCGGGGTGGCCGCCCGCTTAGCCCGCTTGCCGCCGAGCAGCAGGAGGCCCTGGTTGCCGGAGTCGGCGACCGAGTGGACCGACTCGGCCAGCATCGACGACGAGCCGGTCAGCAGGAACGCTGCGAACTTGGTGACGGCGATGCCGATGTTGGCCAGCAGGGCGGCGACAATCGCCTTCGTCCCACCGTTCGCGCTCATGCCACCGCTCCGCTTCGCCGCACGAAGCCAACCGGTCCGCGCATGACGCACCGCCCCCTACGTTCGTTCACTGGTTCGACAGCTCCTTCATCTCGGTGATGGCCGGTACGGCCATCGGGTCCAGCCCGTGTGCCAGAGCGAGGTAGATCGAGGCGAAATCCGGGACCGCGATCAGCGAGGCCAGCCGCTCCAGGGCAGAGCCGCCCTCGGCCGTCACCACGTCGCACCGCACGCCACGGCGCTCGGCGAGGGTCTGCACCGCGTCCGCGCGGCGCTCCTCGACGGCCAGCGGCTCGTCGGTGTCGTCCTCGGCGTTGAGCCCGCCGTCGCGCAGCAGCACGAGCCGCAGCCGGGTGCCCTCGCCGTCGTCCTCCGCCCGGTCGGCGAAGATGTCCCGCTCGCCCTCGGCCAGGCCGCCGAAGACGCCGTCGAGCAGCCCGACCCGGCCCCGGCCGGCCTCGCCGAGCGCCCCGGTGACCACCGGGTAGCGGGCGTTGGCCGACAGGGTGTCGCCGAACCGGCGGGCGGCCACGGTGGCCAGCGGGGACGAACCCCAGACGATCGGGATCGAGCCGGCCAGGCCCAGGGCCAGCGACTTCGCCGGGTTGACGAAGGACTCCGCGGCGGAACGGCAGCGGTCGGCGTCCGCGTCGAGCCGGGCCGCGGTCTCCGCCAGGTCCGCCTCGTTGACCTTCACGAGCCCGAGCGAACGAGCCGCGAGCAGGACCGGAATGGTGAGCGCCCAGAGGCTGGCTCGGGCCGGGGCACGCCGGGGCACCGGAATGAACGGCGCCCGGGCCTGCTCGGCGATCGACTGCAACTGCGAGTCGGGGGCACCCACGGCGACCAGCCGGGCACCCCGCCGGTGCGCCGCCTCGGCCGCGCCGAGCGCCTCCGGGCTACGACCGGACGCGCTCACCGCGATCACCACGTCCGCCGCGCCCACCCAGCCGGGTACGCCCGCGCTGCGGTGCCCGATGATCGGGACCGGGCAGCGCGGACCGGCGACAGTGGCCAACACGTCCCCGGTACGCCCCGCGGTGCCGATACCGGCGATGACGACGGCTCGGGGACGCCCGTCGTCGGCGAGGACCGCCAGGTTCGCCTCGGCGGCCAGAGCCGCGCTCTCGCGAACCTGCGCACCGGCCGACGCCGTGTGCCGGAGCATGCCGCCCGGGTCGTGCTCGGCCAGCGCCTCCGGGTTGTCGAGCAGGGCCTCGTCGGCGTCGCGACGACCGCTGACCCCGGCCGTACCGTCGATCATGAGGACTGCCCCGGGCCGCCGCGCGCCTCGTCGAGCAGCAGCACCGGCACGTCGTCGCGGACCTCGAAGATCCGGCCACACTCCGTGCAGGTGAGCGTCTGCGCCTCGGCGTCGTAGGTGAGCGGGGCGTGGTGCGTGTCCGGACAGGCGAGAATCTCGAGCAACTGCGGATCCAGGGCCATGGCACGGCTCCTTCCACGTGTGCGGCTTGACCGGCGGCGGTACCGACCGGGTGTGCGGCTTGACCGGCGGCGGTGCCGACCGGCGCAGGCGATCTTATCGGCGAACGCGGTCGAGCACGTCGTCCCGGAGCGAGACCATCCGCTCGCGGGTAGGCGCCTCGACGTTGAGCCGCAGCAGCGGCTCGGTGTTGGAGGCGCGCAGGTTGAACCACGCGCCGTCGGGGAACCGCAGAGTGAGGCCGTCCATCTCGTCGGTCACCGCGTCGGGGTACGCGGCCCGCACCTCGGCCACCGCCGCCGCCTGGTCGGCCACCGTCGAGTTGATCTCGCCCGAGGCGATGTAGCGCTCGTACTCGCCGGCCAGCACGGACAGCGGCAGCGACTGCTCGCCCAGCGCGGCCAGGGTGTGCATCGCCGCGAGCATCCCGGTGTCGGCGAACCAGAAGTCCCGGAAGTAGTAGTGCGCGGAGTGCTCGCCGCCGAAGACAGCGTTGGTCCGGGCCATCTCCGCCTTGATGAAGGAGTGCCCGACCCGGGCGACGACGGGCTTCCCACCGTGCTCACGGATGATCTCCGCGACCGCGCTGGAGGTGATCAGGCCGTGGATCACTGTGGAGCCGGGGTGCTTGGCCAACTCCCGTGCGGCGACGAGGGCGGTGATCGCCGACGGCGAGACCGGCTCGCCACGCTCGTCCACCACGAAGCACCTGTCGGCGTCACCGTCGAAGGCCAACCCGATGTCGGCCCCGTGCTCCACCACCGCGCGCTGGAGGTCGACCAGGTTCGCCGGATCCAGTGGGTTGGCCTCGTGGTTCGGGAAGGTGCCGTCCAACTCGAAGTAGAGCGGAACGATCTCCAGCGGCAGCGGCGACAGAGCGGCGTCGCCCAGCACGGTGGGGACGGTGAAGCCACCCATCCCGTTGCCGGCGTCGACGACGACCTTCAACGGCCGGATGCCCGAGAGGTCGACCAGCTTGCGCAGGTAGCCGGCATAGTCGGGCAGCAGGTCGCGCCGCTCGGCCGGCCGGGTGGGCGTACCGGCGGGGCGGGCCTCGCCCGAGTCCAGCAGCGCCTGGGCCCGCTCCCGGATCTCCGCCAGACCACTCTCCTGGCCGATCGGGCGCGCGCCGGAGCGGCACATCTTGATGCCGTTGTACTGGGCGGGGTTGTGGCTGGCGGTGAACATCGCGCCGGGCAGGTCGAGCGAGCCGGAGGCGAAGTAGAGCAGGTCGGTGGAGGCCAGCCCGATCTCGATCACCGAGCGGCCCTCGGCCCGTACGCCGGCGGCGAACGCGGCGGCCAGTCCGGGCGAGGTGGCGCGCATGTCGTACCCGACGACCACCGCGTCACCCGGCTCCTCGGTGGAGTTGAGCAGCTGCGTGAACGCGGCTCCCAGCGCCTCGGCGACCCGTTCGTCCCACTGGTCCGGCACCGTCCCTCGGACGTCGTACGCCTTCACAATCTGGGACAGATCAGACACGTGTTCCACTCCTTGGCCGCAGGTAGACACCGAGCCTGAGCGTAACGGAGGGCCGGGGTCGAGCCCCGCTCAGCCGGGGAGCCGGGGCATGATCACCGTGCGACCGCCATCGTCGGGGGGCGGATCCCCGGGCGGTTGGCGGTTTTCCGGCGCTCCCGGCATCGGCTGCGTCGCCTCCGGGGGCGCACCTGCTGCGGGCCGAGCACCGTAGACGCCACCGGCGGCCGGGGGCGGGGACGGCACAGCACCCGGACCCGCGGCCGGGCGCGGGAATGGCATGGCGCCCGGGCGTGGGAGTGGCGCGGCGCCCGGACCGGCGGGCGGCGGCTGCTGGCCGTACACCTGGCCAGGGCGACCGGGCGTGGCCGGCGACCCACCGCCGGCCCGGTAGGTGGTGCCGCCGGGGTTGCCCGGCAGCGTGCCGGTCGGCTCGTCGGACGGCCGGCGATCCTGGCGCGAGCGACGGAACAGCAGCACGATGAGCAGCAACCCGATCGCCACCATGACGATGCCGAAGATCATCACCGGCGAGGTGCCGGACGAGGCCGCGGCGGCCGCCGAGGTGTCCGGCGCACCAGAGGTGCCGGCCAGCGCGGCCGGCGTCACCGCGTCGTCGACAATCGCGACGTCGGTCGGACTCGGGGTGGGCGTCGCCTTCTTCGACGGCGTCGGCGAGGGGGTGACCCGCGCGCCGTTCACCTTCGCCGTGTCGCTGCCCCGGCCGAGCTCCAGACCGGCCGCGTTGAAGCCCACGCCGATCACGATGAGCCGGCCACCCGGGACAGCCGCATCGAAGGTCACCCGGTACCGCACGGTGATGCCCTTGCCCTTGCACAGGGTGGGCTTCAAAGGCGTCGTCTGCACGGTCCCCACGTTGCCGCCACCGCCGCTCACCGCCACCGGGAGCCACTGCCTGCCCGCGTTGACCTCGACCTTCACCTGGTCCGGCTGGAGACCCCCCAGGTTGAGAACCACTCCGGTACGCAGCAGGACGCAGCCGTCGGTGCGCTTGCGCACCGCCACGTTCACCCCCTGGGCGGAACCACCGGCGGTGAAGCTGCTGGCCGCACCCACCCGGACCGAGTCGCCTTCGGCCAGCGCGGGCGACGCGCCGAGCATCACCAGGCCGCCCACCAGACCGCAGACCGCCGCGAGCCGTGCCGCGCGTCGACGCACCGTCATGATCACCTCGCCGTCTCCCCGGGTGGGGTCCGCGGGCCAGGCTACTACCGCCCCATCCACCCCGCCGGTCACAGAGCGGCCCGGACGTGTGCCGCGTTACGGTTTCGGACCCGGCCCGACGACCTGCTCACACGTGGTTTCACTCCGGGCAGGACGTCGGGTCAGTGCGGGTGCTCCGCCCGGGAGAGGGCGTCGCGGCAGAGTCGGTCGGACGTGCGGGTGGTCTCCGGCAGCCGGAACCGCGGGGTCAACGCGAGCACCTGCGCGGTCGCGTTCTCCAGGCTCATTCGATGCCCGACGCTGACGAAGACCGGCTTCACGCCGTCCTGGGTGCGGAGCACCCGGCCGACGACGTCACCGCCGTCTAGCAGCGGCGACCAGGCACCCCGCTCGGTGGCCGGCGGATCCCACGTCCCGACCAGCGGCGTCTTGCCCACCCCGATCGCGGGCAACCCGGTGACCACGCCGAGGTGGCAGGCGAGCCCGAACCGACGCGGATGCGCCAACCCGTGCCCGTCGCACACCAGCAGATCCGGGATCGTGGCCAGGCGGTCCAATGCGCTGAGCAAAGCAGGCAACTCACGGAAGGCGAACAGCCCCGGCACGTAATCGAACGCCGGCCGCCCCACACAGACCGCCGAGTCCACCACGACCAACGTCCGGGCATCCAGCACCGTCACGGCCGCCGCCAGCAGGTCACCACCCTGGGAGTACGCGACATCCAGGCCGGCCACCGTCTCCGGTGCGCTGGGCCCCGGCCCGACCAGGTCGACAAGCGGCCGCAACTCCTCCTGTACGGCCACCGCCTCGGCAACACTGCCCGGCGTCGCCACGTCCCTCGGCGTCGAGGCCACCGCTCGCCATGATCCACTCGACGTCATTGACGTCGGGCTGTCCCACGGCGGCGAATGCCCGACATCGCCGAACCCGAGTCGATCACCCTCGCCGCCGACCTTCGGTACCGTCCCGGGCGGCACCACCGTCCGGGCCACCCTTCGCGGGGTCGCCATCGGTTCGCCCCTTCGCCGCGCCGAGGGCCATCGCGAAGGCAATGCCGAGGGCCACACCGAAGGCCACGCCGCCGGTCGAGCCGAACGAGGGGATGCCGATCGCCAGTCCGATCAGGATGCCCACCGGCCACGCCCAGAGGTTGGGCCACTTGCTCTGCGGGTCGGAACTCGCCATCCGTCGATGCTATTCGACCCGGTCGGCCGCCACCCACGCCGTCCGCTCCAGACGACAACGGCAACCCACCGTCAGGCAAGGCCCTATCCGTCGCTGGCCTCCGCCCTCGCTATCTCGGGGTCCGCGCCAGGATCGCCCGCCGCGCGAAGCTGCTCCTCGAACATGACAAAGGTCCGCTGCCGAATACCACGAATGATGGCCTGTTCACGTGGAGTCTCATGACGAGCCTCGGCGTCTGCAAGATCTTCGATTGACCGCACCGCATCGTAGAGCGCGAAGATCGGCCCGTCACCCTTGAGGTAATGAGCCCGGTAAGCCTCGACCTCCTGCACGAAATCCTCCGCGGTACGACGGAAGATATCGCCACCGACACCTAGTGTTATTTCGACGAAGATGTCATTCTTTTCGTGCCATCCACCAGAGTCGATGGAAACTCGCCAGACCCGAGCGCCACCATCAGGAGTTTCGACGATCTTCACCGGCGACTGGTAGTAGAGGTAATAAGCGGGGAGCGTCAGGCCAGGCATCTCGGTCATCCAGACTTCTCCTCGAAAGTTGACTGCAAAGCCTGCCAAAATAGCCGTTGTTCGCGAAGACGAACGCCGTCGGTGATTGCACGCTCCCGCAGCGTGAGAGGTCGGCCCTTCGCCTCGGCAAGAGCCTCCATGTCACGTCGCACCTCATAAAGGACATGCTCCCACTTCGCGACAGCGTCAAGCGCGGCCAAGTGTAGGCGGAATTCGGCCAGGTGGCCGTTCCGCGTCCGCAGCACCATCTGCACATCCCGGTAGCCACTACTCATTGGCGTCACGAACCGATCTTCACAGCTCACAACGACGACATCTCGATGGCCTTTGATCCGGGCGAGCGCGGCGTAGAGATCGTCGAGGTTGCGGAACTCAACCTTCGCGGCCGCGAGGTCGAGCAATTTCGACACGTCGCCCTGATTGTTGTTCACCTTGTCCTCGGCTCGGCCACGCTCCTTGGGCTGAGGACGCCAGCCAGGCTCTCCAACACGATGACCATCCACCTGCGCCAGGGACACCGCCAGCTCATTCAGATCGGCCTGCGCCACGACCGCAGACGCGTAGAGATCGTCGAGGTAGCGCCTACGGTAGGCGGCGTCACCGCGCCGGAGGTCATCGAATCCCGCCTGCGCGACCGGCCCCCGCCGCACCTGAATGCTGGCACTGACACTCAGCTGTTCGGCGGTGAGGGGAGTCGGCTCTGGCCGAGGTACACCCGGGGGCGTCGATGCCTCCAGGCCGGCAGCCTCTTGGCGGGCGACGTCGTCGAGCACCTCGGCGAGGACGTCGATGGCCTGCTGATGACCCGCCAGGTGATAGAGGGTCAACGGGCGCGCGGTCAGCGAGTTCGCGAGTTCGGGCGTGGACAGGATCAGACGTGCGAGATCTGGATGCCGCACCAACTGCCGGGTCAGGCTCTCGGCCAGCCCTGGCTCGTTCGCGGGCGGCTCCCGCCCAATGCTGTCGAGCATGTCGCGGACCCGGCCGTCGGCGAACAGCCGCACCACATCCCGCGCCGACGCGTCGTCCAACTCCGGGACCAGCCGACGAAGGCTGGGCGGGTCGACCACCTCCGCGAACTCGGCCGGACTCACGCCGGCGGTGAAGATCTCGTCCAGACTGGCGGCCATCGAGACGACCCGGGCCGGGCTGTCACCTGCCGGCGGCTGCCGCGGGACAGCGCCGGATGAGTTTTCGGCGGGCTCGCCGTCGCCCGCACTCACCGAGCCCGGACCGTCCAGCAGCAGATACATCCGGTTGATGTACGGGTCGCCGGGGCCGCCGTCGCCGTCCGCCGACGGGTGGTTCGGCAGGTCGGGCCGCTCACTGAACCGGCCGCGGGGCAGCCCGCTGAGCGGCATCGGCCGGCCGTCGCCGCCCAGCACCAGCGAGTCGATGCCGACCACGTCGGGGTACAACGGCCGGTCCCGGACCACGCCGTTCTGCGGGTCCACGTAGAGCACCGTGCCGTTCTGGTTGAGCGCCACCCACGCGTGCGAACCGCCGTGCGGCCACTCGGTGACCAGGAACGCGTAGCTGCCGTGGCCGCCCAGCAACAGTTGGTCGTGCAGGTTGCGGTAGCTCCGGTCGGCGGCCTGCCGTGCCTGCTCGCCGTACGTCCGCTGCCCGGACGGCGGGGCGAGGAGCCGCTGGAAGCGCCCGCCGGTCACGTCCTCGACCCGGCCCGGGCCGCCTGCTTCACCACGGATCGGGCGTCGGATGTCCCCGTCCAGGTAGCCGTCGAAGGTACGCGGGGCCGACACCCGCGGCCGGCCGTGCACCCAGGTTTCGAACATCGACAGCGTGCAGTCCAGGCAGTTGATGCCCCGGGTGGCGTCGGCCCTGGGACCTCCGTCGTTCAACAGCCGGAACCAGCCGCCCCGGCGGGGATCGGCGGTGCGGGTGACGGTGCCGTCCGACTCGCGGGGCATCTGCCGTTCGACGTCGACCTGGTGCAGGGCGAGCGGTGGACGCAGTCCTCCCGGCTGCCCGTACGGCCGGGAGTCGTCGATCGGCGGGGGTGTGTCGTCGCCGGTGAGCCGGGACGGACCGGAGGTCTCCACCGCGCCGAGTGCGAGCGCGCCGACGTCCCGGTTGGCGTGTTCGAAGGCGGTGGCGCCGATGTCCACGACCGGCGGCGCCGTGGTGCCGGCCAGCACCGCGTCCGCCAGGTCACGCCACTGGGCGTACGCCTGTGTCTCGTCGTTCGCGGCCCACTGCCAGCCGTCGGCCCACTGCCGGTGACCAGCCTGGTGCAGTTGTCGGGCGTAGGCGGCGTACTCGGTGGCCCGGCGATCGTGCTCGGCGGCCCGGGCGCGCAGTCGGGTGGCCTCGGCCTGCCGGCGATTGCGCTCGAACCCGGTCCGCTGCGTTTGGTGGTGGCCGTGGTAGCGCCGCCGCTCGGCGGCTTCCGCCTCGGCGGCCCACTGCGCGGCGTACCAGTCGATGGTGTCGGTCGTGGGCGTCACCGGATCGCCGAACGCCACGACCTCGGCGGGGACGGACGCCCTGCCCCGGGCCGGATGATCGGGCGCGCGCCGCTCCCGCGCCGGGGCGAGCAGTCGTCCCACCTCCGGGTTGGCGACGGTGACCGGCGCTGTCGGGCCGGCGGTGGTCGTCGGCGTCGGCGTGGCGGTCGATGGTGACCAGGCGACCGGGCCGTAGGTGGTGGCGTGCGGCGGGTTGCCGACGTGGCCCGGCGCGACCCCGCTGGTCGGCCCGCTGGCCGGCCCGCTGGTCGGCGCGAAGGCCCCGGCCACGGGTGCGGCCACCGACGAGAGCCCGGGAGCGACTGCCGACGACAGCCCAGGAGCGGCCACCGGCGAGACCCCGGGACCGACCGGCGACGGCATCCCGGGAGCCGCCATCGGCGAGACTCCGGGAGCAACGGCCAACGGTTGCCCGGGAGCTGCCACCGGCGACGGCCTTGGGTCGGCGGCCGGCGGCGACGGCGTCGGATCGGCCGCGATCGTGGGTGTGGCGCTGGCCTCCTTCAGGAGAGGCCCCTCCGTCGACAGCATCGGGGTGTCCACGTCGGACAGCGCGTTGACCGACGGTGGTGTCGACACGTGCAGGTCCACGGCGGTGGCGGTCGGCTGCGCCGTGGAGACGCCCGCCGAATCGGCGCGCGGCGGCAACCCCTGGTCCGGTGGCGACGTGGCGGCGAGGGGCGTCGCCTGCGCCGGGACGCTCGGAGCCGAGACCATGCCACTCGAACCCGCCGCGCTCGCGGCCACCGTGGACGAGCTCACACCCGCTGCCGACGTGGCCGTACCCGCCCAAGCATCAGCCGGCCGGGACGTCCCCGAGGCGGACGGATCGCCGGCGACCGGTGCCACGGAAGGGAGGGAGGGGCCGGTGAACGACGCCCCGGCGAGGGCGTCGGCCTGCGCGTCGAGCCGGGCGCGCAGCGCGTGGTCGGTCTGCCCGGTGGCCGAACCGGTGGCCCCGGACGCGGCGGCGCGCGCCACGTCCTCCGGGGAGGTCAGGCCCTGACCGGTGGCCAGGCTGGCAGCGCTGTCGGCGAGCACCTCGCCGGTCATCTCCCGCCCCAGGTGCTCCCCAACCCGCGCCACCCGCCCGGTCGCGTGTCGGCCCAGCCCAGCCAGCGGCGCCACCGCCCCGCCGGCGAGGCCACCGACCGCCGACGCGCCGAGGTCGGTCAGGTCCAGGCCGTGTGCCCGCCCGGTGGAGTTCTGGTACGCCTGGGTGGCCAGGGTGACCCCGGCCTCCTCGGCGGCTTCCTCCAGTCCCTCCCGGCCGGCCCGCCTGGCGAAACCGCGCACACCACCCCGGGTGACCTCCTTGGCCGCCCGCTCGCCGGCCTCCTTGAGCCCGTGTTTGAGGGATTTGCTGGCGAGTTGGCCCATCAGCCGCTTGAAGATCTGTTGCACCAGCAGCCGGGTCGCGGTGATGGCCGCGCCGGCCGCCGGGCTTGCCGCACCCGCGGTGAGCACCGCCGCGACCGCGACCGCGAGCAACTCGACGACCAGGATGCCCAGCTCGATCCAGACCTCCAGCTTGGCGCCCTCGATGTCGCAGCCGCACTCCTCGACCAGCCGACCCAGGTCGGCGGTGACCGCGAGGAGCACGGGCAGCGGGGCGTCGGCACCCTCGGCGATCGCCCGCCAGGCCGCCTCGAACGCCGCGTCGACCGCCCCGACACGGCCGTACCCGTCGTGCACGTCGGCGGCGGCCGTGGCGGCATCGGTGTACGGGCCGGAGAGGACGCCGGCGATCGCGTACCACTGGTCGGCGACGTCCCAGACCGCCCGCTCGTTGCCCTCCGGCCACTGCACGCCGACCACCCAGTCCAGGGCTTCGTAGATCCAGCCCGGCACGTCCCAGGGTGCGTGGTCCAGCGGGTGCGGAATCGGGCTCGGCAGCACACTCATCGCAGTCGCCGGCCGTCAGCGCCTGTCGGCGGCCCGACCGAACCGGGCCGCGCTGCCCCCGTCGGTCTGCACGCTCGCGTCGACGGCGCGGACAACGTCGCCGCCCAACTCGGTGAGCCGGTGCCCGACGCCCGCCCAGGCCCGCAGCACGGTCTGCTCGAATCCGCGGTAGTTGCGCTCGAAGGCGGCGCCGATGTCGTCGCGACCCCACGGCCGGGCGCCGCTGGCGGCCTCGATCGCGCCGCCTTCCGCCGCTCGTCGGGCCGCTACCGCCTCACCAGCGAGCGCCAGGTCGGCACCGCCGCTGCGGGCGCGGGACGGGTCGAGCCAGAGCTGTCCGTCGGTCATGGCTGCCCCGCGCCCCGGCCGAGAACGGTGTCGGCCCGGCCGAGCAGCGCGGCGTAATCTCCGGTGCGCAGGAAGTCCGCCGACCCGGAGCCGGCCGGCACAACCTCGGCGACGAGGTCACGGGTGGCGTCGGCGGCGGCGGTCGCGGCGGCCCGGATCGTTTCGGTGATTTTCCGGCCGAGCGCCGCGGCGTCCCGCTCGCGGTAGACGGCCGGCGTCACCTCGACCTCAATCAACTGACCCTGGGCGCCCACGGTTGCGGTCACCTGGCCGTCGGCCGACCGCCGGGTCACCCGCAACTCGGCGAGGCGCGTCTGCAAGTCGTCCAAACCGGACCTGAGCTGCTGGTACTGCCCGTACACGTCGTCGAATCTGGCCCGTAGCTCGCGGTTGGCGTGCCGGTCCGCGTGTTCGCTCACCGCTGCCCCTCCCGTCACCGTCGGTAGAGCAGCACCATACCGGCCGCCATCGATTCGTGTAATCCGGTAGTTTCAGAGTGTGATCGACCGTCAGCAGGCCGAGCAGCTCGCGGCCACCTGGGCCCGCCGCGACTCGCAGCGCCTCGGCCACGAGTGCACGGCGACGGTCGACGAGTTCGACCTCGGCTTCGTCATCACCTCCGTCGTCCCCACCGAGGTGCGCACGATCCCCGGGGACCTGCCGACGACGGTCATCGACAAGCAGACCGGCAAGGTCACCACCTGGCCGCGGGTGCCGAGCGACGTGGTGGCGGATCTGTACCGACGCAGCCAGCCGGCCGGGCCGAGCGCTCCCCGCACCGTCGACCCGTCGAGTCTGCTGGTCCGGGAGATCCATCGGATCGCCACCCCGAACACCACCGCGCACCTGACCCTCGAAGGCCGGATCTGGACGGCCCAGGGCACCAGGGCGGCCGTCCCGCTCAACCATCACCCGCTGGTCCGCACCTACCTCGACCAGTTGCCCCCGGGCGACCTGGTCCGCGGGGGCGACGCCCACGCCGAGCTGATCGTGGTCTCCGACGTCCTGCACGAGTACGACCACCGCCGGGCCGCCGAGGGCATCGCGCCGATGGGGCGGGCCGAGGCGGCGGCACTGCTGGCGGACGCCCGGTTCGAGATCTTCCGGGTCCGGGAGCCGGGTGACCCGGCTGGCGGCCCCGCCGAGCTGCCCTGCGATTCGTGCATCACGTTCCTGGTGCGCGCCAACGTCCTGCCGGAGTCGGCACGGGCGTACACCGAGACCTGGCGTGCCCCGGCGGAACCCGACCCCGACCCTGGCCGCTTCCCGGCGGAGGTCGCCAACGCGCTGGTCGCGGCGGGTTGGCGACCACACATCGGCGATCAGATCATGGCTGCCGCGGCCGTGCGGGACGTCACCGCGGTGCGGGGGGTGGCCCACCAGCACGCGGTCTTCCCCGCCGCCGTCGAGGCGCTGACCGCGTTCCCCAGCCTGGTCGGTGCCCGACGCGGTCGCGGCGAGCAGGTGTGGATCTCCCGGTTCGACATCCGCCCACACACCGTCGCGCACACCGCCGACACCCTCGCGGACTTCGGGGCGGTGCTCGGCGTACGACTCTTTCCGATCGGCACCGAGCAACAGGACAGCATCCTGGCGGTGGACGAGCGCGGCCGGGTCTTCGCCCTCGACCAGGCCGGCGAGTGGTTCCTCGGCGACACCATCGACGCGGCGCTCACCACGCTGCTGCTCGGCCGCGCCCCCGCCCGGGTCCGCGACGACGGCACCTGGCAGTCCGACTGAGGGTCGGCCTCAGCGCAGCACCTCGACGGTGTTGCGGCGGACCAGGTTCTTGCCGGGCTCGCGGATCTGGTCCATCGCGGCGGAGTTGAGCAGCACACAACTGCCCGACGGGCCGGTCACCGTCACCGTGGTCGCCCGGTTGTTGTCCAGGTTTGTCACCCGCAACCGGGTGCCCACCGGGAACTGGCCGCTGGTCGCCGCCGGCGCGCCACCCTCAGCGAAGAAGGTGATCGCCCCGGAGCAGGCCGAGCGGGGAGCCGCACCCGACGCCCCGGGAGATGCCGCACCGGGGCGGATCGTGCCGGCGGTCGACTGCCCGGCCGGCGGCGCCCCACCGTCCAACCGCTCCACCACGTTGCGGCGGATCACGTTCTTGCCCGGCTCCCGGACCAGCTCCATGGCGGCCGCGTTGAGCAGCACACAACTGCCCGACGGGCCGGTCACGGTCACGGTGGCCGCCCGGTTGTTGTCCAGGTTGGTGACCCGCAGTCGGGTACCCACCGGGAAGCGGTCGCTGGTCGCCGCCGGCGCACCGCCCTCCGCCGAGAAGGTGACCGAGCCGGAGCAGACGGTCGACCGTGCCGGGGCGGTGTCGGCGAAGCCGAAGTTGGTCCCCACCGCCACGCCCGCCGCGGCGAGCACCGCCACGGTCGCTGCCAGCACGTGCCTGCGCTGCACCCTCATCGACGTCACTCCCGTCCTCGGTGGTGTCCTTCCTCCCCTGGTACGGACGGGAGCGCCCTACCGTTCAGCCGGAACGGGCACCGATCGGGCGGCGGCCAGGTCCACCGGCCCGTACCGGGTGCGCGGCGCCCCGGTGATCAGCGCCCAGTAGCGGTCGCCGTACGACCAGTGCCACCACTCGGTCGGGTAGTTCACCATCCCCGCGCCGCCGAGAGCGTCCACCATGATCTGCCGGTGCCGTCGGGCCGTGGCGGAGATCGTGGGCGCGTCGGTGAAACAGGCGTCGTCGCTGTCCTCCGGGGTCGCGTCGATGGCCGTGCCCAGGTCGAGTTCCACACCGTCGTCGGTGCAGAGCGTCAGGTCCACCGCCCCGCCGGTGCTGTGCGGGGCCACCTCGACCGGCGAGACGAACTTGGTGGTCTCCCGGTGCAGCCGCTGCGGGGACCAGTCCGGGTGCCGTCGGCGCAGCTCGTCCCGGTAGCCGGTGAAGATGGCCAACTGCGCCCGGTACGGCCGGTATCCCTCCACCACCAGCAGACGCATCCCGGCCGGCAGGGCACGCTGCGCGGCCAGCAGGCGGTCCACGACCGCGGCGCGCAGCCGGGCGTACGCCCCGGCCGGGTCGGCCGCGCGGCCGTCGAGCCGCAACTCGGGCAGCTCACGCAGGTCCACGAACGGGTCACCGTCGTCGGCGCTGGGCACCGCGGCCACGCGGGGATCGGAGAGCAGGATCATCGGACGCTCCCCCCGGTGTTGGCGCTCCGTTCCGCGTGCCGGGTACGGGCCAACTCGACGAGTCGGTCCACCACCTCCCGGTACCCGACACCGGCGGCCGCCCACACCTTCGGATACATCGAGTGCGCCGTGAATCCGGGCATGGTGTTCAGTTCGTTGACGTACAGCTCACCGCTCCTCTCGTCGTAGAAGAAGTCGACCCGGGCCAGACCCCAGCCGCCGATCGCGGCGAACGCCCGCAGCGACAGCTCGCGGACCCGCGCGGTCACCTCGTCCGGCAACACGGCGGGGACGATCATCGGGTCGGCGTCGCCGAAGTACTTCTGCTGGTAGTCGAACCACCCGCCGGCCACCCGCACCTCGCCCACCACCGACGCCTCCGGACGCCAGCCACCGAGCACCGCACACTCCAACTCCCGGCCGGTGACCCCCTGCTCGACCAGGACGAGCTGGTCGTGGCGCAGCGCCTCCTCCACGGCGGCGGCCAGGTCGTCGCCCTCGCCGACGCGGGAGATGCCGATCGAGGAACCCATGTTCGCCGGTTTCACGAAGAGCGGCCGACGCAGCCCGAGGACCAGCTTCTCCGGGTCGTCGGACGCCCGGTAGGTGTGCGCGTCGAACGCGACGTACGGGGTGACGGGGATGTCCTCGGCGCGCAGCGCCCGCTTCATCGCCACCTTGTTCATCCCCACCGCCGAGGCGAGGATGCCGCACCCGACGTACGGCACGTTGAGGGACTCCAACAGCCCCTGCACCACACCGTCCTCGCCGAACGGGCCGTGCAGCACCGGGAAGACCACGTCCAGCTCGGCGTGCACCGCGCCGGGGGCGTTGCCCGCGGACACCTGCACGACACCCGGACGCGGACCGGCCCGCAACTCGACGGCCGGACCGGTCACCTGGAGGCGGTCGTCGATGGCCCGCTCGCCGGCCGGCCGGTCCCGCAACTGCGCCAGCAGCGCGTCGGGCACCAGCCGGAAACCGCCGCCGCGGGTGATGCCGATGGCGAGCGTGCGGTACCCGCCGCCGCCGAGCGCCCGAGCCACCCCGAGCGCGGACGCGCAGGACACCTCGTGCTCCGCCGACGGTCCACCGAACAGGATTCCGATCCGCGTCGGCGCGCTCACGCCGCCACCGCTTCCCTGCTCGGCAGCTCGGCGGGCGGCGGAACCAGCAACCGGGCCACCAACGCCGGCTCCACGTTCCCGCCGGTCAGCACCACCCCGATGGTCCGCTGCCGACCAGCTTCGGAGGTGAGCCGAAGCGCGCCGGCCAGACCGGCCGCCCCGGACGGCTCGGCGAGCACCTTCAGCTCCGTCAGGATCAGCCGGAACGCCGCCCCGATCTCGTCGTCGTCGACCCGGACGACCCCGCGCAGCTCGTTCCGCACGATCGCGAACGGCAACTCACCCACACAGGACGGCCGCAGCCCGTCCGCGATCGTGGGCACCGGCGTGACCGGGACACGCTCACCGGCCGCCAGGCTACGGGCGAGCGAGTCACAGCCGACCGGTTCCACGCCGTACACCTCGATGCCCCTGCCGGCCGCGGCCAGGCAGGCGCCCGCGACCCCGCCACCACCACCCACCGGTACGACGAGCGTGTCCAGCGGTGTGCCGACGCGCTCGGCCTCCTCGATCAGTTCGAGGCTGGCGGTACCCTGCCCGGCGATGACGTCCGGGTGGTCGTACGCGTCGACGACGGGGTGACCGCTCTCGTCGCTGAGCCCGTTGGCCACCGCCACCCGCTCCTCGACGCCGGTGCCGGCGAACACCACGCGCGCCCCCGCCGCGCGGGTCCGGTCGACCTTCGTCGGTGCCGCGTCGACCGGCAGCACCACGGTCGCCGCGATCCCGTGCTGCCGGGCCGCCAACGCCACCGCCACCGCGTGGTTGCCGGTGCTCTGCGCGATCACCCCTCGGTGGCCGGCCGCAGCGAGCCGGCCCACCGCCCGCAGCGCGCCACGCATCTTGTACGAGCCGCCGTCCTGGAGGTTCTCCGCCTTGAGCAGGACGCGCGCCCCGGCCAAACCGTCGATCACCGGGGACCGCAGCACGGGTGTCCGGACCACGCGGCCGGCGAGCCAGCGGGCGGCCTCCTCCACATCGACCCAGGTCTGGGCAACGGTGCGTGACATCGGTTTCTCCTTTCGCGCGCACCACGGGTCGGATCCGCCGTACGCGGACCCGGAGCGAGGGTGTGGAGCGCTAGGTCACATTGGGTAGTTGGACGTCGACCCGTAGGCCGCCGTGCTCGGCGGGGCGGGCCGCGATGATCCCGTCGTGCGCCTGGGTGATCGAGCGGGCGATGGCCAGGCCGAGACCGGCGCCTCCGCCCTGCGCGGTGCGGTCCCGGGTCAGCCGGCGGAACGGCTCGAAGAGACCGGCCACCGCCTCGGCCGGCACGGGCTGACCGGTGTTGACCACGGACAACGCGGGCACCCCGCTCACCGCGACGGTCAGCGAGCCGCCCCGCCGGTTGTACTTGATCCCGTTCTCCACCAGGTTGCTGACCAGGCGTTCCAACAGCACCCGTTCGCCCACCACGATCCGGGGCGCGAGATGGGTGTCGATGGTGACCGCAGCTTCCCGGGCACGGTCCTGGTAGCCGGCGAGCACCGCCTCGACGATCGCGTCGAGCCGCTGCGGTATCCGCGACCGCAGGCCCTGGTCACTCTCGCTGAGCGCCAGCAGACCCTCGATCAGCCGTTCGTTGCGCTCGTTGGTCTCCAGCAGCTGGGCGGTCAGCAGCTCCAACTGCTCACCGGAGAGCGCCTGGGCCATGCCGACCTCGATGAGCGTCCGTTGCACCGCCAGCGGGGTACGCAGCTCGTGCGAGGCGTTCGCCGCGAACCGCCGCTGGCCCTCGTACCCAGCGGAGATGCGTTCCATCATCTCGTCGATCGCCCGGGACAGCCGGGCCAGCTCGTCGCGCCCCCGAGGGCGGATCCGGTGACCGAGGTTCTGCGGGCCAACGTGCGCGATCGGCCCGGCCAGGTCACGGACCGGGCGCAGGCACCACATCGCGCCGAACCAGAGCGCCGCCAGGACCGAAACGCTCACCAGCAGTACGGCCACCAGGGGCAGCACGAACGCCCCCGGCCGCACCTCGGCGCACACCGTGCTGAGCCCGGGCAGGGGAACGTCGCAGAACTGCTGCCCCCAGTCCCAGGTCACCTCGGCCAACCATTTGCCCATCGTCGGGAGCACCGGCCCCGTCAGCAGTGCCAGCAGGCCCACGAGCAGCACCCGACGTCGCGGCGTCCAGCTCACGCCGTACCGCCGATCCGGTAGCCGGCCTTCGGAACCGTGTGAATGATCGTCGGATCGCCGAGCTTCTTCCGGAGAGTCATCACGGTGACCCGTACCGCGTTCGTGAACGGGTCGGCGAACTCGTCCCAGGCCTGCTCCAGCAACTCCTCGGCGCTGACCACCTGACCTTCGGCCCGCAGCAGCACGTGCAGCACGGCGAACTCCTTCGGGCTCAGGGTGAGCGGCCGGCCGTCGCGGGTGGCCACGTGCCGGCCCACATCCAGCGTCAGGCCGTCCTGGCTGAGCACCGGTGGCAGCGCCGGGGTGGACCGTCGGCCAAGAGCCTGCACCCGGGCCACCAGTTCGGCGAAGGCGAACGGCTTGGTCAGGTAGTCGTCCGCACCGAGCCCGAGCCCCTCCACCCGGTCCCGGATGCCGGCCGCCGCGGTGAGCAGCAGCACGCGGGTGCCGACCTGTGAGTCGGCGATGCTGCGGCACACCTCGTCGCCGGTGTGCCCGGGCATGTCCCGGTCCAGCACCGCGACGTCGTACCGGTTCACCCCGATGCGCTCCAGCGCACCGTCGCCGTCGTAGCAGACGTCGACGGCCATCGACAGGCGGCGCAGCCCTTCGGCCACCGTGTCCGCCAACAACCGCTCGTCGTCCGCCACCAGCACCCGCACGTTTCCGCTCCCCCGAGTTCGGCCTGCCCCGGCATACCGTCGCAGGCCCGGGTTAAGGGTTCTGTAAGCACCCGCCGCTGCCATCCTCCACGCGAGCGTCCAGCGGGCAAACCATCGCAAGCCAGCCCTTGCCGGTTTCGTCCCCCTCCACGTCGTCCACACCATCCGTCCCCAACAACCACGCCACCACCAAGACCCGTGACCCCCGTCACCCCAAGCCCCACCCACCCACCCCCACCCCCTGCCCCGCCCGCGTCACTGCCCACTGCCCGGGTCGATCATGGAGTTGTGGTGGGGCTTGTGGTTACTTTTGCACCTTTGGAAAACCCCATAACTCCATGATCGACTGGCCGGCCGAGGGCAGCGCGGACCGGGGCGGGGCGGGGCGGGGCGGGACTGGCGGGGCCGGGCGGGGCAGCGGATTGGCGGTTCGGTTAGGGGGCGAGGAGGGGGATTAGGGTTCTGATGATGTGGGCGGGGCGACGGTAGAGGTCCAGGTCGGTGAAGTGGCGCATGCGCCAGCCATTGGCGGCGAGCCAGTTCATTCGAGAGCGATCGTGCCGGAGGCGGGCGCGGTCCAGATGGGACGGACCGTCGTACTCGACACCGACGCGGTGTTGCCGGTAACCAAGGTCGAGGCGGTAGAGCGGGATCCCGTTGCTGTCCGAGACCCAGATCTGCGGCTCCGGCGGTGGCAGGCCGCCGTCAATCAGTACTAGGCGGAGTTGGCTCTCCTGCCGGCACTCTGCCCGGGGATCGGCGCGCGGCACGAGATCACGCGCCTGACAGACTCCACGCAGACGAGCGTGCCGATCGACCTCGATCCGGAGTTCCTCGGGCCGGCAGGCGCCTACGCGAAGGCTAAGGTCCAGTAGCGGCATCGCGTCCATCCGGTGCAACGACCGGGCCAGGTCCACCGCGCACCTGGAGGCGGGCGCACAGGGCACCCCGGCCAGCAGTACGGGGTCGCGCACCGGCAGAACCGCCTCGTGGGTGATGACGCCCCGAATGCGCGGGACGTTCTCCCCTGCCGGCACGATCACGTGCACGTCGGGGCTGCGGGCGTCGCCGAAGCCGTGCAGTTGCGCGCCCGTTTGGAAGCCTACGACGGCGGTGGCGGGTAGTCGTCGGAAGATCGCTGGCAGGCGTCCGGCCTGATCGGCCGACGGCGCGTAGATGCTTCGCGACATCCGGTGCAGGCGGGACAGCTCAGCCAGCCTCCGTACCTGCTCCCGACTGAGGCCGGCCGCGAGTAACTCCGAGTATCGATACAAACGCTCTGCCATGCCGCATGAATCTGCAGCAACACGTCGCCATCCCCCGACCCCAACCCAGCGCCCTGTGGATAACCATCGGCCCTGTGCACAACCCCCAAAGCTCCTCCCGCGATGCTATGCGCACCAAGGTCCGCCACTGGCTCGATCATGGAGTTGTGGTGCCGGACAGAAGCCTCGAACCTCCACCTTCCCGCCACCACAACTCCATGATCGACGCGGCTCAGCGGGGCGGGGGCGGGGGGTGGGGTGGGGGTGGGGGGTGGGGGGTGGGGTGGGGTGGGCACGTCAGTCGCAGGCCGTGCCGTCGCCGTCGCGGTCCAGGTCGTAGATGTCGTCGCCGATCACCCTGATGGGTCCACTGACGTAGGCAGGGCCGTTGCCGCTGCCGCCCGCGCAGTCGACGTCGCTGGCGATCGGGACACAGCCGCTGTAGTTCGGGTCGCACGTCGAGGACTGCGGCTTCTTGGTGCCGACGGCGACGACCTGGGTCACCGGCTGCTTCGTCACCGTGGACTTGACCAGTTTTTTCGACGTCCGCACCCCGTTCGTGGTGGTCACCTCGTACGTCAGGGTTCGCACTCCGTTGACGCCCTTGGTCCGGACGACGCGCTTGCCCTCGGCCAGGGACGCGTCCTTGACGGTCGTCTCGCCGTACCGGACGGTGGCTTGCTCCGTCTCGGTCCTGACCCGCACGACCGGCGCGGGCGCGGCATCCGGCGAGGCCGGCACCGGGGACTCGGTGGCGACCGGTGTGGCAACGGGCGTGGCGACGGGCGTGGCGACCGTTGTGGCAATCGGCGCGGCAGCCGGCGCGGAAGCCTCGTCGGTCGGCTCGGCGGGCGCCGCCACGATGGGCTGCTGCGCCTGCTCGGCGGCCGTGCCGGTCTTGGTCGGCTCCGGTTCGCCGGCCAACGCGCCGATGATGGCGGTACCGGTACAGCAGAGCAGCAGGATCGACAGGGTCACCGAGCCGAGGATCACGGCGGTCCGACGGGCGGGACTGGCCCGACGGAACCAGTTCGGGCGGCCGCCCGGGCCGGACTGCGGTGCGTACGGCGGGCCGGGGACCGGCGGTGGTTGCATCGTCACGGCGATGAGTGTCGTCGCAAACACCGTCCGCAAGATCCTCCGTCGTGCTCGTCACCTGCGCCGTTCGCGTCACGCCGATGATCCGTGGGCACGTCTTCGGACGACGGGACGACACCTGCGGCAACCCTCAGGCCGAATGATCAGGGCCGATCGTGCGGCTGGATTTGCCTACAAAAGCCGCGAATCCGAACGAGTACGCCCTCGCGCGCTCACTCGTCGACGCAGGACAGGTGATGTGTCGAGATGCCGTCAGCAGGCGGGCTCAACGCGCTGCCCCCGTCGCGCCGACATCCGACGCGGGCCGACGAGCCTGCCGACCCCGCAGCGACGTGAGCCCGGTCAGCAGGAGCGCTATCGCGAACATCGCGGTGCCGATGACGTTCACCTGTGGTGGGATGCCCCGCCGGGCGGCGCCCCAGACGTACATCGGGAACGTGACAGTGGTGCCGGCATTGAAGTTCGTGACGATGAAGTCGTCGAAGCTCAGCGAAAAAGCCAGCAGCGCGGCGGCCACGATGCCGGGCAGCACCAACGGCAGGGTGATCCTCCGGAAGGTCTGCCACTCGTTGGCGTAGAGATCCATAGCGGCCTCCTCCAACCGCCGGTCCATCCCGGCCAACCGCGCCCGCACGGTGACCACCACGAACGACACACAGAACGTCACGTGCGCGACCACGATGGTCCAGAAGCCCTGCGGCACCCCGGCGGACACGAAGAGCGCCAACAGCGACGTACCCATCACCAGCTCCGGGGTGGCCATCGACAGGAAGATCAGCACGTTGATGCCGGACCGGCCGCGGAGGCGGTGCCGGACCAGCGCGAACGCCAGCAGGGTGCCCAGCACGGTGGCGACCACGGTGGCGAGGAAACCGATCTGCACGCTGCGGACCACCGCGTCACACATGTCCGACGTGGCGCAGGGCCGCCGCCAGTTGTCCAGGGTGAACTCGTTGAAGTCGTACGACAGCCGACTCGACGGGCGGTTGAACGACAGGCCGGCCACCACCAGGATCGGCAGCGACAGATAGCCGACCACCAGCAGCGCCACGATCAGCACCCAGCGGTCGACCAGCCAACGGGAAACCCTCACGGCACCTCCTCCGTGCCGACCCGACGCAGGTAGCCGACGACCACCGCGAGGATCGCGGCCATCAGCAGGAACGACAGCGCGGCGCCCTGCGGGTAGTCCAACCGGACCAGGAACGCCGAGTCGACGACGTTGCCGATCATGTACTCGTTGGGGGTGCCGAGCAGCTCGGCGTTGATGTAGTCGCCGCTGGCCGGGATGAAGAACAGCAGCGTGCCGGCGACCAGGCCGGGCCGGGACAGCGGCAGGGTCACCCGACGGAACGCCTGCGCACCGCTCGCGTACAGGTCGCTGGCCGCCTCCAACAGCCGGTGGTCGAGCCGCTCCAGGCTCGCGTACAGCGGCAGCACCAAGAACGGCAGGAAGTTGTACGTCAGGCCGAGCACCACCGCCAACGGCGTGGCCAGCAGCCGTCCCTGCGGTGCCAGCAGGTGCACGTCGCGCAGCAGACCGACGAGCACGCCGTTGTCCGACAGGATGGTCTTCCAGGCCAGCGTCCGGACCAGGAAGCTGGTGAACATCGGCGCGACCACGCACACCAGCAGCAGGTTCCTCCACCGCCCGGCCTTCTGCGCGATCGCGTACGCCAGCGGGTAGCCCAGCAACAGCGCCAGCACCAGGGCCAGCCCGGCGTAGCCGAACGAGCGCAGGAACTGCGGCCAGTACGCCTGCACCACGTCCGGGTAGTTGCCGAACGCCCAGGCCATCGCGTACCCGGTGGAGAGCGAGCCACTGGGGTTGTAGAGGCTCGCGGCACCGAGTTGCAGCAGCGGCACACCGAAGAAGACGAGCAGCCAGGCCACCCCGGGCAACACCAGGAGGTACGGCAGGAGGCGGCGCCGCCCGGACCGGACCGCCGGCGACCCCTGCCCCGCTCCGGTCGGCGCCGGACGGGTCACGAGGGCGCGCCCACCGGCTCGTCGCGCACCGGCGACGTCCGGTCGGTGTCCCCGGCGGCACGGGGCAGCAGGAACGCGTGCCGCGGATCCCAGTACGCCACGGCCGTGCTGCCGACCGCCACCGGCGTCGAGGTCCCGCTGTTGGCCGTGAAGACCGACAACTCGGCGCCCCAGCCGGTCCGCAGCAGATACTGCGTGCTGACCCCCACGTAGGACGCGTCGCTGACCACCCCGGTGACGTGCTGATGCCCAGCGGGCACCTGGTCGGCGGAGCCGACCAGAATCAGCTTCTCCGGGCGTACCCCCAGGTGGACCGGACCGTGGTCGGACCGGGACCGGCCGGTGGGCACCGAGAAGCGGCTGCCGTGCGCCGTCACCGTGACGTCGTCGCCGCTGACGCCGGTGGCGTCGCCGGCGAGCAGGTTGGACTGGCCGAGGAAGTTCGCCACGAACGCGGTGGCGGGAAGCTCGTAGAGGTCGGCCGGGGTGCCCTGTTGCGCGATCCGTCCGTCGTGCATCACCGCGACGGTGTCGGCCATGGTCAGGGCCTCCTCCTGGTCGTGGGTGACGTGCACGAAGGTGATGCCCACCTCGGCCTGGATCCGCTTCAGCTCGATCTGCATCTGCCGGCGCAGCTTCAGATCCAGGGCACCCAGCGGCTCGTCGAGCAGAAGGACCTGCGGCCGGTTGACGAGCGCCCGGGCCAGCGCGACCCGTTGCTGCTGGCCGCCGGAGAGCTGGGCCGGGCGGCGGTTGCCGTAGCCGTCGAGCTGCACCAGCGACAGCATCCGCAGAACCTCGCCGTCGACCGAGCGGATGCCGCGTCGACGCAGCCCGAAGGCCACGTTCTCGAAGACGGTGAGGTGCGGAAACAGCGCGTAACTCTGGAAGACGGTGTTGATCGGCCGCCGGTACGGTCGCAGCCGGGTGACGTCCCGGTCACCGAGCAGCACCTGGCCGCTCGTCGGTTCCTCCAGCCCGGCGATCATGCGCAGCGTGGTGGTCTTGCCGCAGCCGGACGGGCCGAGCAGGGCGAAGAACGAGCCCGGTCCGATGGACAGGCTGAGGTCGTCGACCGCGGTGGAGGCACCGAACCGCTTGGTGAGGTTGGCCAGGCGCAGGTGGTCGGCGGGTGTCTCGCGTGCCATCCCGTCACGCCCCGATGACCTGCTGGAACTTACCCTCGTACTCCTTCTCCTGCTTCTCGTCCAGGGCCATGAACATCGTGGACTTCGACAGCAGAGCCTCGTCCGGGAAGATCAGCGGGTTGGTCGCCAGCTCGGGGTCGATCTTCTCCATCTCGGCCTGAGCGCCCTTGACGGGGCAGATGTAGTTGACGTACGCGGCGAGCCTCGCGGCGACGGCCGGCTCGTAGTAGTAGTTGATGAGCTGCTCGGCGTTCGCCTTGTGGGTGGCCCTGTTGGGCACCATCATGTTGTCGCTGTAGAGCATCACCCCGGAGTCGGGCGCGACGAACCGCACCCTCTCGTCGGCGGTGGAGAGCTGGATGACGTCCCCGGACCAGCCGATGCAGGCGGCGATGTCGCCCTTGGCGAGATCGGGTGCGTAGTCGTTGCCGGTGAAGCGGCGGATCTGCCCCGAGTCGACGGCCTTCTTGAGTTTGTGGAGCGCGTCGTCGAACTGGGCGGTGGTGAAGTTCGACGGGTCGTGCCCACCCGCGCCGAGCAGCAGGCCCATCGTGTCGCGCATCTCGCTGAGCGCGGTCACCCGGCCCTTGAGGTCGGGGCGGGTCAGCAGCTCGTCGACCGTACGCAGCTCCTTGGTGACCTTGCCGTTGTACGCCAACCCGGCGAGGCCGGACTGCCACGGGATGGAGAGCTGGTTGTCGGTGTCGAAGGAGCGGTTGAGCAGCGGCGGGAGCAGGTTGGCCCGCACGTTCGGAATGTTCGCCGGGTCGAGTTTCTGGATCCAGCCGAGCCGGCTCATCCGGGCCGCCATCCAGTCGCTCAGCACGATGATGTCCCGGTCGGTGCTCTGGCAGGCGGCGAGCTGCTGCCGCACCTTGCCGAAGAATTCGTTGTTGTCGTTGATGTCCTCGGTGTAGGTGACCTGGATACCGGTCTTCCGGACGAACTCGTCCAGGCTGGGTCGCTTGGACTCGTCCTCCTCATCCACGTCCAGGTACTGCGGCCAGTTGGAGAACGCGAGCTTCCGCTCGGTGCCGGAGAGGTCCTCGCTGACGCAGCCAGCCTCGGTCTGTTGGGCGCCCTTGGTGCCGCAGCCGGCAAGGCCGCCACCCGCGGCGACCAGGGCGGCCGAGCCGAGAGCGCCGGTGAGCAGTCCACGCCGGGAGAGGGGCCGGAGGGGGACACGCATCAGTTTTCCTCAGGGGTCGGTGCCGTGGACGACTGACACGATGACAAACCGGCACCACCGGCGGAGCATCGGGGCCGACGCGTCACCACCCGTGGACGTGTCGACCACGCTCAGCGTGAGCCACGCGATATTGCGGATGGCGGGGTGTCTGCGCGCCGGGACACCGCGCTTTCCCCAACCCGAGTGGATCAGCGGCCGGACCGACGGCTCAGCTCGATCGGACGAGGTTGACGAAGGACGTCCAGGCGGCCGGCGCGAAGGCCAGGGTGCCACCGTCACGGTCCTTGCTGTCGCGTACCAACACCCGGCCGGGCAGGTTGTCGGCTACCTCGACGCAGGCACCGCCGTTGTTGCTGCTGCGGGTCGCGGTGCGCCAACAGGCGTCGGTCATGTCCATGTCGTGGCCACTTCCCTGATCAGCTCGATCGACTGACGTTGGGGTAACGCCTCACCGGTGACGCTCTCCCACCTGCGTCCCAGGCTAGCGATGTCGACGGGATCGGTCACGACCTGACCGCGGAGCTGGTTGTCGAGATACGCCAATTCCGTCCCGTCGGGCAGGCGGCCGAGCACGAAGGGACCGGCCAGACCGGTGTGCCACGGGCTCTCCGCCGGGATGACCCGCACCTGGACGTGCTCCCACTCCGCGACCGCCGCCAGGTGGGCCAGCTGCCCGGACATCACGGCGCGCTCACCGACCAGCCGGCGCAGCACCACCTCGTCGATCACCGTCACGAGCTGCGGTGGGGCGTCGCGACCGAGGACCGCCTGCCGTTCGATCCGGCCCGCGACGATCAGATCCACCTCGGACGGTGCGAGCAGTCCACCGGTGCCCAGCACCGCCCGGGCGTACCCCTCGGTCTGCAGCAGGCCCGGCACGAGCAGCGGCTCGTACCACCGAATGCCGGTCGCATCCTGTTCAAGCTCGGCCCACGGCCGGAACCACGGCAGGTCACGGCGGCGGAACGGCTCCGGCCAGAGGTCGGCCGCGTCCCGACGCAGCACCCGGGCGACCGCGATCCGGGTACGCGGGTGCGGGATGTGCCCCGCGGCGAGCCACCGCCCGGCCGTCTTGGGGTGGATGCGAACCTTCTCCGCAAGCGATTCGACCGTCTCGCCCGCCTCGGCCATCGCCACCCGCAATGCCTCGTTCGCCACTCGGACCCTCCCGCCCACGAGGGGTGCATCGCGATCTGGAACGATGCACGCTGCGGCGCATGTTAACCACGCTGCGTGGCGGTGTCTGCGGCCTACCGGCGTGTGGCGGTGAGACGTATTGACACGCCCCCCAAACGCCCCCAGGTGCCCCACCAACGTCCCCGACCCACCCGCGCCACACTGGTTGATCAAGAGGTTTCGGTCATCGACCGGCGCGTTCTTGACGCAAACCTCTTGATCAACACCGAAGAGGGCCGCGGGGCCGGGCCGGGTGGGGTTAGTGGTTGGGGGGGATTACTCGGAGGTGGCCTCGGCGGCCGGTTTGGTGGGGGTGCTCGGGGCGGCTCTGGTCGGGCTCCGGAGGGCGGGGGGCCGGGCGGGCGGCTTCGCGGACCGCCTCGGCGAGCGCCACCAGGTCGTCGGTGGTGGGCGGCGGCGGCTCGAATGCGCCCTCGTGCCGGACCACGTCCCAGCCACGCGGTGCCGTCAGGCTGCGGGCGTGCGGCTCGCACAGGTCGTACGTGTGCGGCTCGGCGAACGCCGCCAGCGGCCCCACCACCGCTGTCGACTCGTTGTAGACATAGGTCAATGTGGCGACCGCTTGCCGGGGGCAGCCGTTACGGGAGCAGCGCCGTGGTGACCTCACGTGCGGCAGGGTATCTCCATTACCGGGTCCGGCGCATCGCTTCGCGTTGCGACACGCCCGTCACGGTGATCACAGTTCGCCGTTCTGGGCGCGCCGCGCCACGGGAGCGGCGGTGCCGCTGGCCAGCCCGGCGCGGGCGCTACCCTTTGCCTCATGACGAGCCCGGAACACCGCCGCCCCGGCCCCGGCCGGCGTGTGCACCGTGACCGGCACGGTCGTGGCCTGCGCGGGCGGTTGGTGCCGGCCACCGTGCCACTGGCGCGGACCAAGGCCGAGGTCTTCGACGACCTGGTCCTGGACACCGTGGAGACGCTGGAGCGCCGGTTCGCCAAGGAGCTGGCCGGGGTCGAGTTCGCGGTCGAGGACGTCCCGCCGGACCTGAACGTGTACGACTCCGATGTGCTGGAGGATGGCGAGGTCCCGCTGGCCCGGCTGCTGCCCGGCCGACCGGGCCGACAGGAGGTGCCGCCGCGGATCGTGCTGTACCGGCGGCCCCTGGAGTTCCGGGCGATGGACCGCGAGGACCTCGCCGACCTCGTGCATGACGTGATCATCGAACAGGTGGCGAACCTGCTCGGGGTCGACCCCGACGAGCTGACCTGAGCCACCCCTCAGTCGCTGATCGCGCAGCCGCACCGGCGGCACACGCAGCCCCAGAACGCGCAAGAGTCGGGCGGCCCCCACCGCCTCGACCTCGCACCGCTCAGGCGGCCCGCCGCTTCAACTTGCGCCGCTCCCGCTCGGAGAGCCCACCCCAGATGCCGAACCGCTCGTCGTGACCGAGAGCGTATTCGAGGCATTCGGTCTTGACCTCACACCGCGAGCAGATCCGCTTCGCCTCGCGGGTTGAGCCGCCCTTCTCGGGGAAGAACGCTTCGGGGTCGGTCTGCGAGCACAGTGCCCGCTCCTGCCACTCCGGCGCGTTTCCGAGCAGGTCGGCCACCTCAAGCTGGCCGTCCATCAAATGCCTCCTTGTCGCGCACCGGCGTCATCGCCGCTGCAACCCCCCACGCGAAAGGCGTGCTTGTCCGTCCGGTCCCGTTTTGTTGCGTTCCGTGCGAACAACCCCATTCAAATTACACGCGTGTAATGCGTGCGCCGTCAAGCCAAACTTGATAATGGAGTCGCCCTCCCGACACCCCCGGACGGCCACTCGGACCGTCCAGCCTCGCAACCTGCCCTATCGATTCAGACCCCGGCCGAGTAACGCCCTCTCCGGCGAGTTGCCCGACTTTTCTCCCGTGGCGCTCCCCCGACGGGGCGCCAGCGGGGCAGTGCCAGACGTCCGCACCCTCAAAGCTGATCTTGGTGGGGGACAGGTTAACGCGGCGCGGCGCAGACCGCCCGTCGAGCTGGGAACAGCACGTACGCCCCGCCCACAATGTGGACGGGGCGCGGCGCGAGACCGGTGCGAAAACGTCAGCTGGCGACCCCGAAACCGCTGGTAGGCCACACGAATTCGGCGATGCCTCCACCGTGGACAGAAACTGACCCGGCGGGCGTACTCTCGTCCCACCAGACGGTATAAATCCCGCCGGGCAGATCCGGATAGACCGCACTGTGGAACGAGCCGTCCTGCACCCGGCGCTCCCGCACGGCAGAGTGGACCCGCCGGTCGCCGTCCCGGCTGATCTCGATCTCCCGGCCGTGCAGATCGCGGCCCGTGTAGACGATCAGAGCACCGGTGTCGCCGCCCAGATCGAGGACGACGCTCCCCGTCTCCGACGGCCCGTACGCGTGCTCGTGCATCCCCTCCCCCCGCCGGTCAGGACGCCGCCGGCGGGTTGTTGAACCCGTCGTACGGCGTACCCAGGTAGGGGAAGTTTGCGAGGAACGGCGCGGTCACGTCGGCGGCGCTCAACCCCGGGGTGACCGCGGCGGCCGCCGCGTCCGGTTGGAACGTCTTGTCCACGAGCGGGACGGTGACCCCGGCGATCGCCCGCAGCGCGATGCTGACCACGTCGTCGCCGACCCGCCGCCCGTTCGGGTATCCGGCCAGGTCACCACCGAGCACCCCGAACCGGTCCGGCTGCCGGGTCGGCGGGATCGCGGTGTTCAGCCGCAGCATGTCGGCCTGCACGTCGCCGGTGGCGTTCGTGAAACCGTCGATCAGCCCGGCCGGTACGCCGGTGAGCAGGATCGCCACCAGGTCCGCACGGGCCTTCTTCGCCTTGGTGAGCCGGTCCAGATTCGGGAACACGTCCGGGTAGAGCGCCGGCAGCAGGGCGGCCAGCTCCGGCTGCTCGACGAACCGCGCGAACCGCTTGTCCTCCGACGGTGGCAGCGAGTTCCACAGGTCCTTCTTGGACATCGGCACGATGACCTCGTTGAACAACGGATTGCCCAGCCGGGAGACCTGGGTGAACGGCCCGGTGGCGGTGTCCGCACCGCCCCGGTCACCGAGCACCCGTACCTGCCGACGCGACGCCGACGTCCACACCCCGATCACCGACGCCGCGTCACCGGCGCCGTAGCGGTTGGCGCGGCGACGCACCTGCTTCAGTGGCACCTGCACGGCGATGCTGTGCACGTTCATCCGGTCGGTGGCGTTGACCGGCTCCCCCTCGGCCTTGAAGATCTTCTTCCCGGCGACGTGCAGCTGCTGGAACGGCCGCAACGTGCCGAGGTCGAAGATCGCCCCCAGGTCGACGAAGAAGCCGTCCGCGCGCTGCCCGGCGAAGACCCGCTCGCCGGTGGAGAGCGAGTAGGTGGCCTGCCGCACAAGCTCGGCGTACTTCGGGGTGGACAGCGGGCCGACGTTGCACGGCGGGCAGGGCAGCTTGTGCGCCAACCGGTGCTCCCGGCCGTCGGTCACCCGGGTCAGGCTGTAGAACTGCCGCCGGTTCCAGTTCTTGCTGTCCAGCGACTCGATGGCGCCGGTGTTGTAGAGAAAGCTGTTCGGATTGGTGATCTCGGTGGTGAATTCGAACCGGTAGGTGACATCCGGACGGCCGTCGCCGTCGTTGTCGATATGGATCTCGTAGCGCACGTCGTCACCGAACTCGAAGAAGTTCGGGCCCCCCGAGGGCAGCTGCAACGGAACGTAGTTGGCGATCAGCGTCACCGTGTCGGGCTTGTCGGGGCTGACGAACGCGTACAGGTCGGAGCTGTCGGCGACCGGATCCTTGGCTATCTCCGGGGCCTCGCGATGGGAAGACATGGCGGACCAACCTCACTGGGCGGGGACAGGATGGCAGTGCGGAGTGCCGGGTCAGCGCCGGGCGGCGCGCCGCAGCCGGTCCGCCAGGCCGCGGTCACGTACCTCGATCCGCGTCTCACCGACGAAGACGTCCATCGTTCCGGAGGCGGCGTCGCGCAGGTGCACGACGATCGGCTCGTCGGCACGTCCAGCCGCGCCGGGGGCGTTCTGCGCGGCCGACAGGCCGGGCACGGTGAGCGCGGCGGCACCGAGGGTGGCGGTGGCCGCAGCGGTCAACGTCTGCCGGCGGGTCAGTCGCGGCCACTGCCGCTTCCGCTGATCACTGGTCATGGGCAACCTTTCCGGCGGCGGCGCGGTACGCGCCCGCGGGGACGGACGGGTCCGGCGCCGTCCATCGACGCCGCCGGGCCCCTGAGGGGGGCACCGGCGGCGGTCCTGGCCGCGACCGCCACCGGCATCGCGTGGTACGGCCGGCAGCGGGGAAAGGTTCGACGTCAGGGTCGGGCGTGACCGTACGCAGTCGACCGCTTGCGCGCCGGCCGACCGGCTGCCGTCGCAATGGCCCGCAACTGCTCCTCGGTACGCGCCGACCCGTTGTCGGAGCCGGCCATCCGGGAGATCGTCTCCTCCATCAGCGTGCCGCCCAGGTCGTTGCATCCACCCTGGAGCATCGCGACGGTGCCCTCGTCACCGAGCTTCACCCAGGAGCACTGGATGTTGTCGATCCGCCCGTGCAGCAGCAACCGGGACATGGCGTGCACCACCCGGTTCTCCCGCCAGGTCGGCCCCGGTCGGGCGATTCCCGCCAGATAGATCGGAGCATTGGTGTGCACGAACGGCAGGGCCACGAACTCGGTGAACCCGCCGGTACGGTCCTGCACGCCGGCCAGCACCCGGAAGTGCGCCAGCCACTGCCCGGGGTGGTCAACGTGGCCGTACATCATGGTGGAGCTGGACCGGATGCCCAGCTCGTGGGCGGTGCTGACCACGTCGACCCAGGCGGCGGCCGGGAGTTTTCCCTTGGTCAACACCCAGCGCACGTCGTCGTCGAGGATCTCCGCGGCGGTGCCGGGGATGGTGTCCAGCCCGGCCTCGCGCAGCTGCGTCAACCAGTCGCGCACCGGCACGCCCGCCTTCGCGGCGGCGGTGACGATCTCCATGGGCGAGAAGGCGTGCACGTGCATGTCCGGCACGCGGGCCTTGATCGCGCGCACGATGTCGGCGTACCCGGTGACCGGCATCTTCGGGTCGATGCCACCCTGGAGGCACACCTCGCTGGCCCCGGCCGCCCACGCCTGCTCGGCCCGATCGGCGACCTGGTCGACGGAGAGCCGGTACGCGTCGGCGTCCCGCTCACGCTGGGCGAAGGCACAGAACCGGCAGCCCACGTAGCAGACGTTGCTGAAGTTGATGTTGCGGTTGACCACGTAGGTGACGTCGTCGCCGACGGCGTCGCGCCGGACGTCGTCGGCGAGCCGGCACAACGCGTCGAGCGCCGGCCCGTCCGCCCCGAACAGCGCCAGCGCGGCGTCGGTGTGCCGGGGGTCGAGCAGCGCCGCCGGGTCGTCGGCGGCGAGCGTGAGCCCGGCCGCCAGGTCACGGTCCGCGCCGCTCCCGGCCGCCACCGGGGGTACGCCCGCACGCCGCGCCGTCGCCTCCGGGGTGACCTTGCCGGCGACCTCGGACCAGTCGCCGTAGACGCTGTCGAAGTCGCCGCGCCGGTCCTCGGTGCGGCCGGTGGTGTCGATGGTGGCGTGCAGGTCGACCCGCCCGCCGAACACCTCCTCCGGCTCCTGCCAGGGGTGGCCCTGCGGCAGGGCCGACTCCACCGCCATGCCGGTCGCCGGATCGGCGAGCGCGTCGACGTGCGGCAGCAGTCGCGGGTCGAGCCACGGGTCACCGGCGCGCACGTACTCCGGGTAGATCGTCAGCCGCTCCCGCAGCGTGAACCCGGCCAGCTCGGTGTGCCGGGCCAACTCCTCGATCTGCGGCCACGGGCGTTCCGGGTTGACGTGGTCGGGGGTGAGCGGCGAGACACCGCCCCAGTCGTCGATGCCGGCGCGCAGCAGCAGGTCGTACTCACCGGCGATGAGGTTCGGCGGGGCCTGGATCCGGGCCTTCGGGCCGAGCAGCAGCCGGGCCACCGCCACCGTGGCGGCCAGGTCGTGCAGCTCCGCGTCGGGCATGCCGCGCATCGCCGTGTCCGGCTTGGCGCGGAAATTCTGCACGATCACCTCCTGGAGGTGGCCGTACTCCCGGTGGGTGCGGCGGATCGCGAAGAGCGCGTCGACCCGCTCGGCCGGGGTCTCCCCGATGCCGATGAGGATGCCGGTGGTGAACGGCACTCCGACCCGGCCGGCGTCGTCGAGCACGCGGAGCCGAACCGCCGGCTCCTTGTCCGGTGAGCCGTAGTGCGGGCCGCCCGGCTCGGACCAGAGCCGGGTCGCGGTGGTCTCCAGCATCATGCCCATGCTCGGGGCGACCGGCTTGAGCCGTTGCAGCTCCGACCAGGACAGCACCCCGGGGTTGAGGTGCGGCAGCAGGCCCGTCTCCTCCAACACGGCCACCGCGCAGGCCCGCAGGTAGTCAAGTGTGGAGTCGTAGCCGCGCTCGTCGAGCCAGCTCCGGGCCGCCGGCCAGCGCTCCTCCGGCCGGTCACCGAGCGTGAAGAGGGCCTCCTTGCACCCCTGCTCGGCACCGGCCCGCGCGATGGCGAGCACCTCGTCGCGGTCCAGGAACGGCGCCGGCAGCCGGTGCGGCACGGTGGCGAACGTGCAGTAGTGACAGCGGTCCCGGCACAGCCGGGTCAACGGGATGAAGACCTTCTTCGAGTACGTGACCACGCCCGGCCGCCCCGCGTCACGCAACCCGGCGTCGCGGATCCCACCGGCCACCCGGAGCAACTCGTCGAGGGCGTCCCCCCGGGCCGACAGCAGGGCGGTCGCCTCGTCGACGTCAAGCGCCCGCCCGGTCGCGGCCCGGTGCAGGGCACGCCGCACGCTAGCGTCACTCGGACCGGATTGGGTGCGATCAACCATCCGCTCAGCCTATGCGCAGCGCGAGCCGGCCCGGCCAGTCCCGGCCCGCACCGTGGGAAAGGGCACGGCGGCACCACCCCCGCCCGGTGCTCAGAGAGCCGTTGCCGGAGCAGACTCAGCGCGGCTGGTCCGGATGCTCACCGGGCTTGATCTGCTGGGTACGGTCGGCGTCCGGATCGACCGGGCGGACAACCGCCTGGGTCGGGTCGGCGGACGCCGGTTCGACGGACTGCCGCGGAATGGCCTGGGTCGGGTCGGCCGACGGCGGCTCGACGGGCTGACGCGGAATGGCCTGCGTCGGATCGGCGGACGGCGGCTGCCCGAACGGCGGCTGCCCGAACGGCGACGCGGGCGGCGCGGACTGCGGGGCAGGGTGGGCCGGCGGGGCCGACTGCGGGTACGGCGGGGCCGACTGCGGGTACGGCGGGGCGGACTGCGGGTGCGGCGGGGCCGACTGCGGGGCCTGGAACGGCGGGGACGGCTGGGCGTACTGGCCGCCGTACTGATCCGCCGGGTAACCGCCGGGCTGGCCGGGAGCGGGCCACCCGCCCTGCGGCTGACCACCGGGTTGCCCCGGAGTCGGCCAGCCGGCCTGCTGCTGCGGCCAGCCTGGCTGCGGCTGGCCGTAGACACCGGGCTGCGGCTTGGGCCGCGGCACGTAGTAGTGGGCGCGCCAGATGGTGTAGACGACCCAGGCGGCGACCGCGAAGATCGCCATCCAGGCGATCTGGGTGAGCACACCGAGGAGCGCGTCGAGCACCCTGGTGTCGGCCAGCCGGCCCACCGTCGAGATCAGCATGGTCAGCGTGCCGATCACCGCACTGGCCGCGTACTCACCGAGGGCCACCTGCGTGATCAGCTTGGCCTTCGGCGCCACCGGCGAGATGTGCGTGGCCAGCAGGACGGCCAGCAGCGGGAGGCCCACCGCCACCAGCCCGACGAACGTGCCGAAGGCGTCGCCCGCACGTTCGGTGAAGGAGCCGCCCGGGGTGATCAACCGGAGCAGGCCCACGAAGAGGAGCACGGCGTTGGCGCCGAGCAACGCGAGCGCGGCGAGTTCGCGTAGCGGCTTGGTCAGCTGACGGGCCTGCGCCGCGTCGGCGGACGCGGGCTCGGCGGGGCTGGTCACTAGCTCCCCCTCGGGGCAGGAACGGACAGGGCGCACGTGAGCCTAGTCTCGAGGGCCACCGGCAGATCGAAGGCACCACGTGCGCGAGGATGGTCGTCATGCACATCGTGGTTCTGGCCGGCGGCATCGGCGGCGCCCGGTTCCTGCTCGGCGTCCGGGCGTACGCCCGCGACGTCGGCGCGGAGGTGACCGCCGTGGTCAATGTCGGCGACGACCTGTGGCTGCACGGGTTGAAGATCTGCCCCGACCTGGACAGCGTCATGTACACCCTCGGCGGTGGCGCGGACCCGGAGCGGGGCTGGGGTCGGGTCGGCGAGAGTTGGACGGTCAAGGGCGAGCTGGCCGCGTACGGGGCACAGCCGGACTGGTTCGGTCTCGGCGACAAGGACATCGCCACCCACCTGGTGCGCACCACCATGCTCAACGGCGGTTACCCGTTGAGCGCGGTCACCGAGGCGCTGTCCACCCGTTGGCAGCCGGGCGTGCGTCTACTGCCGGCGACCGACGACCGCCTGGAGACCCACGCTGTCGTGAGCGGGAGGAGTGAGCCTGCGAGCCCCGCACTCGCGAACAGCGCCAGCACCGTGGAGGACGAGCAGGGGCAGCGGGCGATCCACTTCCAGGAGTGGTGGGTACGACACCGGGCCGACATCCGTACCCATCGCTTCGTCTTCGTCGGTGCGGAGACGGCGAAGCCGGCACCCGGGGTGCTGGACGCGATCGGGTCGGCCGACCTGGTGTTGGTCGCCCCCAGCAACCCGGTGGTGAGTATCGCGCCGGTGCTGGCCGTACCGGGGCTGCGGGAGGCGGTGGCGGACGGCCCGGCGCCGGTGGTGGGTGTCTCGCCGATCATCGGCGGTGCTCCGGTGCGGGGGATGGCCGACCGCTGTCTCGCCGTGCTGGGTGCCGAGTGCAGCGCCGCCGGGGTGGGCCGCCTCTACGGGGGCCGGTCGGACGGCGGCCTGCTGGACGGCTGGTTGGTGGCCGACGAGGACGCCGGCACGGTGGTGCCGGGGGTGACGGTCCGCGCGATGCCGCTGCGGATGACCGACGAGGCGGCGACGGTGGCCATGGTCCGCGCCGCGGTGGAGTTGACGTGAGGCTGGAGATCCTGCCGGTGCTCGGCATCGGCCATGTGACCGAGGGTGACGACCTGGCGGCGATGATCGCCACCGCTGCGCCGTGGCTGCGCAACGGGGACGTGCTCGTGGTGACCAGCAAGATCGTCTCGAAGTCGGAGGGGCGGCTGGTCGACGTCCCGGCGGACGGTCCCGAGCGGCTGGCCGCACGGGACGAGATCCTGGCCGCTGAGACCGCCCGGGTGGTCGCCAGCCGGGGGCCGACCCGGATCGTGCAGACCCTGCACGGTTTCGTGATGGCCTCCGCCGGGATCGACGCGTCGAACGTGGACAAGACCCAGCTGGTGCTGCTGCCGGTCGACCCGGACGCGTCGGCACGGGCGCTCCGCGACGCGCTGCGGGAGCGCTACGACCTGGACGTGGCGGTGATCATCAGCGACACGATGGGCCGACCGTGGCGCAACGGGCTCACCGACGTGGCACTGGGTGTGGCCGGAATGCCGGCGATCCGCGACCACCGGGGCGAGGTGGATCCGTACGGCAACGAGCTTCAGTTGACCCAGATGGCCGTGGTGGACGAGCTGGCCGGGGCCGGCGAGCTGATCAAGGGCAAGTGCGACCAGGTCCCCGTCGCGGTCGTTCGGGGCTACCTCGCCGCCACCACCCCGGACGACGCCGGTGGCGCGCGGGCGCTGATCCGCGACGCGGCACAGGATCTCTTCGCGCTCGGCACCGCCGAAGCGCGTGCTGCCGGACTCACCGACGCCGCCACCCTGGCCGATGGTCCCGGTCCGACGCCGGCCGACCTGAGCGCGGTACGACGGGCGATCGACGCGGTCGCCGGGGTGATTGCCCCCGGCACGGTCTTCACGCTCGTCGACGAGGCCGAGGTACGCGCCGGGCTGGTCGCCGAGATGCCCGGCTGGCCGGACGGGGCCGACCTGCTGCTCGGCTCGGCCCCGACACCCGTCGACCCGATCGGCCTGGTTCGCTTCGGTGCCGACCTGCACCGACTGCGCGTCGCCCTGGCTGCCCAGGGCGTCGGGTCGACCCTGTTGCCACCGCCGCCCGGCAGCCCGGCGAGCGCCGCGCTCGCGCTCTGAGCGACGGCCGGGTCGCCCGTCCAGGTTGCCCGGCGCGCGGCGCTCGCGCTCTGAGCGACGGCCGGGTCGCCCGCCCGAGCGGCCCGGCGCGCTCGCGCGGTGGCGAGTCAGGCGTCGAGCATGGCCCGGCCGAGCGGGGTCAACGTGTGCAGCACGCTGTTGCGGTCCCGGTGGCTGACCAGCAGGCCGGCGTTGCGCAGCACCGTGGCGTGTTGGCTCGCCGCCGCCGGTGAGATGTTGAGCCGGCGGGCGACCTCGCCGGTGGTGCAGCCCTCGTCGCTGGCCTGCAACACGGCCGCCCTGGTGCGGCCGAGCAGCGCGGCGAGTGACTCGCGGGCGGCGGCGGACCGGACCGCCCCGCTGCCGTCGGCCGACGCCAACCCGCCCAACCGGTCCACCCGGTAGACGAGCACCGGCGGCAGGGCCGGATCGAGCAGGGCGACAGGCGTGTCCGCACAGAAGAACGACGGCACCAGCAGCAGCCCTCGACCGTCCAGGTGCAGCTCCCGGCTGTGTGGGTAGTTGCGGACCTCAAGCACCCCACCGTCCCAGCGCATGGCCGGCCGGAGGCTGTTGAGCAGGCCCTCGATGCCGCCGTCGAGCAGCGCCCTGGCCCGGTGCGCCCGGTCCGCCGCGACCGCCGACTGGATGCGGGTCCAGTACGGGTTGATCGCCAACGACCGGTACTGGACCATCGAGTCGGCGAGGTGGTGCAGCACCGCCACCTCGCCCCGGGCCAGCGCGGCGGCCGAGGGCGGCAGCTGGTTCTCGGTGGCGAGCACGCTCAGGTCCCGTTGCAGCATGCCGGTCGGGGTGCTGCGGAGCGCTTCCAGCCCGGCCTCGAAGCCGTCCACGCTGGCGTACGGGGTGAGGAAGTCCGGGAAGTAGCCGCGCGGCGGGCTCAACGCGAAGAGCAACCGGAGTTGCTCGGAGGCGGCGTCGTGACGCAGGCCTCGGGAGACGGTGCGCCGCCAGTGTGCCGTCAACGGGTCGCGGTTGCGGCTCTGCAACGCGTGCAGGCTGAGGACCAGCTCCCAGACCGGGTCCGCCGCCGGCGCCACCCGAGTCCGGAGGATGTCCTCCCCGGAAAAGTGGATCTTCAGCATGGAGCGCTCCAGTGTCGCCAGCAGGGGGATGCCGGGTGACCGTTTGACTCTACCCGGACGGCACTAATCTCCATCTTTAAGCCTGGGCTGAAAAACCTCGACGTCGCCGGAGCGGTTCGCCATGCTTCCAGTGCCCGAACACCGTGCCGGTGCGTCCTCGATGCGCCGGCCCCCGGGGCACCGGGTCTGGGGAGGCCCCGGTGATCGGGCGGCACCACGAGGGTCTGCGGCCCTTGCTCCGCAGAGGTGCCGTCCGGTCACCAAGCCTCGCCACATCACGCGCTCGGCTCAACCAACCCAGAGCGCGACCCGGTGATCCTCGTCCGTGACGTAGAACGGTCGCCCGTCCACCTCGGCCAGCCCTTCCACGTGGTGGAACGGCGCCAGGTCCCGCACCGGCTCCCCGACCAGCCGGGACGCGTCGGCCGACCCAGCGGGCGGGAGGCGGAAGCGGACGTGCCGAGACGTGACGTCACCGCCGCCCGGATGGTCGTCGAGCAGCACCGACCCCTTACCCAGCGCGTCGATCGAGCCGATCACCGCCGCGTACCCGCCGTCCGGCGTCGGGGTGATCGCGCGGAACCCGGTCAGCTTCCCCGGCGGGGTGACCCCGGTCAACGCGTACGCGCGCAACGCCCCCGGCCACGCCGGCTCCGCCCCGAACATGGCCGGCACACCGGCGATCTCCACCAGGATCGGCTCACCGGCGTCGGTGACCGGGAACCGCAGCCCGAGCAGGACCGTCCCGGCCGGGGTGAAGGCGGCCGCCTCCACGTTCAACGGCAGGTCGCCCGGGGCCAGCCGGCTCACCCAGCGCTTCTCCCGCGCGGTCCCCCGCGCCAGCGTCTCCACGATGAACCGCGCCCGCACCCGCTCCCCGGGCGGCAACAGGGTCAACGGCGACCCGGCGAGAGCGTCGTTCACCGCCCGGTGCAGCCGGAACGAGTTGCGCACCACGTGCACCGGCACCAGCCCGGTCGCCGCGTCGTCCTCCCGGAAGCGGGCCACGAAGGCGCGTCGGGGCCGCAGCGGGCCAGCCTTCGAGCCGAAGTGGGAGCCGAAGACGTACACCCAGCCGTCGTGGTGGGCGAGCGCCTCGCCATCCTCGGTCCGCCCGTTCTCCGGACCCGCGTCGGCGAGCACGTGCCGGGCCGTCCACCCGCCGTCCTCGCGTTCCAGCAGCAACGCCAGGCAGCGCTCGACCGGCCCCTCGTCCAGCACGGTCCAGAAGCCCCGCCGGGCGCCGTACGCGCGCAGCAGCGCCGTCGACCGCACCGGCAGCAGATCGCTTGCCTCGTTGCCGGCTACCACGAATTCGACGAGTCGCAGGGTCATCGCGCCAGCGTACGGAGCGCCCGCTCGTACAGTGTCGGGGTGCCCGACACCCCGATCACCGCCCATCCGACCGACCCCGAGGCGTACGCGGCGCTGCACGCCGACGCCACCGCGCTGCTCGAAGACTGGCAGCCCACCAGCCCGGGGGCGGCCACCGCGAGGGACCGCACCCTCACGTTGCTCGACGCCGGCCCGATCGCGATGAGTCGGCCGCACCGACCCGGGCACGTCACCGCGAGCGCGCTGGTGCTGGACGCCACCGGCTCGCGGGTACTGCTCTGCCTGCACGTCAAGTTCGGGCGTTGGGTGCAGCTCGGCGGGCACTGCGAGCCGACCGACCAGACCCTGGTCGCCGCCGCGCTCCGCGAGGCCACCGAGGAGTCCGGCATCGCCGACCTGCGCATCGACCCGGTGCCGATCGACGTCGACGTGCACGAGGTGCTCTGCCAGGGCGGCTCACGCCACTACGACGTCCGGTTCGCCGTGGTCGCGCCTCCCGGTGCGGTCGAGCAGGTCAGCGACGAGGCCGAGCAGTTGGGCTGGTTTCCGCCGGCCCAGCTGCCCGAGCCGCTGGCCGGCGGGACCGTGCAACTGCTCGCACCGGGCCTGGCGGCCCTCAGACGTAGCCCTCTTCGCCGCGCGCCTTGAGCTCGTCGACCAGGGCCTTGACGCCCTGGGCCTGATCGCGCGGGCAGACCAGCACCGCGTCCGGGGTGTCCACCACGATCAGGTCGCGCAGCCCGAGGACAGCCACCAACCGACCGGACTGCGGCACCACCACCAGGTTGGTGCTGTCCCGCAGGAGCACCCCTGGCTTGGCGTCGGTGCCGAGCACCACGTTGCCCGCCTCGTCGGCCGGCAGCACCTCACCCAGGGTGTGGAAGTCGCCGACGTCGTTCCAACCGAAGTCGCCCGGCACGGTCGCGACCCGACCCGCGGTGGCCGCGCCCTCCATCACCGCGTAGTCCACGGAGATCTTCGGCAGAGTCGGCCAGATCGCGCCGAGCACCTCGTCCTGCTCGGGGGTGCCCCAGGCGGCGGCGATCGCGGCCACGCCAGCGTGCAACGCCGGCTGCTGGCGGGCCAACTCGGCGAGGAAGACATCCACCCGCCACACGAACATGCTCGCGTTCCACAGGTGCCGGCCGGAACGGACGTACGCCTCGGCGACCTCCGCGCCCGGCTTCTCCTTGAACTCGGTCACCGGCCGCCACGGAGCGCCGTCGGTCTCCTCGCCGGTCTCCAGGTAGCCGTAGCCGGTCTCCGGACGGGTCGGGGTGATCCCGACCGTCATCAGCATCCCCTGCTCGGCCCCCCGGACCGCCTCCTGGACCGTGCGCACCCAGCTCCCCGGGTCGCCGATCAGGTGGTCGGCCGCGAAGCTGCCCATCACCGCGTCCGGGTCGCGCACCGCGATCACCGCGGCGGCCAGCGCGATCGCCGCGCAGGAATCCCGAGGGGAGGGCTCGACCAGGATATTCTCCTCCGGCAGACCGGTCAGCTGCCGAGCCACCGCCGCGACGTGCGCGGCACCGGTGACCACCAGGGTCCGATCCGGTGTGGTCAGCGGCGCGAGCCGCTCCACGGTCGCCTGGAGCAGCGAGGAACTGGTGCCGGTCAGCGGGTGGAGGAACTTGGGGTGGCCGGCGCGGGACAACGGCCACAGTCTCGTGCCGCTGCCACCTGCCGGAATTACCGCATAAAGCATCCGCACATCATGCCCGACGTACCTACTGGCAGTGGCACGGGTCACCACCAGGCACCCGAGCTCAGGAGCGGGCGCGACTCCAGGCGGCGATGTGCACCTCGGCGCTGGACTCCCAGGTGAATTCCTTGGCCCGGTCGAAACCCGCCTTCGCCAGGGACAGCCGCCGCTGCTCGTCGTCGAGCAGCGCGGCCAGGTCGGTGCCGATCTGCTCCGCGTCCTCCGAGGTGTACGCGACCGCGTCACCGCCCACCTCGGGCAGCGAGAGCCGGGGCGTGGTCAGCACCGGGGCGGCGCACGCCATGGCCTCCAGGATCGGCAGCCCGAACCCCTCGCCGTAGGACGGGTAGGCGGCGACCAGTGCGCCACCGAGGAAGCCGGGCAGGTCGGCGTAGCGCAGGTAGCCGGGGCGCAGCAGGCGCAGGTGCGACGGAACCTCGGCCACCGCCCGGTCGATGTCGTCGTCGTGCCCCTGCCCACCGGCGATCACCAGGGCCGGCGGCTCGGCCCGGTCGGACACCGCGCGGGCCCAACCACGGATCAGGTTGGGCACGTTCTTTCGCGGCTCCTTGGCGCCGAGGAAGGCGACATAGCTGCTGTTGCCCAGCCCCAGCCGGGCGCGGACGCGGGCCTTCTCCTCCTCGGTGGGGGCGTGGAAGGCCTGCTGGTCGACACCGTGGTAGGCCACGTCGATCCGCGTCGGATCGGCGTCGAGCAGCCGGATCAGCTCGTCCCGGGTGGCCTTGCTGGGCACGATCACCCGGTTGGCGCGGCGCAGCGACGTCTTGATGGCGCTGCGGAAGAACGTGCGGCGGGACTTGTCGTAGTGCTCCGGCTCGGTGAAGAACGTCGCGTCGTGCACGGTGACGGTGACCGGGCACCCGGCCCGCAGCGGGCAGGTGTAGAAGGGCGAATGCAGCACGTCGGCGCTCACCTGCTGGGCGAGCAGCGGCAGGCCTGTCTGCTCCCACGCGAGCCGGGCCGGGCGGTGCGCCACGGCGGCCGGAGCTGGGATGATCTCCGCGCCGGGCAGCATCCGGGTGTAACGCTCCAGGTCGGTGCGGAGGCTGACCACCGCCAGATCCACCCCCGACCCGCACACCTTGCCGAGGGCACCGAGCAGACCGTCGACGTATCGACCGACGCCACCACGGTCGGTGGGGACACTCGTGGCGTCGATGAGCACGCGGGGCGGGCGACCGGCGGTCACGGGGCGACTCCTTGCACTGGCGGGTCTGTGGGGAACAACACTCCGGGGGTCAAGCCTACGCCGGAGCGCGGGGCCGACGCTGACTGCGACCCGACGGTTTGCCGAGTTGTCATCGTCTTCGAGTACGGCCCAGAGGGGCGTATCGTTCGCGCCGATGGCCGACAACATTGCCCGGGTGTTCGCCGACGCGATCGCGACCGACCCGACCCGACCGCTCCTCACCTGGTACGACGATGCCAGCGGTGACCGCACCGAACTATCCGGCGCCACCCTGGCGAACTGGGTGGCGAAGACCGCCAACCTGCTCGTCGACGAGGTCGGCCTCGCACCGGGCACTCCGGGCGGGGTGCTGTTGCCGCCCCACTGGCAGACCGCGGCGGTGCTGCTGGGCTGCTGGTCGGCCAAGCTGAGCGTCGTCGACACACCGGGCGACGTCGACGTGCTCTTCGCCGCCGCCGACCGGCTCGACGAGGCGCAGTCCTGGTCGGCCGACGAGCGGTACGCCCTCGGGCTGGCTCCACTGGCCGCCCCGCTCCGGCAGGTGCCGCCCGGGTTCGCCGACTACGTGGTCGAGGTACGCCGGCACGGCGACCACTTCCGCCCGCAGCCGGGGCCGGGCCCCACCGACGAGCACCTGCTGGCCCGCGCCGAGGCCCGCGCCACCGAGCTGGGCATCGAGGCCGGTGCCCGGGTCCTCGTCGACGCCGCCCGTTACCCGGACCCGGTGGACTGGCTGCTGGCCCCGCTGACCCGGGCCGCCACGGTGGTCCTCAACGCCAACCTGGACCCCACCCGCCTGGCAGGCCGCCAGACCACGGAAAAGGTCACCCAAACCCTCCAGTAACCCCGCCGCCCACTGCTCACCCCGCCCCACCCCGCCCCGCCCCGCCCCGCCCCGCCCCGTCGATCATGGAGTTGTGGTGGGCAACTGCTGCACCTATGCCCCTTTTGCGAGGCACCACAACTCCTTGATCGACGCGGGCGGGGGGGTGGGCGGCGGGGTTGGCGGGGGGTGGGCTGCGGGGTTGGCGGGAGGGCGGGCTGTTAGGGGGTGGGGGTGCGGGACTGGGCCAGGGCGGCGAAGGCGTTCAGGGACTCGGGGTTGGCCAGGGCGCCCTTGGCCGCCGCCTGGTCTACCGGGGTGCCGGTCAGGATCTTCTTGACCGGGACCTCCAGCTTCTTCGCGGACAGGGTGCGGGGCACCGCGCGTACCTGGTGGATCTCGTCGGGCACGTGCCGGGGCGACAGGGCGGTGCGCAGCTCGCGGCAGATCTTCTTCCGCAGGTCGTCGTCCAGGCTCAGACCCTCGGCCAGCACCACGAAGAGCAGCAGCTCACCGGCGCCACCCTCGTCGTCCTCCAGGTGCACGACGACCGAGTCGAGCACCTCGTCGAGCCCTTCGACCACGGAGTAGAACTCGGCGGTGCCCAACCGCACCCCGCCCCGGTTGAGGGTGGCGTCGGAGCGGCCGGTGATCACGCAACCTCCCCGCTCGTTGATGGTGATCCAGTCCCCGTGCCGCCAGACGCCCGGGTAGACGTCGAAGTACGCCTCGGAGTAACGGACACCGTCCGGGTCGTTCCAGAAACCCACGGGCATGCTCGGCATCGGTTCGGTGATCACCAGTTCGCCCAGCTCGCCGATGACCGGGGTCCCGTCGGCGGAACGGGCCTCCACCTTCGCGCCCAACGCCCGGCAGGCGAGCTCGCCCGCGTACACCGGCAGCAGTGGCACCCCGCCCACGAAGCCGGTGCACACGTCGGTGCCGCCGGAGAGCGACTGGAGCTGCACCCGGTCGCTCACCGTCTCGTACACCCAGTGGAAGCCCTCGGCGGGCAGCGGCGCACCGGTCGAGCCGACGCCGCGCAGCGCCGACAGGTCGGCGACCTCGCGGGGCACCAGCTGAGCCTTGCGGCAGGCCAGCAGGAAGGGCGCGGAGGTGCCGAAGTACGTGGTGCCGGTCTCCGCCGCCAGCCGCCACAGCCCACCGAGGTCAGGGTGGGCCGGATTGCCGTCGAAGAGCACGATCGTCGCGCCCACCGCCGGACCGGAGACCAGGAAGTTCCACATCATCCAGCCGGTGGTGGTGAACCAGAAGAACCGGTCGGCCGGACCCAGGTCGTGGTGCAGGGCGAGCATCTTCAGGTGCTCCAGCAGGATGCCGCCGTGACCGTGCACGATCGGCTTGGGCAGCCCGGTGGTGCCCGAGGAGTAGAGCACGTACAGCGGGTGGTCGAACGGCACCGGCGTGAACGTCAACGGCTCGTCGGTCGGCGCGGCCAGTTCCTCCCAGCCCAGCGCATCCTCGGGCGCGGAGCCCGTGGGGTCGAGGTAGCCGATGGAGACGGTGTGCCGCAGCGACGGCAGGGCGGCCCGGATCGCGGCGACCTCCGCGCGCCGGTCCACCGCCTTGTCGCCGTACCGGTAGCCGTCCACGGCGACCAGCACTGTCGGCTCGATCTGCTGCCAGCGGTCGGTGACGCTGCGGGTCCCGAACTCCGGCGCGCAGGACGAGAAGATCGCGCCCAGGCTGGCGGTGGCCAGCAGGAGGACGTACGTCTCGGCGATGTTCGGGGCGTACGCCGCCACCCGGTCACCGGCGGTGACGCCGAGCCGGCGCAGCCCGGCCGACACCCGGCGGACCTGCTCGCGCAACTCCCCGGCGGTCAGCGTGACAGGTGCGCGGGTCTGCCCGTGCGCGATCACCACCGGGTCGTCGTCGGCGCGACCCGGCATCCGCAGCACGTTCTCCGCGTAGTTGAGCGTGGCACCGGGGAACCAACGGGCACCGGGCATGCCCCGCTCGGCCAGGGTGGCGGTCGGCGGGGTGTGCGCGATCACCTCGAAGTGGTCCCAGATCGAGCGCCAGAACCCGTCCAGGTCGGTGGTGGACCAGCGCCACAGTGCGTCGTAGTCGGCGAAGTCCAGCCCACGGTGCTCCCGCAGCCAGCGCAGATAGCCACCGATCCGGGACCGCTCCAGTACGTCCGCCGGCGGCGTCCACAGCATCTCACCCACTGCCCCACCCTCCCCTGGCCTCGCACGACACTGTGCCTGGGCCGTGGCGCCATCTTGCCCTACCTCGAAGCGCCATTCTGCGCACCGGGTCCGGCAACCGATGCGTGCCCACCCCACACTCCAACCCGGCGCCCCATGTGGGTCAGCCGGCGCGGTGGGCCTGGATGGCACGGCGCCGGGCGAGGCGGTGCGCGCGACGGATCTCGGCCTCCTTGTACCGGCGCTCGTCCTCCGCCGTCTCCGGCAACACCGGACGGACCGTCCGGGGGGCCCCGCCCACGTCGACGCCGACGAAGACCAGGTACGCCGTGGCGACCCGGACCGGCGCGTCCTCGGCCGAGTCCCACCGCTCGGCGACCACCCGCACGCCCACCTCCATCGAGGTCTGGCCGGTCCAGTTCACCTGCGCGTGTGCGTGCACGAGGTCACCGACCCGGACCGCCTCGGAGAAGACGATCTCGTCGATCGCCGCGGTCACGGCCGTTCCCCCGCTGTGCCGGGCAGCGGCGGCACCCGCCACGTCGTCGACGAACTTCATCAGAACCCCGCCGTGCACGGTGCCGTAGAGGTTCACGTCCACGGCAGTCATAATCTTGCTCAGCGTGACGCGCGAGTACGACGTCGGCTTGCCGACCGGTGCGGCGGAGAGGTGCTCAGTCATGCCGAAAACGGTACGGTGCGCGGATGCGACATCTCTGGAGCTTCCTCGCCGGGCTGGTGGTGGCGCCCATCACCTGGGTGCTCGTCACACTGGGGCAGGACGGGTCGAGCCGGACGGTCGACCGCTGGGTGGAGACCGGCACGTTCAACACCGCCAACCTGATCGAGCCAGCCGTGTACCTCGGTGTCGGCGGCGTCCTGCTGGGCCTGCTGGCCACGCTGCGCTTCTCGCCGCTCGGTCCGCTGGTGGCCGGATTGCTGCTGGTCACCCCGTACATCGGGATGTTCGTGGCGCCCTTCGCGGTACGGGACGCGATCCCGTACGAGTGGAAGGTGGCCGGCGATCCGTTGCCGCTGCGGCTGCCCGTGGAGAACGGCACACTCTTCCTGATCGGCCTGCTGCTGCTGATGGCGACCTTCAGCGTGCAGCGTTGGCGGCAGTGGCCGCGCCCCGCCACCGAGCCGGCCGTGGCGCCGGTGTCCGCGCCGGGCGCCGGCCCGCGCGACGACGACTTCACGCTCACCGACTGGCCGTCCCACACCACCCCGGAGCGCGACACCGCCCCGCTCACTCTGGGTTACCCGGCCGAGTCGACACCGACCGAGCCGTTGCCGCGCCGGGTGGGTGGCGAGTCGCCCTGGTCCGCCCCGCCGCGCGGCCAGCCGCGCCCGGAGGACAACACCACGGAGATTCGCTGATCGTCGGGCGGGCCGGGCAACCGGCCCGCCCGATTTCTAGTGCACGGCGACCGCCAGGTCCGGGTCGACGGTGCCGAGGTCGGCGCGGGGCACGACGAGGAGCATGACGATCAGCGCGGCGGCCATGCCGCCCGCGATGACGATCGCCATCGGTACGCTCCCGGCGCCGAACAGGCCCGCCAGCGGCGCCGAGAGGGCGCCGACACCGAACTGCACGGCACCGAGCAGCGCGGCGGCGGTACCGGCGGCCGCACTGTGCCGGCTCATGGCCAGCGCCGGAGCGTTCGGCAGGGCCAGGCCCGCCGCGGCCAGGACCAGCCACAGCGACGCGAGCAAAGTGCCCAGGCCACCGAAGCCGGTGGCCGCGAACATGACGAGCAGGAGGCCGGCCGCTGTTCCCGCGATGAGCGCGCTGACCAGGATCTGCTGCGGGGTGTAGCGGCGCAGCAGCCGGACGTTGAACTGGGTGGCCGCGATCAGGCCGACGGCACCGGCCCCGAAGGCCAGGCCGAACTGCTGCTCGTCGAGGCCGTACTCCCGTTGGAGCACGAACGACGACCCCGCGACGTACGCGAACAGGGCCGCCATCGCCAGCCCGGCGACCAGCACCAACCCGACGAACGCCCGGTCGTTGAGCAGCCCCCGGTAGTCGCGCAGGGTGGCACCGATCCCTCCGTGCCGCCGACGCGCCACCGGGAGGGTCTCCGGGAGCCGCCGCGCCGCCACGACGATCAGCAACGCGCCCAACACCGCCAGCGCCGCGAAGACGCCCCGCCAGTCGGTCCAGCTGAGCAGGCCGCTGCCCAGGGTCGGCGCGAGGATGGGGGCCAGGCCCATGACGAGCATCAGCCGGGAGAAGATCCGGGCGAACGACGCGCCACTGAACAGGTCGCGGACGACGGCGGTCGCGACCACGGTGGCGGCCGCGACGCCCAGCCCCTGCAGGACACGCAGCGCGCCGAGCACGGCGATGGTGGGCGCGAAGACGCACAGCACGGAGGCCACGATGTGCGCGGCCAGCCCGGCCAGCAGCGGCACCCGCCGTCCGACCACATCGGAGAGCGGCCCGATCAGCAACTGGCCCAGCGCCAGGCCGACAAGCGTGCCGGTCAGCGTCAACTGCACGGCGGTCTCGGTGGTCTGCAACCCGGCCGTGATGGCGGGCAGCGCGGGCAGGTACATGTCGATGGTCAACGGCCCGATGGCGATCAACGCACCGAGCACGAGGACGAGTTGCGCTCGCTGACGGTTGGTCATCAGGTCACCGGGCAGCACCTCCCCGGTCGTGGGCGGGGGTGCCGTGCGAGTGCCCGGTTCGGTCTGGTCCACCAACTGCTTCATCATCTCGGTCTCTCTGCGGAAGCTTCTACGTCGTTACGGCGTCAGCGCGTCCGCAACTGCCGGGCGTGTGTCGGCAACGCCCGCAGCCCGTACGACGTTCCCGCTGTGGGGGGCATCACGCCGCGTCGGCCCGATCCGAGTACGGAAGAAATGTGACCGGGGTCACCGTCGGGCCAGAACCGAAGTGGAGGGTCGCATCGTCTTGCCTGTCGTGAGACGAAGTCTGGACGGACTCGACGAGGGTGAGTTGCTTCGCCGCGTCGCCCGCGGCGACCGGCGTGCCTTCGACGCACTGTACCGGCGTACCGCCCCGTGGCTGACCACGCGGCTCCGTCGGCGGTGCGCCGACGAGGACGTGGTGGCCGAGGTGTTGCAGGAGACGTACCTGGCGGTGTGGCGGTCGGCCGGCAGCCAGGCGCAGTCCGCGGGCTCCGGCAGCGCGGTGGGCTGGTTGTGGACGATCGCCGCGCACCGGCTTGTCGACGCGTTCCGCCACCGGGCCCGGCGGGAGCGGATTCCGTCGGTGCAGACCTACGACGCCGTGGCTCCGGCGGCCGAGGAGGAGGCGCTCGCTGGTGGGTTGGACGCCAACCTGGAACAGGCCCTGCAGGCACTGCCGGCGGAGCTGCGTCAGGTGCTGCGCGCGATGGTCCTCGACGGGTTGACCGTGCGGGAGACCTCGCTGCTGCTCGGCATGCCGGAAGGAACCGTGAAGACCCGCGCGCGGCGGGCCCGGATCGCGCTGCGGGAGGCGCTGTCATGACCACTCATCCCACCAAGACGATGATCTCCGAGTACGCCTCGGGTGGTCACGGCGTCGACGACACGACCAGCTGGGCGGTCGAGGCGCACCTGGAGTCCTGCGCCGCCTGCCGGGCGGTCCTGGCCGACGCGGTCGACCCCGCCACCCGTGACCTGCTGGACCGGGTGGCCGACGGCATCGCCACCGGAATCGCCACCGGCCCTGCTCCGGTGCGCCGGCGGCGACTGCGGCGGACCGGGGTCGCCGGGCGGATCCTGCCGTGGCTGGCCACCGCCGCCGGCCTGATGCTGGCCGCGGTGCTCTTCGAGACGACCTTCGACAACCTGCCGTCGCTGGTGCTGCTCATCGCGCCGATGGCACCGCTGCTACCGGTGGCCGCGCTCTGGAGCCGGCGACTCGATCCGGCCTGGGAGCTGATGGCGACCATGCCGCGTACCGGGTTGGCACTGCTGCTGCGCCGCACGTTGGCGGTCCTGGTGGCGGTCATCCCGGTGCTGGCCGTGGCGGGCTGGGGCACCGGGCACTCCCCGGGTCTCTGGCTGCTGCCGGCGCTGGGCTTCACCGCCGGGGCGCTGGCGCTGGGCGGACTGGTGGGGGTGGACCGCGCCGCCGCCGTACTGGCCCTCACCTGGTCCGCGGGTGTCGTGACGCCGAGTCTGGCCGGCGGGCGGCTCCCGGCCGTCCTCGCGGACAGCAGCTCGCCCTGGTGGGCCGCCAGCACCGTGGCGCTGGTGGCCGTGGTGCTCGTCCGGGCCCGGCGACGTCCGCTCGGAGAACCTCCCCACACGTCGTGACCAGCTGACAACACGAACCACAGACCGAATGGAGACGTCATGATGCGTATCGTCAGCGCGGCGGAGACCAGACCGTCCACCCATCCGTGGGCGGTGCGAACCGAGGAGTTGCAGGTCCGAGCCGGACGACACCTGGCGGTCAACGGGCTGGACCTGGCGTTGGGCACCGGCGTGCACGGGTTGCTCGGCCCCAACGGCGCCGGCAAGACGACGTTGATGCGAGCGCTCGCCACGGTGGTGAAGCCCGCCGGTGGCCGGTTGAGCCTGCTCGGCGAGGACATCACCGCCAAGGCGGACCTCCGTCGGGTCCGGCGTGGCCTGGGCTACCTGCCGCAGCACTTCGGCTTCTACCCGCGCTTCACCGTCCGGGAGTTCGTCGAATACATGGCCTGGCTCAAGGAGATGCCGAAGACGGTCATCCCGGGCGCGGTGCAACGGGCCGTCGAACGGGTCGGCCTCGCCGACCGCGCCGACTCCCGGATGAAGACGCTCTCCGGCGGGATGCTGCGCCGCGCCGGCATCGCCCAGGCGATCGTCAACGATCCGGAGGTGCTGCTGCTCGACGAGCCGACGGTCGGCCTGGACCCGGAGCAGCGCCTCGACTTCCGCGAGCTGTTGCGCGAGATCGGTCTGGACAGCTGCGTGCTCGTCTCCACCCACCTGGTCGAGGACGTCGCGGTGGCCTGCACCGACGTGGTGCTGGTCCACGAGGGTCGCCTGGTGTGGCAGGGCACCACCGGGCAACTGGCCCAGCAGGGCGGCGCGGACGATGCGGGCGACAGCGCCACCGAACGTGGCTACTCGGCGCTGCTGCGCTCCCACCGTGGGCAGGTGCCGGCATGACCGGGCGCATCCTGCGCATCGAGCTACGCCGGTCGGCGGCGCTGGGCGTCGCGCTGCTGTTGCTGGTGACTGGCGTGCCGTTGCTGCTCACGTCCACCCAGTTCTTCGCCGGCCGGTGGATGCAACTGGCGGTCATCGCCCGGTCGATACTCGTGGTGCTGCTGCCGCTGGCGCTCGCCGGTGGGGCGTGGCTGGGTCGACGCGACGCCCGGCACCGGGTCGGCGAGTTGTTCACCAGCACCGCTCGACCCCGGTGGCACCGCACCACGGTGACCGCCAGCGCGCTCGCGATCACGGTGGTGGCCGCGTACATCCTGGTGTGTCTCGTCGCGGCCGGCTGGGTGGTGCCGACGGCGCACTACTTCCCGGGCGCCACCATCGTCGTCGCCGCCGTCGGTGTTCCGGCCCTGATCGCCGCCGGCTGGCTCGGCATGACCGCCGGTCGGGCCGTACCCCGGGTGATCACCGCACCCGTCGTCGCGGTGGCCGGGTTCGCCCTGCTCGGGCTCGTCCCCGAACTCGTGGCGCAGCCCGACCCCGACCTGGCGGCCTTCCGGCCCGAACCATCGGCGCTGCTGCTCATCCCGGTCATCAACGAACTCGACGGCTTCCAGACGATCATGCCGCGGGTCAGCGCGCTCCAGACGCTGTGGCTGGTGGCGCTCGCCGCCACCGGACTGCTGCTGCTGGGCACGGTCCGCCGCCGAGCCACCGCGCTGGCCGTCCTCCCGGCGGTGCTCGGCGCCGCGGTGGCCGTACCGCTCCTGCCCATCGGCGGCACGCGCGGGGCGGCGGTCGTCGACCCGGCCGCCATCGAGCTGGTCTGTGACAACGCCGGCCCGCAGGTCTGCGTGACGCGGGTACACGCCGAGCTGCTGCCCGACGTCGTCGGCCCGGCCCGCCAGGCTCTCGCCATGATGGCGGCCAAGTTGCCCAACGCACCCGTCCGGGCGGTGCAGACCCAGCAGGTCACCTACTGGGCGCGGCTGGACCCGCGAGCGGCACCGGCACCGCACTCCGCCGACACGATCGTCTTCGATACCCCCTCGTTCGACCGCCTCGGCCGCGCCGACCTGTCCGGCGACTACTTCCTGCCGTCCCTGCTCGAGGCCGCCTGGCAGCAGGAGTGCGCCGAACAGTCGATTCAGGGCGACGAGTACCGGGCCCGGATCGTCGCCGCCGCCTGGCTGACCGGCCGACCACCGGCCCCGACCGGATGGGACCCCACGGAGGTGGAGCGGCTGGTGGGCGCGTACCAGGCGCTGGTGAGTCTCCCGGAGGCCGAGCAGCGGCGTCGGATGGCGGCGGCACGCGAGGCGGCACTGGCCTGCCAGGGCGACGGCCTCGTGGCGGTCCTGCCCGAGGGCCAGCCGTGAGGTGGCTTCAGCTCCACCTCCGCTCCCGCCGGGTCCCCCTCGCGCTGACCACCGCGACCGCGCTCATCACGGTGGCGTGGGCCCTGTCGCTGGCCTATACCGACTCGACGACCATCAACACCCGCACGGCCAGCCTCGTCATCATGCTGGCGGTGGTCGCGGCCGGCACCACCCTCGGCGGCGCCGACGACGCCCTCGACCGCACCGCGGCGGTCAACTGGCCGCTGCGACGCGCCGGGCACCTGCTGCTCGCCGTCGCCACGATCACCGCCCTGCTGGCCCTCAGCACGGTCACCGACGCGCACTACGAACCGTTCAGCCTGATGCTGCGCAACACCGCCGGGCTCCTCGGGCTCACCGCCCTCGGTGCCGCCCTGTTCGGTGCCGCCCTGTCGTGGATCTGCCCGCTGACCTGGACCCTCATCGCGGTCCTGCCGCTGCTGGGTCCGAGCGGGGACCTGCGGGTACAGGTCGCCGGATGGCTGATCCAACCCGCCGGCACCACCGCCGCCACCGTCTGCGCCGCCACCCTGGCGGTGGTCGGTCTGCTCGCGTACGCGCTGCGTGGCGGCCCGCTGCGGCCCGCCGTGGAGATGTCCCTCGACAGGTGACGGGCCGCCTCGCCGGGTCGATCGCGAGCGGGCGGCGGGTGGGGACCGATGCCGGTCCCCACCCGCCGCCCCAGCTCACCGCAGGCCGAAGGCCCGGGTGATGCGCTGCTCCACGCTGTTGCCCCGGGCGTCCCGGGCCGTGGCGCGCAGGGTGACGAAACCTGCCGTACGCGGGGCGTCGATCCGCGTACGCCAACCGTCACCCTTGTGCTGGAGGTTGGCGTGGTGCCAGCTCGCACCGTCGTCGTAGGACACGTCCAGCGTCACCGTCCGGATGGCGGACGCCTCGGTCGCCGTCGGCAGGTGCAGTGCGGTGACGGTGAGGTCGGCGTTGCGCTTCGCCCTGCCGTCGACATCGGTGTCGACGGCGTAGTCGAGCTGGATCAGGGACGGTTCCCACGCCAGGACGCCAGGTTTGATCCGGGCGGAGGTGAAGCCCCATTCCGTCCTGGTGGCGGTGGAGTACGGGCCGGCCCAGCCGTCCCGCCTGTTGTCCGACACGAGTCGGTACGGCAGCGGCTCCGGGCTGAGGACGCTGCTGCTCATCATCGGGTGGAAACGATCGGCCTCGCCGACGAGCGTGTCGCCCTGGTAGAGCCGAAGGCTGTTGTCGACGGCCATGTTGCCGGAGGTGCTGCCCTCGTGCGCGGTGCCCGAGTCGCCCCAGCCGGGGATCAGTGCGGAGATCGCGTCACCGTCCCCCCGGAAGACGGTGTTGGTGGTCAGCAGCCGAGGCCGTTGCACCGGGCCGAACCACCGCTCCTGCTGGACCGAACCGGCCCGATAGGTGGTGGGCGCCGTCTGCTGGGACTGCTCGTCCGGCACCGCGACGTTCGTGGTCCACCGCGTCCCGGCGCTGACCCAGTCGGTGCGGTCGCCGCGCGCCGCGACCTCGTGGTAGTCGAGGCCGCTCATCGATCCCGACGCGGTGAGGCCGTTGCGCGTCTCCACCGCCCGGCCGGGACGCCAGTTGCACAGGGACATGTCGACCCGGGCCAGTTCACGCTTGGTGACCCGCTGGGCGAGGTCCGCCGGGATGGCACCGACGTAGTCGCGGATCAGGTCGTAGACGTACTCGGTGGTCGGGTGGGAGGTGACGTCGAGCCGGACCCGCTTCTCGCGCGTGATCCGGGTGATCAACTGCTCACCCTCGTCCTGGGTGAGGGTGGCCACGGTGACCGGCGGCGGGTCCTGGGGCACCCACACCGAACCCGGCCACGCCGCGAGGCGCCCGGCGCCGTCGTTCACCACGAGCAGGAGACGAGCGCCGGCGGCCGCCGCCGCCGCGGCCTGCCTCTCCACGGGTACGGCGTCGTTGCGGCGTACCACGGCGGCCTTGCCACGGGCGTTCAGCGTGGCGTAGCCGCTGCTGTCCCCGTCGCCGGCGAACACCGCGTCGAGGTGCTGATCACCGCGGGGCAGCGGCGTCGCGGCCCGCTGCACCCGAAGGTCGTCGTAGTCACGGCCGTCGTCCGTCACCGTCACCGCGGGCTGCACCGTGCGCCACTGGGTGCTGAAGCTGAACGTACCCGTCGTGACCCCACGGTCGCTGGGCAGCACCCAGACGCTGTCGTGCGCGGGATCCAGGAGCCAGCCGTCGGTCCAGACGTTGCCGCCGAATCCGCGGGACACCTCGATGCGGGCGCCGTCCAGGGTCGACTCCTGCGGCGTGGTCACCGAGACCCGGCGGGCCTTGGTGGCGTCGAACGCGACGGTGCGGTCCTGGTCGAGGGTGATCTCCGGTACCGGCAGCACGGCGAGCCCGCGCGAGTTCGGCCCGTTCGCGCCCTCGACCTCGGTCCTGAGCCACGCCGCGTACGTGCCGGCGGGAAGCCGCAGCTCCAGGGTGCCACTGGCGTCGATCTGCTGCTGGAGGACGGTGTTGTCCTGCCCGAGCAGGAGGAGGTCTCCGCCTGTCGGTCTGCCACCCCGGTCCTTGGCCGTGAAGGTGAGGCGGTGGCGTACGCCCTCCCGGCCGATGGCGAGCGCGGTGCGGGTGCGGACCGCGCCGGAGGCATCGGTGGCGGTGAGGAAGCCCGCGAGGGGGTTGTCGGCCGGTACGCGGTCGAAGTCCGTGGCCACGGTCACCGAGGTGACGCCGCGCGCCGGGACGGTGATCTGCCGGGACGACAGGGTGAAGAGGTTATTCGGGGCACCGTCGACGGTCGCGGCGAGGTCGAGGGTGACAGCGTTGTCACTGAGGTTGCGATAACTGACCTCCCGTTCGACCGTGCCCTCGGGGGCGGTCGGCCACTCGGGGTACCCGAAGTCGGCGCTGGTGCTGGCGACGACGGACGCGCCCGTGGTCGCGGCGATGTCCAGTCGACCGTTGCCGCCCTGGTACGGGTTGAGGCCGGCGAGCGGCTTCGCGGTGCTGACCAGAGCTTCCTTGAGCTGCTTCCCGCTGAAGTCGGGATGTTGGGCGGCCAGCAGCGCGGCGGCGCCGGCGACGTGCGGGGTGGCCATCGAGGTGCCGTCGCCGAGGCGGTACCAGCCTTCGCCGGCGGAGGCCTGCGAGCGGGCGGCCAGGACGCCGACACCGGGCGCGGTGAGGTCGGGCTTGAGGGCCCGGTCGCCGATCCGCGGACCCTGGCTGGAGAAGTCGGCGAGGGTGTCGTTGCCGTCGACGGCGCCGACGGTCAGCGCGGCGTCCGCACTGCCGGGGCTGCCGATCGTGTACTGACTGGGACCGGTGTTTCCGGCCGCGACGACGAACAGCGCGCCGGTCTCTTCGCTCAGCTCGTTGAGCGCCACACTCATCGGGTCGGTGCCGTCGGTGGGGTCGGCCCCGAGGCTCATGTTGACGATCTTGGCGTGCTGCTCGCGGACGGCCCACTCCATGCCGCTGATGATCCAGGAGTCCTGGCCGGAGTTGTTGTCGCCGAGGACCTTGCCGACGTGCAGCCGTACGCCCGGGGCGACGCCCTTCTCCGTGCCGCCCGAGGCCGCGCCGGTGCCGGCGATCGTGGAGGCGACGTGCGTACCGTGGCCGAAGACGTCCCTGACCGTCTCGCCGGGAACGAAGGACTCGGTGGCGGCGATCTGGCCGGCGAAGTCCGGGTGGCTGACGTCGATGCCGGTGTCCAGGACGGCGACGTCGACGCCCTTGCCGGTGTTCCCGGACGCCCAGACCTGCGGGGCACCGACCTGCGCGGTGCTGTCGGCGAGGTCGGCCTCGACCTTGCCGTCCAGCCAGATCTTCGCGATGCCGCCGCGGAGAGCGGGCCGCCCGCCGGTGGAACGGGCGGTCGCCTCCCCGCCGCCGGTGATCGACGACCAGAAGGTCTCCGATCGGTCGACGTTCAGGGCGGCGCCCTGGATGCTGTCCAGCCGACGAACGTCGCGGGCGCCCGCGGGCGCCGAGGCGCTACGGGAACGGGCGGCGGCAGCGGTGTAGGTGACGATCAGCGGAAGGTGGTCGCGCCGCGCGTCGTCGTAGCCGTCCGCCAGCAACTCCGAGAGATTGAACAGTTGCTTGTCGAGCAGCCCGGCGCCCACGTACGCCAGCACGCCGTGCGGGTAGACGTAGGTGTCCCCTCCCACCCGGGACGAGGTGAACCCGGTCAGCCGTCCCTCGGCGTCTCGCACCTGTGGGCTGAGACTTCCGTCGGCCGACCGGGTGGCGGTGACCTTCTCCCCGGTGATCAGGGTGACGGTGGGGGTGGTCGCGGGAGCCGGGGGTGCGGCAGACGCGTGGGCGGATGGGGCCGAGGGGGCAGCGGGGCCGGGTGCGGCCAGGGCGGGCGACGGGGCGAGCACCGCGAGCGCGGTGCACAGCGCTATCGGCAGTCGTCCGCGCAGACGTGGAGGTAGCAATACGATTCCTCAAGTTGATCAACACAGGAAAGGCGGATGCTAATCTCCCGGCCGCTTGTTTCCGCTGTGGATCTTGGATGTTTCGCGACGGGTGGGCACCGGCGGTCGAACCCGCCCCGAGCACCACATCGATAGGATGCCGTCGATGAAAGTTCTCCACTGGATTCCGGCAACCCCAGACGATGCCGTGCCACTGGCGGCTCTCTTTCGACGGGCCGAGGCGCACGCGCCCGTCGGCCTCGATCAACGCGCCGAGGACGCCGGCAGACGGCTGGCGAGCCTCGGTCCGGACCTCGCTCGGCACACCCTCGTCGGCGTCGCTCACGACGGGGCCGTCGCCGCGTACGCGGAAGCGGCTGACATGGGGGCTCGCACGGCAACGTAAACCCGGGCGGCCACCCCGGCTGTCTGCCTCATCGAAGGCGTCGCGGCACGCGTCGCGCAACGCCTCCTCGCGATGACCGCCGCGATCCGGCACAACATGGCCACCGGCCCACCCGTAACCAAGTCCTTGATCGCCTACGGGCGGCACGCAGCCGTCAGGCAGTGGCCCGGCCAGGCATCGGTCCGACCCGTCAGCCCCGGAAACGACGCAGGCGGTAGCAGCGCCGGGCGGAGCGGCAGTTACAGGCGGGGTGACCGGTGAGTCGCGCGACCGTCCGCGATGGCCGGTCCGGACCCCGGACCGGCGCCGAGGGTGCCGGATCACTCCGGCGTCCTCCGACTCAACCTCGGGACGGGCGGACGGCGTTGATACGGGTAGGACGCAGAAGGGGGCAGGATGAGTGGAGCGGACAGGTACGCCGGGTTCCGCGAGTTCGCCCTCGCGCGCGGACCGGCCCTCTCGCGGACAGCCTACCTACTCGTCGGCGATCACCAGGAGGCGCAGGACCTGCTTCAGGAGGCGCTGGCGAAGACGGCCCGGCACTGGCGTCGGGTGCAGGCCGGCGGCCACCCGGAAGCCTACGTCCGCACGGTGATGCTCAATCAGCTTCGCTCCTGGCGCCGCCGGCGGCGACCCACCGAGGTGACCTCCGAGCGGGTTCCCGACGCGGCCTCCGGCGACGACCTCGCCAGCGACACCGCCGTGCGGGTCACGGTGGCATGCGCACTCGCTACCCTGCCCGCGCGCCAGCGGGCGGCGCTGTACCTGCGCTTCTACGAAGATCTGTCGGAAGTGGAGACCGCCCGTCTACTCGTGTGCAGCGTCGGCACTGTGAAGCGGCACGTCCACGACGCCCTGGTCCGCCTGCGACGGCACATCCCCTCGACTCCGCCCACCGCGTTCGAAGGCGTCCAGCCGTCGGAGGTTGACCATGTCTGATGCGTTCCGTCGTGTTTACCAAGATCTGGCCGAGCACGGCCGCAACTACGCCGATCCCGACCGGGCGATCGCCGTCGCTCGGCGCCGCCGAATGAACCTCACGGTCGGGGTGTCTGCCTGCGCCGGGGTCCTTGCGGTGGTGACGGCGGCGGGGGTCGTCATGCAACCGTTCGGGGAGGTCGGACCGACCACGCCGGGGTCGACAGCCTCCGGCAGGCCGGCCGGCCTCGCACCGCCGGCGGTCGATCCGCTCGCCCCGGCGCCAGCACTGCCGTCCACGGGCGTCGGCCACGCCACTCTCGTCTACGCCACGTGCGCGGCCGGTTGCGCACCACGGCTTCTGCTCCCGGACGGCCAGCAGTTCACGCTTCCGGTGGCCAGTCCGATCGGCGTGGCCCTGTCCCCCGACGGACGGTGGTTGGGCTATCCCGACGCAAGCCGGTACCTGGTACGCGACCTGAAGGGCGGGCAAGTCCTGTCGATCGAGCCGAAGTCCACGGGTGGTCGGGTCACCGGACGGGCCTGGGCGCCGGACTCGGGCTGGCTCCTCCTCGACGAATCCGCGTCGGCAGAAGGCGGAGAGTTCGTCCTCGTCCGTCTGAGCTCCGGCACGCAGCGACGGATCCCGGGGTCACCAACCGAGGTGATCGGGGTGATGCGGGGAGGCGAACCGCTGTCCATCCCACGCCGGCGGGATCAGACGCGCCTGACCACGCTGACCGTCACCGCCGGCCTGGCGGGCACATCGCCCCCGGTCACGGTCGAGGTCGGGGACCGGATCGGACCCGACGAAACGATCGACCGGTCCGGCATGTTGTATCCGAGCCGCGACGACAGCCGGCTACGGGTCGTCGTCACGACGATGGACGGTGATCGTCCTACTCGGGTGCTCGATCTCGACCGGAGCGGTCGGGTCCACTCCGAGCAGCAGGTACCGATGGACTCCGGCCGCTGGTACGTCATCGGCTCGGACGGCGAGCGGATCTTTCTCGGCCGGCAGGTCAATCTGAGCTCGGACGGCCCTCGGACGATCGTGCTGTCGATGGACGGCCTCAACCTGCGTGAGGTGGCCACCCTCCCGCAGGACGCCATCGTGGTGATGCCCGGCGGACGCACCGGCTGACCCGACCTGAGCTGCGGTACCGCACCTGCGCGGCAGCCCCGGAGGGGGACATGTTGCGGGTTGGCGACCCTCTTAGGGGAGAATGACACAACGGCGGCAGCGGGCCTCGTACGTGTAGGTCCCGTCGTCCGGCAGCGCGGTTGACGGCGCGAGTTCTCGGATCATCGGCTTGCCGTCCTCGAGTACCTGCGTGTGTGTCGCGTCGAGAGACCGACAGACGTCGCACACCGCACGCCGATACAGCACCTTCGCTGGCGCCAGTTCGAACAGCGCCTTCACCGGAGCGAACAGGCATCCCCGGTGATCCAGATCGATGCCGGCGACGACGACCTGAATTCCCGAACGGACCGCAGCACCCAGCACGGCGATGTCGTCGACGGTAAACATGTGGATCTCGTCGACGCCAATGACTTCGACCTCAGCGTCGGCGGCGCCTCCAAGTGAGCTGACCTTGACCGTCTGCAAACTGCCCCCGGAACGTGAGGTCACCGCAATGTCCCGGCTGTGTCGAGTTGACTGGTAGATCCGGTGCGGGATGCCGGCGTGCCGGAGCGGAGACAGCAGGCTGATCATTTCCAGCGACTTGCCGCCCTTGACCGGGCCGAGGATAACCGTCAGGTCCATGGGCCCAACCCTGCCATCAACCACCCCGCTTACGGTCGGCACCCACTCGCCCCGAGACCGCTCTTACACCGCGAGGGACAGCCCGGGTCGCGCCGCCGTCCAGGACCTACCCGGAACGGCAGGCTCGGATCATCGAGCGATCCGCGCGCGGTTCACCGCACTGGCGCGAGCAGCCGGCCGCCCTTCAGGGCCGCCTCGGTGCCGGTCCAGCGTGCCTGAAACAGCCGGTCGTGCGAGACCACCACCACCGCGCCGGAATAGTTGGCAAGTGCCTGCTCCAGCTCCTCGACCAGCATCAGCGACAGGTGGTTCGTGGGCTCGTCGAGCAGCAGCACGTCGGCCTCGACGGCCAGCAGGCGGGCCAGAGCCAGCCGGCGCCTCTGCCCGACGGACAGCGCGCCGATTGGTTTGTCGAAGTCACCGGCGCGGAACAGGCCCAGCGATTCCAGCCGCTCGGCGTGCTCCTGGCGGGTGCCGACGCGGCCGGACGCAAACGCCGACAGCAGGCTGTGCGATGGGGCACCGACCGCGCTCTCCTGCGGCAGGTACCCCCGACGCCCCCGGCGCCGCACCGTCCCTTCGTCCGGGGTCAGCACATCGGCCAGCACATCGAGCAGGGTCGACTTGCCGGCCCCGTTCGGCCCGGTGACCAGCAGCCGCTCGCCGGCGGTGACGGTCAGCTCCGGCACCCACAGCCGGCCGGCGACCCGGACGCCGCACGCTGTGAGGACGGTGCCCTCCCGAACTGCCGCGTCGAGCGGCGCGTGCAAGCGCAGCGGGTCCGGCGGTCGGGGCACCGGTTCGGCGTGCAGTCGGTGGAGGCGTTCGGCGGCGCTGCGTACCCGGGTGGAGATCGACGCTTGGACTCGGCGGCCGTCACCGTTGTACTTGCACTTGTTGTGGTCCCTGATGGCGCGGCCGGGCGCCACCCGGTACGCCGTCGTCGTGCCCCAGTCGGTCCAGTGTGCGATCTCGGCGGTCCACTCCGCGTGGGCCTGCTCCCACCGCTGCCGCGCCGCCCGCTTCTCGGCGAGGTATCCGGCGTAACCGTTGCCGTAGCGCACCACCGTGCCCCGGTCCCCGTCGACCTCCAGGATCGTGGTGGCCACCCGCTGCAGCAGCAGCCGGTCGTGGGTCACCATCACGAGCGTGCCCCGGTGCCGGCGCAGCCGGTCCTCCAGCCAGGCCAGCGCCGTCCCGTCGAGGTTGTTGGTGGGCTCGTCGAGCAGCAGCAGTTCGGGGTCGGCCGACAGCACCCCGGCCAGCGCGAGCCGCGCCCGTTGCCCACCGGAGAGCGTGCCGAGTGCCCGGTCCGGCGTCAGCTCGCCGATCCCGAGGGCGGACATCGCCGCCCGCACCTGCGCATCGGCCCGATATCCGCCGCGCAGTTCATAAGCGGTGACCATTTCTCCGTACGCGTTGAGTAGCCCAGCCTCGCCCGCGCTGAGCTCCTGCTCCGCCTGAGTGATCCGGCGCTGGAGGTCGCGCAGGTCCGCGAGCGCCGCGTCGGTCGCGTCGGCGACTGTGGCCGTGTCCGGCAGGTCGAGGACCTGGCCGAGGTATCCGATCCCGCCGTCGGCGGTGACCACTATCTCGCCCTCGTCCGGTGGCTCTTGCCCGGCGAGCAGCCGCAGGAGGGTGGACTTCCCGGCGCCGTTCTCGCCTACCACGGCGGCCCGTTCGCCGTCACGGACGGTGCCGGACACCGCGTTCAGCACCCGGCCGTGGGCATACGCCTTACTCACCGCGTGCAGTGTGAGTTGGGTGGACATGGCACTCCTCTCCGGCGATCAGGCCCGGACGCGGCCGTCGAGCAGGGTCAGTTCGGGGCCCTGCCAGCCGCGGCGCAGCCAGCGGTCGTGGGAGGCGACGACGACGCCGCCCGGCGCGCTGCGCAGCGCCTCTTCCAGCTCCTCCACCAGGCGCAGCGACAGATGGTTGGTGGGTTCGTCGAGCAGCAGAACGTCCGGCGGCCGGGCCATCAGCATTGCCAGGGCGACCCGGCGGCGCTGGCCGGTTGAGAGTTGTCCGATCGGCCGTTCCACGTCACCGCCGACCAGCAGGCCGAGCCGGGACAGCGGCACCGCGGGGTCGTCGCCGGCCGCCTCGGCGTAATACGAGTGGGCAGTCCGCTGCGGGTCGGGGAACTCGACGTCCTGCTCGAGCAGCGCGACGCGCAGCCCCTCCGACCGGTACGCGGCGCCAGCGTCCGGCTCCAGGTCACCGGCGAGCACCCGCAGCAGCGTCGACTTGCCAGCCCCGTTGGGCCCGGTGATCAGCAGACGCTCGCCGGTCGCGACGGTCAGGTCGTCGATCTTGAGCCGGCCGTCGACGCGTACCCCGCGCAGCGAAACACTGCCCTCGTGCGGGCCGAGCTCGGTCACCGCGGCGGTGAGGCTGAGCTGGGCCGGGGGCCGCTTGGCCTGGTCGGCGGTGAGTTCGTCCAGACGCTGCTGGGCGTTGCGCACCCGCCGGGAGATCTGTTTCTGGACTCGGCTGCCGTGCCGGTCGTACCCAATCTTGTTGTTGTCCTTGATGGAGCGTGCGTGGTTGACGTCGGGCGCGGTGGTGGCCACGGCCTGTCGCAGCTCCTTCAATTCTTTCTGCTCGGCCGCGTACTGCTGCTCCCAACGCGCCCGCTCGCGGCGTTTGACCTCGAGGTAGTCGGAGTAGGTGCCGCCGTAGCGGGTGACACCTCCCCGGGACGGGTCGAGGTCGACGATGTCGGTGCAGGTCCCGTCGAGGAATGCCCGATCGTGCGAGGCCACCACTACCGCGCCCGGAAGTTCGGCCAGCCGCTGCTCCAGGAAGCTGACCGCTTCCTCGTCGAGGTGGTTGGTCGGCTCGTCCAGCAGCAGCGCCCGCGGCTGCCGGATCAACAGCGCTGCCAGGCCGAGGCGCGTGCGCTGCCCACCGGAGAGCGAGCCGAGCGGACGGGTCATGTCCGTAACGGATAGACCGAGGCCGTCGAGCACCAGCTTCGCCCGGTGGTCGGCGTCCCAGAGGCCGTGGTCCTCAGCCCAGCCGAGTAGATCCCCGTACTCGGTGAGGGCAGCCTCGTCGTCGGGCCGCTCGGCCAGGATCTCACCGAGATCGTCGAGCCGGTCGCGGACTCGGTGGAACTCCTGGAGCGCGTCGTCGACGACGGCGCCGAGCGGGGCATCAGCCGGGAACGGAAACTCCTGACGAAGAAACTCGGTATCGGCCGCGCGCTGCACCTCACCGCCGTCCGGCTCCTCCTCGCCGGCGAGCAACCGCAGCAGGGTGGACTTGCCGACCCCGTTCTCACCGACCAGGCCCAGCCGCTGGCCGGGCCCCGCGGAGAGCGAGACACCGTCGAGAACGATGCGATCGCCGTAGACCTTCACCAGGTCTTGGGCATGCAGAACAGACACGTTTGACACGCGGACACCAATCGCCGAATCAAGTGGGGATCGACTGCCCGCCGGGGCTCGACAACCACGAGAAGGTGGCGTGCCACGGCAGCGGGCTGGGTGCGTGTCAGTAGATCACCCGGCCATACTCACACGAACCAGGCAACCCGACAACCTGTTTGCCGGGCCGCCGAGACGGTTCCACAGCGTCCGCGACCCACGACGGCATGCCGATGCGGCGCACCGTCACCAGCTGCACGAGTTGCCTGTGCTGCTACAACTTCGCCGCTCGGCGCAAGGGCCACCTGCCCGGCGGGCACCGCTCTCGACATCCGGCGCAGCCGAAAAATCCGCAGAGCAACCGGACGGATACGAGATGTGACCGAGTCGAATGACTCGGTCACATCCGCTCTGAGCTGCAAAACAGCCGCAATCAGCCCTTCAGCAGCTCCCGTGCAATGACGATCCGCTGCACCTGGTTCGTTCCTTCGTAGATCTGGGTGATCTTGGCGTCGCGCATCATCCGCTCGAGCGGGTAGTCCCGCGTGTAGCCGTAACCGCCGAGCAACTGCACCGCGTCCGTGGTGATCTCCATGGCGGCGTCCGAGGCGAAGCACTTGGCCGCCGCGCCGAAGTAGGTCAGATCGGCGTCGCCACGCTCGGACTTGCCGGCAGCCGCGTAGGTGAGCTGCCGGGCAGCCTCCAGCTTCATGCCCATGTCGGCGAGCATGAACTGGATGCCCTGGAACTCAGCGATCGCCTTGCCGAACTGACGGCGCTCAGCCACGTACCCCTTGGCGTAGTCGAGCGCGCCCTGCGCGATCCCGACGGCCTGCGCGGCGATGGTGACCCGGGTGTGGTCCAGGGTCTTCATCGCGGTGGCGAAGCCGGTGCCCTCCGCGCCGATCATCCGGTCGGCGGGGATCCGCACGTTGTCGAGGTAGACCTCGCGGGTGGGCGAGCCCTTGATGCCGAGCTTCTTCTCCGGTGCGCCGAAGCTCACACCGGCGTCGGACTTCTCCACGACGAAGGCCGAGATGCCCCGGGATCGGGCGGCCGGGTCGGTGACGGCGAAGACGGTGTAGTACTCGGAGACACCCGCATTGGTGATCCACCGCTTCACGCCGTTGAGCACCCAGTGATCCCCGTCACGCACTGCCCGGGTCGTCATCGACGCGGCGTCGCTGCCCGCCTCCGGCTCGGAGAGGCAGTACGAGAACATCGCGTCCCCGGCCGCGACCGGCGTCAGGTAACGGCGCTTGAGGTCCTCGGAACCGGACAACAACAGCGGCATGGTGCCGAGTTTGTTCACCGCCGGGATCAGCGAGGAGGACGCGCAGGCGCGGGCCACCTCCTCGATCACGATGGCGGTGGCCAGCGCGTCCGCGCCCGCGCCGCCGTACTCCTCGGGGATGTGCGGGGCGTGGAAGTCGGCTGCCCGCAGTGCTTCGTAGGACGCCTTGGGGAACTCCCCGGTCTCGTCGGCCTCGGCGGCGTGCGGGGCCACCTTCGCCGTGCAGACCTCTCGGACCGCGTCCCGGATCGCCTGGTGCTCCTCGGGCAACCGGTAGACGTCGAACGACTCGCCTGCGGCCATGTTGGGTCCCTTCCCTTCACCGCTATCATGCGCAGTCTGTGGCGACTCCTGACCGCCGACCGCGCAGACTGAAGACTAGCTACTGCAGTTCAGGTGATGTTACCGGCGCGTAGGTATGGGCATGAGGGTGCACCCAGGCCGCTGGGCAATGATGGAGGACAACAGTGAGCCACCCCTCCGGTGCCCCGCCAGGCGCCGCAGCAGAATGCGACGCGACGACGCGCCGCCAGTGCGAGCGGAGAAGACAGGCGTGACGATCCCCTACCCCACCATCCAGCCGACCCCCGCCATCGCCGCGGTGACACCGCCCTCAGGCGCGCCTCGACCGCGGGTGACGTTCCTGGGAACCGGCTACCTAGGTGCGACGTACGCCATCTGTTACGCCGAACTGGGCTACGACGTGCTCGGATTCGACGTCGACGCGGACAAGATCGCGATGCTGAACGCTGGTCAGGTGCCGATCCACGAGCCCGGCCTGGATGAGCTGCTGCGGCGTAACCTCGCCGCCGGCCGCCTCCGGTTCAGCACCGACATCGCCGAGACCGCCGACTTCGGTGACGTGCACTTCATCTGCGTCGGCACCCCGCAGCGGGCCGACGGCATGGGCGCCGACCTGTCGTACGTCGAGGCGTCGGTCACCAGCCTCGCGCAGCACCTCACCCGCAAGGCGCTGATCGTCGGCAAGTCCACCGTGCCGGTCGGCACCGCCGAGTGGGTGGAGCAGCTGGTCGGCAAGCACACCCCCGGAGACCTGGGCGTCGAGGTGGCGTGGAGCCCCGAGTTCCTCCAGGAGGGCTTCGCCGTCGACGACGTCCTGCGCCCCAACCGGATCGTGGTCGGCGTGAAGAGCGAGTGGGCCAACGGCATGCTCTACGCCGCGCACAAGGGCGTGTTCGACCTGGCCGCCACCGAGGACCGCGAGGTGCCCCTGGTGGTCACCGACTTCGCCACCGCCGAGCTGGTCAAGGTCGCCGCGAACGCCTTCCTGGCCACCAAGATCTCCTTCATCAACGCGATGGCCGAGGTCTGCGAGGCCTCCGGTGGCGACGTCACCCAACTCGCCCGCGCGATCGGCTACGACCCCCGGATCGGCAACCGGTTCCTCCAGGCCGGCCTCGGCTTCGGCGGCGCCTGCCTGCCCAAGGACATCCGGGCCTTCCAGGCCCGGGCCCAGGAGTTGGGCGCCGGCGAGGCGTTGCGCTTCCTGCACGAGGTCGACCTGATCAACCTGCGCCGTCGTACCCGGGTGCTGCAACTCGCCTCGGATCTGCTCGGCCGCCGCTCCGGTCCGGCCGGCCCGGACTTCTCCGGCACCCGGATCGCCGTGCTCGGTGCGACCTTCAAGCCCAACACCGACGACGTCCGCGACGCTCCGGCGCTCGCCGTCGCCGCGTTGTTGCACAAGGCCGGCGCCGAGGTGCACGTGTACGACCCGCAGGGCAGCGAGAACGCCCGCCGCGCAGTGCCCGAGCTGATCTACGAGAGCGGCATCAACGAGGCGGTCACCGGCGCGGACCTGGTCTGCGTCCTCACCGAGTGGGCCGACTTCCGCAACGCCGACCCGGTCGCCCTCGGCGAGTTGGTCAACGGTCGCAAGGTGGTCGACGGTCGTAACTGCCTCGACTCGGCCCTCTGGACCCAGGCCGGCTGGGAGTACCGGGGCATGGGCCGCCCCTGATCGGACCACCCCACCGGCCGGCCATCGAACGTATCGGTGGCCGGCCGGTGTCGTTGTTTGCCCCGGACCCGCCGACAAGAGTCGAAATCCGGGCCAGCTTTGGGCATGCTGCGACAGTGGGAGTCCACAGTGCGGGTGGAGGGGTGTCGTGGCGAACTTTCAATGCTCCTCGTGCGGCCGGGAGATCAAACCGGCCGTCCACTGCCCACACTGCGGGGCTGACCAGCCGCAGTGGGTCGAGCACCTGGCGGACATCGAGCGTTCGATCGCGGAGATGAAGCGGCGCGACGCCGCCATCGCCAGCGAGCAGCGGCAGATCGCCGCGAAGATGCAGGCCGCGCTCTTCCAGCGGGACATCCTCGCCCACGCCGGTGAGGAGCGGCTCAAGCAGGCCACCCGGCCGCGCCGCGTGCTCCGCCGCCGCCCCGGCCGGCGCCCATCGGCCGCCGGCTCCTCGGTGCCGCCCCGGGTCCCCCGGCAGGGCACCCCGTCCGCCCCCGAGGACCCGCCGCCGCCTCCACCGAGGCCGAGCTGGCTGGACGCGGACGACCCGGCGCACCCACCGGAAGCCTCGTCGCGCGAAGTACAGAACATCCCCCTCGGGCTGGGCGCGTTGCTGCTCGCGGTGGCCGCGGTGGTCTTCGCCGCCGTCGCCACCAGCTCGATGGACGCGCTGGCCCGGCTCGGCATCCTGCTCCTGGCCACGGTGCTGATGCTGCTCGCCCCACCGGTGCTGGCCCGGCGTGGGCTCACCTCCACCGCCGAGACCATCGCCGCGGTCGGCCTGCTGCTGGTGCCGCTCGCCGGCAACGCCCTCTGGGCCGTGGACCGGATCGGCGCGGGCGGCGCCTCCGGCACCGTCTTCGCCGGGGTGCTCTTCGCGGTCACCGCGGGAGTCGCCTTCGGGTACGCCGGCTGGACCGGTCTGCGCGCACCCCGCTTCGCCACCGTGCTCGCCGCGCAGCCGGTGCTGCCGCTGTTGGCGTACGACCAGATCACCGGCCCGGGTGGCTGGGCGCTGGTGCTGGTCCTGGTCGCCCTCGTCGACCTCTGGCTGGCCCGCTCCGGCGTGGCCCTGGAACGCCCCGTCCGGCAGGATCTGCCACCGTCGGACACCACGTCCGCGCCCCGCGAACGCGGCGCCGAGACCCGGCCGGAGGGCGACGCGGAGGAGGCCGCCGAGCTGATCGACGCCAGCGCGGGTTCGACCGACACCCGGCCGAGCCGCCCGGTCCCCGGGCTGGGCGAGCTGACCTGGGTGCTGCACGCGGTGGCGGTCGCGGTCGCCCTGGCGTACGCGGTCAGCGCCCTGCTCCGGGCACAGACCGTGCCGACCGCGACCGGCGCCGGGGTGGTGCTGCTGCTGGCCGCCACGATCGGGCTGGCCGGCGCGCTGGTGCTGCGTCGCGCGCCGCTGCCCGACGTCGCGGCGGGCATCGTCACGCTGGCCGTGATCGGCGCGCTGAGCCGCATCGCCTCGGTGGCCTTCCCGGGCCGGGCGCTGCTGCTGATCGCCGCGGTCATCACGGTGACCGGGCTGGCCGTGCGCGCGGTCCCCGAGGCGGCCCGACGCGGCCCGCAGCTCGCCTCGGCGGTGGCGCTGACCGTCAGCGGGCTGGTGGTCGCCGGTGGCGCGCTACGCGCCGGGTTGGCGCCGGTCCGGGCGGCACTGCCCGCCTGGGATGCCGACCTCGACCGGTTTCCGGCCGCGCTGGCCGCCGCGGTCGGGCCGACCACCTGGCAGCTCGCGGGTGCCGCCTTCCTGCTCACCATCGCGGCGGTGCTGGCCCTGCCGGCGGAGATCCGCCGGGAGTTCGCGGTCGCCGGCGCGGCGCTGACCGCGCTCGCCGTGCCGGCCTCGCTCGGTCTCGGTTGGGCCGCGGCACCCTGGCCGATGGTGATCACCGCGATCGGCATCGGGGTCATCGGGCTCTCCGCCCGCACCGACCGAGCGGCGGCGGCGCACGCCATCGGAGCGGCCGTGGTGGGCCTGCTCGGCGCCGGTGCCAGCCTGTCGCGCCCCGCGCTCACCGCAGCGGTCCTGCTCACCCTGTTCACGGCCGGCACGCTTGTCGCGCTGGCACCCCGGATCCGGATCGCCTCGGCCGCCTCCGACACGGTCACCGCCTGGGCCGCCGGAGGGGCTGCGTTCGCGCTGCCCGGGGCGGTGGCCGCGTTCGTGGCCGCCACCGTGCCCACCGACCCGACCCCCACCCCGGCCAGCCTCCGCGAGGTGACCGTCCCGGTGCTGGCAGCCAGCTTCCTGGCGGTCTGCGTGACCCTCGGCTACGCCGCCGTCGTGCAGGTCTCCCAGCGCCGCATCCCCGCACCGCTGTCGGTCGGCACCGGGCTGGGCGCGTTGCTGGTCACCGCCGCCGCGTTCGGAGCGCCCGGCGCGACCGTCGCCGACGCCTGGGTGGGCGCTTTGCTGCTGGTCGCCGCAGTGCTGCTGTTCCTGGCCCCATCCATCGACGCCGGCCGTCGCGCCGACCTCACCCTCGACGGCTCGGACCTGGCCGCCGCGGCGGTCACCACCGCCCTGATCGCCACGCTGGTACGGATCGGGGCGGTACTCGCCCCGGGCGGGCAGTTGGCGATGGCCGCCGCACTGGTCCTGGTGGTCGCCGTGGGAGCACGCACCATGCCGGAGGAGTGGCGACGCGGACCAATCCTCGGCCTCGCCGCCGGCGGTCTCCTCATCGGCGTACTCGCCGGCTGGTCGGCGATTCGCGGTGGGGTCGGTGTGCTGGCCACCCCCGGCCCGATCTGGCAGGGCGACCTGAGCGGCTGGCCGGCCGCGCCCGTTGGCGGGGCCACCTGGCAGGCACCTGTCGCGTTGGCGCTGCTGGCCCTCGCCGCCGGCATCCTGCTCCCGCCGCCCTGGCGGTGGGACGTGTCCGGCGCGGCCGTGGTGCTCGCCACGATCGGCGCGCCGGCCGCGTTCGATCTGGCCTGGTGGTCGCCGGTCCTGGTCGGCGCAACTGTCGCCACCGTCTACGGGATGGCGGCGGCAGCCAGCGAGGAGGCGCGCGCCGGGCTGTCCCGGGCGACCGTGGCCGGAGTGGTCGCGCTGCACGCCGCCGGAGCCGGCCTGGTCCAGCCCTGGACGACCGCACTGGCCCTGGGCAGCATCGCGCTGATCGGCGTGGTGGTGGCGACGGTGGCACGCGTCCTGGCCGGCCCACAGGTGGCCGACATCGACACCGAGGGGATGCCGCCGCACCTGGTGCAGATCGGTGGCGCGGCGATCGGTGCGGCCGTGCTGGCCCTCCCCGGCGCGGTGGCGGCACTGGCCGCCGAATTCGAGAACTCGGCGCAGGTGGTGCTGACCGCCGCGCTGGCCGCGTCCAGCCTCGGCCTCGCCGCCGTGGCCGCGGTCCGCCGTCAGGTGCCGCAATATCTGCCCTGGGTCAGCGTCGCGGTGGTCGGCGGGGCCAGCATCAGCGCCCTCGCCGCCATCCCCACCGGCCTTCCCGCGGGCGTCTACGCGGCTGCCGCCGCGCTGCTCGGTGTGCTGGCCGAGCTGATCCGAGCGGCCACCGTGCCGCCCACCGGCTCCGCCCAGCCGGTTCGGCGCTGGGCGGTACGGCTCGACGGCGCGCTCCGGCGACTGCCGGACGACCCGGAACGACGCCGGTGGCGGGTCAACCCGGCCGCGGGTGCACTGGCCGCGGCGGCCCTGCCGACCGCCCTGGCCCTCGCCTCGATCGCACCGGCGCTGGTCACCGCGCTGGTCGAGCCCCACCGCACCCTGACCCGGATCTGGCAGGGTCCGCTGCCGGAGCTGCTCACCCCGCCGCCGGACGTGGTCAACCCGACGCACGTGTTGACGGCGCTGCTGCTCACCGCGACCGCCGCGCTGGCCGCCACCGGGTTCAGCGGCGGGCGGCGGTCCCGGGCCGTGCCGGTGGTGCTGCCCGGGGCAGCCGTCACCCTGCTGATCGCACCCATCGCGTTGGGTCGGGGCTGGCCCGCCAGCACGGTCGCCGCGCTCTCCGTCTTCACCATCGCGATGCTCGGTCTCGCGCTGACCCCACCGCCGCCGCTGGCCGAGCGGGCCCGCTCGCTGCGGCTGGCCCGGGTGCTGGTGTTCGTCATCGGTCTGGCCGGCGGCAGCGCCGGACTCGCCGGCAGTCTGGCCGATCGGCAGTTGACCCTGTTCACCCTCGGCAGCGCTGTCGCGGTGGGGGCGGTGGGGGCGGTGTTCGGCACCACCCAGCGGGCGCGCATCCTCGGTTGGCTCTTCGCCTCACTCATGGCGCAGCTCTTCGTCCTCACCGCCGGCCTGGTCGCCGGGCTGGCCGCGGTCTGGTCCGCGTTCGGGGTGCTCGCGGTCGGGGCGGTCCTGCAGGTGCTCGCCGCGACCCTGCCCCGGCTGCGCCGTCCCGAGGCGCAGCGGGAGGCGTCCACCGTGGAGTGGACCGGTTACGCCGCCGCGCTCATCGCGTTGGCCCTCGCCTTCGACTCGCCCCGACACATCGCCGCCCTGCTGGCCGCCTGGGGTGCGGTCCTCGGCGTGGCGGCGACCCGGCCCGGCCGCCGGCCGGTGGAACGTCGGATCCTGTTCTGGGCCGTGGTGATCTGCGAGATCACCGCGTGGTGGATCCTGATGCGGGTCGCCGACGTGGCGCTGCCCGAGGCGTACACGCTGCCGTTCGCCGCGCTGGCCCTGCTCGTCGGGGTCCTGGAGCTGCGCCACCGACCGGACCTGAGCAGTTGGGTGGCGTACGGACCGGCGCTGGTCGCCGCCTTCGTGCCGACGCTGGCCATCGTGCTGGCCACCGAGTCCAGCACGGTACGGCAGATGCTGCTGCTGCTCGGTGCGGTCGCAGTGTTGATCTTCGGCTCGTCCAGCCGGCAGCAGGCACCGGTGATCGTCGGCGCGTCGGTCACCGCGATCGCCGCGATCCACGCGCTGGTGAGCCTCGGCCCGTGGCTGGCGCTCATCCCGGTGGGCATCCTGCTACTCGTGCTCGGCGCGAGCAACGAGCGCCGCCGCCGCGCCCAGGAACGCCTCCAGACCGCCCTGCGCGGCATGAGATGAATCGGAGGGTCACGGCGGCGTGGGTGCGTGGGGGCGGTGAGTGGGCCGGGTTCGTGGGGGCGGTGAGTGGGCCGGGTTCGTGGGGGCGGTGAGTGGGCCGGGTGCGTGGGGCCTCGCGGGGGTACGGCTAGCGCAGGGTTGCCTGGAGGGCGGCTTCCTTGTCGGCCACCAGCTTCTCCAGGTTCTGCTGGTAGGTCGTCATGCTGGCGCGCAGGGTTTCGTCGTGGGCGCCGAGGATCCGTACGGCGAGCAGGCCCGCGTTGCGGGCGTTGCCGATCGACACGGTGGCGACCGGGATCCCGGCCGGCATCTGCACGATGGACAGCAGCGAGTCCATGCCGTCGAGGTGCTTCAGCGGCACCGGCACACCGATCACCGGCAGCGGCGTCACCGAGGCGACCATGCCCGGCAGGGCGGCGGCACCGCCAGCCCCGGCGATGATCACCTTGAGGCCCCGGTCGGCGGCGTCCCGGCCGTACTCGATCATCGCCACCGGAGTGCGGTGCGCCGAGATGACCCGCACCTCGTACGCCACGCCGAAGTCGTCCAACACCTCGGCGGCGGCGCGCATGGTCGGCCAGTCCGAGTCGCTACCCATGATCAAGCCGACCGTGCTCACCGAGGTCTCCTTCTCGACCGAGGGGCTCACTCGTGCCCCTCGCGCAACCAGCGGGCGGCCCGCGCGGCCCGCGCCCGTACGTCGTCCAGGTCGTCGCCGAGCACCGTGACGTGCCCGACCTTGCGGCCCGGTCGCACCTGCTTGCCGTAGAGGTGCACCTTGGCGCCGGGCTCGGCGGCGAAGAGGTGGTGCAGCCGCTCGTCGATCGAGATGCCGCCCGGCTCTCCACCGAGCACGTTCGCCATCACCACCACCGGCGCGGTCAGCGAGGTGTCACCCATCGGGTAGTCCAGCACCGCCCGCAGGTGCTGCTCGAACTGCGAGGTCCGGGAACCCTCGATGGTCCAGTGCCCGGAGTTGTGCGGGCGCATCGCCAGCTCGTTGACCACGATCGCGGGCCGGCCGGCGTCGTCGCGCACCTCGAACAGCTCCACGGCCAGCAGGCCGATCACCCCGAGCGCGGTGGCCAGGTCGATGGCGAGTTGCTGGGCGGAGACCGCCAGCTCCTCGTCCAGGCCGGGCGCCGGGGCCAGCACCTCCACGTTGATGCCGTCCCGCTGCACCGTCTCCACCACCGGGTACGCGGCCACCTGACCGAACGGCGACCGGGCGACCTGCACGGCCAGCTCCCGACGCAACGGCACCCGCTCCTCGACGATCAGCCGGGTGCCGCCGGCGAGCAGCGTCGCGGCCAGCTCGCTGGCCTGGGTGGCGTCGTCGACCATCCACACGCCCCGGCCGTCGTAGCCACCGCGCGCCGCCTTCAGCACCACCGGCCAGCCGACCTGCTCGCCGAAACCGACGAGGTCGGCGGGCGCACCGACCGGCCGCCACGCCGGGTTGGGCGCACCCAGCTCGGTCAGGCGTTCCCGCATGACCTGCTTGTCCTGGGCGTGCAGCAGCGCGTCCGCCGGCGGATAGAGGGTCACCCCTTCCGCCGTCAGCGTGCGGATGTGTTCGGAGGGCACGTGCTCGTGGTCGAAGGTGACCACATCACAGCCCTTGGCGAAGGTGCGCAGGGCGGCCAGGTCGGTGTGGTCGCCGTACTGGACGTCGGCGGCGACCAACGCCGCGCCGTCGTCGGGGGCGGTCGCGAGCACACGCAGTGACTGGCCGAGGGCGATCGCGGCCTGGTGGGTCATCCGGGCCAACTGGCCGCCACCCACCATGCCGACAACAGGCAGACCGGTACGGGAATCCATAGCGCGGCCAGCCTATCCGGGGCCTCGGCACGCCCACCCGGTGGGCCGGCGACCCGCCCCGGAAGCGCCGCGGCGGCCGCCCGTCGTGCGGCGTGGGCAACTACGGTGCGCTCAGCCGAGCTCGGCGACCAGCTCCTCGGCGGAGGTGACCGGCCGTTGGCAGACGAACCCCCGGCAGACGTACGCGGCGGACCGCCCGTCGACAAGCGGACGGTCCGCGAGCAGCGGCACCCCGGGCTGGTCCGGTTGCCCGGCGACGACCACCGCCCCGGGCGGGGCGTGCCGGTGGGCCGCGGCCACCAGGGGGTCACCCGCCGGGTCGTCCGTCACCACGGCGATCTCGAACGGCCCGGAGAGCAGCGCCTCACCGACCATTGCCGCGTACCCGGTGAACCGGGGGTGCTGCCCGACGATCGGCGCGACAGTGGCGAGCGCCGCCTCGGCGGCCTCCCGGTAGCGCGGCTCCCCGCTCAGTGCCGAGTACGCGACCAGCCCGGCGACCAACGCCGACCGTCCGGACGGGGTGGCGTTGTCGGTCGGGTCAGCGGGCCGGGCGACCAGCCGCTCGGCGTCGTCGGCGGTGTCGTAGAAGGCGCCACCGGGCGCGGCGAAGCGCGCCAGCGCGGTGTCCAGCAGCTCGCCGGCCAGCGTGAGCCAGCGCCCCTCGCCGGTGAGCTGGTGCAGCGCGCAGAAGGCCTCCGCCACACAGCCGTAGTCCTCCAGGACGCCGGCCGGCTCGCCGACCTTGCCGTCCCGGGAGACCCGGCGCAGGCGGCCGTCCACCAGGTGCACGGTGGCCAGGTGTTCGGCGGCGTCGCGCATCGCGCCGTCGGCGACGATCGTCACGCCGTCCATCAGGTTGGCGTCCTCGTCCTTCGGGGACGCGTACAACGCGGCCACCTGGAGGAACTCGACGACGGCGGTGATCGCCAGGCCGTTCCAGGCGGCCACCACCTTGTCGTCGCGGGCCGGCTGCGGGCGGGTGTCCCGGGCGCTGAGGAGCCGCCCGACCACCTGCTGCCAGCGGGACCGCACCTCGGGTGCGGCGTCGTCGACGTCCCGGGCGAGCCGCAACACGCTCATGCCGTGCTCAAAGGTGCCCTCGTCGGTCACCGTGAACAGGTCGGCGGCGAACCGGCCGTCCTCCTCGCCCAGCGCCTCGACGAGCTGCGCGGGGGTCCAGGCGTAGGTGAGCCCCTCGACGCCCTCGGTGTCGGCGTCCAGCGCGGACAGGAAGCCCTCCCCCGGCCGGTGCAGCTCGTCGGCGAGGAAGCGGGCGGTGTCCCGGGCCACCCGGCGGGCCAGCGGGTCACCGGTGAGCCGCCACAGCTGGGTGTAGACCCGCAGCAGCAGCGCGTTGTCGTAGAGCATCTTCTCGAAGTGCGGCACCGTCCAGTGCGCGTCCACCGAGTAGCGGGCGAAGCCGCCGGCGAGCTGGTCGTAGATGCCACCGCGGGCCATCGCCTCGGCGGTGTGCCGGGTCATCTCCAGGCTGCGCGGGTCGCCCGTGCGCTGGTGGTGGCGCAGCAGGAACAGCAGGTTCATGTGCGGTGGGAACTTCGGGGCGCCGCCGAAGCCGCCGTTCGTCGCGTCGTACTCGCTGGCCAGCCTGCCGGCTGCGGAGTCGAGCAGCGGCGCGTCCAGCGGGGCGGTGGGTCCGCCCACGGCCTGTGCGCCACCGATGGCCTCGACCACCGCGGCGCCCTGGCGCACCACCGCCTCGCGCTGCTCCCGCCAGGCGGTGCTGACCGACTGGAGCAACTGCATGAAGTTCGTCCGCGGGAAGTAGGTGCCGCAGAAGAACGGGGTGCCGTCCGGGGCGGCGAAGACGGTCATCGGCCAGCCGCCCTGCCCGGTCATCGCCTGGGTCGCGGTCATGTAGACCGCGTCCACGTCCGGGCGCTCCTCACGATCCACCTTGATCGACACGAAGTTGTCGTTCAACAGGACCGCCACCTGCTCGTTCTCGAACGACTCGTGCGCCATCACATGACACCAGTGACACGCCGCGTAGCCCACCGAGATGAGCACCGGAACGTCGCGCCGTCTCGCCTCGGCGAACGCCTCGTCCGACCAGGGCCACCAGTCGACCGGGTTGTCGGCGTGCTGGAGCAGGTACGGGGAGGTGGCGTCGACGAGTCGGTTCACCCGACGACCATAACCAGCCGCGGCGCGGACCGCGCGGGCTCCACCCGAGCCGGTCAGGAGGCGCCGTCGGCGCGCAGCCGGAACACGTTCGACTCCGCCGAGTCACGCAGCGACCCGAGCACCGCGCCGATCTTGTCGGCCGGCATCGGCTTGAAGAAGTGGTAACCCTGCGCCGAGGTGCAGCCCAGCTCGGCCAGGGCCAGCCGCTGCTCGGCGGTCTCCACCCCTTCGGCGACCACGCGCAGCCCCAACTCGTGGGCGAGCCCCACAGTCGTCCGTACGATCGCGGCGGCCTCCGGCGAGTCCGTCATCCGGATCACGAACGAGCGGTCCACCTTCAGCTCGTCCACCGCGATCCGGGTGAGGAAGGTCAGCGACGAGAAGCCGGTGCCGAAATCGTCGACGGCGAGTTGCACACCCATCGACCGGAGCGTGGCCAGCACCTCGTCGATGATCTCCAGTTCACTCATCACCACCGTCTCGGTGATCTCCAGGACCAGCCGGTGCGGCGGCACCTGATGTCGGCGCAACACCTCGGCGATCTCCGCCGGCAACCGGGGATCGAGCAGGCTGCGCGCCGACAGGTTGACCGAGATCGGGACGTCGAGCCCCTCCCGGGCCCAACTCGCGGCCACGCCGAGAGCCTTGTCGAGCACGTAGCGGGTGAAGGTGCCGAGCTGCTCGCTGTTTTCCACCGGCCGGATGAAGTCGGCCGGACCCAGCCATCCGCGCCGGGGATGCTGCCAGCGGATCAGCGCCTCCACCCCGGTGGGCGCACCGGTGGCCAGGTCGACAGCCGGTTGCAACGCCAGCACCAACTGGTCGTCGACCTTCAGCGCCTCGCGTAGCTCGGCCAGCAGGGCAAGCTGGTCGGTGCTTGCCGCGTCGCGGGTGCCGTCGTACGCGGCGACGTTGCCGCCGCCCTCCTTGGCCTGGTACATGGCGATGTCGGCCCGGCGCAGCAGCTCGGTCAGGTCGGCGGTGCCGGCGTCGGCCACCACCACCCCGACGGAAACCTCGATCGACATCCGGACGCCGGCCACCTCGGTCGGCGCGGCCAGTCGTTCGGCGATCTCGCGGGCCTGCCGCAGTGCGTGAGCCATCGGGGCGGCCCGGTCCCCGAGCACCGGCACCGCGGTGAGCAGCAGAGCGAACTCGTCGCCGCCGAGGCGGCCGAGCAGGTCACCGGGGCGGGCCAGCGCACTGAGCCGGTTCGCGGTCAGTCGCAGCAACTGGTCGCCGGCGGCGTGACCGAGGGTGTCGTTGACTTCCTTGAACTGGTTGATGTCCAGCAGCAGCAGCGCCACCGGGTGATCGTGTGCGAGTTGTCGCAGCGACTGATCGCCCTTGCCGAGCATCGCCGCCCGGTTCGCCAGCCCGGTGAGCGGGTCGTGCACCGCCTCGTACGACGAACGGGCGGTGACCAGCCGCAGCTCCCGGTGGGTCGCGGCGTCGTGCAGCGCGGCGGCGAGCGCGTCACCGAACGCGGCCACCGCATCGCGTTCCCGGGCGTTGGGCGGAGCAGATCGCGGGAACCGGACCCGCAGCCGACCCACCGGCGCGGCACCCACCGACAGTGCCCGACTCAGCTCGTGTTCGTCCGGCTCGGACCGGTCTGGCGGGTCCGTCTCCCGGTCGACGAACTGGCCGGTGGCGTCTCCCCGGTACCGGTGCCACCGGCCGTCGGTCCGAGCGACGTCGATGTCCACGAGTTCGGCGTTGAACAGCGTCAGCGCGCCGGTGACCGCCGCACTGGCCACACCTCGTTCGTCGAGCTGGTTGAGGGCCGCGGTGGCTTCGGCGAACGCTCGCCAGGTGCGGTGCTCCTGATCAGAGCGCAGCCGGTAGCGGTAGGTCTGTTGCAGGAGCCAGAGCAGCGGTGGGAGCAGCAGCAACCACCGTGGGTCGAGCTCCATCAGGGCGACGACGACGAGGCCGACCGCGACGTTGCCGACGAACATCAGGAGTTTGCCGCGCAGCGCGGCGAGCAGTGGCGGCCCGATCGGCAGCCCGTGCCGCAGGCCGAGCGTCACCCCACCCAGCCAGGCGGTCACCAGGAGGTAGGTCACCGACCCGGCGATCACGGCCGACGCCAGCATCGGGGTGGGCGGGGCGAGCAACGGCCGCCCGAGCGCGGTGGCCACGGAGGCGGCCAGTGCCGTCGCGGCGGCCAGCGACGCGGCGATCCGGAGGACATCGAGGGCCGGACGGCGGTCGTTGTGCAGGGAGAGAATCGTCCAGGCCAGGCCGGTGCCGAGCAGCGTGGCGGACGGCAGCCAGCCGGCCGGCGTCAGATGAAGGCAGACGATCAACGCCGCCTCGCCCCAGGTGATGCTGACCATGCCCGCCGACGACCGGAAGCGCAGCCGGGCGAGCTGGGCGAGCGCGAGGACGGCGACCGCGATGCCGAATCGGGCCGGCCCGCCGAGGGGATCGTCGGCCGGCAACCGGGCGGGAAGGGTCAACCCCACCGCGGAGGCGGCCAGGGCTGTCAGGGTGACGGCGGCGGTGAGCACGAGCAGACGGCCCGGTGTGCCCCGCACCCCGAGCCGGTCAGACGAGCGGCCGGCCGGACCGGAGGTCATCGACCTCCCCCGTCAGTCGACCGACCGACGGTACGGCGGGCGGCCGGTGCTGTGCGTGTCATCGGCGCCCCCTCCCGCACACGGCTCGGAGACTTTTGGTCCCCCGGCGGAAGGCTAAGGCAAACCGGGTGGCCGCAACAGGGGGCGACCACCCGGTTCGGCGTGATTCACGCGCTGGCTACCCGTTCCGGTGCTGCTGGTGCCCATTGGGACCGGTGGCGGATGAATCACGCCCGGTGGTCCCGTCTGTCGGATCGACGACTGAAGCGTCGACCCTGGTCGGGTCGGACGGCGTCGCCTGCTGCGGGAACCGGTCCGGCAGGCGGCGCAGCCGGGCGTTCATGTTGCGGATCAGCAGGATGGTCGCGGCGGCCAGCAGCAGGATGAGGAACAGGCCCATCGGCCCGGCCAGACCACCCGTGCGGGTGTCTCCGAAGTTGTTCTCCGCGAGCACCTGGGCAGCGGTCAGCATGGCGTTCCTCCGATGTGCGGTTGGTAACCAGGGTAGCTCTGCCCGGAATCAGCGCGCGTGCGCCGTCTCCCGCACCCCCGCGAAGAGATCGGACTCGGGCAGCGGGCTGTCGACCATTGATCGGGCCAGCTCGAAGTCCTCGGTCGGCCAGGCGCGGCGCTGCAACTCCATCGGCACGTGGAACCAGAAGCCGTCCGGGTCGACCTGGGTGGCGTGGGCGCGCAGCGCGTCGTCGCGGACGGGGAAGAACTCGGAGCACTCCACCCGCGTGGTGATCCGTGGACCCTTGTCGGGCCGGTCCTCCCAGCGCTTGATCCACTCCTCGTAGGGCGACTCCTTGCCCGCGGCCAGCATGCCCTCGTGCAACGCCATGATCTTGGCCTTGGAGAAGCCGATGTCGTAGTAGAGCTTCAACGGCTGCCAGGGCGCGCCCAGTTCCGGGTAGCGCTCCGGGTCGCCGGCGGCCTCGAACGCGGCCACGCTCACCTTGTGGCACATGATGTGGTCCGGGTGCGGGTAGCCACCCTCCTCGTCGTACGTGGTCACCACGTGCGGACGGAACTCGCGCATCAGCCGCACCAGTGGGCCGGCGGCCACCTCGACGTCCTGCAGGGCGAAACAGCCCTCGGGCAGCGGCGGCAGCGGGTCACCCTCGGGCAGCCCGGAGTCGACGAAGCCGAGCCAGGCCTGCTCGACGCCGAGGATCGCCCGGGCGGCGTCCATCTCGGCGCGGCGGATCTCGCCGATGTTGGCCCAGACGTCGGGACGGTCGAGCTTGGGGTTGAGCACGCTGCCGCGCTCCCCACCGGTGCACGTCACGACCAGGACGTCCACGCCCTCGGCGACGTACTTGGCCATGGTCGCCGCACCCTTGCTCGACTCGTCGTCGGGGTGCGCGTGCACGGCCATGAGTCGCAGCTGCTCTGCCAACTTCGGCACTCCTCGTCTGTGCCGGCCGGTGGACCCGACCGGGCTCGACCGGCTGACCTGCCGGGATCGTTGCTCACCGCACCCTGTCGCCGGCCAGCACCGCAGGGCATGACCTGCCATTCCTGCCGCTGGACCGGGTGGGAGGATGGACCTTGTCATTCTTGCCGATGCTGCCGACAACAACGCCAGGAGATACCCGCCGGTGACCGAGACGCACGCCACAATTTCACCCGGCGCTCCGGTTTTCCCCGCCGGACGCTACGGCCGTCGCCGCGCACCTGGCGGCGAACGCCGACGCAGCCTGCTCGCCGCGCTGGTGCTGCTGGCGCTCGTGGCGACGCTGACCGTGATCTCGGTGCGGCTCTACCGCCAGTACGGCGACCCGGTCTACGACGCCCAGGTCATCACTTACACCGACATCACGGACACCCAGGTGCGTGTCGACTTTCGGGTGACCGTGCCGGCGGGCGGCTCAGCGGTCTGCGTACTGCGCGCCCGGGACCGCGCGGGGGCCGAGGTGGCCCGTGACCAGATCACCGTCACCGCCCGGCCTGGCGACCGGCACGTCACGACCCAGCACCGCCTGACCACCACCGCGCGGCCGTTCATCGGCGAGGTTCTGCGCTGCCGACCCCCGTCCTGAGCTGCCACAACAGCCTCAGCGACCGGCCTCGGAGGGTGCCTACCCGGGGTGTCGGAACCGGACACCGGCGGTAATGGCCGACACGCTGTGTCGTACCGCACTGGTAACTTGGTAGTTCACCTGTCAGCCAGCCACGCACATCTGAGGAGAACGCCTGTGTCCACTGGCAACGAGGCGCCCGCCACCTGGCTGTCCCAGGACGCGCACGACCGCCTCCAGGCCGAGCTCGACGAGCACATCGCCAACCGCCCGGCGATCGCCGCCGAGATCAACGCTCGGCGCGAGGAGGGCGACCTGCGGGAGAACGGCGGCTACCACGCCGCCCGCGAGGAGCAGGGCAAGGCCGAGGGACGCATTCGCTACCTCCAGGAGTTGCTGCGTACCGCGAAGGTCGGCGAGGCGCCGTCCGCGGACGCGGTGTCGCCCGGCATGGTCGTGACGATCTACTTCGACGACGACGCCGACGACACCGAGACCTTCCTGCTCGGCTCGCGCGAGATCGCGGCCACCACCGACCTGACCGTCTACAGCCCCGAGTCCGCGCTCGGCAAGGCGATCCTGGGCGGTCGGCCCGGGCAGACCTGCACCTACACGGCACCCAGTGGCGCCGACATCAAGGTGACAGTGGTCAGCTTCGAGCCCTTCTCCGGCTGACGTCGCCGGCTGCACCGCAGGCCCAGACGCACCGCCCCGAGGCGTGACACCCACCGGTGTCACGCCTCGGCGGCGAAGACCACCTGGTAGCCGCTGGCCCGCAGCGCGCTGATCAGCGTGTCCGAGTGCTCCACGCCCCGGGTCTCCACCGACAGCGCCACCTCCACCTCGCCGAGACTGAGGTGCGGGTTGGCGCGCTGGTGCTCCACGTCCACCACGTTGGCCCGGTGCTCGGCGATCTGACTGAGCAGCGACGCCAGTTGTCCCGGCCGGTCCGAGCAGCGCACGGTCACCCGCAGGTAGCGGCCCGCGGCGGCCAGACCGTGCTCGATCACCCGGAGCATCAGCAGCGGGTCGATGTTGCCGCCGGAGAGCACCGCGACCACCGGCGTCTCCACCTCGACCACGCCGGCCAGCAACGCGGCGACGCCGACCGCCCCGGCCGGCTCGACGACCTGCTTACCGCGCTCCAGCAACATCAACAGCGCCCGGGAGATGTCCTCCTCGGAAACCGTGACGATCTCGTCGACGAGCTTGCGCACATGGTTGAAGGTGATCTCACCGGGCCGACCGACCGCGATGCCGTCGGCGATGGTGAAGAACGCCGGCAGCCGGACCGGCTCCCCGGCCACCAGCGAGGGAGGAAACGCCGCCGCGCCGGCCGCCTGGACGCCGATGATCCGGACGTCCGGTCGCAACGCCTTCACGGCGACCGCCATGCCCGAGATGAGACCGCCGCCGCCGACCCCGGTGATGATCGTCTTCACGTCCGGGCACTGTTCGAGGATCTCCAGCGCGACCGTGCCCTGACCGGCGATCACGTCCGGGTGGTCGAACGGGTGGATCAGCACCGCTCCGGTGCGCTCGGCGTAGGTGTGCGCGGCGACAAGTGACTCGTCGACGGTGTTGCCGGCGAACTCGACCTGCGCGCCGTACCCCTTGGTCGCGGCCACCTTCGGCAGCGGCGCGTTGACCGGCATGAAGACGGTGGCACGCGTGCCGACCAGGCCCGCGGCGAGAGCCACGCCCTGCGCGTGGTTGCCCGCGCTCGCCGCGACCACGCCGCGCTCCCGCTCCGCCGCCGACAACCGGGAGATCCGCACGTACGCGCCGCGCACCTTGTACGAGCCGGCGCGCTGCACGTTCTCGCACTTGAGCCAGGTCGGCCCGCCCAGCGCCGCGCTGAGCGGACGGGAGGGCTCCAGCGGGGTGGTCCGGATGACACCGGCGAGCAGTTCCCGTGCAGCCCGCACGTCGTCGAGACCGACCAGTTCCGTCATGCCCCGATCGTGCCACCCGCCTCCGGAGCCCTCTGCGGCGACACCGCTTCCGGCAAAGGCCCCCGCTCCCGTTCACCGGCTGATCCACTCGACATCACCGAAACCGCGGTATCAACCTCGTGTGACAGCGCGGTTTCAGCAATCCCGTGTCGATCATGCCCGGGACGAGGCCTCCGGACCCACGGGCGGAGCCACCGGACCTGCGGGCGGAGCCACCGGACCTGCGGGCGGAGCCGCCGGACCCATGGGCGGAGCCACCGGCCAGGCCTGAACCGCTGGCCAGCCGGGGGCGGCCGGCCATGCGGGCTGCGCGCGGGCGACGCGGGCCTCCTGTGCGGCGGAAATCCGCTGGATCAGCAGGTAGAACGTCACGGCGGCGAGCACACAGGCCACCGCCGGCACCGCGTTGCGAAGGAACGAGTCCCGGTAGTAGTCGGCGTACGCCTGATAGTCGCCGGCGGCGGCGGGGTTCTCTGGCAGGACGTCGTAGGCTCGGCTGTCGAGGCGACTGGCCAACCTCTCGCCGACGCTGAACACCAGCCAGGAACTCCACCAGACGATCACCAGGGGCGGGGTGACCCGCCGCCAGAGGCTGTCCCGCGCGACGTTGCCCACCACGCGGGCCGGCACCACGAAGTTCGCGAACGGCACCAGCCAACCGGCGATCGCCCACCCGGCGCCCAGCGTCGGCAGCGCACCCGGGAACGCGTCGGTGTTCTTCCGCGCCCGCCACGTCCAGATGATCACCAGCACGGCGGCGGTAAGGTACGCCACCACCATGGGCAGCGCCGCCAGCACGCCGACGACCGCCGCACCGAGCAACAGATCTGGGTCGTTGTCGGCCTGTGCCCGCCGGGACATCGCCCACCCGAGCAGCGGGGAGAGTGCCACCAGGAGGTACAGCACCGCAGTCGCGCCGACCGCGATGCGCGCGGCCAGCCCGATGCCGCGTACGGAGTAGGTCGGCAGCCCCGGAGTGACGGCGGGTTGGCCGAGCGGCGTGTGGCAACGCTGACACTCGTGGAACGCGGAGGACGCGGTGTCCCCGCAGGTCTGGCAACGCATGGCTGTCTCCCGCTCAGAGCGACGGTGCGCGCACACCGTAGACGATCAGGCGGCAGCCGGCGACCCTGTTCCGACCCGGGGGTAACCGGGAGCGTGACGAGTCCACGGCGCGGCCATCTCGAACTGGCCGGCCACCCCGAGCAGTAGCAGTTCCGAGCCGGGCGGACCGACGAGCTGCACGGCGACCGGCAGACCGTCCGGGCGGCGGCCGACCGGCACCACGATCGCCGGCAGACCGGCGATGTTCCACGGTGCGGCGTACGGGGCGTACCGGATGTTGGCCGTCATGTTCGCCCGCCAGGACCGGTCGGACCAGCGGGCCGCCTCCGGTGGCGCGCTGGCCAGCGCCGGGGTGAGCAGCAGGTCGACCGAGTGGTCGGTGAAGAAGTCGACCGACCGTTGCCGCCACGCGGCCCGGTCGGCCTCCCGCACGTAGCCGCGACGCTGCGCCCACTCGCCCAGCGCGACATGCCGTCGGGTACGTCGTTGCAGGCCACGGCGGTCCAACCCGGCGGCCCGCACGTCGGTGGCGGCGGCGGCGAACCAGGTGGCGATGCCCTGCAGGCCCAGCGCGGTGGGGTAGACCGGATCGGCCGGCACCGTGTCGTGCCCGGCGGCGGCGAGGAGCCGACCGGCGGCGGCGACCGCGTCCCGGTTGGGCGCGTCCGGTGCGACACCCCGCACCGGGGAGCGCAGCGAGACACCCACCCGCAGCCGCTGCGGCGGAACCAGCTTCTCGGGACGCCGGCCGGCGAGCACCGAGAAGCCCACCGCCGCGTCGGCGACCGTGCTGGTCAGCATGCCGTGCTCGGTGAGGCCGAACCAGTCGTCCGTGCCGAGCTGGCAGGGGACCACTCCCCGGCCCGGCTTGAGCCCGACCAGCCCGCAACAGGCCGCCGGGATCCGGATCGAGCCGAGGCCGTCGTTGCCGTGCGCGATCGGCACCAGCCCGGCGGCCACCGCGGCGGCCGCGCCGCCGGAGGAACCACCGGGGGTACGCGTGCTGTCCCACGGGTTGCGGGTCACCGCGCTGTCGTCGTCGGTGAGCGCCCACAGCCCCAGCTCCGGCATCCGGGTCACACCGAGGATCACCGCACCGGCGCCGCGCAGCCGACGTACCACCTCGTGGTCGGCCTCCGCCACGTCGCTGCGGGCGGCGGCCGAACCGTTCCAGGTGGGCAGACCGGCGACCGGAGTGTTCTCCTTGACCGCCACGGGCACCCCGGCCAGTGGCAGGTTGGCCAGGTCCTCCTGCTCGTCGACCTTCTCCGCCTCGGTGATCGCCTCGCCACCGCGAACGGCGCGGAACGCGGCCAGCTCACGGTCGGCTCGGGAGATGTATTCGAGGTGGTCGGCGACGACCTGGGTCGCCGAGACGTCACCTCGGCGTACGCCCCGGGCGATCTGCTTGGCGGTCGCCCCGACCCAGGTCGCCATGATGTCCTGCACGGCCATCCTCCCCCAGCGGTCAGCCCAGCGCCTGCTCCAGATCGGCGAGTAGGTCGTCGACCGTCTCGATGCCGACAGACAGTCGCACGAGATCGCCGGGAACTTCAAGCGGCGAGCCGGCAGCACTTGCGTGTGTCATCCGACCCGGGTGCTCGATCAGGGATTCCACGCCGCCCAGCGACTCGGCGAGCACGAAGAGCTTGGCGCGGTTGCAGATGTCCACCGCGTGCTCCTCACCACCGGCGGCACGGAACGAGATCATGCCGCCGAACCGGCGCATCTGCTTGGCGGCGACCTCGTGACCGGGGTGCGAGGGCAGCCCCGGATAGAGCACCTCGGCGACCTTGGCGTGCCCGTCGAGGTACGCGGCGAGCCGCTCGGCGTTGTCGCAGTGCCGGTCCATGCGTACCCCGAGGGTCTTGATGCCGCGCAGGGTGAGCCAGGCGTCGAAGGGGCCGTTGATCGCGCCCATCGCGTTCTGGTGGTAGCGCAACTCCTCGCCGAGCGCGGTGTCCGCGACGACCAGCGCGCCACCGACCACGTCGGAGTGCCCGCCGATGTACTTGGTGGTGGAGTGCACCACCACGTCCGCGCCGAGCGCGAGCGGCTGTTGCAGGTACGGCGAGGCGAAGGTGTTGTCCACCACGAGCAGCGCGCCCGCGTCGTGTGCCACGGCGGCCAGGGCGGCGATGTCGGCGATGCTCAGCAGTGGGTTGGTCGGCGTCTCCAGCCAGACGATCTTCGTGCGGCCGGGCCGCACCGCCGCCCGGATCGCCGCCGGGTCGGAGACCTTCGCCGGCGTGAACTCCAGGCCCCAGCGCTGGGCGACCCGGGCGAACAGCCGGTACGTGCCGCCGTAGGCGTCGTCCGGGATCACCACGTGGTCGCCCGGCTGGCAGACGGCCCGCAGCAGGGCGTCCTCGGCGGCCAGACCGCTGGCGAAGGTGAGCCCCACCGGCCCGCCCTCCAGCGCGGCCAGGCACTCCTGGAGCGCGTCCCGGGTCGGGTTGCCCGAGCGGCTGTACTCGTAGCCGAGCCGGGGCGCGCCCACGGCGTCCTGGGCGTACGTGCTGGTCTGGTAGATCGGTGGGATCACCGCGCCGGTCCGCGCCTCGGGGTCCTGACCGGCGTGGATCGCGAGCGTGTCGAAGCCGTGGTTCATTCTGGTGAGGCTAGTGCCCCGCCGGAGTTGACTGGAACGGAACCCGCGCTCCCGGGCGCGGGGCCGGACCGTCTGGCCCGGCCCCGCGTACGCCGACCATCCGTCGGCGGGCCGGTCAGCCGGCCGGAACGGGCAGGACGTGCAGGGTGACCGGGTGGTCCCCGGTCCAGTCGTAGGAGACCGCGTAGACCCGGGCTCCGTTGGGCGCCCAGGCCAGCGCTCCCGGGCTGAGGTCGTCGTTCAGCTCGAAGTGGGCCAGCTCGGTGCCGTCGACCCGGAAGACGAACACGTCCGGGTCGTAGGAGGCGTCCGCTCCGCCGGCGATCCTGGTGCCGTCGCGGGACACCTCGACCGCATTCGGGTACGCACCGGTGGGATAGGTCACGGACGGGGTGCTGATGTCGGCGAACGGGAACGCCTGCACCACGTACGGGGCGCCGGACGCGGTGAAGACGGTGGTGCCGGTGGGGTCGAGCGCGACGTCCTGCAGGTTGCTGCCGACCGCCATGAAGTCGTTCTCCCTGGGCGCGCTCAGTGCTCCCCCGGTGCCGATCGTGTACGCGTACACCGACGCGGGGCTCAACCCGGGCTGCCCGGCCAGGAGCACCGAACGATTCTGGCTGGCGGCGGTCAGCAGCGGGGCGTCGTAGAAGTCCTGACCGGTGGCCACCCCGGTGGTCACCACTGCCGGTTGCCGGCCCAGATCGATCCGGCCGATGTTGCCGCCCCACTGGTCACAGCCGTAACCGAACCACAGGTACCGCCCGGTCAACGCGAGCGACGACGGGCACTCCCCCGCGCCGGTGTCGTACCGGGCCGACTCGGCAAGCGTTCCGGTGTTGAAGGCGGCGATGGCGTTGGCGCTGGGCAGCGCCACGTAGAGCGTCTGCCGGTCGGCGCTGAGCAGCAGGTCGCTGGGGCCGGGAAGCCCCGACAGGGTGCCGATCACCGTGCCCGTCGCGCTGGTCACCACGACCTCGGTCGAGGAGTAGCCGCCGCTGACGAAGACCCGGTCACCGGCCGACACCACGTCGGCCACGCCCGGCAGTGACAGCGGGGTGGCCGTCTGCGCGGGAGCTGCCTGGGCGGGAGTCGAGATCGTGGCGGTCAGCAGGCCGACGGTCAGGGCGGCCAGCGCCAGGGTCGGACCTCTTCTGATCTGCAAGGTGCGTCCTTTCGGAGTCTCGACGAGCGAGACCGCGACGGCCCGGGGTCCTGAGGTCGCAACGGAATCGGATCGTCGTCGTGAGGGCGCAGTCCAAGCGGCAGCCCGCCTCGGCCGATCGGCCGGGCGTCGCTGCCGCGACAGCACGTCACCCCCGTGTGCTTATCCAGACCGGTCAATGATTATCACAGTCGATGCGCGCGTGGGGGGCACCGTGATCCGTCGGCTCGTCGGCATAGCCTGAGCGGATGAGTGGGTGCGTGTTCTGCGGGATCGTGGCGGGTGAGGTGCCGGCGTTCCGGGTCGCCGACACCCCGGACGGGGTGGCGTTCCTGGACACCCGGCCGGTGTTCAAGGGACACGTGCTGGTGGTGCCCCGAGTCCACCTGGTGACCCTGGCCGAGTTGCCGGCGGACCTGCTGCCCGGCTACTTCGCGCTGGTGCAGCGCCTGGCGGTGGCCGTGGAGACCGGTCTGGGCGCCGGCGGGACGTTCGTGGCGATGAACAACAAGGTGTCCCAGTCCGTCCCGCACCTGCACACCCACGTGGTCCCGCGCACCAAGGGCGACGGGCTGCGGGGCTTCTTCTGGCCGCGCACCCGCTACGAGGACGACGCCGAGGCCGAGGCCTACGCGGACCGCGTCGCCGCCGCACTCCCGGACGGGGCCTGACTCACACCGGCGCGGGTAAGGAAGGTGGACCCACCGGTGTTACACGCTGGGAGAGGTACGAGAGGAGATCCCCACGTGTTTTTGCGCCGTATGAACGCTGAGATGGTTTCGCCCGACCAGGCCCTGCCGGGCCGTCCGATCGCCATGCCGGTCGCCGACCGCCACGAGGTGCTGGGCACCCCGCTGAAGGGCCCGTTCCCGGAGGGCCTGCAGGTCGCGGTCTTCGGCATGGGCTGTTTCTGGGGAGCCGAGCGGCTGTTCTGGACGCTGCCGGGCGTCTACACCACCTCCGCCGGCTACGCGGGTGGCATCACCAAGAACCCGACGTACGAGGAGACGTGTTCCGGCCGGACCGGGCACGCCGAGGTCGTCCAGGTGGTGTACGACCCCAGCAAGATCAACTATGAGGACCTGCTGAAGGTCTTCTGGGAGAACCACGACCCGACCCAGGGCATGCGCCAGGGCAACGACGTGGGCACCCAGTACCGCTCGGCGATCTACACGACCACCGACGAGCAGCGGGCCATCGCGGAGTCGTCCCGGGACGCGTTCCAGCCGATCGTGAACCGGGCCGGCAAGGGTGAGATCACCACCGAGATCGCCCCGCTCGGCGACTATTTCTTTGCCGAGGACTACCACCAGCAGTACCTCGCGCCGACCAAGAACCCGAACGGGTACTGCAACCACGGCCCGAACGGCCTGAGCTGCCCGGTCGGCGTGGCCCGAGTCGGCGGCTGAACCGAGGCGTTAGGCTGAATCGAACATAGGGAGGGCACGATGAGCGGCGACAGCGCTAGCCGTCCGTACGGTTACGCCAAACCGGTCGTCGTGCCCGAATCCCTTGATCAGCTTTGCGGGCCGACATCCGGCACAGTCCAGCTAACACGCCACTTGAAGTGGTCCGGCAACCCTCGTTACGACCTAACGCAGCCCGGGCGCATCGGCGACCTGTACCGGACGGTCCTCAATGAGGCTGCGAGTCCGGCCGACCTCCACACCTACGTCAGCCGCGACTCCCTGATCCAGCTCTGGCCGTCAATGTGGTTACCCCAGGCCGTTCGCCGAGCCTGGGAAGAACGCTTCCCTCAACTCCGCAGCGCCCCTCCCCGCGCAGCCTGAACGATGCTGCCCAGTCATCTAAAGATCACCAGGCTCTCGGTGCGGCCGGCCGGTTTGGCTTCGCCCTGGCCGGTGGATACGCGGTGAGCGCTCACGGGATGGGAAGTCGGCTCAGCGGCGACGTGGATCTCTTCACTGATCGGAATGACACGTTTGCCCGCCTGCTCGTCTACGGCAATGATCCAGGCGGGGAGCCGGACAAGCTGGAGATGTCGGCGGACTGGCGAGCGCACGCTCCGGTCATGTCCCCCGTCGGCCCTGTTCTCCATCCCGACGACGCCGTCGCGAACAAGATGTGTGCGCTCTTCGGCCGCGCCGAGGCTCGAGACTTCCTCGACGTGGACGCCGCGCTGCTGAGCGGCCAATACACGAGGGAACGCCTACTCGAGCTGGCTGCGGCTGCGGATCCCGGCTTCGACCCGCGTGCCTTCGCGGACGCACTGGGCGCGTTGACCCAGATCACGGACGAGGATTTCGACTGCTACGGCCTACCGGCCGCCGAGCTACCCGCCGTCCGCGACCGGTTCGCGCACTGGCGACGCGAGCTCACCGACACTCCGTAGGCGCAGCGGCTGAGACCGCGTCTGCCTGTTCACATGCAATGCCCGGCCGCCGATGAGGTGGCCGGGCATTCCCGTTCGACCCTGTGATCGAAATCCGTTGCAGACCCCGCCGAGGACTCGATAACGTGGCCGTACACGTGAAAGGAGGTGGTCCAGACTTGTATAGCAATCGGACTCGTGAGGTGGCTGTCAGCTAGCCGCTGTCCTCGACAGTGATCGGTCCGCCGCAAGGCGGGCACCAGCACCATCGTCGAGACCGTGTGGCAGCGGTGCGGCGAATCCACGACAGCCACCCGACCCCCGGGGTGCCGGCCAAGTCCAGCCGGCCCGCGCACCTGCGCGGAGCGCCCCGGGGGTCGCTCCATCTCCGGGGAGCGGCGATGTCCATGCGCGAGCTGGTGATCCTCGGAACGGCCAGCCAGGCGCCGACCCGTCAGCGCAACCACAACGGGTACGTGTTGCGCTGGGACGACGAGGTGATCCTCTTCGACCCGGGCGAGGGCAGCCAGCGTCAGCTCCTGCACACCACGGTCACGGCCACCGACCTGACCCGGATCTGCGTCACCCACTTCCACGGCGACCACTGCCTCGGCCTGCCCGGCACCATCCAGCGACTCTCCCTGGACCGGGTGCCGCACCCGGTCGCCGTGCACTTCCCGGCGGGCGGCGCCGAGTACTTCGCCCGGCTGCGGCACGCCACCTCCTTCTACGAGACCGCCGAGTTGCAGGTCACCCCGATCGAGGAGGACGGGCAGCGGATCGCGCTGCGCTGCGGCACGCTGGAGGCACGCCGGCTGCGGCACCCCATCGAGACGTACGGCTATCGCCTGGTCGAGCCGGACGGCCACCGGATGCTGCCGGAGCAACTGGCCGCGTACGGCATCGGTGGGCCGGCTGTCGGCGAGCTGATCCGCGTCGGGCACCTGGACCTCGACGGGCGTCGCGTCACCCGCGACGAGGTGAGCGTGCCCCGGCCGGGCCAGCGGTTCGCGTTCGTGATGGACACCGGCCTCTGCGACGGGGTGTACGCCCTCGCCGAGCACGCCGACCTGCTGGTCATCGAGTCGACCTTCCTGGAGTCGGAGGCCGCGCTCGCCGCCGAGGTCGGCCACCTGACCGCGGCGCAGGCCGCCCGGGTGGCCACCGAGTCCGGGGTACGCCGGCTCGTGCTCACCCATTTCTCCCAGCGCTACTCGGACCCGCGCCGGTTCCACGACGAGGCCCGCGCGCACTTCGACGGTGACCTGATCATCGCCGAGGACCTGACCACGGTGCAGCTCCCACCCCGCCGGGTAGCCTCGACCGGATGATCGTCACGCTCCGCCCCGCGACCGCTCGCGACCTGATGGCGGTGGGCGCCCTCCACCAGCGCTCCCGGGTCGCCGCGTACTCGGCCTTCCTGCCGGCCGAGGCGTTGGTCGACCCGACGCCGGAGGCGATGGGGCGGTACTGGGCGGAGCGGTGGCAGTGGGAGCGGGACAACCACCGGATGACCGTGGCCGAGCGGGCCGGGACGCTTGTCGGGTTCAGCTACCTGGGCCCGGACGACGAGGACGACCCGGCCACCGGGTTGCTCAACGCGATCCACCTCGACCCGGCCGAGCAGGGCCGGGGCAGCGGCCGCCTGCTCATGGTGGACGCCCTGGACGCCATGCGGGCGCAGGGCTGGCGACGCGCGGTGCTCTGGGTGCTGGCCCAGAACGCGCGCGCCCGCGCCTTCTACGAGCGCGGCGGCTGGACCCCCACGGGCGACGAACGGGACGAAGCAATCGGATCAGCACAAACCCGCCAACTCCGCTACACCCGCCCCCTCTAAGCACCACCCCCAACCCCCACCCCAACCCCAACCCCAACCCCGACCCCGACCCCAACCCCGACCCCGTCGATCTTGGAGTTGTGGTGGGGACTTTGGGCATGGGTGCCCGAATTGCGCACCACCACAACTCCTTGATCGACCAGGGTGGGTGGGTGGGTGGGTGGGTGGGTGGGTGGGTGGGGCAGGGTTGGGGTTGGGGTTGGGTTAGTGGGCGCCCAGGTGGGCCAGGAGGTCCTGGCGGGTCAGGACGCCCTTGGGCTTACCGTCGACCAGGACCAGGGCGGCGTCGGACTTCTCCAGCAGGCCCACCGCCTCGCTCACCGGCTGACCGCCACCGATCATCGGCAGCGGGTCGCCCATGTGCCGCTCGATGGTGTCGTGCAGGTGGGCCTGGCCGGTGAAGAGCGCGTCGAGCAGGTCCCGCTCGGCGATCGAGCCGGCCACCTCACCGGTCACCACCGGCGGCTCGGCCTTGAGGACCGGCAGCTGCGAGACGCCGTACTCGCGCATGTAGTCGATGGCGTCGCGGACCGTCTCGGTCGGGTGCACGTGCACCAGCTCGGGCAGCCCGCCCGGCTTGCTGGCCAGCGCGTCGGCAACGGTCGGCTCGGCACCGGAGTTGTCGAGGAAGCCGTACCGGGCCATCCACGAGTCGTTGAAGATCTTGGAAAGGTAGCCCCGGCCGCCGTCCGGCAGCAGCACCACCACCACGTCGTCCGGGCCGGCCTTGCGGGCGACCTCCAGCGCGGCGACCACGGCCATACCGCAGGAGCCGCCGACCAGCAGCCCCTCCTCGCGGGCCAACCGCCGGGTCATCTCGAAGGAGGCCTTGTCGGAGACCTCGACGATCTCGTCGGCGACACCCTGGTCGTACGTCTCCGGCCAGAAGTCCTCGCCGACGCCCTCCACCAGGTAGGGCCGGCCGGTGCCGCCGGAGTAGACCGAACCCTCCGGGTCGGCCCCGATGATGCGCACCCGACCCTCGGAGGCCTCCTTGAGGTAGCGCCCGATGCCGGAGATGGTGCCGCCGGTGCCGACGCCGGTCACGAAGTGGGTCAGCCCACCCTCGGTCTGCTTCCACAGCTCCGGGCCGGTGGTCTCGTAGTGCGAGCGCGGGTTGGCCGGGTTGCTGTACTGGTTGGGCTTCCAGGCGCCGGGAATCTCCCGGGTCAACCGGTCGGAGACGTTGTAGTACGAGCGCGGATCCTCCGGGGCGACGGCGGTCGGGCAGACCACCACCTCGGCGCCGTACGCCCGGAGCACGTCCTGCTTGTCCTGGCTGACCTTGTCCGGGCAGACGAAGACGCACTTGTAGCCCTTGAGCTGGGCCACCAGGGCCAGCCCGACGCCGGTGTTGCCGCTGGTCGGCTCGACGATGGTGCCGCCGGGCTTGAGCAGGCCGGCGGCCTCGGCGTCCTCCACCATCCGCAGTGCGATCCGGTCCTTGACCGAGCCGCCCGGGTTGACGTACTCCACCTTGGCCAGCACGGTGGCCTGGATGCCCTCGGTGACGTTACGCAGACGTACCAGCGGGGTGTTGCCGATCATGTCGACGACGTTGTCGTAGTACTGCACGGTGTGCCCTTCGTTGCGGCGCCGGCAACGGCGGCCGGGCAGACGTTTCCTCGTCGCCCAGCGTACGTGCCGTCAGGGCACCAGCCCCCCGGGGATGACCGAGCTGCGGCGGGCCTCCCACTCCAGGAAGCGATCGGTCTCGGCGAGCACGCTGCCCGCCAACCACGTGATCATGACAGCGTCGTCGGCGAGCCCGAAGATCGCCAGCGGGATCTCCGGGAGCAGGTCGATCGGCGAGACGATGTACGCCGTCGCCGCCGTCATCAGGGCCAGCCGAAGGCCGCCGTCGTACTCCCCCTTGGTGGTGGCCCGGATCATCCGGGGCAACGCAGCCAACCGCGTGCCCAGCGACGGCCCCCCGCGTGCCCCGGCCGTCAGTGCCCGCGCCAGGGCCGCGAAGGCCGCGCTGCGCTTCAGTGTCTTCCCCATCGTCGCGCTCCTCTCCGCCGGATCAGCGTGGCGGGTCGGCGCAACTCGGCCGGCCTCTGCCGTACCGATACCCCGCCGCGTCGGTTTCCAGGCACTCGGGAGCCGTCACGACGACAGCGGCGTGTCGGACCGGCGCGATAATGTCGTGGTATGGGGGTGGCTGATTCCGTCGTACCCGGTGAGCGCTGGCGGCAGACCCGGCGGTTCGCCCGCCTGGCGGCGATCGGGACGGGCGCCACCGCGGCGGCCGCGGTGGCGACCGGCGGGGTGCTGCTCGGCCAGGCCCGGCAGGCCCGACGCACCATCCCGATGGCCGAGGCACCGCCGCCGCGCTGCGACGGGATCTACGGCGCGAAGTTCCCCGGCCCAGCCCTCACCATGGTCGTGCTCGGTGACTCGTCGGCCGCCGGCTACGGGGTGCACCGCCGTCGGGAGACGCCGGGCGCGCTGCTCGCCACCGGCCTGTCCCGTCGACTGCACCGGCCGGTTCAACTGCACCGCTTCGCGGTGGTCGGTGCCATCTCGTCGGCACTTCGCCACCAGGTGGAGGCGGCGCTGGAGTGCCGACCCGACATCGCGGTGATCCTCATCGGCGGCAACGACATCACCAACCGGACCCCGCGTGGGCTGGCGGTGCGCTACCTCGTCGAGGCGGTGCACACGCTGCGCGACAACGGCTGCGAGGCGGTCGTCGGCACCTGCCCCGACCTGGGGGCGATCCGTCCGATCCAGCCTCCGCTGCGGTGGCTGGCGCACCGGTGGAGCCGACAACTCGCCGCAGCCCAGACGGTCGCGGTGGTGGAGGCGGGCGGTTGGACGGTCTCCCTCGGTGATCTCCTCGGCCCCCGGTTCGCGGCGGAGCCGACCCGGATGTTCGCGTGGGACCGGTTCCATCCCTCCGCCGAGGGGTACGCGATGTGCGCCGCCGCTCTCCTGCCGACGATGCTGTCCGCGCTCGGCGCGGGGCAGGAGCGCCGGGCCACACCGACGTGGGGAGAGGGCGTACGGTCGCTGCCGGAGGCCGCGCAGGAGGCGGCCCGGCACGCCGGCACCGAGGTCAGTGGCACCCAGGTCCGGGGCCGCGACCGAGGGCCGGCCGGCCGGTGGGCGCAGTTGCGCCGCCGGGCGTTCTTCGGTGTCGTCGCGGTGCCGCAACACGGATCCGCCCCCGACGCCTCGACAGTGGAGGGACTGGCATGAACGAGCGCAGCGACCGGGGCGTGACCGCCGGCCTCGCCGGCCGGCTGGGTCGGGCAGCGGCGTTCTCGCTGCTCGCCGGCACCGTGGGCGGCGCAGCCGTCCTGGCTGGTGAGGCGTTCGTCGCCCGGCACCGGCGCTACGCCCAACCGGAGCTGGGGCTGGTCCTGCGGGCCACGATCGGCCGGGCGGGCGCTCCGCCGCTGCGGCTGGTGCTGCTCGGCGACTCGTCGGCGCTCGGCGTGGGCGTCGACCGTCTCGACGACACCATCGGCGGGCAGTTGGCCAACCTGCTCGCCGAGGGTCCGGCCGGCCGACGCGTACACCTGTCCAGCGTCGGCGTCTCAGGCTCCCGCTCGACGGACCTGGCCACCCAGGTGGCCCGGGCCCTGCTCGGTGAACGGCCCGACGTGGCGCTGATCCTGATCGGCGCGAACGACGCCACCGGGCTGCGCCGTCCCTCCGACGCGGCGGCCTATCTCGCCGCCGCTGTGCACCGGCTGCGGGAGGCGCGGGTCGAGGTGGTGGTGGGCACCTGCCCCGATCTCGGCGCGGTGCGTGCCATCGCGCCGCCGCTGCGCCAGGTGGTCGGCTGGTCGGGCCGTCGGATGGCCCGCGCGCAGACCGCCGCCGTGCTGGACGCGGGCGGCTCGGTGGTCGACCTCGCCACCGAGACCGGGCCGGTGTTCCGGGCCGACGCGGGGACGCTCTGCCACGACGGCTTCCACCCGTCCGCCGACGGCTACCGGGTGTGGGCGCACGCGCTGCTGCCCGCCATCGTCGCCGCGGCGACGGTCGCGACCCGGCGCTAGATCGTCTCCGGCCAGGGTGACATTTCCCGCCGCGTCGGCTTCTTCCGCGCCATGTTACTGGCGGGTTAACGTTGGCTCATGCCGATTGAGTCGTCCCGCGACGCCGTCATCGTCGCCACCGCCCGCTCCCCCATCGGCCGGGCGCACAAGGGGTCCCTGCGCGACGTCCGCTCCGACGACCTCGCCGCGACAATCGTCCAGGCGGCCCTGGACAAGATCCCCCAACTCGACCCGACCACGATCGACGACCTCTACCTCGGGTGCGGCCTGCCCGGGGGCGAGCAGGGCTTCAACGTGGCCCGGGTGGTGTCCACGCTGCTCGGTCTGGACACGGTGCCCGGCGCCACGCTGACCCGCTACTGCGCCTCGTCGTTGCAGACCACCCGGATGGCGATGCACGCGATCCGGGCCGGCGAGGGCGACGTGTTCGTCTCCGCCGGTGTGGAGATGGTTTCCCGCTATGCCCGGGGCAGCTCCGACGGGCTGCCGCCGGAGGCGCAGGCCCTGGTCGGCGGCGGCTGGGAGAACCCGCGCTTCGCGGCGGCCGGCGAGCGCTCGAAGCAGCGCGCGCAGGGTGGCGCCGAGGTGTGGACCGACCCGCGCGAGGCCGGTGAGCTGCCCGACATCTACCTGACCATGGGGCAGACCGCGGAGAACCTGGCCCAGGTTCACGACGTGACCCGCGCCGACATGGACGAGTTCGGCGTACGCAGCCAGAACCTCGCCGAGAAGGCCATCGCCGACGGTTTCTGGGCCCGGGAGATCACCCCGGTCACCACGCCGGACGGCACCGTGGTGAGCACCGACGACGGTCCCCGGGCCGGCGTCACCCTGGACGCGGTCGCCGGCCTGAAGCCGGTGTTCCGTCCGGACGGTCGGATCACCGCCGGCAACTGCTGCCCGCTCAACGACGGCGCGGCCGCCGTGGTGGTGATGAGCGCCCAGCGGGCCGAGGAGCTGGGGCTGACCCCGTTGGCCCGGATCGTCTCCACCGGGGTGACCGCCCTGTCACCGGAGATCATGGGCCTCGGGCCGGTCGAGGCGTCCCGGCAGGCGCTGCGCCGCGCGGGCATGACCATCGACGACGTCGACCTCGTCGAGATCAACGAGGCGTTCGCGGCGCAGGTCATCCCCTCCTACCGCGAGCTGGGCGTCCCGGAGGAGAAGCTGAACGTGATGGGCGGGGCGATCGCGGTCGGTCACCCGTTCGGCATGACCGGCGCCCGGATCACCGGCACCCTGCTCAACGCCCTGGAGTGGCACGACAAGACCATCGGTCTGGAGACCATGTGTGTGGGCGGCGGCCAGGGCATGGCCATGGTGCTCGAACGGCTGAGCTGAGCTGAGGCAGCCTGCCCCCGCGCCTCACGGAGTGGGCCTCAGAGCGCGCTGCGGGTCGCCGTCACCTCGGCGGCGGCCCGCGCCAACACCTCGTCGCCGGCTCCGGTGGCCCGCAGGTCGGCCGTCACCACCCGCAACTGGTCGGGCAGCGCCAGGTCGTTGTCGAGCCGGGGCACGCTCCGGCGCGGTTCGCCCTCGGCGTCGGCGGCCAGGTTGGCGAGCTCCTGCACCAACCGGTGCACCAGGTCGGCGCGGGGCACGTTGCCGGTCGTCGCGACGGCCGCCCAGCGCGGCTGCTGCCAGTGCCCGACCTGACCGACCAGCAACCGTACGGCCTGTTCCAACTCCGCTGCGCTCATCGCCGCCGAGTCTACGGCCGACCCGCGCGCCCGTCAGCGACGCAGGTAGCTGAGCAGCCGCAGCAGCTGCCAGTAGAGGAAGACCAGACCGGTGAGCAGGCCGAACGCGCTCAGCCACGCGTACCGGCGGGGGCGACCGTCGCGCACCGAGCGCTCGACGAGGTCGAAGTCCAGGATGAAACTGAACGCCCCGGCGATGATGGCCACCACCGAGAAGGCGTACGGCAGCCAGCCCACCTGACCACTGACGCTGTAGACCGCCAGACCCGGCCGGCCGGAGATCAGGTACGACACCAGGTTGACCACGCTGAGCACGGCGATCCCGAGCAACGTCCCGATCACCAGGCGGGCCAGCCGGGGCGTCGCCCGGATCACCCGGGCCCGGTAGAGCGCCGCCATGCCGAGGAAGACGCCGAACGTGCCGGCCACCGCCTGCACCACGATGCCCGGGTAGACCTGCTCGAAGGTGCGGCTCGCCACCCCGAGCAGCAGGCCCTGGAGCACGGCGTAGCCGACGATCGGCACCGGGTTGGTGATGCCCCGCAACGAGATGACCAGGACCAGCGCGATCGAGGCGAGCGCGCTGCCGGCCAGCGCGGCGCCGAGCCAGGCCGCGTCCGGGATCACCGCCCAGGACACCGCCGCCGCCACACCGGTGACCAGCAGCAACCCGACGGTACGGGTCACCACGTCGTCGACAGTCATCGGCTCGACGTCGCGGGCGCCGAGCACCCGGGCTTCGACCCGGCCGGTCTCGTCCAGCCGGTTGAGTACCGGGTTGTTGCTGCGCACCGCCGCCTCCTTCGCCCGCGTACCCCCAGGGCATGTGGCCCTCGCAGTCACTCTGCCCCGGGCGGACCGGCGGCGGCGGGGAAACGGCGCTGACGACGGCGCCCGCCCCCGCCGAAGCGGGAGCGGGCGCCGGTCGGCAGTGCGGACGAGGTCAGTCGTCGCCCTGGAAGTAGCTCAGCAGGCGCAGGATCTCGATGTAGAGCCAGACCAGGCTGACCAGGATGCCGAACGCGGCCACCCAGGAGTAGCGCTGCGGCAGGCCCATCCGGACGCCGTCCTCGATCTCCTTGAAGCTGAGCACGAAGCTCAGCGAGGCGACCACGATGCAGACCAGGCTGAAGCCGATGGCCAGCGGGCTGCCGTCGCGCAGGCCGGTGTTGACGCCGAACAGCGCCAGCACCAGGTTGATCATCATGACGGCGAAGAGGCCGACCATCGCCGCGATCATGCCCTTGACGAATGCCGGGGTGGCCCGGATGACCTTCGCCCGGTAGAGCATCGCCATCAGGAAGAAGATGCCGAAGCTGGCCACCGCCGCCTGGAGCACGATGCCGTCGTAGAGCGTCTCGAAGGCCTTGCTGACCATGCCGACGAAGACGCCCTCGACGACCGCGTACGCGATGACGAGCGCCGGGTTGGCCATCCGGGAGAACGAAATGATCAAGCCGAGGACCAGGCCGACGACCGCCGCGCCGATCCAGGCGGTGCCGACGAGCGCGTCGGGCACGAGCACCCAGGCGGCCGCGGCGGTGATGCCGAGGATGCCGAGCAGAGCGACGGTCTTGACGACGACATCGTCGACCGTCATCGGCGCCACGGTGGGCGGCGCGGCCGGGTAACCGGCCTGGGACGGGTACTGCTGGGGAATGCCGGGCTGTCCGTACGGCCCGGCCGGGGCGTACCCGGCGGAGCGCTCCCGCTCGGCCGCCTGGCCGAGCCGGGCGAGCACCGGGTTCGAGGTCTTCACTGTCTGGCCTCCCTCAGGGGGTCGTTTGCACGTGAACGTGCCCTTCAAGAGTAGACGGCACGGCCAAGTCCTGGTGATCACGAATGAGAATGTGTCGAGCTGGTGGGTGCCCGGGGCGGGGGTCGAACCCGCACGCCTTGCGGCAGCCGCTTTTAAGGCGGCCGTGTCTGCCTTTCCACCACCCGGGCGGGTGGCACCGGCGCGTCGACACGCGAGGTGCAGTGTCACCGTAACCGGTTAGCGGCGACCTGACGTACCCAGCAGGGCTGGCCACATTAGGGTCGGTGCCGTGAGCAGCGCAGCCCCCACGGCCCCTGAGCAGGCCTTCCGCCTCGACCGTCAGGGCGACCGCCGGCCTCGGGCGGCTCGCCTGCTGGCCGCCGTCCACCGACACCGGGCGGATCTGCTCGTCGCTCTGACCTGGGTGGCGCTCGCCGGGTGGCTCACCCACGGGCTGTGGCCCGATCCGGCCGGCCGCACCCTGGCGCTCAACCCGGAGGACCAGACCCTCTACGAATGGTTCCTGGCGGTGGACGCCCGCGCGCTGCTCGGGGACTTCGACCTGCTCACCGACCGGCTCAACGCGCCCGACGGCGTCAACCTGATGGCCAACACCACGGTGATCGCGCTCGGCATCGTCGTCGCGCCGGTCACCCTGCTGCTGGGCGCACCTGTCAGCTTCGCGCTCCTCGCCACCGCCAACCTCGCCGGCACCGCTGTCGCCTGGTACCTGCTGCTGCACCGGATGCTGCGCGCCCGCCGGCTCGCCGCCGCGCTCGGCGGTGGCCTGTGCGGCTTCGGCCCCGGCATGGTCTCGCAGACCAACAGCCACCTGCACATGACCGCCCAGTGGCTGGTGCCGGTGATCGTCTGGCTGGTGGTCCGGCTACTGCGGGCGGCCGACCCGGGGCCGGTGACACCGCCCAAGACCGGACGGACCCGACCCGGCGGGCCGGATCGCCGACGGATGGTCACCTCGGCGGCCGGGCTGGCCGGCGCGGTCAGCGCCCAGGTGTTCATCGGTGAGGAGGTGCTCTTCCTCGCCGCCGCCACGCTGCTGGTGATGGCGATCAGCTACGCCGTGGCGGACCGGGACCTGGCCCGGCGGGTGCTGCCCGGCTTCGCCGGTGGGCTGGCCATCGCCGCCGGGCTCTCCCTGCTGGTGCTCGGTTACCCGCTGTGGTTCCAGTTCGCCGGCCCGCAGGGGGTCGCCGACGGCATGTTCACCCCGGCCTACTTCTCCGCCGACCTGAGCAGCTGGTGGGCGGTCTCCCCGCTCTCGGTGGCCGGCAGCGCCGAGGCGGCCCGGCTGACCACCGGTCCGGCCGAGTACAACACCTTCCTGGGCTGGCCCCTGCTGCTGGTCACCGTGGCCTGCGCGATCTGGGCCGGGCGGCATCGCCGGTTGGTTTTCGCGTGCGTCGTGGCGGGCCTGGTGATGGGTGTCCTCTCGCTCGGCCCCGAGGTGGTGCTCGGTGGCACCAGGACCGCGATTCCCGGCCCGTACGCCCTGATCGGCGGGCTGCCGGTAGTGGACGGCGCGCTGCCGATGCGGTTCGCGTTGGCGTTGCTGCCGATCGTCGCGACGCTGCTCGTGCTGGCGGTGGACCGGGCTCTGCGCGGCACCGGTCGGGCCCGACGGCTGGTGCCACTGGCCGTCGGCGCGGCACTGCTGCCGATCTTCCCCACTCCCCTGCCGACGATCGAACGGCCCGCCGTGCCGGAGTTCGTCACCGGCGGCCACTGGCGGCAGTGCGTGCCACCCGGTGGGGTGTTGGTGCCGGTGCCGCTGCCCACGCCCAAGGAACCCGGGCCGATGCGCTGGGCCACGGCCGCCAACGCCGCCTTCAGCCTGCCCGAGGGGTTCTTCATCGGCCCGTACGGGCGGCGCGGCACCGCGGCGATGGGCACCTTCAAGCAGCCCACGTCCGCTCTGTTGGCGGACGTCGCCCGACGCGGTGACCAACCGGCCATCGGCGAGGAGCAGCGCCGGCAGGCCACCGTGGACGCGGACTTCTGGGGCGCCTCGTGCGTGGCGCTGGCCGACGACGCCCCCCACGCGGAGAGCCTGCGAAACACCCTCGAGCAGCTCTACGGCCCCGCGACCCGGATGGCCGACGCCTGGATCTGGCGGGTCTGACCCCGCCGTCGCACAGAGAAAGGCCCCTCCCCACCGCAACCGGTAGGAAGGGGCCTTACTCGTGCGTGTTCGGGTCAGACGCGGGGGGCACCGACCGGCTGGGACGCCTCGACGAACTCCTCGCGCGGGTCGTGCAACTGCCCCAGGGCGACCACCTCACGCTTGAGGAAGAACGCCAACGACCAGTCCACCACGACCCGGACCTTGCGGTTGAACGACGGGATCCGGCTCATGTGGTACGTCCGGTGCATGACCCAGGCCGGCCAGCCGGTCATCTTGATGCCGTACACCTGGGCGACGCCCTTGTGCAGACCGAGGCTCGCGACGCTGCCGACGTGCTTGTGCTTGTAGTTGACCGGCTCGCGGCCCCGGACCACGGCCACGATGTTGTCGGCCATCCGGGCGGCCTGACGCACCGCGTGCTGGGCGCTCGGCGAGCAGAAGTTGCCCGGCTCCTTGGTGAGGTCCGGCACGGCGGCGCAGTCACCGGCGCTCCACGCGCCCTCGACCACCTGGTCACCGTCGACCACCTGAAGGGTGGGCAGGCAGGTGATCCGCCGACGGTCGTCGCGCGGGAAATCGGTCGCGTCCAGCATCGGCGACGGCTTCACGCCAGCGGTCCACACGATCGTGTCGGACCGGAAGCTGTCACCGTCGGAGAGCTTGACCACCCCGTCGACGCAGGACTCGAGCCGGGTGTCCAGCCGGATGTCCATGTTGCGCTTCATCAGCTGCTGGACGGTGTACGCACCCATGTCCCGGTCGACCTCGGGCAGCACCCGCTGGGTCGCCTCGACCAGCACCCAGCGAACCTCGTCCTGGTTCAGCTCCGGGTAGTAGCGCAGGGCGTCGCGGGCCATGTCCTCCATCTCGGCGAGCGCCTCGATGCCGGCGTACCCACCGCCGACGAAGGTGAAGGTCAGCGCCGACCGTCGGACGTCCGCATCCGCCGTGGCGGCTGCCACGTCGAGCCGGTCGAGGACATGGTTGCGCAGGTAGATCGCCTCGCCGATGGTCTTGAACCCGATGCCCTGCTCATGCAGACCAGGGATCGGCAGGGTGCGGGAGACCGACCCCGGGGCCACGACCACGTGGTCGTAGGTGATCTCCCGGGCCGGGCCGCTGATCGGCTGCACGGTGGCGACCTTGCGGTCGTGCTCGATCCGCGTGACCGTGCCGGCCACCATCTTGCACCGCTTCAACTCCCGGCGCAGCGGCACCACGGAGTGCCGCGGGGAGATGTTGCCCGCCGCGGCCTCGGGCAGGAACGGCTGATAGGTCATGTGCGGCTGGGGGTCCACCACCATGACCTCAGCCTCACGGGAGCTGAGCTTCTTCGACAGGCGCAGCGCCGCGTACAGACCGACGTGCCCGGCACCCACCACAAGGATCCGCTTCGGATTCACGTTGTCTATCTTTCCCCGGCCGGCTCAGGTAATGCCGCTCGCGGCCCCCATCTGTGACGGAGCACAACCCGTGTGACCTGCGTAACCCTCAGATCGCAGCCGTCACCGCCGTCGCAGCAGCCAGCCCAGCAACGCCGCCGTCCCCACGGCCAGCAGCAGCCCCAGCAGGGTCACCCACTGGTATCCGGCCTCCCCACCCATGCCCGCGGCCTGCAACAACAGCACCCCCAGCACCGCGGTGCCCAGCAGGACGCCACCCGCCCGCAGCAACCACCGGCTGATCAGCGCGGGGTCCACCACCGCGTCATAGGGCAACAGTGCGGCCAGCGCGCAGAGGGTGTGCGCCAGGTAGAGCAGGGCGGCGACGGCGAGCAGCCGCCAGAGGGCGACCGGGCGGCTGTACCCGTCGGTGGCGAGCAGCCAACCGCCGACCGTGACCAACGCCGTGAAGACCGCCCAGACCCGGCGCGGACCGAGCGCGGGCAGCAGCGCGGTCACCGCCAGAAAGAGGAGCGGTCGGCCGGAAAGCACCTCGGAGGGGAAGGCCAGGACGAACCCGGCAAACACGATGACGAAGATCCCGGTCCGCACCAGCAGCGGGGTGACACTGATGCGGGCCACCGCGTTCTGGGCGGCCCGAACCCGCCCGGTCACCGCGTCGATCATCTGCCACCAACCCTCGGAGCCGTCGCCAGCCGGGCCACGTCCCGCAACACCTGGTCCAGACTGCCGGCACCGGCCCAGCGCACCACAGGTACGCCGTGCTCCCGGAGCTGCCCGATCATGACCTCCCGGTCCAGGCGCCACAGCCGGTACGCCACCTCGGCCCAGCCCAGGTCCTTCGGTGACGCCAGGTCGGTCGGCAGTGTGTCGACGGCCACCACGAACCGCCCGGCGCGGGCCAGCCGGGCGAGCATCTGCGCCGACCGTTCGTCCAGCAGCGGAGTCAACACCACCACGAGCGCGTCCGAGGAGAGCAGTTGCGGGCCGAAGACCTGGTCGTACGGCTCGTGCGAGGACGGATGGACGTGCACGTCGAGCAGCCACTCGAGAACGGTCAGGTACTGCCGACGCCCGGCGGCCGGACGTAGTCGGCGAGCGCCCGGCCCGTACTCCAGCAGGGAGACCCGGTCGCCGCGGTGCAGGTAGTGCTCGGCGATCGCGGCCGTGGCCCGGACCGTGGTGTCCAGCACCGAGGCGGCACCGCTCACCCCGCCGGACCGGCCAGCCTCGGCGAGCACGTCGATCAGCACCACCACCTCCGCGTCGCGGTCGGAGAGCGTGGCTGCCACGTGCAGCTGCCGGGCGCGCAACGACACCCGCCAGTCGATGCGACGCAGCCGGTCCCCCGGGGCGAAGATCCGTACGCCGGCCAGCTCGCCGCCCTCGCCGGGCCGGCGGGAGTGGTGCGCCCCGACCAGCCCGGCGGCGCGGGGCATGGCCTCGACAGCCTCGAACGGCTCGGTACGCGGGTACACCCGCACCCGGACCGGCTCGGTGAGCACCGCCCGGGAGACCAGCAGGCCGCCCGCCGTGGCGACCCGCGCACCGGCCGGTCCCACCGGATGCCGGCCCCAGCGCACGGCGCGGCCGGCGAGTTCCAGATCCGCCACCGTCCCGGTGGGCACCGCTGTCACGAACGGCCGGTCGGCGATCGAACGGCCCCGGCCGCTGGCCGGAGCCCCACCGTCGGCCGGCGTCGTGGCGGCGGACGGCACGTCGTCGACGGCCCCGTCGCGGGCGAAGCCGGCCCGGGTGATGCGCAACCACGGCGACACGCGGGAACGCACCACCACCAGGTCGTAGTCGACGCTGTCCGGGTTGCCGACGCTCACCGCCGCCGTCACGTCGCCGCCCTCGACCAGCGGCCCGTCCTCATCCTGGCTGATCCACACCTGCGGCAGCGCCGTGGGCCGCCGGCGCAGCGCGTACGCGGTGCCCAGCGCGAACGGGGCGGCCAGCACGATCAGGTCGACCCGTCCCAGCAGCACCCCCGCCACCAGCAGCAGGCCGGCGAGCAGCACCGCCCGGCCGAGCGCCCAGGTGGGTGCCCAGCCAGCAGCCGGTTCCGGCTCGGTGGCCATCGGCGCGGTCGGTCCGGTCATCAGTGCCGAGGCCCGCCCGCGGCGTAGCTGGGCAGCGCGCCACTCGCCGGAGCGGGGGTGGCCTCCAGCACCTCGCCGACCACGAACGCCGGGTCGACCCGGCGCAACCACATCTCCGGGCGCAGGGTGATCCGGTGGGCCAGGGCGGGAGCGGCCACCTCCTTGACGTCCTCCGGCACCACGTAGTCCCGTCCGCCGAACACCGCGCGGACCCGGGCCAGCAGCAGCAGCGCCAACGATCCGCGCGGCGAGGCGCCGACCAGCACCGACGGGTGCTCCCGGGTGGCCGCGGTGAGGGAGACGATGTAACGGCCGATGGAGTCCTCCACCACCACGTCCTCCAGGGCGGCCTGCATGGCCCGCAGCGTGGCGGCGTCGACCACCGGCTTGATGTCCGCCTCCTCACGGCGACGGCTCATCCGGCGGCGGAGCACCTCCCACTCCTCCTCGTGCTGCGGGTAACCGAAGGAGACCCGCAGCAGGAACCTGTCCAACTGGGCCTCGGGCAGCGGGTACGTGCCCTCGTACTCGATGGGGTTGGCGGTGGCCAGCACGTGGAACGGCTCGTCCAGCTTGTAGGTCACCCCCTCCACCGAGACCTGCTTCTCCTGCATCGCCTCCAGCAGCGCGGACTGCGTCTTCGGCGGCGTCCGGTTGATCTCGTCGGCGAGCAGCAGGTTGGTGAAGACCGGCCCGGCCCGGAAGGTGAAGTCGCCGTTGCGCTGGTCATACAGGAACGAGCCGGTGACGTCGGCGGGGAGCAGGTCGGGGGTGAACTGCAACCGGCGGAAGTCCAGGCCCAGCGCCTGGGCGAACGAGCGAGCGGTGAGCGTCTTGCCCAGCCCCGGCAGATCTTCCAGCAGCACGTGGCCACCCGCCAGGATGCCGGCGAGGACCAGCTCCAACGCGTCCCGCTTGCCGACCACGACGGTGCCGACCGCGTCCAGGACCGCCCGAGCCAGGTGGCCGACCTCGGCGGGGGCAATACTCCGGTCCACGTCGTTCATCAGATCTTCTCCAGTTCGGCGACGATCACCGCGAGGTCGCGTGGCGACGGGGTGCGGCGAGGCGGGGTCTCCAGGAACGTCCACAGCCGGTCACCCAGCAGGACGCGGGCGCGGGCCGGGTCCGACTCGCGGGTGACGCCGTGCTTCAGGCGCATCCGCTCGTCGGCCAGTTCACCGATCCGGGGCAGGACCACCCCGGTAAAACGTTCGGGTCGGTTCGAGGACCAGTCCAGCGGCCGTTCCCACTGGTTGATCGCGCCACGAAGCGCGTCCCGGGTGGCCCAGTTGTAGCTGCCGTCCTCCTCACCCGTGCCGGCCCGACGAGCGGGCGGCGGCGGGGGTGGCGGCGCGAGCAGGGCGGTGATCCGGCGGACCCCCAGCACGGCGAGCACCCCGGCGATGAGTACCGGCAGCGAGACCTGGAGGCCGACCGCGCGGAGGCCGACGAGCAACACCGCGACCACCGCGGCGGCCGACAAGAGGGCGCGTACCACCGGGCCGGTCCGGGAGCGGGGTGCCTGCGGGCCTTTCGGCGCCGCCTCCTCGTCGAACGCGAGCAGGTCGTCGATGCTGGTGCTGCTCATGAGGCCACCGCCGTGAGCTCTCCGCGCAGCCGACGAAGTGCGGCGCGGGCCTGGTCGCGGGTGCGTTCGTCGACCGGGCGGGTGGCGTAGCGGGCCTCCCGGTAGACGTGCGCGAACTCGGCCAGCACCTCGGTGCTGACGATCGCCGGAACGCCGGCCGCCGGGTCACCGTGCAACAGCCGGCTGACCAGGTCGGTGGGGGTGTCCCCGGCGAGCCGGGGCACGCCGGCCGCGGCGGCGGCCTCCTCCAGGCGCACCCAGCAGGCGATCACCGCCACCCGGGGGTCGGTGTCCCGGTCGTCGAGCTCCACCAGGCCGGCGTCGAGGGCGGCGACCACCTCCCGGGCGGTGCCCTCGGCGGTACGCCGGGCCCGCTGCGTCGGCAGGGCCCGGTTGGTGCGTTTCAGTGCGCCCCGGATCAGGATCCAGGACAGGTAACCGAGGGCGGCGAGGATGGCCAGCCCGAGCAGAGCCATCGCCACGGTGGCGACCCACTCCGGGATGTGTGCCTGCGTGGCCTCACCGGCGGTACGCGGCTCGACCGGGATGGACCGCGACGGCTCGGCGGTCGGGTACTCGGGCACCCACGGGACGTCCTCCGCGGCTGGCGGGATCCGGCTGGCGCCGATCGACGAGTGCCCGGACGCCAGCGCGGCACCGCCGAGCAGTGCGGCGACCGCGGCGACCGGCCACCACCGGCGAAGCAGACCGAGCGCCGAGCGCGACACCCCCGGCTCGGCGGCCGGCAACGAAGTGGGGGCGCGTGTTCCGTCGGTCATCGCCACCACCCCACGCGCGTCTCAGTCCACCCCGGCCAGCTGCTTAGCCTGGCCGAAGACGTCGTCCAGCATCTTTGGTGTCAGCCGCCCGGTGAAGGTGTTCTGCTGGCTGACGTGGTAGCAGCCGAGCAAGTCCGGAGCGGCCGTGCCGGACCAGTGTGCCCCATGACCGAACCTCGGTCGCGGGCTGGGCGGGCGCTGCCCGTACACCTCGCGAAGCACCGGCCACCACGAGGCCCAGGCGAACGCGCCAAGCGCGACGACGACACGCAGCGTGGGCTGGATCAGCGTGACCTCGCGGTGCAGCCAGGGCGCGCAGTTGTCCCGCTCGGGCGGGGTCGGTTTGTTGTCCGGCGGCGCACAACGGACGGCCGAGAAGATCCGCAGGTCTCGCAGGGCGAGCCCATCGTCGGCGGCGACGCTTGTCGGTTGGTTGGCCAGCCCGGCCCGGTGCAGCGCGGCGAACAGCACGTCACCGGACCGGTCACCGGTGAAGATCCGGCCCGTGCGGTTGCCGCCGTGCGCGGCGGGTGCCAGCCCGAGAATGGCGATCCGGGCGTCCCCGGTGCCGAAGCCCGGCACCGGGCGACCCCAGTACTCCTGGTCGCGGAAGGCAGCCCGGCGGGTGCGGGCGACCTCCTCCCGCCACCGGACCAAGCGGGGGCAGGCGAAACAGTCGCTCACCGCCGAGTCCAGGTCGGCCAGGTCGGTCGCCCGCGCTGCGCGGGCGACCACCTGCTCGGGGGTACGGGACTCAGCCAAGCTTGGCCCGGAAGAGTTCCAGGGTGCGGGCCCAGGCACTGGCGGCGGCGCGCTGGTCGAACGCCTCCGGGCGGTCGTCGTTGAAGAAGGCGTGTGAGGTGCCCGGATAGTCGTAGAGGTGGCAGTCGCCGCCGGCCTCCTCGATGGCCCGGCGGGCGATCTGCACGCCCTCGGCGGCCGAGGTGCCGTCCTCTTCGGAGCAGTGGACGACCGCGGCCTTGCCGGCGTAGTCGGCCCAGTCGGGGCGCATCGACTCCCACGGCAGCACCGGGTAGAAACCGGCGGTCGCGACGATCCGCTCGGAGACGGTGGCCGACCAGAGGGCGAGGCTGCCACCGGCGCAGAAGCCCACGGCACCGACCTTACCGGTGACCTCCGGCCGCCCGGCGAGATAGTCGGCCGCGCCGGCGATGTCCTTCGCCGCCTCGTCCATCCGCATCGCCATCAGCAGTCGCTGCGCCTCGTCCGGCTCACTTGTCGTCTCACCGTGGTAGAAGTCCGGGGCGAGAGCGACGAAGCCGGCTTCGGCGAACCGCTCCGCGACCGACCGGATGTGCGGGACCAGCCCCCACCACTCCTGGATGACGATGACGGCGGGGCTGGCCAAACCACTGGCGGGTATCGCGAGATACCCCTCGCTCGTACCCCCGTTGCTGCGGTAGGTCACCATTTCGCCCATGGGCCGTCCTCCTAGCGGTCAGTCATCGTTGGCTGGTCGCCCAGTGGTTCCAGTGCCGGTAGCCTGCCATGCCGCGCCGCCGCCGGGAAGACGCCGGAACAGTGGCATTCACCTCCTGTTCGCCCGCCGGTGACTCCGGGTACGTCGACGGCGGCGGGGTGGGTTCCCCGCCGCCGTCGATGCCGATCCACCGCTGTGGTCAGGCCTTCTGTGGTCAGGCCTTCTTGGTCAGGCAGAGCACGTAGCCCGTCTTGCCGGGCAGGATGGTGGAGTAGATGTAACCCTGTTCGTCCGGCTTGAAGTACTGCTCGCAGGCCGTGCCGGCTCTGGCCTGGTCCTGGGTCTGGTCGTCGACCCGACCGACCACGTTGTACACCGCCTCGGTGGAGGCGCACCCGACGATCCTGGCGTCGGTCACCTTCTCCTGCTTGGTGCCGGTGACCTCGGGCAACTTGGCGATACAGTCACCGGCCCTGGCGGCAGCCGTCTCGTCCTTGTTGATGACGTTGCCGATCGCCGAGACGACACCGAACTTCAGGCCGGCGACGACGGCGACCGCGAGGATCGCGCCGACGATGCCGAGGACCTTCATCGCACCGAACTTCTTCACCTCCGGCTCGACCGACTGCGGCTCGGCCGACTCGGGCTCGGCCGACTCCGGGTCTGCCGAACGCGGCTCGGTCGAGTCGGGGTCGGTCGACTCCGCGGCGGTGACGCGCGGCTTGGGCACAATCGGTTCGGCCGATTTCGGCTCGACCGACTGCGGGTCTGCCGGGCGCGACGCGGCCGACTCCGACCCGGCCGACTCCGACCCGGCCGACTCTGACCCGGCCGACTCCGACCCGGCCGACTCCGGGTCGGCCACACGCGGCTTGGGCACAATCGCACCGGCCGATTTCGACTCGGCCACACGCGGCTCGGCCGACGCCGACTCGGCCGGACGGGACACCGCCGCCTGCGGCCCGGTCGGCTGCGGCGTCTCGACGGCCGGCTCAGCCGGTGCGGCGTCGGACGCGGACTGCGGTGCGACCTGCTCTGGCACGGGGGTTCCTTCCGAGGGGTGGATGAGCAGACGACACCGTAACGATCATTGATTTCCGGTGCCGTCCCGCTCGCCTCGTCCGTTCAGTTATTTCCAGCCTCGCCCGCATGATCCAATTCACACACCGTGACTCAACTCGTGGGGGTGGGACTCGGTGTCTTGGTGGGCTCCGCCGAGGGCTCGCCGGTCGTCGTTCCGCTCGACGGCGTGCTGGTCGGCCCGGCCGGCGGCGTGCTGGTCGGCTCCGCCGTAGGCGTGCTGGTCGGCCCGGCCGGCGGCGTGCTGGTCGCGGGCGGTGTTGTCACGGTGGGATTGGACCCGGCCGGACCGCGGGGGCCGAAGGGCGCCCGGTCCACGCAGTACGGGTACGGCCGCAGTAGCGGGTTGCCGTTCTCGCTGACTGGACCACAGTCCGGGTAGCCGAGGCGGATCGGGTTGCCGTCCTGGTCGAAGAGTCGGGCGTTCTCCACCAGCCGGCCCTCACTGTCGTAGACGAAGACGTCCCGGACCTGGCTGTACTGGCTGTCGACCGAGGTCTGGTCGTAGTAGTAGTCGTCGGCGTGCCTACCCTCAGCGTCGACCAGCCCGATGAGCGCGAAGACCACCAGCACCGCGCTGCCCACCTGCACCGCCGATCGTGGCCAGCGGGCCAGCTGGGCGGACCGGCGTCCGAGCCAGATCGAGGCGAGGACGAAGCCGACCAGCATGATCAGGCCAGCCAGCAGCTCGCCACCGAAGCGGGGCAGCAGACCAATGCCGCCACCGCTGCTGACCACGCTGACCAGCATCGCCGCCAGGTAGCCGCGCAGCACCCACCAGCCGGGGCGCAGCAGGCGGAGGAAGTCGCTGGCGTGCGCGTACCCCAGGGGTGGACCGAGCCGGGTGTCGATCGCGCTCAGCCGGCTGCGCAGCCGGACCAGCGCGGCGGTGACCCGGTGGTCGAGATTGCGCACACCGCCGCCCGGGGCGGCGCCGGCCGCGGCGCGCAGCTCGGCGGCGTACGTCTCGGGCTCGCCCAGCCGCTCGACCAGGGTGCCCTCGGCCTCGGCGGCGACCTCGGTGAGGTGGTCGGCGAGATCCTCGGTCAGCTCGTCGCGTTGTGTGGCCGGCAGGTCGGCCAGAGCGGCCCGGACCCGCGCCACATAGTCGGTGATCTCCTGCTCCGCGACGGTCATGCCGCCATCCCCCGATCGTCGAGCAGACTGTCCATGGTGGTGGCGAACGAGCGCCAGAGCTTGCCGGAGCGGGTCAACTGGTCGCGCCCCGCGGCGTTGAGTGAGTAGTACTTGCGGTGCGGCCCGGACTCGCTCGGCACGACGTAGGTGGTGAGCAGGCCGGCGGCGAAGAGGCGGCGCAGCGTCCCGTAGACCGAGGCGTCACCGACCTCCTCCAGGCCGGCCTCACGCAACCGGCGCAGGATGTCATAACCGTAGCCGTCCTCCTCTCGGAGGACAGCCAGGACGGCCATGTCGAGCACGCCCTTCAGCAACTGTGTGGTGTCCACGCAATGCACACTACTGTGCAATGCGAAGTACCGTCAACGATTACGCCCCGACACGCCGGGCGGGCACGGCACGGGCACGGGCACGGGCACGGGCACGGGCACGGGCGCCCCTTGATCGTGCTCGATCAGGGATGTAGTGGCCTCAGCGTATGGACGATGCCACTATTTCCGTGATCGAGTGCGATCTTGGCGTGTGGCGAGTCCGTGGTTGTCCGCAAAACGGGGCATCCACGCTGCCCGGACACCCCGGCTACACGGAGGGCGAGTCGATCAACGCCTAGCGCTCGGTGGTTGGCTGGAGGCTCCAGGCGATGCCGTCGAGAATGTCGTGCTCCGAGGCGACCACCGACGGCATCCCGGCCCGCTCCATGATCACGCGGAGCACCAGCGCTCCCGCGCCGATCACGTCGGCCCGGCCCGGGTGCATCACCGGGATCGCCAACCGCTGCGCACGGGTCTGGCCCAGCAGGTCCGCCGTCACCTGGGCGACCGCCTCGTACGACACCCGGGCGTGGTGGATGCGCTCCGGGTCGTACTCCCGCAGGCCCTGCGCGATGGCGACCACGGTGGTGACCGACCCGGCGAGGCCGACCAGGGTAGCCGCCTCGCGGCCGGGCACCACGGCGAGCGCCCGGTCCACCGCCGCCGCGATATCGGCCTCTGCCGCCCTGACCTGATCGGACGTCGGCGGGTCGCCGGGCAGGTGCCGCTCGGTCATTCGCACACAGCCGATGTCCACCGAGATCGCCGCGCGCACCCCCGCGGCCCGGTCACCGACCACGAACTCGGTGGAACCACCGCCGATGTCGACGACCAGGAACGGCTCCTTCGCGTCGGTCGGCAGGCCACGCACCGCGCCGGTGAACGACAGCCGGGCCTCCTCGTCGCCGGTGACAACCTCCGGCGCGACGCCGAGGGTGCCCCGCACCATCTCGGTGAAGTCGTCGGCGTTGGCGGCGTCCCGGGATGCCGAGGTGGCGCACATGCGCACCCGCTCCGCGCCCAGCTTCTCGATGTCGACCGCGTACGACGCCAGTGCCACCCGGGTCCGTTCGATCGCCTCCGGCGCCAACCGGCCGGTGCGGTCGACACCCTGGCCGAGTCGGACGATCTCCATCCGCCGGGTCAGGTCGGTCAGCGGCGCCCCGGTGGACTCCTCGGGCAGGTCCGCGACCAGCAGTCGGATCGAGTTGGTCCCGCAGTCGATGGCCGCCACACGCGTCGTCACGGCAGCAACCTTACGGCAGGACGGGCGGCCACCCCGGAGCGTGGCCGGGGTGCCGCCCCTCGGACGAGCCGCTCGACAACTGCGCGCCGAGCGCGGTCAGGTGATGCCGAACCGCCCCACCCTCCCGCTCGCTGGCCACCAGACCGGCCGACCGCAGCGCGGTGGCGTGCTCCGAGGCCGAGGAGAGACTGATCCCGACGGCCCGGGACAGCACGGTGGTGGTCATCCCGCCGTCGACCGCCAGCCGACGCAGCACCAGCGCCCGGGTGGCACCGAGCAGTCGACCGAGGGAATCACCCCCGGCGGTGGCCCCGAGCGCGGGCAGCACCGTCGGATAGACGAGCAGGATCGGGTGACCGGGCTGGACCAGCACCCGGGGGCGGGGTCCGGCCAACGGGGAGGGCAGCAGGATCAGCCCGTGGCCGGTGCCGGGCAGGTCCCCGCTCCACCACGTCCGCACCTCCAGCATTGGCTCCCGCCACCGGATCGCCGGGTGCAACCCCGCGAAGAGGCCGTCCAGGCCATGCTGCGCCAGCCGATGGCTGGCACAGGTCACCTGCTGGCGGTACGCGCCGGTCAGATCGGGCCAGAGCGGTGCCAGGACCGCGTCGAACCAGGTGCGGACGGCCCCGCCGAACAGGCCCAACACCTCCGGGTCAGCATCCGCGAACCGCCGCCGCAGCGGGGTGACAGCCGTCTGCGCGTACGACGCGGTGGCCTCGGCCCGGATCCGCCCTGCCGGAGTGGCCCGGATCGCCTCCAGACCGGCCTCGACCGATTCCAGGCCGGCCCACGGGGTGACGAAGTCCGGCAGGCGTCCCCGGGCGGGGAGCAGGTGCCGCAGCGTCGCGGTGGCGGCCCGCGCGGTGCCCGTGCGCTCGACCGTCGCCGCCTGATCGGCCAGCGCCGGTGCCAACGCCGCAACCGTCGGGTCCCGTAGCCACTGACCGGCCAGCAGTGCGGTGCCGACCGGATGCAGCCGGTCGGCGAACCGCACCCGACAGAGGTCGGCCGGCCCGAGCTGGAGACGAAGCATGAGGGACAGCCTGCCCCCCTTCGCCCAGGGCCGAAAGGGTTGTTCCACCAGCGACGCACCTCCAGAGTGGACGCGGGTCTACGGGGGGTGGCCGACGTGCGGCGAATGATGGCGGTGTTGACGGGGCTCTGCCTCATTGTCCTGGTTGCGGCTTGCGGTGAGCGGGGACGGCCCGCGCCGGCCCCGCCCGCCGCGACCAGCGAATCCCCGGCTGCGGGTGACCACGACCTCACCCTGAACCACAACGGCCAGGAGCGCAGCTACCTGCTGCACGCACCACCTGGGTACGACCCGAGCCGGTCGCCCGCGCTGGTCATCGCGCTGCACTTCTATCCCGGAAGCGCCACCGGCATCCGGGAGCTGGCCGGCCTGGAAGCCAAGGCCGACAAGGACAACGCGCTGGTGGCCTATCCCGACGGGGTGGACGGCGGCTTCAACGCGCTGATCTGCTGCGGCAACGCGGACGACGTCGGTTTCCTCAGCGCCCTCACCGACCACCTGGTGCAGACCTGGCACGCGGACGCGAATCGGGTCTATCTCACCGGTATCTCGAACGGCGGCGACATGAGCTTCCGGGCGGCGGTGGAGAGCACCGGCAAGTTCGCCGCGATCGGGGCGGTCAGCGGCGGGTACAGCGGAAAACTGACCACGGCCGAGACCTACGTGCCGAAGAGCCCGGTCTCCGTGATCACCTTCATCGGCGGCCAGGACCGGTACGCCTCGACGTTCCAGGCCGGCATGAAGACCTGGCAGCAGCGGCTCTCCTGCCGGTCCAGCCCGAAGGCGTCCGGTGTGCCGGGCGTGACGCACACGCTGGCGAGCTGCAAGGACGGCAGCGACGTGAGCGTCTACACCCTGCCCGAGATGGGCCACAGTTGGCCGGGGGCGACGACCGGTTCGCTCGCCGACTCCTCCGCAGGACTCTCGGCCACCGACCTGATGTGGGAGTTCTTCGCCGCGCACCCCCGCAAGGCCTGACCTACAGGCGCAGCAGCATCCGGGTGTTGCCGAGCGTGTTCGGCTTGACCCGCTCCAGGTCGAGGAACTCCGCGACACCCTCGTCGTACGAGCGCAGCAACTGCTCGTACACCGGTTGCGGCACCGGTGCGCCGTCGATCTCCTGGAAGCCGAACGCGCCGAAGAACCGCGTCTCGAAGGTGAGCACGAAGATCCGGGCCACCCCCAACTCGCGGGCCGCGTCGATCAGCTCGCCCACCAGCCGGTGCCCGATCCGTCGGCCCCGACAGACCGGGTCCACCGCGACCGTACGGATCTCGGCCAGGTCCTCCCACATGACGTGCAGCGCACCGCACCCCACCACCGCGCCGTCGGCGGGGCGGACCGCCACCCGGAACTCCTGCACCTGCTCGTAGAGGGTGACCGTCGCCTTGCTCAACAACCGCCGGTCGTTGGTGTAGGTGTCGACCAGCTGCCGGATGCCGCGCACGTCGCCGGTGCGGGCGCGCCGCACCAGGATCTGGCTCTCCGGCGCCGAGGACCCGGCCGGCGCGTTCACTCGGCCGCCGGGACGTCCACGCACGGGCCGGCCGTCCACCAGGGCTCGACCAGCTCCAACGTCTCGTCACCGAACGGGTTCACCCCCGGGCCGGCGCCCAGCGCGTGACCCAGGTGCACGTGCAGGCACTTCACCCGGCCCGGCATGCCACCCGCCGAGACACCGGCGATCTCGGGCACCTCGCCGATCGCCTCCCGGCGGGTGAGGTAGTCCTCGTGCGCGGCCCGGTAGTGGGCGGCCAACTCGGGATCCGTCGTCAGCCGGTCCGCCATGTCCTTCATCAGCCCCGCCGACTCCAGCCGGCTGCACGCCGCGGTGGCCCGGGGACAGGTCAGGTAGTAGAGCGTGGGAAACGGCGTGCCGTCGGCGAGACGGGGAGTCGTCTCCACCACGTCCGGGAGTCCGCACGGGCAACGGTGGGCCACCGCCCGGGTGCCCCGGGGCGTCCGGCCGAGCTGCGCGGCCACCGCGGCCAGGTCCGCCTCGGTGGCCGACTCACGCTGCGGCAGGGGTACGGAATCTGCCGCCGGCTCCGACGGTGGTACGACAGTCACGGTCTCTCCTGGTGCGTCGATCGGTGGATCACTTGCCCGGCTGCTGGCTGTCCGCCGCCTGCACGCTCGACCAGAGCGTGTCGTACCAGGTCGTTGGCCCCGCCGGGGCGGCCGAACCGGCCGACTTCCCGGCGTCCCGGGCGGCGCCCTCCGGGTCGTTCAGCACCACCATCATCTTCTCGCCGGGGCGGCCCATGAAGAACCGCTCCCGGGCCTTGGTCTCGATGTACGCCTCGTCCTTCCAGTTGGCGGCCTCGGCCTCGAGCTTGGCGATCTCCGCCTCCTGCACCGCCTGCGCGGCCTCCATCCGCTCGATGTCGGCCTGCTGGTCCAGATAGACCCGGACCGGGTAGGTGTAGGCCAGCGCGAGCGCGATCAGGACCGCGAACAGCACGGTGGCCCGACCGGTGAAGCGACGGGGGTGGGGTGCGGTGAGCCGCTTGACGGCGCCACCGGCGGCGGTACGCCGAGCGGCGGCGGGACGATTCGCGGAGCGGACGCCCTCGGCGCCCCGGGCCGCGCCCGGAGCCCGACCAGCGGTGCCGCGCGGCTCGGCGCGGACGCCGGTCTCGCGGACCGATCCCCGGGTGGCCCGGCCGCCACCCGACCGACCGGATTGACCCGGCCGGCGGGCGGGACGCTGACCACCCGGTGTGCGGCGCTGCTGCATCGTCACACCCCTCCCCCGAGGCTTCGCGCGCTCAGGCCGAACGGTAGCGCGGGAACGCGCCGGCGCCCGCGTAGCGCGCCGCGTCGGCCAGCTCCTCCTCGATCCGGAGCAACTGGTTGTACTTCGCGACGCGGTCCGAGCGGGCCGGCGCGCCGGTCTTGATCTGGCCGCAGCCGGTGGCCACCGCCAGGTCGGCGATGGTGGTGTCCTCGGTCTCGCCGGAACGGTGGCTCATCATGCACTTGAAGCCGGCCCGGTGGGCCAGGTCCACGGCGTCCAGGGTCTCGGTCAGCGAGCCGATCTGGTTGACCTTGACCAGGACCGCGTTCGCGGACTTCTCCGCGATGCCGCGGGCGATGCGCTGCGGGTTGGTCACGAACAGGTCGTCACCGACGATCTGCACCCGGTCGCCGATCGAGGCGGTCAGCGTCTGCCAGCCACTCCAGTCGTCCTCCGCCAGCGGATCCTCGATCGACACGATCGGGTAGTCACCGGCCAGCTTGGTGTAGTAGTTGCTCATCTCCTCGGCGGACTTCGCGGCACCCTCGAAGGTGTAGGTGCCGTTGTCGAAGAACTCGGTGGCCGCCACGTCGAGCGCGAACACGATGTCGGTGCCGAGCCGGTAACCGGCCTTCTCGACCGCCTCGGCGATCAGGTCCAGGGCTGCCGCGTTGGTCGGCAGGTTCGGCGCGAACCCACCCTCGTCGCCGAGCCCGGTGGACAGGCCCTTCTTCTTCAGCACCGACTTCAGCGCGTGGTAGACCTCCGCGCCCGAGCGCAGCGCCTCGCGGAAGGTGGGCGCGCCGATCGGCGCGACCATGAACTCCTGGATGTCGACGTTCGAGTCGGCGTGCGCGCCACCGTTGAGGATGTTCATCATCGGCACCGGCAGGAGGTGCGCGTTCGGGCCGCCCAGGTAGCGGAAGAGGCTCAGCTCGGCGCTGCCGGCAGCGGCCTTCGCCACCGCCAGGGAGACCCCGAGGATGGCGTTCGCGCCCAGCTCCGACTTGCTGTCGGTGCCGTCGATGTCGAGCATCTTCTGGTCGATGAGCCGCTGCTCGCTGGCCTCGTACCCGATGATCTGGTCGACGATCTTGTCTTCGACGTTGGAGACCGCCTTCTCCACGCCCTTGCCCTGGTAGCGGTCGGCGTCACCGTCGCGCAGCTCGATCGCCTCGAAGGCGCCGGTGGAGGCGCCGGAGGGCACGGCGGCGCGGGCGACCGTGCCGTCGTCCAGGCCGACCTCGACCTCGACCGTGGGGTTGCCCCGCGAGTCGAGAATCTCCCGGGCGACGATTCCCTCGATGGTTGCCACTAAGTCGCTCCTCGTTGTTGTGATCCGGTCCGTGGGTGGGCCGCGACGGTGCGGCTGAGGCAGGTGTTGAACGCAGCGTATCGGGCGGCGCGAACGGGCACGGCGTCGCCCGCGCACCCGAGTCGCCCCGCGTTGACGGACATTCCCGGATTTCCGGGCGTCAACCGGCAACGGGTTTGCGCTGCGCGGACCAGATCCACCAGGCTGGTCGTCATGCCCGCCGCCTCGACCACCCTCCGCATGCTCGCCGTGTCGGTCATCGCGTCGCTCACGGTCACCGGCTGTCAGACGTTCGAGGACGCCGGAGTCGCCATGGGTCGCTCGGAACTCGTCAACGACCTCGCCGCCCGGCTCGACCGGGCGCTGGAGTTGACCTACTCGGCCGACTACCAACTTCCGGGCGGCCAGCGCGCCGCGATCGTGCAGGCCCAGGATCCGGCCCGGTCCGCGTACACCTACCCGGGCGGGCGACTCACCGTCACCCCGGAGGCCATCACCAGGTGTACGACGACAGGCGCCCGCCCCGAGTGCACGCTTGTCGCCCCGCCCACACCGGGCAGCAAACCGACCGTGACGCTCTTCGGCGAGGCCAACCAGAAGGGCCTCGCCACCCCACCCGTGGTGGTCGGGCTGCTGACCGCCGCCGCGCTCGACCCACAGGCGGTCATCAAGCAGAGCGACACCACAGTCGCCGGGCACCACGCCGCCTGCGTCGAGGTGCAGGGCTCGTCGTCCGGCGACTTCACCGCCTGCGTGACCACGGAGGGCGTACTCGGCAGCTTCACCGGGCCGGTCGACGGCAAGCCGGTGGACCTGGCGCTGAGCCGTTACTCCGCGACCGTCGACACGGGCGCGTTCGACCCGCCTGCCGGCGCCGGTGTCGTGGACCGTCGCCCCAGCGGCTCGTGACCGACCGGACGGGCCTGCCCCCGTCCAGCGCACCGCCCGACGGGTTCCGGCCGGGAGCCGACCGGAGCCGACCGCCCGCCCCCGGCGACCTGGCCCTGCCGGTGACCGGCGCGAAGCTGCTGACCGCCGCCGACGGCCGACCGCTCCGGGTGGTCGACCTGCCGGCCGACACCGACTGGGTGCCGCTGGGCACCCTGGACGGAACACCCGCGTGGGCCACCGACGTGCCCAGCGCCGACGATCTGCCCGGCCGGGCGCGCGGCTGGGCCTCGCTCGCCGCCGAGGTGCCGGAGCCACACGCCTCGCTCGCCGGCCGGGCACTGGCGGTGGTGACGTGGCGGCGTACCCACCGGTGGTGCGGCGCCTGCCGTGCCGAGCTGACCGACCTGCCCGGCGAGACCGCCCGGCGATGCCCCGCCTGCGGCCTGTACGTGCCGATGCAGCTCTCCGCCGCGGTACTGGTGGCGATCACCCGGCCCGGCCCCGCCGGTCGCGCCGACGAGCTGCTGCTGGTCCGGCACGCGACCGGGCCGACCGGGCTGTGGGCGCTGGTGGCCGGCTTCGTCGAGGCCGGCGAGACACTGGAGGCGGCGGTGCACCGGGAGGTTGGCGAGGAGGTCCGGCTGCCCGTGGACCGCCTGGCCTACTTCGGCAGCCAACCGTGGGCGATCTCCGGGCCTGGTGTGCTGCTCGCCGGGTTCACCGCCCGGGCCGCCGACCCGCACGCCGAGCCGGTGGTCGATGGCCGGGAGCTGACCGAGGCCCGGTGGTTCGGCCTGGATGCGCTGCCGGCGGAGCTGCCGCCCGCGTACTCCATCTCGCGCTGGCTGATCGACGCGACGGTGACCGCCCGGCGGCGCTGACCCACGCGCGCGGCAGCGCGGGCTCAGATCCCCAGCAGGGTGCGCAGGTGGCGCGGGGGCGGGCAGTCGTGGGCGAGCATCGCGTCGTGCCAGTCGCGGACCGACACCCCGTCCGGGCGGGCCGCGGCGATCTCGGCCACCTCGCTGTACCCGACGAAGTAGGTGGAGAGCTGGGTGGAGGTGAGCAGCGCCCGGCGCCACTTGCCGGCCGCCTCGCCCTCCTCCTGAAAGCCGCGTTCGGTCATCAACGCCATCGCCTCGGCCTCGGGGAGGTCCTCGGCGTGCACCAGCTGGTCCAGCAGCGCGTTGATGGTCATCCGGAGCTGCATCTTGAGCTGCTGCAACCGCACCGGGAGGCCGCCGAAGCCGAGCCCCACCATCAGCTCCTCCGCGTACACCGCCCAGCCCTCGATGAACGGCCCGGACTCGGCCAGGGCCCGGACCCGGGTGCCGCCGACGTAGCGGCGGGCGTGGGCGAGCTGGAGGAAGTGCCCCGGCATGGCCTCGTGCACCGTCAGGTTGCGGATCATGTGGTCGTTGTACTCGCGGTAGAACGACTCGACCCGGTGCGGCGGCCAGTCCGACGGGGTGGGCGCGATGCAGTAGAAGGTGGGCACGGGCGCGGTCTCCAGCGGACCTGGCGAGTCGCAGTAGGCCACCGCGACGCCCCGGGCGAACTCCGGCATCTCCTGGATCACGCACCGGTCGTCGACGAGGGTGACCAGGTCGTGCGCGCGCACGAAGTCGGTGGCCTCGTCCAGCGTGATGCCGGCCAGGTCGACGATCGTCGCGTCGTTCGGGTGCTCGGCGGCCAGCACGTCGAGTGCGCGGCGGACGGCCGCGTCGTCGGCAGGGCCACCGACCAGCTCGACTGCCGCCTCGCGGATCTCGGCGGTGACCCGGTCCAGGTTGGCCCAGGCGCGGCGCTGGATCTCGGCGGCGCTCAACTCGGTGTCGAGGGTGTGCCAGAGGCGGGCCTCCCAGCGGCGTCGGCCCAGTCGCGGGTCACGGCCCGGGGCGGCGTCGTCGGCCAGGCCGACGCGCAGCCAGGCGACGAACTCCTCCAGCGCGGCGATCGCCGCGGTCGCCGCCGGCTCGACCCGGTCGAGGGTGCTCGGCGCCTGGGCGAGCAGTGCCGGCAGCTCGTCGCGGATCAGCGCGGCCGTGCCGGTGAACTGCCCGACCGCCGTCTCGGCGTGGATCCGCGGCATGTCCCGCAGCGTCGCGCGGGCGGTGGCGAGAGCGTCCGGTACGGCGGCGAGCCGGCCGGCCAGTTGGGTCAGCCGCACCTCCGCCGGGGCGTACGGGCGGGCCAGCAGCGGGTGCAGGAGCGCACCGGGGTTGTGGCGCAGCGGATCCCACTCGTGCGACCGGATCTCGGTCAGCTCGAACAGCTCCCGGTCCACGAATGAGCTGAGCAGCGCGTGGTCGACCTGCTCGTCCAGGTCGAGCGAGTCCGGGTCCAGTTCGGACAGCGCGTTGGCCGCGTCGGAGAGCATCGCCCGGTCGGCGGCCAGCGCGTCGACGGACAGGTCGGGTAGCCGGTCGTCGAACCGGTGATCCCCGGCAGCGGTGGCAACCCCCGGCCGCGACTCCAGCAGCGCCTCGACAACCCGCTCAGCCAATACCCCAAACGCTTCCACCCGCCCCACCCTACCGACCGCCCCACCCCAGCACAGTCAGGTTGATCAAGAGGTTTGCGTCAGATCCGAGCCGGAAATTGACGCAAACCTCTTGATCACCGCGGGCTGACGGGCGGGGGTGGGGTTTCGGCGGCGCGGATGGCCTCGCCGTAGGCGAGGGTGGCGCGGCGGAGGGCTGCCTCCGGGTCGATTCCTGCCTCGCGGGCCGCCGCTACCGTGGCCAGGAGGCTGGCGCCCAGCCGCGCCTCCGCGTCTACCTGGGTGGCGGCCAACGGCGGTGGGACCTCGATGCCTCTGCGGGCGGCGCGGTCCAGGATCTGCGCGGCCAGGGCCAGCGCGGGCTGACTCAGGGCCACCCCGTCCAGCACCGAACTCCGCGCCTTCTCTGCCCGCTTGATCCGCTCCCAGTTCTCGGTGATCTCCTCCAGGGTGCCCGCCTCGGCACCGGCGAAGACGTGCGGATTACGCCGGATCATCTTGTCGACCAGGCCACCCGCCACGTCGTCGATGGTCCACCGCTCGTCCTCGGGCAACTCCTCGGCGAGCCGCGCGTGCAGGACCACCTGCAACAGGACGTCGCCCAACTCCTCGCGCAGCGCGTCGGTGTCGTCGGCGCTTATCGCGTCGTACGCCTCGTAGCTCTCCTCCAGCAGATAACCCGCGAGGCTGCGGTGCGTCTGCGCCCTCTTCCACGGGTCGCCACCCGGCGAGGCGAGCCGGTCCAGCACGGCCACCGCGTCGAGCAGCCGGGCACCCGGCGGGTCCCACGACCCGTACATCAGCTCCATCTCGGCCAACCCCGGCTGGCGGGCCAGCCGCAGCCCCAACTCCCGAGCCAACGCCTCGTCGCCGGCGGGACCGGCCAACCACACCACCGTGCCGTGCGTGGCCACCGCATCCAGCAACGGTTGCGTCGCCGGACCGTCCACCACTGTCACCTCGGCGCCCGCCTGGCGCACGGCCGTGACCAACTCGCTCTCCGCGCCGGTCAACACCGGGTGCCCGCGTACGACGTCCCAGGCGGCCGAGGTCAACAGGCCGGCCGGCAGCCGGGGTGAGGTGACCAGGAGGACGATCCGTGCCGTCATGCTCAGCTGGCCGTGCCCTGGTCCGGCGCTGGGCCCTCGGCACTCGGGGAATCGGTCGACGGCACCGGCTCCGGGGTGGAGATGTCGGTGACGGTGCCGTCCTCGTTGATGTACGGCAGCGAGTAGAAGATCACCGACTGGCCGGTACTCACCAACGACGGCACCCCGACCGCCCGGAAGCGGGGGTTGATCGAGACGTCGACCCGGTCGGCCTCCTCGCCCAGTGCGGCGCCGAGGGCGGTGGCGGTGCGGACGAAACCGCCGTCGCCGAACGCCTTGCGGACGTCGGCCACCGACATGCCGGCGTCGATCGCCCCGGTCTTGACCAGGGCGCCGTAGACGGCCATCAGCGAATCGTCGCTCAGATCGGCGGGCGGAAGCTGCTGGTTGAGCACCTGAAGCAGGTCGACCCACTCGCCCCAGAGCTGGGCGTACTCGGTGGTGGCCGGCACCCGCAGGTTCTGCTCCAACTGCTGCGGGGTGACCTCGTCGGGAACCTGGAGGTTCTTGGCAGCTGCCACCCGCTTGCCCAGCTCCAGGCTGACCAGGAGGTTCACCACGTCCTGACGGGTGACCGTGGAACGCAACTGCTCCGGCGACGGCGACGCACCCGCCTGGACCGCCTGCTGCCGGATCGCGTCGCCGTACTTCGTCTGCACGTCGGCGTAGATCGCGTCGACCCGCTCCAACGAATAGGTGGTGTCACCGACGTACGCGGCGACGTCCGGTGCGGACTTACCGCAGGCAGCGAGGGAAAGGACACCCAGGGCCGCGACGCTGGCGGCGGCGATCACACGGCGAGCACGCATGCCCGTCACTCTCTCATGCCCTCGTCCGTGTTGTGACGGCCCCCACCTCACCCCGGCCCCCACCTCAGCTCGCCGCGACGGCGAGCGGGGCGGGGGCACCCAGCACATCGGAGAGCAACTGCGCGCACCACTGGAGCAACGCCTGGTCCCGCAGCGGCTCCCCGCCGACCCGACGGGTGCTCGGCCGAGGCACGCTCACCTGGTCGGTGGCCAGCTTGTAGACGGCGTCCGGGTGGTAGCGCTTGAGTCGCATCTGCTTCGAATCCGGCAACGGCAGCGGACCGAACCGCACGTGTTTGCCCTGCATGGACACGTCGGTGAGGCCGTACCGGCGGGCCAGCAGACGGAACCGGGCCACTTCCACCAGGTTCTGTACCGGGGCCGGCGGCTCGCCGTACCGGTCGGTCATCTCGGCGACCACCTCGGTCAGCCGCTCCTCGTCCCGCGCCTCGGCGAGCTTGCGGTACATCTCCAGGCGCAGCCGTTCCACGCTCACGTAGTCGTGCGGCAGGTGCGCGTCGATCGGCAGATCGATCTTGACGTCGGGCTCGTCCTCCGACCGTTCACCCTTGAACGCGGAGACCGCCTCGCCGACCATCCGCACGTACAGGTCGAAGCCGACACCCTCGATGTGCCCGGACTGCTCGCCGCCGAGCAGGTTGCCGGCACCCCGGATCTCCAGGTCCTTCATCGCCACGTACATGCCGGCGCCCAGCTCGGTGTGCTGCGCGATGGTCGCCAGCCGCTCGTGGGCGTGCTCGGTGAGCGGCTTCTCCGGCGGGTAGAGGAAGTACGCGTACGCCCGCTCCCGGCCCCGGCCGACCCGGCCCCGGATCTGGTGCAGCTGGGCCAGGCCGAGCAGGTCGGCCCGCTCCACGATCAACGTGTTGGCGTTCGGGATGTCGATGCCCGACTCCACGATCGTGGTGCAGACCAGGACGTCGAACTCCTTCTCCCAGAAGCCGACCATGACCTTCTCCAGGGCGTCCTCACCCATCTGGCCGTGCGCCACCGCGACCCGCGCCTCGGGCACCAACTCCCGCAGCCGCCGCGCCGCCCGGTCGATCGACTCGACCCGGTTGTGCAGGTAGAAGACCTGGCCGTCGCGGAGCAACTCGCGGTGGATGGACGCCGCCACCTGCCGGTCGTCCTGCGCGCCCACGAAGGTGAGCACCGGGTGTCGCTCCTCCGGGGGCGTGGCGATCGTGGACATCTCCCGGATGCCGGTGATCGCCATCTCCAGTGTGCGCGGGATCGGGGTGGCCGACATGCTCAGCACGTCGACCGAGGCCCGCAGCGTCTTCAGGTGTTCCTTGTGCTCGACACCGAAGCGCTGCTCCTCGTCGACGATCACCAGCCCGAGCTGCTTGAACCGGGTGGCGGTCTGCAACAGCCGGTGAGTGCCGATGACGATGTCGACGGTGCCGTCGGCGACCATCTCCAGCGTCCGCTCGGTCTCCTTCGGGGTCTGGAACCTCGACAGCTGCCGGATCTGCACCGGGAACTGGCTCATCCGCTCGGCGAACGTGTTGTAGTGCTGCTGCACCAGCAGCGTCGTCGGCACCAGCACCGCCACCTGCTTGCCGTCCTGCACGGCCTTGAACGCCGCCCGTACCGCGATCTCGGTCTTGCCGTAGCCGACGTCGCCGCAGATCAGCCGGTCCATCGGGACGGTCTGCTCCATGTCCCGCTTGACCTCGTCGATCGCGGCGAGCTGGTCCGGCGTCTCCTGCCAGGGGAAGGCGTCCTCCAGCTCCCGCTGCCACGGCGTGTCCGGGCCGAACGAGTGACCCTTGGACGCCTTGCGGGCGGCGTACAACTGGATGAGCTGCGCGGCGATCTCCCGGACCGCCTTGCGGGCCCGGGCCTTGGACTTCTGCCAGTCCGAGCCGCCCATCTTGTGCAGGGTCGGCTGCTCGCCGCCCACGTAGCGGCTGAGCTGGTCGAGCTGGTCGGTGGGCACGAACAGGCGGTCGCCGGGCTGGCCCCGCTTGCTGGCCGCGTACTCGATCACCAGGTATTCCCGGCTGGCGCCGTTGACGGTGCGCTGCACCAGTTCGACGTACCGGCCGATGCCGTGCTGCTCGTGCACCACGTGGTCGCCGGCCTTCAACTCCAGCGGGTCGATGGTGTTGCGTCGCCGGCTCGGCATCTTGCGCATGTCCCGCGTCGAGGTGCCCCGACCGCCGGTCACGTCGTTGCCGGTGAGCAGCACGAAGCGGGACGCCTCGTCGACGAACCCGCTGCTCAGCGCACCACAGGTCACCACCAGCTCGCCGGGGACGGGCGCGGTCGGCACCTCCTCGGTCAACCGGGCGCCCAGGCCGGCGTCGCGCAGCACCTCCACCGCCCGCTGGGCGGGGCCGTGCCCCTCGAAGACCAGCGCGATCGACCAGCCCTCGCCGGCCCAGCGCTTGAGGTCCTCGACCACCCGCGAGGTCTCCCCGTGGTAGAGCGGGGCCGGCTGGGCGGCGAGGGTCACCGCGATGGCGTCGTCCGGGGTGACGGCGGCCTGCTCCGGCGCGTCCTCCCAGGGCTGCCGCGTCTCGGCCGCCGTCTCCCCCTCGACCAGACCGAACGGCGACAGCGTCCACCACGGCTGGCCGAGCCTGCCCGCGGCGGCGCGTACCTCGCCGAGGGTGCGGAAGGCGGCAGCGCCGACGTCCACCGGGGCCAGGCCGCCGACCGCGGCTGCGGCCCAACTGGCCTGCAAGAACTCCTCCGAGGTACGCACCAGATCGTGCGCCCTCGTGCGGATCCGCTCCGGGTCGCAGAGCAGCACGTGGGTGCCGGCCGGCATGGCGTCCAGCAGCAGCTCCAGCGAGTCGGGGCCGACCAGCACCGGAGCGAGGGACTCCATCCCCTCCACCGGGATGCCCTCGGCCAGCTTGTCCAGGATCTCCGCCAGTTCGGGGTGCTGCTCGGCCAGCGCGGCGGCCCGGTCGCGGACCGCCGGGGTCAGCAGCAGCTCACGGCACGGCGGCGCCCAGAGCAACGGGACCTGCTCGATGGTCCGCTGGTCGGCGACGGCGAAGGTGCGGATCTCCTCCACCTCGTCGCCCCAGAACTCGACCCGCGACGGGTGCTCGTCGGTGGGCGGGAAGACGTCCAGGATGCCGCCGCGCACGGCGAACTCGCCGCGCTTGGTGACCAGGTCGACCCGCGCGTACGCCATGTCGACGAGGCGGTGGGCGACCTCCTCCAGGTCAGCCTCCTCGCCGGCGGCGAGTTGCACCGGCTCCAGGTCGCCGAGCCCCTTGAGCTGCGGTTGGAGCAGCGAACGGACCGGGGCCACGACCACCCGCAGCGGCCCGGTGCCGCCGTGCGCGTCGGTCGACTCGGGGTGCGCGAGGCGGCGCAGGACAGCCAGCCGGCGACCCACGGTGTCCGAGCGTGGGGAGAGCCGCTCGTGCGGCAGCGTCTCCCAGGAGGGGAAGACCACCACCTGATCCGCCGGCAGCAGCCCACCCAACGCGGCAGCCAGGTCGTCGGCCTCGCGGGTGGTGGCGGTCACCGCCAGCACGGGCCGCCCGGCCCCGTCGTTGTCGGCCGCGACCGCCGCGACCGCGAACGGGCGCAGCGCGGCGGGGGCGGTGATGTCGAGGCCGTCGACCTGGGCGGCACCGGAGCGCGCCAGGTCACGCGCCCGGGTCAGCCCGGGGTCGGCCAGGGCTGCGGAGAACAGACCGGTGAGCAAGAGAGACCTTTCCGGGGAGTCGACGCACACGACGGCGGCCCCTCGTCCAGCCGGACGGGGGGGCACCACGCAAGCCTATCCCCGTCCACCGACACACACCCCCTTCCGCCCAGGTCCGCGTCGCGTCGCGCTCGACACCCCACCCGCGGACCCATTCGCCCAGGTCCGCGCCAGGCCCCCGCCGCGCGCGCGCACGCCGCGCCGCGCGATCCCGCGCCGCGCGCGCACGCACGCCGCGCCGCGATCCCGCGCCGCCGCCTTCGCGCGGGCATCACCGATCAAGATCGTGCTCGATCCAGGATGTAGTGGTCTCGAAGCCGGCGGATCCCACTCTTTCCTGGATCGAGCACGATCTTGGCCAGCTGGAGAACGGCGGACTTCGGACAACGGCGGGCACATACCCCAGTACGGCACGGCCGGACGTAGATCTTGACCGATCGGCGGCTGCCGTGGTCGGGTTGCGGGTGTGATACGGCAGTGGCGGGCACAGTTCGACGCGCAGGTGAGCTTCGCCAACGGCGGCGGACTCCGTACCGAGGAGTTCCGGCTGGACATTCCGGGTCCGGAGATCAGCGACGACGACCTGGCGGCGTTGTTCGTCCGGCACCTCGGGCTGCTGATGGTCGCCGAGGTCCGGATCAGCGCGAAGACGATCATCGAAGAGCCGCACAAGGGCGGCCGGGGCGTCGCGGTCGAGGAGTCCGGCTCCGATCGTCGACTCGTCGAGTTGAGCCACGTGATCAGCGACGGGATGATCACCCTGCCGGGCTGGCCGGCACCGCGGATCAGTGACTGGTTGACCTTCGCGGCGTCCCGGGCGAACTACGCGCCGGGCACCGAGTTCCACGTGGCCCGGATCGACATGATCGCCAACACCGGCACGTACCTGGACACCCCCGCCCACCGCTGGGCCGGCGGTGACGACCTGGCCGGGGTGTCACTGAGCCGCCTCGCCGACCTGCCCGGTGTGGTCGTTCGTGTGCCGGCCGGCACACGGGCAGTGGACCGGCTGATGCTGGCGCCATACGAGGTGGCGGGGTGTGCGGTGCTGCTGCAGACGGGGTGGGACGTGCACTTCGGCACCGAACGGTACGGCGCGCCGGAGGCGCCGTACCTGACCGGGGACGCCGCCCAGGCGCTGGCCGACGCCGGCGCCGCCCTGGTCGGCATCGACTCGATCAACATCGACGACATGAGTCCGGCGGCCGGCGGCGTACGCCCCGCGCACAGCGCCCTGCTCGCCGCCGGAATCCCGATCGTGGAGCACCTGACCGGCCTGGACGCGCTGCCGCCGAGCGGATTCCGGTTCACGGCGGCCCCACCGAGGGTGGCCGGCATGGGCACCTTCCCGGTCCGCGCCTTCGCCAGCCTCACCGGCTGAGCCCACCAGCCGCGACCATCCCCTCAGCCGGACTGAAGGTGACGCAGGACCGCGATGACCCGGCGATGATCGCTCTCGGACGGGGGCAGGCCGAGCTTGCCGAAGATGCTGGTGATGTGTTTCTCCACCGCCCCCACGCTGAGGAACAGCGCTGCGGCGATCGCCGCGTTCGAGCGCCCCTGGGCCATCAGGGCCAGGACGGTCCGTTCCCGCTCGGAGAGGCGGGCCAGGTCCTCGCCACCGCGAGCCGCACCGAGCAGTTGGGTCACCACCTCCGGGTCGAGCACTGTCGCCCCGGCAGCGACCCGGGTGAGCGCGTCGACGAACTCGCCGACCTCGGCCACCCGGTCCTTGAGCAGGTAACCGACGCCCCCGGCACCACCGGCGAGCAGCTGCGCCGCGTACCGGGTCTCCACGTACTGGGAGAAGAGCAGCACCGGCGTGCCGGGATGGGCCGCGCGGACGGCGAGCGCCGCCCGCAGCCCCTCGTCGGTGTACGTGGGTGGCATCCGGATGTCGATCACCGCGATGTCCGGCCGGTGCTCGTCGACGGCGGCCCGTAGCGCCTCCGGATCGGCAACGGCGGCGAGCACCAGGTGTCCCCGGTCGGTGAGCAGGTAGGTGAGCCCGTCACGCAGGATCCCGGAGTCCTCGGCGAGGACCACTCGCAGCCCGGTCATGGCCGTACCGGGAGTTCCACGGTGACCAGCGTCGGCCCGCCGGGTGGGCTGTCTATCCGCATCGTGCCGTCCACGGTACGGGCTCGGTCCCGGAGGCCGGCCAGCCCGCCGCCGGGCAGGGCGTGGGCCGTCGACCCGACCCTGGCGCCTCCAGCACCGTCGTCGGAGACCTGCACCCGCAGCAGGCCGCGCTCCTGGCGTACCTCGACTGTCGCCCGCCGGGCGGTGGAGTGTTTGGCGACGTTGGTGAGCAACTCGGCGACGCAGTAGTAGACGATCGTCTCCACGGCCGGCGACGGTCGCGCACGCAACGCGACACGCACCTCCACGGGTACGGCACCCCGGGCCGCCAGGGTGGCCAGCGCCGCCTCCAGCCCGTTGTCGAGCATCGGCGGGTGAATGCCCCGGGCCAGGTCCCGTAGGTCGGTGATCGCGGTCTTCGCGTCCCGGTGGGCGGTCTCCACGAGTGCCCTGGCTTCCGGCCCCGCCCCGTCGGCGAGCTTCTCCTTGACCATTCCCAACTTCATGGCCAGGGCGACCAGTTGCGCCTGGGTGCCGTCGTGCAGGTCGCGTTCGATGCGGCGCAGCAGCGCGGCGGCGTCGTCGACGGCCAGGGCACGGGTCCGTTCGAGGGTGTCGACCCGGTCGTCGAGGCTGGTCGGGCCGAGCAGGCCGCGGATCAGCAACTCGTCCAGGAACAGCACGCCGCGCAGCAGCCAGGGACCGGCGAGGAGCATCCCGGCGCCGATCCCGGCCAGCAGGAACGATCGGGGCCACGTGTCGAAGAAGAAGTCCCCGAGTTGCAGGGCGGCGCGGTGCGGCCGGCCAAGGCTGTCGGTGTTGACCGGCTGGACGAACGTCCACCAGAGGGGATGGCTGAGCAGGAACACCGGGTAGCAGAGAAAGACCGCGACCACCGCCGCCGCGAGCACGGTCACCGGCAGCTTGACGATCAGATAGGCCATCGCCCGCCACCCGGTGGCATCGCCCAGGCCGGTGCGGACGTACCCCACCGGGCCGGGCCGTCGGCGGACCGGGCGTGGCGCGTCGACCCGCAGCCCGAGCGCCGCGCGGGCGAGAGCGCGGTGCAGCCGGCCCCAGCCGCGAGCGCCGAGGACGCCGGAGGACAGCAGCGGCAGGCCGAGCAGCGTCAGCGAGAACAGGCCGCCGGCCACGACCGTGAGAGCGGCGTACGCGAAGCCGACGACCGCCAGCGGCAGGCCGACCAGCACGTACCCAACCTGGTGGCGGAGTTGCCGGAGACGTGTCATCTGATCCTCCCGACCTGCCGGACGACGGCACGCCGGCTGCCATCGTCCCGGACGGGGGCCAGCGGCGGGTGCCCCGCCGAGCATGCTCGGCGCGCACGCCACCCGCCCAGCCGGTCAACCCGTCGTGATCTGTCGGGTTAACCCCACCCGACCGGCGGGAGAGCCGCATTCACCCGCGGGCCGTGGGTCGACAGGGTCGACGGGGACAGAAGTCGTCACGTCGATGGGAGCAAGGTCATGATTCGTCAGCTGTGGACCGTGGTGGTGTCGGTCGGCTCGTTGGTTGCCGCACTCGCCGTCGCACCGGTGCCGGCCCATGCCGGCCCACCAGGGGCGGAACGTCAGGCGATGGCCGCCGCACTCGACCAACTGGTCGCCGACGGTTTCCCCGGCGCGGTGGCGTACGGCCGGGTGGACGGCCGACGGTGGCAGGTCGCGGCGGGCGTCGCCGATCGGGCCACCGGGGCGCGGGCCCGGCCGGACGACCGGTTCCGGATCGCCAGCAACACCAAGGCGTTCGTGTCGACGGTGCTGTTGCAGCTGGTGGGTGAGGGTCGGTTGACCCTCGACGATCCGGTCGAGCGGTGGCTGCCGAGGGTCGTGCGGGGTAACGGCAACGACGGTTCGACGATCACCGTCCGGCAGTTGCTCAACCACACGAGCGGCATCTGGGACCCGACCGGCGAACGGAGCTTCTGGGCGCCGTACCTCGACGACCACGACTGGGACCGGGTCATCGCACCCCGCACGGTGATCGCCCTGGCGGTGGCTCACCGGCCGGACTTCGCCCCCGGCGCCTCGTGGGGCTACTCGAACACGAACTACCTGCTGGCCGGTCTGATCATCGAAGCGGTCACCGGCCGGGACGCGGCAAGCGAGGTACGGCGGCGGATCATCGGTCCGCTGGATCTGCGGCACACCTCGTTCCCGATCACCGACCCGGAGATCCACGGCCGGCACCTGCACGGCTACGACCTGGGCGGGCGAGACGTGACCACCTTCAGCCCGTCCTACGACTGGACCGCCGGAGCGATGATCTCGACGGCGGCGGACCTGGCGCGGTTCCACCGGGCGCTGTTCGGCGGGCGACTGCTCGCGCCGGCCCAGCAGCGGGCGTTGGAGACGCTGGTGGCCACCGACGACGGGCCGGACGGGTACGGGCTGGGCGTGCAACGCATGACTGTCCCCTGCGCCGAGGGCCCGACGTCGGTGTGGACGACCGACGGCGGCGGGCCGGGCTTCACCAGCCTGGCGGCGACCAGCCTGGACAACTCCCGGCAGTTCGTCCTCGCCGGCAACGTCTACGACATCGACGCCGATGTTCGGGGGCTGCCGCCGGTGCCGGCGAGCGCGGGCGCCCTGGCCGCGCTGCGATCGGTGTTCTGCGCGACCGACTGACACCTGCGGATTCCGGCGCACGCACCTCCCGACGGGGTGCGTGCGCCACGCGCAGGTCCGTCAGTAACCGCACCGAGATCCGGCGGTCGACGGCGTCGACCCGGATCGCGCCCCGTACGGTTTTCGCCCGGCGAACAGCGAACCTACCCATACGCTGACAATATGGCTGAAAATCCGCAGGGTCGAGCCCGGGACTGGGCACCACGCAGCATCGGCCTGCTGCTCGGCACCCTCGCGCTGGCCACCGCGTTCATCGCCGCCTACGTCGGCGCGCTGCACCAGCCCACCCCGCGGGACCTGCCGGTCGGCGTCGCCCTCGGCGACCAGCGCGCCCAGGCGACGCTGGACGCCGTCCGGGGTCAGAGCACGATCATCACCCCAATCCGGTACGACGACGCTGGCGCCGCCGAGGACGGCCTGCTCAGCCGCGGGGTGTACGCGGTGCTCAGCACCGGCCCCGACAACGGCCTGCTCCTCACCGTCGCCAGCGCCTCCGGTCCCTCCGCCACCAGTGCGATCCGGGAGGTGCTCACCACCGCCGCCGCCCGCAGCGGCACGCCGCTACAGATCGTCGACCGGGTGCCCGTCACCTCGGCCGACCCGCGCGGGGTGGTGCCCTTCTACCTGAACGTCGGCTTCGTGCTCGGTGGCTACCTCGCCTCGACCGTGCTCGGGATATCCGTCGGCACCACCCCGCGTACGGCACGGCGGGCCGGGTTGCGGATCGCCGCCCTGGCGGTCTACAGCGTGCTGCTCGGCATCGCCGGCGCGGTCGTGGTCGGGCCGGTGCTGGACATCTGGCACCACGACGTACCGACGATCGCCGCCATCGGCGCGCTTGCCGTCTTCGCCGCCGCGCTGATCGCCAGCGCCATCCAGGGCTGGCTCGGTGTCGCGGGCACCGCGCTTGTCATCCTGCTCCTGGTGGTGCTCGGCAACCCCGGCTCCGGCGGCATCTACGCGCCCGAGTTCCTGCCCGGCCTGCTACGCGGCATGCACCGGTGGAACATCCCCGGGCTCGCGAACGACCTGACCAAGGCCGCGGTCTACTTCGACTGGCGATCGGCCGGCTGGCCGGCGATCGCCCTCACCCTCTGGGCGGTGCTCGGCGCACTCGGCCTGGTCAGCGCGAGCCTGGTGCGGGGCCGCCGGACCGCCACCGCCGGCCCCGGGTCGCCCCGCCCCGCCGCCGGGTCCGCCTCCGACGGCCCCGGATCAGCCCGCGACGGTGGCTGAGATCACGCCCGGAAACACCACCTCGGAGACAGTGGATCACCAGGGGGCCCTCCAGACACCCGGTGCGCGCGGATACCATCCAGTAAGTCGGACAGCGCTGTCCTTCGTATCCACGTGAGGGAGCGCACCGTGACTGACCAGCACGACCACGACGGCCCCGACGCCGCGCTGCGTGCCGACATCCGCCGGCTCGGCACCCTGCTCGGGCAGACGCTGGCCCGCCAGGAGGGTCGGCCGCTGCTCGACCTCGTCGAGGAGATCCGCGCCCAGGTCCGCACCGACGCCCCGGCGGCCGCCCAGCGTCTCGGCGGGCTCGACGTGACCACCGGCACCAAACTGGCCCGCGCCTTCTCCACCTACTTCCACCTCGCCAACATCACCGAGCAGGTGCACCGCGCGCGGGACCTGCGCCGCCGCCGCGCCGTACAGGGCGGTTGGCTGGACCAGGCCGCCAAGATGATCGCCGAGCGCGGGGTGCCCGCCGAGGAGATCGCCAACGCGGCACGCCGGCTGGCGGTGCGCCCGGTCTTCACCGCCCACCCGACCGAGGCGGCCCGCCGCTCGATCCTGTCCAAGCTGCGGGCCATCGCCGACGAGTTGGACACCGAGACCGCCAACGCGATCCTCTACGGCGCCAGCGACGAGGGTCCCGCCAACCGCCGGCTGGCCGAGCTGCTGGACCTGATGTGGCAGACCGACGAGCTGCGCCTCGACCGGCCGGACCCGACCGACGAGGCCCGCAACGCCATCTACTACCTGCGCGACCTCTACGCCGAGGCCGCCCCGCAGGTGCTCGACGACCTGGCCGACACGCTGCGCACCCTCGGCGTGGAGACCTCACCGACGGCCCGGCCGCTGAGCTTCGGCACCTGGATCGGCGGCGACCGCGACGGCAACCCGTTCGTCACCCCGGCGGTCACCCGCGACGTGCTGACCATCCAGCACGAGCACGGCATCGCCGCCACCGAGAAGGCGATGGACCACCTGATCAACGAGGTGTCCGTCTCCCGCCGGCTGCGCGGGGTGTCGCTCGACCTCTCCGCCAGCCTCGCCGCCGACCTGGACGCGCTGCCCGAGGTGGCGACGCGGTTCCGCCGGGTCAACGCGGAGGAGCCGTACCGGCTCAAGGCGCGCTGCGTGAAGGCGAAGCTCGCCAACACCCGGCAGCGGTTGCGCCAGGGCACCGCGCACGTGCCGGGCCGGGACTACCGGGGCTCCGCCGAGCTGATCGCCGACCTGGATCTGCTGCGCGCCTCGCTGGCCCGCAACTCCGGGCAGCTCACCGCCGTCGGTCGGTTGGCCTCCACGATCCGTACGGTGTCCGCGTTCGGCCTGCACCTCGCCACCATGGACGTCCGGGAGCACGCCGAGGCGCACCACGCGGTGCTCGCCCAGCTCTACGAGGCCGTCGGCGAGGTCTCCGACTACCCGTCGCTGACCCGGCTGGAACGCACCAAGCTGCTGGCCGACGAGCTGACCGGCCGTCGACCGCTGTCCACCCTCGACACTCCGCTCACCAAGCCGACCCGCAAGACGTTCGACGTGTTCAGCACGATCCGGGAGGCCCAGGACCGGTTCGGCACCGAGGTGATCGAGTCGTACATCATCTCGATGACCATGGGCGTCGACGACGTGCTGGCCGCGGTGGTGCTGGCCCGTGAGGCCGGCCTCGTGGACGTGCACAGCGGGCGGGCCCGGGTCGGGTTCGTACCGCTGCTGGAGACCCCGGCCGAGCTGAACGCCGGCGGCGAACTCCTCGACGACCTGCTGTCGCTGCCCGCGTACCGGGCGCTGGTGAGCGCCCGAGGCGACGTGCAGGAGGTCATGCTCGGCTACTCCGACTCCAACAAGGAGGCCGGGATCACCACCAGCCAGTGGTCGATCCACCGGGCGCAGCGCGCGCTGCGCGACGTGGCCGCCCGGCACGGGGTGCACCTGCGGCTGTTCCACGGCCGGGGCGGCACCGTGGGGCGTGGCGGCGGGCCGACGCACGAGGCGATCCTGGCTCAGCCGTACGGCACGCTGGACGGCGCGATCAAGGTGACCGAGCAGGGCGAGGTGATCTCCGACAAGTACACCCTGCCGTCCCTGGCCCGGGAAAACCTGGAGCTCACCCTGGCCGCGGTGCTCCAGGCGACCCTGCTGCACACCGCACCACGGCAGCCGGCCGAGATGTTGGAACGCTGGGACGCCACCATGGACGTGGTGTCCGAGTCGGCGTACCGGTCCTACCGCTCGCTCGTCGAGGACCCGGACCTGCCGGCGTACTTCTGGGCGTCCACCCCCACCGAGTTGCTCGGCGCGCTGAACATCGGCTCCCGGCCGGCGAAGCGCCCGAACACCGGCGCCGGGCTGTCCGGTCTGCGGGCCATTCCGTGGGTGTTCGGCTGGACGCAGACCCGGCAGATCGTGCCGGGCTGGTTCGGCGTGGGCTCCGGGCTGGCCGCCGCCCGCGAGGCCGGGCTGGCGGACGTGCTGGCCGAGATGCACCGCAACTGGCACTTCTTCCGCACGTTCCTGTCGAACGTCGAGATGATGGTGACCAAGACCGATCTGAGCATCGCCCGCCGGTACGTCGAGACCCTGGTCCCGAAGAAGCTGCACCCGATCTTCGAGCAGATCGAGCAGGAGTACGAGCTGACCAAGCGGGAGGTGCTGGCGGTGACCGCCTCGCCCGCCCTGCTGGAAAACTCGCCGGTGCTCCAGCGCACCCTCGCCGTCCGCGACACCTACCTCGAGCCGCTGCACCATCTCCAGGTGGCGCTGCTGCGGCAGTACCGGGAGTCCGGCGCCGCCGGGCGGGCGATCGCCACCGCGCCGGGCGGCCGACGCGCACCGAGCGACGGCACCGCCCTGGAACGGGCACTGCTCACCACTGTGAACGGCATCGCCGCCGGGATGCGCAACACCGGCTGATCAGGCCGAACGCGGAACGGACCCCGGTCGCTGCGACCGGGGTCCGTTTCGTCAGATCCGCCCGACGGTCAGAAGTCTCCACCGCCGAAATCGCCACCGCCGAAGTCCCCGCCACCGAAGTCGCCACCGGCGTAGTCGCCGCCGACGTCCCCACCCTGGTCGCCGCCACCGAAGTCGCCGCCCTGGTCGCCGCCGTCGCCGCCCTGATCGAAACCGTCGCCGAAGCCCTCCTGGTAGCCGGCGTCATAGCCGTAACCGGGGTCGGCGAAGGCCGGCGAGAACAGCGCGTCGGCGATCAGGATGCCGCCGAGCACACCGGCGCCCGCCCCCAGTGCCGTCTTCCACCACGGCGTCGAATACCAGCCGGCCGGCACCGGTCGACCCTGATAACGCCCACCCGGGTAGTAGTAGGGCGTTTCCCGGCCGGGTTGCGGACCGGCCCGGAAGGTCTGCCCCTGCACGTCGACCTCGCGCTCCCTGGTGAGCTGGCCCACGCCACGGGCGGCGGCCAGCGCCGGCACCTCGGGACCCGGGTCGATGCCCAGCGCGGTACGCGCCGCCCGGATGTACGCGAGCCCCTCCAGCGCGGTCTCCCGGGCCAGCGCGAACTGGTTCGGCGTACGCGCCTGCTCCAACTGCGAGCCGGCCGCGTTGTACCGCTCACCGGCGTCGGCCAGCGCCTGACGTACCGCTGGCTCCTCGCCGTGCAGGTTCATCAACTGGCCGCCGAGGCGCTCGTACCACCGCTGCGCCTCCGCGCGGGCGTCGCCGAGCGCGGTCCGTTGGCGAGCCCCAGCCTGGGCGCGGACGAGCGCCGCGGCGCCCAGCGCGCCGACCAGCACGACGACGAGGCAGAGCACAAGTTCCATGCCAACGAACGTACCCCCGCCTCGCACGTCGTACCGGTCTGGCAAGCTCCGGTGATGGACGTCTCGACGCTGCTCGTGGTGGTCGTGTGCCTCGGCGCCGGCGGAGCGGTCGGTTGGCTGGCGGCCCGGTCCCGGTCAGCGGCCGACATCGCCCGCCTCGATGCCACCCTGGCCGCCACCCGGGAGGGCGAGGGCCGGCTGGAGCAGTCCATGCGGGCGCTGGGTTACGAGGCCACCGCGCAGTCCCAGGAGGCGGTGGCCCGAGCGGTCGCGCCGCTGCACGACACCCTGCGTCGCTACGAGCAGCGGGTGGCCGAGCTGGAGCACGACCGGGTCGACGCGTACGCCGAGCTGCGCGAGCAGGTCCGGTCGATGACCGCCGTCTCCGGTGAGCTGCGCACCGAGACCAAGCAACTGGTGGCAGCGCTGCGCGCGCCGCAGGTGCGGGGCCGGTGGGGTGAGCACCAGTTGCGTCGGATCGTCGAGGCGGCCGGGATGTTGGAGCACTGCGACTTCTCCGAGCAGGTCACCGCCGCCACCGACCAGCAGGTCGTCCGACCGGATCTGGTGGTCCGGCTGCACGGCGGCCGATCGGTGGTGGTGGACGCCAAGGCGCCGTTCGACGCGTACCTGACGGCCATGGAGGCCCGTGACGAGCGGGGTCGCGACACCCACCTCGACGCGCACGCCCGGCACCTGCGGGGGCATGTGGACGCGCTGGCTGCCAAGTCGTACTGGTCGGCGTTCGACAACTCACCCGAGTTCGTGGTGCTGTTCGTCCCCGCCGACCCGTTCCTCGACGTCGCGCTCCAGCGTGACCCGACGCTGCTGGAGCACGCCTTCACCCGCAACGTGGTGCTGGCCACGCCGGCGACGCTTGTCGCCCTGCTCCGCACTGTCGCCTACTCGTGGCGGCAGGAGGCGCTGGCCCGCAACGCGCTGGCGGTGCACACCCTCGCCCGCGAGCTGTACGGTCGGCTCTCCACGCTGGGCGACCACGTGGGCAAGCTCGGGTCCTCGCTGGCCGGGGCGGTGACCGCGTACAACCGGGCGGTCGGCTCGTTGGAGGCCCGGGTGCTGGTCAGCGCGCGCAAGCTCGCCGAGTTGGGCGTGTCGGACGACGAGTTGGCCACGCCCGCGCAGGTCGAGTTGACGCCCCGGCAGCCGCAGGCGCCCGAGCTGGTTGATCCGTCCGACGACGAGGTCGCAGCCCGCTAGCCGGGCTGGTCAGGACCGGATGGCGTTCGACACGACGAGCGGGATGCCCTGCTGGCAGGTGGTCATCATGTCGGGCTCGGCCCGACCGGTGACCTCCACCCGCGCGCCCGGGGTCAGCACGTCCCGCGGCCCTCCGAGCAGCAGGTAATCGCCGAGCAGGACGCAGTTGGGCTCCACCCCGCTCTGCACCACCCCGGTCACGGTGGTGGCCCGGACCCCCGGGGGCGTGCTCGGCCCGCCCGGCTTCGGGCTCGACTGCCGGGCGGTCGGTGCGGGGTCGACGATCGACGGCGTGCTGGTCGGGTCGGGGGTGGGCGAGTTGGTCACCGGCTGCGTCCCGGTCGGCATCGGCGGGGGGTTGCCGCGTTCGGCGTCCTGGCCGCCGCAGGCGCTGAGCGCCACGCAGATGGTCAGCGCGGAGACGACGAGCCGAAGGGTTCTCATGCCAGATCTGACGTACGCCGGGCCGGGTTCGTTCCCGTGCTCAGCCGCGCGCCGCCGCGGCCTTCATGTCCCGCTTGAGTTCCTGCGGGAGCGAGAACACGAGCCGCTCGTTGGCGGTGGTGATCTCCTCCACGTCGGCGAAGCCCCGCGCGGCGAGATAGGCCAGCACGTCCTGGACCAGGTCGTCCGGGACGCTCGCGCCGGAGGTCAGGCCGACCGTGGTGGCCCCCTCCAACCAGGCGTCGTCGATCTCGTGGGCGAAGTCCACCAGGTGGCCGGCGCGCGCGCCCGCGTCCAGGGCGACCTCGACCAGACGGATGGAGTTGGAGGAGTTCGTCGAGCCGACCACGATCACCACGTCGCAGTCGGGGGCGATCTCCTTGACCACGTGCTGCCGGTTGGACGTGGCGTAGCAGATGTCGTCGCTGGGCGGCGACTGCAACAGCGGCAGTCGCTGCTTGAGCCGGGCCACGGTCTCCAACGTCTCGTCGACCGAGAGCGTGGTCTGGGAGAGCCAGACGACCTTCTCCGGATCCCGGACGGTGACCTTGTCCGCGCCGTCCGGGCCGTCGACCAGTTGGATGTGGGCGGGGGCCTCGCCGGCGGTGCCGATGACCTCTTCGTGCCCCTCGTGGCCGATGAGCAGAATGTCGTAGTCCTCGGCGGCGAACCGCTTCGCCTCGTGGTGCACCTTGGTGACCAGCGGACAGGTCGCGTCGATCGCCTTCAGCGAGCGCTGCTTGGCCTGCTCGTAGACCTCGGGAGCGACGCCGTGCGCGGAGAAGATGACGGTGGACCCCTCCGGCACCTCCTCGTTCTCCTCCACGAAGATCGCGCCCTGGGCCTCCAGGGTCTGCACGACGTGCTTGTTGTGCACGATCTGCTTGCGCACGTAGATCGGGGCACCGTAGAGCTTCAGTGCCTCCTCGACCGTCTGCACGGCGCGGTCGACACCGGCGCAGTAGCCCCGGGGCTTCGCCAGGAGCACGCGCTTACCGGTCCGGGGAGTCGCCTCAGCCTCAGTCACCCCCCCATCGTACGTGCCGCCGGTCAGCCCCGGTGATCAAGAGGTTTACGTCAGAAACGCGCCCGATGCTGACGCAAACTTCTTGATCACCGCGAGGGTCCGTAGGGTGGGCGGGTGACTGAGGGGGCGCGCAGCAGCGCGGAGGAGCCCTGGCCGGTTCGGGTGGTCAGCCAGAAGGTGGGGGCCTGGATCGCCAAGCTGGGCTGGGTGTGGGTGGACGGGCAGGTGGCGCAGATCAGCCGCCGCCCCGGGGCCAGCACTGTCTTCCTCACCCTGCGTGACCCGTCGGCCGACCTGAGCCTGACCGTCACCACCAACCGGGACGTGCTCGACGCCGGCGCACCGGAGCTGCGCGAGGGCGCCCGGGTCGTGCTGCACGCCAAGCCGGAGTTCTACGCCGCCCGGGGCACGTTGAGCCTGCGCGCCGACGAGATCCGTCAGGTGGGGCTCGGGGAGTTGCTGGCCCGGCTGGAGAAGCTCAAGAAGCTGCTCGCCGCCGAAGGGCTCTTCGACCGCGCCCGCAAGCGCCGGCTGCCGTTCCTGCCCGGCCGGATCGGGCTCATCACGGGTCGGGCGTCCGCGGCGGAGCGGGACGTGCTGACGAACGCCCGGCGACGCTGGCCGGCGGTGGAGTTCCGCACGGTCAACGTGGCCGTGCAGGGCCCCTCCGCGGTGCCGCAGATCGTCGACGCGCTCCGGGTGCTGGACGCCGACCCGAGCATCGACGTGATCATCATCGCCCGCGGCGGCGGCGGCATCGAGGATCTGCTGCCCTTCTCCGACGAGGCGCTCTGCCGTGCCGTGTTCGGCTGCCGTACTCCGGTGGTCAGCGCCATCGGTCACGAGACGGACGCGCCGCTGATCGACTACGTCGCCGACGTCCGCGCCTCCACCCCGACCGACGCGGCCAAGCGGGTCGTCCCCGACCTCACCGAGGAGGTACGCCTCATCGGTCAGGCCCGGCACCGCCTGGAACGGGCGGTGCGCAACCTCGTCGATCGGGAGACCCACCGGCTCGACGGGCTGCGGTCCCGGCCGGTGCTGGCCCGACCGCAGGTGATGGTGGACCAGCGGGCGACCGAGCTGACCGCGTTGCGCCAGCGGGCCGGCCGCTGCCTGGAGCACCGGCTCGTCGCCGCCGACGACGATCTGCGCCACACCCTCGCCCGGCTGCGCGCGCTCTCCCCCGCCGCCACCCTGGACCGGGGGTACGCGATCGTGCAGCGCGCGGACGGCCACGTGGTGCGCGCAGCGGCGGAGGTCGGCAAGGGCGACGCTCTACGGGTACGGCTGGCCGACGGTGAACTGGCCGCCACGGTCGACGGCGCAGTGGCGACGCGGTGACCGGGCGAGCGGTGTGCTGAGATGGGTGCGATGACTGACGACACGAAGGCCGGGCCGGACGAACGGCTCAGTTACGAGCAGGCCCGCGCCGAGCTGGCCTCGGTGGTCGAGCGGCTGGAGGCCGGCGGCACGTCCCTGGAGGAGTCGCTGGCGCTGTGGGAGCGCGGCGAGGCGCTGGCGGTGATCTGCCAACGCTGGCTGGATGGGGCGCGGGCGCGGATCGACGCCGCCCGGCAGGAGCCCGCTTCCTGACCGACCGCCGGTGGGGCGGCCGGAGCCGCCCCACGCGGACGCGTCAGTTGAACAGGTTGTACAGCTCGGCCGGCGCCTCGACGATCTCGGCAGCCGGCGGCTTCTGGGCAGCGGTGGCGGCACCGTAGTCGGCGTACGTCATCTTGACCTCCTGGGCGGCGGTCTGCCCGGCGGCCGGCAGCTGTAGCACCAGCTCGCTGAGCCGGCCCTGCGGGTCGACCTTCGCGGTGAAGGGAACCGTCTTCGCCTGGGTGCCCAGCGCGGCGATCGTGGCGGCGTTCAGCGAGCCCGCCTCGGCGGCCTTGGTGACGTCGATGGTGCCCGCGTACGCGCCGGTGCCGGTGCTGCGGACCTCGGTGATGCCCTGGGTGAGCACCGCGCTACCGGCCGGGTCGACCTTCTCGAAGTCGAACCCGAGGCTGCGGTTGCCCTTGATCCGGGACTGGTCCAGGTGCTGGTACTTGCCGAGGTTGAGCTGCTTGATGGTGGGCAGGCTGTCGGCGGTGGCGCCGCTCAGCTCCAGCTTGACCCAGCTGTCCGGCTTGTAGTGGATCACGTCGAGCTTCATTGCCAGGTCGGACGAGGGTCCGCCGATCGCGACCTTCATCGTCGCGCTCTGGCTCGGCTGGTGCACCTGGCCCTCCGCCGTCGAGCCGGCGCCGGCGAGGGTGAATCGGAAGTTCCCGTTGCTGATCTCCTTGGTGGAGTCGAGCAGGGCCTGCTTGGCGTCGCCCGCCGCCGGGGCACCAGACGGGCTCGCCGTGCCGGAGGCGGTCGCCGTCGGAGTGGCGGTCGATCCGGCGCTGCCGGTCGTACCGCTGCCGCAGGCGGCCAGGGCGGGCGTGAGCAGAGCGGCGGCTACCAGGCCGGCGCCGAGTCGTCGAACAGTCATACGTGTCTCCCAAGAGGGTCACCCGACGACCTGGACGGCGCCGGAAACCGGGCGACGCGGCAGCACCGTCGGCCGCGACGCGCGATCCGGGTCGAGTCAGCGCGCCCGGATCACTCCCTCTCTGTTCCCTGTCGACGGGTCGGACAATCGCCCTTCTGTCCGATCAGTGCAGCGAGCCGGCCAGCTCGCGTAGTTCGTTGTTCCCGGCATCACCGACGACGATCACCGTGCGGGTCGGTTCCAGCAGGACCAACGCCTGCTGGTTGCCCCGGGCCGCGTAGAGCTGCCAGGTCCGCCCGGCCAACTCGGTCGGCCCCTGGGGCTGGCCCTGGTCGGTCAGCTCGGCGGGGAGCAGCCGCTCGGCCGGCACACTGCTCTGCAGGAGTTGGACGCCCCGCCCCTCCGGGGTGAGGTAACCGATCCGCAGGTTCGCACCGCCGTCGACGGTCTGGTAGCGGGCGCTGACCGTCGACCAGTCGGAGCCGAGCCCCTCCGGCTGGCTCACCGGAAACACGTTCGCCGACCGGGCCTGTTCGATGGCCGGGGCCGGATCGACGGTCGTGGCCTGATCACCACCCAGAAAGCCCCGGTAGAACGCCAGCAGCAGCGCGATCGGGACGAGCAGAACCAGCAACGAGATCGCCATGTCCTTCGGCGACCGCTCGGATTTGGCGGGCGCCGCCCGCTGCGGTGGCGTCGGGTCATCGCCGGCGCTCTCACCACCGGGGGCGACGGGGACGTCGACCGGCGGCTGACCGTCGGGTGGCGTGCGGTCGGCGGGTACGCGGTCGGCTGGCTGTGCGGGCTCCACCCCTCCATCTTCGCAGCCGCCCGACCGGCGGTATCCAGGCCATCACCGCCCCGCGCCAACGCCCGGTCGGCCATCGTGTGAGGATCAGCGACAGAGCCGGCAGCGGGGACCGCCCCGCCGCCGGTCGTCCCCGCACCGTCGCGAGGAGGAGCAGCCGTCATGACCAACACCAGGACGCGGATCCCACAGGATCTCGACCGAAACCTCGCCCTCGACCTGGTCCGGGTCACCGAGGCCGCCGCGATGGCGGCCGGTCGGTGGGTGGGCCGGGGCGACAAGGAGGGTGGCGACGGCGCGGCCGTCGACGCCATGCGCAAGCTGATCAACTCGATTCAGATGCGTGGCGTGGTGGTGATCGGCGAGGGCGAGAAGGACAACGCCCCGATGCTCTTCAACGGCGAACACGTCGGCGACGGCACCGGCCCGGAGGTGGACGTCGCCGTCGACCCGGTCGACGGGACCACGCTGATGAGCAAGGGCATGCCGAACGCCGTCGCGGTGCTCGCCGTCTCCGAGCGGGGCGCGATGTTCGACCCCAGCGCCGTCTTCTACATGGAGAAGCTCGCCGTCGGGCCGGCGTACGCCGACGTGATCGACATCAACGCCGGGGTGGCCGAGAATCTGCGCCGGATCGCCAAGGTCAAGGGCACCGACGTCTCCGAGGTGACGGTCTGTGTACTGGACCGGAGCCGCCACGACGACCTGGTCACCCAGATCCGCCGGACCGGGGCGGGCATCCGGTTCATCTCCGACGGCGACATCGCGGGCTCCATCGCGGCCGCGCGGGGCGAGTCAGAGGTCGACGTGCTGATGGGCATCGGCGGCACCCCGGAGGGCATCATCTCCGCGTGCGCCCTGAAGTGCATGGGCGGTGCGATGCAGGCCAAGCTCTGGCCCCGCGACGAGCAGGAGCGGGAGAAGGCGCTCGCCGCCGGGCACGACCTGGACCGGGTGCTGGGCACCGATGATCTGGTCACCGGTGACAACTGCTTCTTCGTGGCGACCGGGGTCACCTCCGGAGATCTGCTGCGCGGGGTGCGGTACCGGGCCGGCGGCGCGTACACCCAGTCGATCGTGATGCGGTCGAAGAGTGGCACGATCCGGGTGATCGACTCGTACCACCGGCTGGAGAAGCTGGCGCTCTACTCCGCTGTCGACTTCGACGGTCGTCCGCTGGCCGAGCAGGAGTGACAGCCACCAACACGGAGACACCGCAGATCCTGTCGGCCGCCCGCCGGGTCACCGGCGTCGCGTTGGCGTCCGTCTCCGGGGTCGCGGTGGCGGTGCAGTCCCGGATCAACGGCGAACTGGGGGTACGCCTCGCCGACGGCTTCGCCGCCGCGGTCGTCTCGTTCGGCATCGGCCTGCTGGTGCTCCTGGTGCTGGTGCCCGCCACCCCCGGTGGGCGGCGTGGGCTGGCCGCGACGCGGCGTGCCCTGGCGACGGGAACGCTGCGGCCGTGGCAGTGCCTCGGCGGGATGTGCGGGGCTTTCCTCGTGGCCACCCAGGGGCTCACCATCGGCACGCTCGGCGTGGCGGTCTTCACCGTGGCGGTGGTGGCCGGCCAGACCGGCAGCAGCCTCGCCGTGGACCGGGCCGGGATCGGGCCGACCGGCCGGCAGCCGGTCACCCGGCAGCGGCTGGCCGGCGCGGTGCTCACCGTGCTGGCGGTCGGCCTGGCGGTCGGCGACCGACTCGGCGACCCGGGCGCGTTGGCGCTGGCCCTGCTGCCGCTGCTCGCCGGGGTGGGCATCGCCTGGCAGCAGGCCGTCAACGGCCGGGTCCGGGCGGCGGCCGACAGCGCGTTGACCGCCACCCTCGTCAACTTCGCCGTCGGCACCGTCACCCTGCTCGTCGCGTTCGCCATCGACATCGCCGTCCGCGGCTGGCCGAACGGCGACCTGCCGAGCGAGCCGTGGTTCTACCTGGGCGGCCCGATCGGCATCGTGTTCATCGCGATCGCCGCCGCGATCGTGCGCTTCACCGGTGTGCTGCTGCTCGGTCTGGCCACCATCGCCGGCCAGATCGTGGGGGCGGTCCTGCTGGACCTGGTGCTGCCCACGGCGGCCTCCCACCCCGGTGTGAACACCCTGCTCGGGGCGGCGCTGACCATGGTGGCGGTGCTGATCGCCGCGTTGGCGCCACCCGCCCGCCGCTGACCCAACCTCCCGCAGGGGGCAGCCGCACGTCGGAGGTTCACGGCGGCGGCGATTGCGACGGGTACGGCGGATCAGGGACCCTCGGTGGGTACGCAGGGTAGGGCGCAGGCGGGTAGGGCACGTGCGGCGGGTAGGGCGGGCGCGGTGGGTACCGGCGCTCGAACCCACGGGCCGGATCCACCAGCCGCGCGATCCGGGTGGCCAGCAGCACGCCCGGCACCGCGGCCAGTAGGGCGAGCGCCACCGCGAACCGGGTCCGCGACGGGGTGCCGTACAGCCAACCGACGAGCGGCAGCACAGCCAGGAGCGCGGTGAGCAGGAGCCCGGTGAGCGCCCAGCCGATCCAGCGCCGCAGGGCGCCCTGGTAGGAGGCTCGAACGATCATGGCCACCACGGTGAGGACGCCCACCGCCAGCACGAACGGCACGGCCATGAACGCCAGGGTGTCGTCGTCGCGCTCCCAGGCCGCGGTCAACACCATCCCCGCGACCAGCATCGACGCACTGCTGACGACCCCCCACCAGCGCGGACCTCCACCACGGCGGATCACGAGATGACCGGCGAGCGCAGTGACCGCGCAGCCGAGAGTCAGCGCCAGCGTGACGGCGAGCAGCAGGTCCAGCTGGCGGTCGCCGGGTCCGCCACCGCCCAGCCGGGGCGGTTCGTCCCACGACGCGCCGAGCTCCTCGAAGAGGAACCCGTCGCGCTGCCACCCACCGTCGGGCAGGCGGCGGAGAAACCCGTCCCGCCCGTTGGCGACGAGCACCTCGTGCCCACCCCCGGCGTGGGGGTAGACGACCAGATCGCGGGAGGCGAAGTGGCGCTGGAAATCGCCCGGGTTCGGCGACCGGCGGGCCAACTCCTCCCGCTGCCCGTCGGGCACCTCCCAGGCCACCCGCCAGGTCGCGCCGGCGTCGTCGCTCTCCTCGACCCGTAGGTGCCCGGTGACGATCCGATAGCAACGCCGGGGCGCGTCCGACGCGCACGCCTGCTGCTGCCCCACCTCCTGGCGGGACAGTCGCCGCTGCTCGTCCTCCGTGGCCGGCCGCCAGGTGGCCGCGCCGTCCTCGCTGACCGCCCACTGCCCGTCCAACGGGCTGGCCGGCCAGTCCGAGTTGCTGTAGCCGCTGCCGACCGAGATCGCCGGGTGGCCGTCGAGCGTCGCGGTGCTCAGCGCGTACGGATAGTAGATCGGGCTGGTGGCGGCTACCGCCAGCACCGCCGGTGGCAGCACCACCAGCAGTCGGACCAGCCGGGCGGTCCGTTGGCGCACCGGTCGGCGGCGCGACCGGGTCCAACTCCACCAGGCCAGGCCGAGCGCCGGCAGGGTGAGCAGGTCGGTCCGGTCGGCCCGGACCAGCGACGGCCCGGCCAGCACGGTCCAGGCCGACGAGGCCAACTCGGCGGCGTACCCGCTGGATTTGACGAGCGCGAACCCGGCGCCCACCGCGACCAGGCCGGCCAGCGCGGCGGCTCGGGCCGGCATCCGCGGCACCAGGAGGGTCAGCAGCACCGCGACCAGCGGCGGGGCGAGCACCAGACCGGCGACGTCGCTCAGCTTGCCGGTCAGCAGGCCGGGGTGGGCCGCCTTCAGTACGTGGTCGTTGACCAGCAGCAGGACCAGGGCGGTCACGGTGGCGGGATGGCAGAGCCAGGACAGCGTGGTGGGTGCGCCGTCCTGCGGTTTCTCGGAACCCGTCATCCGGACAGGATCCGGTCGACCTGTCTCGATCCGGACTCAGGTGGGTCTGGGTCCGATACCGACCGTCAGCCGGCGTCGGACGAGTGCCCCGGGAAGAGGTGTGCGCTCGGGTCGATGGCCACGGCCGCGTTGTTGACAGCCGTCGCCGCCTCGCCGAAGCCGGTGGCGATCAGCCGCACCTTGCCCGGGTATTCGGTGATGTCGCCCGCCGCGAAGACCCGGGGCAGGTTGGTGGCCATCGCGCTGTCCACCAGGATGTGCCGGCGGTCCAGACGCAGACCCCACTCGGCGAGCGGTCCCAGATCGGCGGTGAAGCCCAGCGCGGCGACCACGGTGTCCACCGGCAGTGTCTCGGTGGCACCACCGCGGACGGTCACCTCGGCGGCGGTCACCGCGCCCTCCCCGATCAGCCGGCTGACCTCGGCGTTGACCACCACCCGCACCGGTAGGGACAGCACCCGGGCGACAGTCGAGGCGTGCGCCCGGAACTTTTCCCGGCGGTGCACGAGGGTCACCGAACGGGCCAGTGGTTGCAGCGCCAACGCCCAGTCGAAGGCGGAGTCGCCACCACCGACGATCAGCACGTCCCGGTCGGCCAGCGCGGCCGGCTCGGTGACGAAGTAGACGATCCCGGTGCCGGGAGCGCCGTCGGCGCACGGCAGCGGCCGCGGGCTGAAGCTGCCGAGCCCGCCGGTGACCACGACCGCACCGCAACCGACCTGCGCACCCCCGGCCAGGCCGAGCACTGGGCGGTCGTCGACGTACGAGAGTTTCTCGGCACGGGTGTCGAGCAGGTATTGCGGTGCGAACGGGGCGGCCTGTGCGACCAGGTTGGCCACCAGGTCCCGGCCCTTGACAGCGGGAAAGCCGGCCACGTCGAGGATCAACTTTTCCGGGTACATGGCGGTGACCTGACCGCCGGGCTCGGGCAGCGCGTCGATCACCGCCACCGACAGACCTCGGAACCCGGCGTAGTACGCGGCGAAGAGACCGGCCGGACCGGCCCCGATCACGGCGACATCGACCTCGCGCATGGCGTACCGTCGCTTTCCGCTTACGGATCAACGCAGGCTGATCTTCGACGGTAGGCGGGTGTCGGTGGTCCGGCAAGCACCCCTCCGGGGCGCGCCGGGGAATTGGTCAGGGCAGGCGGAGGGTGTCACCCGAGTAGTCCGGCCCATCCAACGCTGGGCGTCGACGGCGGAACAGGATCGCCGCCACCACCCCTCCGAGCAGGCCGAACAGGTGACCCTGCCAGGAGATCCGCTCGTCGGTGGGGAGGATGCCGACCAGTTGCCAGCCGTAGAGCAGGCCGACCAGCAGGAAGACCGCGAAGTTCCACCAGCTGCGTTCGACGATGCCCCGGGTGAGCAGGATGCCCAGGTAGCCGAAGATGACGCCGCTGGCACCGACCACCACCGAGTTGGGCGAGCCGGTGAACCAGACGCCGAGCCCGCTGACCAGGATGATGACCAGGGTCGACCAGAGGAAGCGGCGGGCGCCGGCGGCCAGGACGAACGTGCCCAGCAGGATCAGCGGGATGCTGTTGCTGTAGAGGTGGTCGAAGCCGTGGTGCAGGAACGGGGAGAAGAAGACCCCGTCCAACCCTTCGATGCGCTGCGGGATGATGCCGGCGTTGGCGTCCAGGCCGAACGCGAGCCCCTGGTCGACGGCCTCGATGAGGAAGAGGAACGGGACGACCGCGCACATGGCGACGAACGCCCGGCCGAGCGCGGCGTAGAACGCCTCGGTGCCGAACCGGTAGGGGTCGCCGCTTGACGGGTGCAGGGTCACTCCACAACTGCTATCAGCAAAAGCGGCCGACCGCCACTCACGTCCCGTCCGAAGTACGCGCGAAGGCGGGGCGAGTGGAGACCCACCCGCCCCGCCTTCGAGAGCTGTCAGTAGTGGTTGTTGTTCTGGAAGAAGGTCCAGGCGCCGCAGGGCGTCTTGTACCTGCCCTTGATGTAGCCCAAGCCCCACTTGATCTGGGTGGCCGGGTTGGTCCGCCAGTCGGAGGCGACCGAACCCATCTTGCTGCCCGGCAGGGACTGCGGGATGCCGTACGCACCGGACGAGTTGTTGGCGGCCTTGTGGTTCCAGCCGCTCTCCTTGGTCCAGAGCTTCTCCAGGCAGGGGAACTCGGAGATGCCGAAGCCCGAGTCGATCATGAGGGCGCAGCCGATCTTGCGGTTGCCGCTGTACTCCTCGCAGGACGCCGGGATCGGTCCGTCGTACGGCTTGGCGGGCGCGTTGGCGGCCGCGCGTTCGCGCTTGCGGGACGCCGCGGCGGCCTCGGCCCGACGGGCCCGCTCGGCGGCCTCCTTCGCGGCCTGCGCCGCCCGCAGCTTGGCCTGGTACTCGGCGGCCCGCTGCTTGGAGACCTGCACCTGGTGGGCGGCCTGCCGTTCCCGCTGGTACGCGAGGTCGGCCTGGTCGATCTCGCGGCTAACCTGCTCGGTCAGGCCCTGTTGCTGGGTTTCCCGGTCTTCGCCCAGGTAGAAGCCGCCGGCAACGCCCACGGACAGCAGGGCGACAGCAGCCGTACGGGCACCCAACCGGCTCCACAGCCGACTCACGAAGTGGTCCCTTCGTCGGGAGCAAGGACGTGGCGCGGCCGGGCCACAGGTGGGCTGCCAACCGTGCCACGAGCGTCCCGACCGATTGCCGGTCGCGCCGACACACCGACCGCCGCCGATGTCGCCCGCCTCGCGACGAACGATCACCAACGATCCGGGTGGTGCGTGGACGCTCGTGGGACACGATTGCGCACAGTGAGGCCGATGGGAAACCGACCGGCGCCTTTGTGATCTGCGCCACACGTTTAATGCGGACAAAAGCCCACAAAAGCACCCGTCAGATCGGGATGTCCTCCAGGAGATCGGTGACCATCGCGGCGATCGGCGACCGCTCCGAACGGCTGAGGGTGACGTGCGCGAAGAGCGGATGACCCTTGAGCGCCTCGATGACGGCCGTCACGCCGTCGTGCCGACCGACCCGCAGATTGTCCCGCTGGGCCACGTCGTGGGTGAGCACCACCCGGGAGCCCTGCCCGATCCGGGACAGCACCGTCAACAGCACCCCGCGCTCCAGGGACTGCGCCTCGTCCACGATCACGTAGGCGTCGTGCAGGCTGCGACCCCGAATGTGGGTCAGCGGCAGCACCTCCAGGATGCCCCGCGAGGTGACCTCCTCCAGCACGTTCTCGTGCACCACCGCGCCGAGCGTGTCGAAGACCGCCTGCGCCCACGGCGACATCTTCTCCGACTCCGAACCGGGCAGGTAGCCCAACTCCTGGCCGCCGACGGCGTACAGCGGGCGGAACACGATCACCTTCTTGTGCCGGCGGCGCTCCATCACCGCCTCCAGCCCGGCGCAGAGCGCCAACGCCGACTTGCCGGTGCCCGCCCGGCCGCCCAGCGACACGATCCCGATCGACTCGTCGAGCAACATGTCGAGGGCGATGCGCTGCTCGGCCGAGCGGCCGTGCAACCCGAACGCCTCCCGGTCACCCCGCACCAGCCGGACCGACTTGTCCGGCAGCACCCGGCCGAGCGCGGAGCCCCGCCCCGAGTGCAACACCAGGCCGGTGTGGCAGGGCAGACCGGCTGCCTCGTCGAGGTCGAGCGTCTCGCCGGCGTACAACGACCCGATCTGCTCCTCGGTCAGGTCCATCTCGGACATGCCGGTCCAGGTCGGGTCGCTGGCCTGACCGTGGCGGTACTCGTCGGCCCGCAGGCCCACCGAGGCCGCCTTGACCCGTAGCGGCATGTCCTTGCTGACCAGGGTGACCTCCCGGCCCTCGCCGGCGAGGTTGAGCGCGACGGAGAGGATCCGGGCGTCGTTGCTCTCGGTCCGGAAACCGGGTGGCAGCACGCCGTCGTCGGTGTGGTTGAGCTCCACCCGCAGGGTGCCGCCGACGTCGTTGGCCGGCACCGGTCGGTCGAGTCGACCATGCCGGACCCGCAGGTCGTCGAGCATCCGGAGCGACTGCCGGGCGAACCAGCCCAGCTCCGGATGGTGCCGCTTGCCCTCCAGTTCGGTGATGACCACCAGAGGCAGCACCACCTCGTGCTCCGCGAACCGGTGGAACGCCGCCGGATCGGAGAGCAGCACGGACGTGTCCAGGACAAAGGCCTGGCCGGCTGGTCGCGGCTCCTTCGGGTCGGCCGGCGCGGCGGCCGCCGTGCGGCGGCTCCTGGTGGCACGGCGGTTCGTGGCAGTCGCGGCCGGGGTCTGGTCGGCACCGGCGGTGGTACGGCGAGTCGTCACAGGCCTGCTCCGACGGATGGGCATCCGCCACCCGTGTTCCGGCTCCTCCGGTGCCCGGGGACACGGGGTCGGATGCGGAACCCCATGCGCGAGGTCGCAGATCCGGGCGGACCGGCTGGCTCGGGAGAACCCCGTGCCATGCCTAGACGCTAGCCCCGCCGGACCCTTCCGGCTAGGGGGCCGACGTGGATCTACCTAGACGGGCGTGTGAACACGGCTTCGCGGGGTCCCGCACCACCGGGAAGGCCGGCGGTGGGCGCGGCGGAACCGGCCGGGATGCATGCCCCCTGCGCGCACCCCGGCCGGTCTGGGGTCACCGTCACCGGTCTGACGTGACCCCGACGGTGCGTGTCCGCCGCGGACGACGCACCGCGTCGGTGGTGTCGGTCGGCGGGATCGTGCCCGCCGACCGACCTCAACCGGTACGTCGAACGAGCGTGCCGGTCGGGTGCCGCCCGGTGATCGGGGCGGCCGGCGCACTGAACGACGAGCCGGTGTACGTGGTGCCGGGGCGGGCGACGGTGCTGGCCGAGCGGACGACGCCCGCCGGGGAGACCGACAGGGCGGAGGCGATCGCGGCCTGGGCGTCGCGGCGACGGCGGTTCCAGGCGCCCCGGTCACCGTCGAAGTAGCCCTGCCGGTAGCCGAAGCGGTAGCCGATGCGGTAGCTGAGCTGCCCGTGCAACCGGCCGGCCGCGTAGCTGGTCGCGCCGAGCACCAGGACGAGGAATACCGCGAGAAACGGGCTCATCGGGCGACCCCGGCCCGGCCCGGACGCCCGGTCACTTCTCCTCCGGCTCGATCGTGGTGGGATCCGCGACGAGCAGCCGGTCCAGGTCGTCGGTGCTGACCTCCTCGACCAGCTCGACGCTGATCCGGCAGCCGTCCAGCATGATCTCGGCCACCGAGGAACGGCGGATCTCGCCGCCTGCGTCGTAGACCCGGACGCTCAGCTCCGGGCAGCCGAGGTGGGTACGCCAGGCGTTCCACTCGGCGCGGTCGCCGACACTCAGCGACAGGTAGCGGCAGCCTCGGGCGAGGTAGAGGCGCCAAGGGGCGGTCAGCCCCGCGGCCACCCCCTCGGCGATCAGCCCGAAGGCCTGGGCGCGGGTGGCGAGCTCGGTCACCACACCCCCTCCGAACCGGGGGTGTGACGCATGTGAGCACCAATCGTCTCATGCACGTGACACACCGTAGATTGTCCCATGGGCGTGACAGTATCAGCTTTTCGTCCGCTTACGCTTGCCACTACGGGCATCTATTCTGCCCGCGTGACACCCCTCGACAGTGGCACTGAATCGTTTACCGGAAATCCGAAGCTACCGTCACGTAGGCGTGACAGTGGCGAGCCGGGGCGCGCGCTCGTCACCGGCTGGCCGTACGGTCACGGGGTGACCGAGACGGCCAATGCGCGGAAAATCGCCTTCGCCACCTTCGTCCGCCGCGCCCTGGACGAGGCACGAGCGACCCGAGCCTGGAGTGGCACCGAGGTGTCCCGGCGCACCGGGGTCTCCCGGCAGACCATCAACCGGTGGGTCCGGGGCGACTGGGCCAGCGACCCGGAAGCCGAACGGGTGGTCGCCTTCTGCGAGGGCCTGGGGCTGAACCCGGCGGCCGCCTTCGCCGCACTCGGCTGGGACCGCACCGCGGCCGGCCCCCGCGGTGGCCAGCCCGCCCCTCCGATGGACCCGGACGTGGAGGCCCTGCTCCGCCGCCTGGTCGACCCGAACGTCTCGGACGCGGAGAAGTTCCACATCCGCGAAACCATCAGATATCTCGCATACCGCCCAACGCTGCCGGTCGATGTCCGAAATAGAGGCAATCAAGCAGGGTAGTTCCTCAGATGGCGAAAGAACGCCTGGTCAGGTTCATTCGTTTGCCTCCGGGGCCGGAACGGGCACGCTAGCGTCCGTACTCGTACTGCTTGGGCTCGTCATCGGCGGGGGGACGGGACAAGGCCGAACCCAGCCCTGCGGGACAAAAGGAGGGGTCTGTCCATGACCCTGAAGTGGTTGGCAGTCGTGGTCGCGACGGTGTCGATGACACTGTGGGCGACCGGCAACGCGGTGACCCTCGCGGTCGACGGCGGGCAGCTTCCGCTGCTCGTGAACCTCTTCGTGCTCATCACCGCCGGCACCGCGGTCATCCTGGCCGTCGTCGCCGAGCTGCACGAGCGGATGAACGACCGGATCAGCGCGCTCACCGAGTTCCTGGTGGCACGGCTCAACGAGATCGAGAACCACACCGGCGATCGCAACACCGGGTTTGTGGAGGGCTACCTGTTGAGCCACGGCCAGGACGCGGCGGTGGTGCCGTTCGGCCGACGTGGACGAGGAGCCGCCGAACGCTGATCGCCTACCGCGTAACGGGTCCGCTCGGCCAGGAATGAGCCTTCGTCGCCGGGGTACGCTGACGCGCGTGCCGCCGTTGAATCTGGGCAATCATCAGCCGAGAACCCCGTTGAACGCCGACCAGGCCTGGCGGACCACCGCCAGCCGGGCGGCCGGGACCGTGCTCTTCTTCGACTTCGACGGCACGCTCGCGCCCGTCGACGACGATCCGACCGCGGTACGCCCGGCTCCCAAGGCGTTGGCCGCGATCGAGGCACTCGCCCCGGTCGTGCAGCGGGTCGCGATCGTCTCCGCCCGACCCGTCGAGTTCCTTCGGGATCAGCTCGGCGGGCTCACCGGCGTGGACCTCTACGGCCTCTACGGGCTGGAGCACAGCCATTCCGGCGGGGAGACCGTCACCGAGCCGGCCGCGCTGCCCTGGGTGCCGACCATGACGGAGCTGGCCGACCTCGCGCGGGCTGAGCTGCCACCCGGCACGCTCGTGGAATACAAGCGGCTCTCGGTCGCCCTGCACTGGCGTACCGCCCCGCAGCTCGGCTCGACCGTGCAGCAGTGGGGGCAGGCGCAGGCCGACCGCCTGGGGCTGCGCGTGCAGGCCGGGCGGATGGTGCTGGAGCTCAAACCGCCTGTCGACCGGGACAAGGGCATGGTCATCGGCGAGGCGATCAAGGGTGCAACCGGCGCCTGGTATTTCGGTGACGACGTCTCGGACATCAAGGCCTTCGCCGCGCTGCGCGCCCGCGCCGCCGCCGACCCGGACTTCCTCGGCATCTGCGTGGCCGTGGCCAACCCGGAGACCGGCCACGAGGTGGCAAACGCCGCCGACCTGACGATCGAGTCCCCGGCCGCCCTCGGCGACTTCCTCACCCAGGCACTGACCCACCTGCCCTGACCCGGCCGCGCGGCGACGGACACGTCGCCCGCCGCCGGTTCAGGCGCCGTAGCGGCGTTGCCTGGTCGCGTACGAGCGCAGTGCGCGCAGGAAGTCGATGTGCCGGAAATCCGGCCAGTTGAGCTCGCAGAAGTAGAACTCCGAGTGCGCGGACTGCCAGAGCATGAAGCCGGACAGCCGCTGCTCCCCGCTGGTGCGAATGACCAGGTCAGGATCGGGCTGCCCACGGGTGTAGAGGTGCTCGGCGATGTGCTCGACGTCCAGCACCTCGGCCAACTCCTCGAGGGTGCCGCCGGAGGCGGCGTGCTCCAACAGCAGCGAACGGACCGCGTCGGTGATCTCCCGCCGACCGCCGTAGCCCACCGCGATGTTGACCTCCGCACCGCCGGTGCGCTCGCGGGTGCGTTCCTCGGCGCCCTTGAGCGCCGCCGCGGTCTGCGCCGGGAGCAGGTCGAGCGCCCCGACGATGCGCAACCGCCAGGGGTTGCCCTCCTCGGAGAGCTCCACCACCAGGTCTTCAATGATCTTGAGGAGAGGGTCCAGCTCACTGGCCGGTCTGCGCAGGTTGTCGGTGGCCAGCAGGTAGAGGGTCACGTGCCCCACGCCGGCCTGGTCACACCAGCCGAGGACATGCTTGATCTTCGCCGCGCCGACCCGGTGTCCGTCGTTCGGGTCGACGAAGCCCATCTCCCTCGCCCAGCGGCGGTTGCCGTCGCACATCACCCCGACGTGCCGGGGCACCGGCTTACCCGCGAGCTTCGCCGTGAGCCGGCGCTCGTACACGGAGTAGATAAGGTCCCGCAGCGTCATCACCTAGCAGCGTAGCGACCCTTCGCCCAGATCACCGCCTCGGAGCCCCATCCCCGCCGACCAGACCGATGCCGATCATCGCCAGCGTACGGGCGGTGAGGCGTCCGTCACCCAGTCCCAGCTCGACCACGTCGTAGAACACCCGGTCGTCGCGCCGGGCGGCCCGGACCGCCGCGTCCACCACTCGGCCACGGCGCGCCAACCAGGCCGCGACCGAACTGTGCCGCAGGTGGGTGCCGAGGCGGCGACGCAACCCGTGCGCGTACCTGCCGGCTGCCGACTCGGGCGCCTCGGCCGCCGCCGCACCGGCGAGCGCACCGGAGAGCAGCGCGTAGAAGATGCCCTCGCCGGTGAACGGATTGATCAGTGACAGCGCGTCCCCGGCCAGCAACGTGCGGCCACGCCCCGGTGCCGGCCGGTGGGTGGACAGCGGCAGGTGATGGGCGCGCAACGCGGTCACCGTCCCCAGGTCGGTGCCGGGCAGCAGCGCGGCCAGCCGGTCCAGCAGGTAGGCCCTGCTCAGCGACTCACCGCGCAGCACCTCCCCGTACCCGACGTTCGCCCGCCCGTCGCCGATCGGAAAGGACCAGGCGTACGCCGGCCAGCGCGCCTTCGAGGTGACGATGAGCTGCTCGGACGGGCCGGGCAGCGCCGGCGCGTACCCCCGGATGGCAAGCGCCAGGTGCCGGTCGGGATTCTGCGGGTGGCCGAGCGCCCGACGCACCACCGACCCGGCGCCGTCGGCGCCCACCACCACCCGCCCGGACACCTCCCCGTCGAGCACCACCCGGTCGGCGCGCGGCTCGACCCGGCGCACGGTGTGCCGGCGCAACTGCGCGCCGGCCGCCACGGCCGCCGCCACCAGGCGCGCGTCGAAGACCTCCCGGGGCACGGTGTACGCGGGTCGGGGCAGCGCCCGGGCCACGGCACCGCCACCCGGCGAGATCATGCGTAACGCGGGCAGCGGCGCGTAACCCGCCACCGCCTCGGTCACCCCCAACTCGGTCAGCACATCCACCGAGTGCGCGGCGATCCCGTCGCCACACGCCTTGTCCCGGGGGAAGTCGGCCCGGTCCAGCAGCAGCACGCTGGCGCCCGCCCGCCGCGCCGTCAACGCGGCGGCCGCCCCGGCCGGCCCCGCTCCCACCACCACCACGTCGAATTCGTCGCTCACCGCGCGCCTCCCTCCGTTCGGTGGGCGGCCCGCTCCTGCCCCGCCCGCGCCGCCGACATCGACCCCGGTGACCGGCGTCACCCGCCATCCTGCCCGCTGCCCGCTCACCCAGACCGATGCCGCACGGCGCCGCACCCGGACCCGCGCCGTCGATCATGGAGTTGTGGTGGACGACATAACTCGCGTAAAAGGGCAAGTGAGGCACCACAACTCCATGATCGGCGCGGTCCGGCACGGGCTGACGAGGGCCGGGCGTCAGATCCAGCCGTTGGCTCTGGCGTGGTGGGCCGCCTCGATCCGGTTGCGGGTGCCGGTCTTGCCGATGGCCGCCGACAGGTAGTTGCGGACGGTGCTCTCGGACAGGTGCAGGCGGGCGGCGATGTCGGCGACGGTGGCACCGTCCACGGCGGCGGTCAGCACGTCCCGCTCCCGGTCAGTGAGCGGGTTCGGCCCGGCCGACAGCGCCGCCGCCGCGAGCGCCGGATCGATCACCCGCTCGCCGGCCAGTACCCGGCGGACGGCCACCGCGAGTTCCTCCACCGGCCCGTCCTTGACCAGGAATCCCGCCGCGCCGGCTTCCATCGCCTGGCGCAGGTAACCGGGCCGGCCGAACGTGGTGAGGATCAGCACCCGGCACTCGGGCAACTGCTCCCGCAGGATCGCCGCCGTGTCCAGACCACTGCCGTCGGGCATCTCGATGTCCAGCAGTGCCACGTCCGGACGGCTCGTCCGGGCCGCCTCCAACGACTCGGCCACGGTGCGGGCCTCGGCGACCACCTCCATGTCGTCTTCGAGGTTCAACAGCAGGGCCAGCGCGCCGCGCATCATGCCCTGGTCCTCCGCGAGCAACAGCCGGATCATCCGGTCACCGTCGCGATCCGGCTCGTGGGAACCCGAACGGTGAGCAGCAGACCCCCGTCGCGCGCCGGGCCGACCTCCAGGGTGCCGCCCGCCTGCTCCAGCCGCTCGGTCAGACCACGCAGACCGTTGCCGAAGGCCGGCCGGCCACCCACCCCGTCGTCCCGAACGGTCAGCACCGACCCGTCGGCGTCGGCGTCGACCCTGATGTCGCACCGGGACGCCCGGCTGTGTCGCAGCACGTTCGTCACCCCCTCCCGGAGCACCCAGGCGAACACGTCGTCGGTCTCGACATCGAGCTGCCCGTCCGTCCGCACGGTAACCGCGATGCCGACATCCGCCAGGACGGTACGGGCGTTGTCCAGTTCCCGGCCGAAGCTGTGCTCGCGGTAGCCGGTGACCGCCTCCCGCACCTCGGCGAGGGCGGTGCGACCGATCCGCTCGATGTCGGCTGCCTCCACGGTGGCCCGCTCGGGGTCCGTCGGAGCCAGTCTGCGTACCACCTCGGCTTTCACCACGACCAGCGACAACGTGTGGCCGAGCAGGTCGTGCAGGTCCTTGGCGAACCGGAGTCGTTCCCGCTCCACCACCGTGCGGGCCAGCTCCCGCTGGGTGCGGCGCAACTCGTCGACCAGACGGGCCACCCGGGCGAACGCCAGCGTCATGGCACCCGCGAGCAACGTGACCAGCGCGATCTGGACCATGTTGTCGGCCGGCAGGCGTCGGGCTACCCCGATCACCAGCACCGCCACGACGCTGCCACCGACCCAGCCGAAGCCCCAGCCGACCTGGACCAGTCCCACCGCGCCGGCGGAGCACACGTACATCAGCAGGGCCAGCCAGCCCTCCGAGGCACCGGCGTACGCGGCAGCGAGCGTCACCCCGAGCAGCGCGAGCAGTGCCAGCCCGGCACGAAACAGGAGCGGTCGAACGGCCAGTCCGGCCACCGGCACCGCCACCAGGGCGAGATAGAGCAGGGCGAAGAGGGTCAGCCCGGCCGCTGCCACCGGCACCGGGTGGACCTGTCCTCGCACGATCGCGGTGGCCGGCGGCAGCAGCAACCACAGCCACAACGTGTGAGCCAGCACGAGCACGACGCCGCGGCGCCGCCGACCACGGTCGACGGACGCCGTCGTCTCGGCGGCACCAGGCAGGTCGGCGACACCAGGCATGGTGGAAACCGTAGCGGTGGTCAACGGCCCACGGCCGCGCGCCGGTAGGCCCATGCCGCGACTGCCGCGAAGAGCAGCGTCCAGGCCAGGAGCAGGCCCAACCCGGACGGGGTGGGTGCCAGCCCGGCGACCGACCGCCAGCCGAGTTCGGCGTACCGGTACGTCGGTAGTGCGTGCGCCAGGTGCCGCAACGCGGCGGGGAAGTACGTCACCGGCAGCAGCAGGCCACCGAGGACCGACAGGCCGAGGAAGGCCAGGAAGTTGACCACCTGGGCCAACTGCGGGGCGAGCCCGTAGCCGATGGCGAGCCCGAGCAGGGCGAACGGTACCGAGCCGGCCCACAACAGCAGCAGTAACGCGGTCCAGCGGGCAGCATCCAGGTGGACGTCCTGCTGCAACCGCCCGGCGACACCGACCGCGACCACCGACGGCACCCCGGTCAGCGTGCTGACCAGCGCCTTCGTCACGACAGCCTGCCAGGGCGGCAACGGGGTGACGCGGAGTTGGTGCAGCCAGCCGACCGCCCGCTCCTGCGCGACCGACGACCCCACTGAGAGCACGCCCGCGACGGCGCCGTAGCCGGCCAGGCCGACCATCAGCGCGGCGGGCGCGGCCACACCCTCCAGTTGGTCACCGCGTCCGGCGAACCCGGAGAAGATCAGGTACGTGAGCACCGGCCCCAGGACGGAGAACAGCATGAGACGTGGGTCCCGGACCAGCCGACGCAGCTCGAATCGTAGATAGGCGCGCATGTCAGTGCTCCCCTCCGGCGGTGGTGAGAGTGAGGAAGGCGGGCTCCAGTGCGACGGAGACCTCCAGTCCGCGGAAACCGCGGGTGCCCGCCAACGCCATGACCGTGGCGTCGGCGTCGTCGGTGGTGAGCACCACCCGGTCGCCCCGCACCTCCACCGACCGGACACCGGGCAGCAGGTCCAGCCCGGTGACGGACGCACCGGCAACGTCGAAGGCGACGGTACGGCTGCCCGCGAGGGCACGGAGCTGGGCGGGCGGCGCGTCGGCCACCACCCGACCGGCGGCCAGCACCACGACCCGATCGGCGTACTCGTCCGCCTCGGGTAACTGGTGCGTGCTGAACAGGACGGTGTTGCCCTCGGCGGCGTACCGGCGGAGGGCAGCCCAGAACTCCCGCCGGGCGGCGACGTCCATGCTCGCGGTGGGTTCGTCGAGGACCAGCAGTTCCGGGCCGCCGGCCAACGCGAACGCGAACCGGGCACGCTGTGCCTCCCCACCGGAGAGCCGGTCCAGCCGACGGTTCGCCTGGCCGGTCAGTCCCGCCGTCGTGAGGATCCGATCGGTCGGCGACGGATGCGGATACAGCGCGCGGGCCAACTCGATCACCTCTCGGACGGTGGCGGCGGAGACGACCCCGGCCCCCTGCAGCATCGCGCCGACCCGGCCGGCCCGGACCGCCTCCGCAGGAGACCCGCCGAACAGGGCCACGGTCCCGGCGTCGGCCGGGGCGAGACCGAGCAGGATCGAGATGGCTGTCGTCTTGCCCGCGCCGTTGCGCCCGAGCAGTGCGACGATGCTGCCCCGCGCGACGCTCAGGTCCATGCCGGCAAGGGCTCGCACGGACCCGAACGACCGGGTAAGTCCAGTGAGACGTACGACGATGTCACCCATGCCCAGCACGCTACGAAGGGTTGAAGCCCTTCCGGCAGTGCCACCGGTACCGGGTGCGTGATGACAAATGTCCCGGGGCAGGCCGGGGTCAGGCCGCAACGACGTCGGGGGCGCGGGCGGCGCGGCGGAGGCCGTAGAGCGCCAACCCTGCGGCGGCGACCAGCGGGGCGCCGTCGCGGACCAGGCCGTCCACGCCCAGCAGCCACCAGCACAGCGGCAGATCCACGGCGAGCACGACCAGGGTCACGCCGACCAACAGGCCCCGCGCCCAGTCCTTGCCCCGCATCAGGAACGCGGTGCAGAACAGCACCGCGTAGCTGGCCACGATGCCGGCGCCGAACCAGAGCAGCACGGCCGGTAGTGCGGTCAGCCGCCCGTCCAGGATGGATCCCCCGGCCACCAGGGCCGGCACCAGCATCAGGGGGCTGTAGGTGAACGCCGCCACCCGGCTGGTCAGCAGCCAGGCGCTGGCCTGCGGTCGGCGCGGAGGGGTCTCCCGCCAGGAGACGCCCTCGCGGTCGATGACGAGGCGGGGCCGGTGCCGGACCAGGTGCCCGGCCAACGCCGACGAGCGGTACAGCAGCCAGACCACCGCCACACAGAGCGCGCTGAGCACGGCGAAGCCGAGCAGGCCGGGCAGCGGCGGCACCCCCTGCCGGGGCACGATCAACCGGCCCACGGCGAAGACCGTGGTGACCGCGAGGATCAGCCCGAACGGGCGAGCCACCGTTCGACCCCGGCGCACGTGCCCGATCAGCAGCAGGAAGCCGAACGAGCGCAGCATCGCCCAGCCGGTCCGTAAGGCCAGCCCGAAGCCCTGCTCCGGGGCGTACCACCAATTGAGCAGCTCGACCACGACGGTGGCCGCCGCCGTCGTCGCGAGCAGGAAGGTGAGCACCCGGACGGCGGACGGCCGCCGGACCTGGGTCTCGGCGGCCGTCGTCATGGGATCCGTTGTTGCCCGCGAGGGGCGCTCTTCACACCTACCGCTGCGGCTGTGCGGCGTCGAGGCGGGCGCGCAGCGCGTCCAACTCGGCCCAGAGCACGCCCGGCAGCTTGTCACCGAACTTCTCGAACCACTCGGTGATCATCGGGAGCTCGTCGCGCCACTCGTCCGGGTCGACCTTCAGCGCGATCCGGACGTCCTCCGGGGTCATGTCCAGGCCCTCGACGTCCAGCGACTCGGGCGTCGGCACCATGCCCACCGGCGTCTCGACCGCGTCGGCCGTGCCCTCGATCCGCTCGACGACCCACTTGAGCACTCGGGAGTTCTCCCCGAAGCCCGGCCAGAGGAAGGAACCGTCCGGGTCCTTGCGGAACCAGTTGACGTAGTAGATCTTCGGCAGCTTCGCCTCGTCGCCGTCGGTGCCCTTGCCCATCTCGATCCAGTGCCGGAAGTAGTCACCGGCGTGGTAGCCGATGAACGGCAGCATCGCCATCGGATCCCGGCGGACCACGCCGACCGCGCCGGACGCGGCGGCCGTCGTCTCCGACGAGAGCGTGGCACCCATGTAGACGCCGTGCACCCAGTCGCGGGCCTCGGTCACCAACGGGATGGTGTCCTTGCGACGGCCACCGAAGAGGATCGCGTCGATCGGCACGCCGTTGGGGTCGAAGTACTCGTCGGCGAGGATCGGGCACTGGGTGATCGGGGTGCAGAACCGGCTGTTCGCGTGGGAGGACAGGCCCTCGCTCTCCGGCGTCCAGTCGTTGCCCTTCCAGTCGATCAGGTGCGCCGGCGGCTCTCCCATGCCCTCCCACCAGACGTCACCGTCATCGGTGAGGCCCACGTTGGTGAAGACGGAGTTGCCCCGGTCCAGGGTGCGCATGGCGTTGGCGTTGGTCTTCCAGTCGGTGCCGGGCGCGACGCCGAACAGGCCGTACTCCGGGTTGACGGCGTAGAGGCGGCCGTCCGGGCCGAACCGCATCCAGGCGATGTCGTCGCCGATGGTCTCGACCTTCCAACCCGGGATGGTCGGCTCCACCATGGCCAGGTTGGTCTTGCCACAGGCCGAGGGGAACGCGCCGGCGATGTGGTGGACCTTGCCCTCCGGCGAGGTGATCTTGAGGATCAGCATGTGCTCGGCGAGCCAGCCCTCGTCGCGACCCATGACGCTGGCGATGCGCAGCGAGTAGCACTTCTTGCCGAGCAGCGAGTTGCCGCCGTAACCGGAGCCGTACGACCAGATCTCCCGGCTCTCCGGGAAGTGCGAGATGTACTTGGTCTCGTTGCACGGCCAGGCGACGTCCTGCTGGCCGGGGGCGAGCGGGGCGCCGATCGAGTGCAACGCGTGCACGAAGTCCGCGTCGTCGCCCAACGCCTCGAGGACGCGGGTGCCCATCCGCGTCATGATGCGCATCGAGGCGACCACGTACGGGCTGTCGGTGATCTCGACGCCGAACATCGGGGACTCGGCCTCGACCGGACCCATGACGAACGGGATGACGTACATGGTCCGGCCCCGCATCGAGCCGCGGTACAGCTCGGTCATCGTCCGCTTCATCTCCGCCGGCGCCATCCAGTTGTTGGTGGGGCCGGCGTCCGCCTCGTCGACGGAGCAGATGTAGGTGCGTTCCTCGACCCGGGCGACGTCCGTCGGGTCGGTACGCGCGTAGAACGAGTTGGGCTTCTTCTCCGGGTTCAGCCGGATCAGCGTGCCGGCTTCGACCAGCTCGTCGGTGAGGCGGCGCCACTCCTCGTCGGACCCGTCCACCCAGACGACCCGGTCGGGGGTGGTCAGTTCCGCGACCTCACGGACCCAGGCGAGCAGTTTCGGATGGGACGTCGGGGCCTGATCAATACCCCGCACAACAGCCGGAGCAACCATGACACATCTCCTTGTGGTCGACGCTGACCGATCTATGGGATGCACGAGACTCAGCGGCGCGATGCGTCGCCTTCGTGGAAACCTGGGATTGGCCTCAGCGTAAACCGGGCAGCCTTCCGAGTCAGTGGGACTGGTTGTGAAGAACTGCACAAGCTACGGCCACGCTGCGGCATCACGATCTGATACCCGCTTTCCTGCGCAGTTTCACGCAAATCTTGTTGTGCACCCCGGCGGACGCTTGTGGCGGTCGGGCCTTGGACCTGCCCCGCCGACCGGTGCGTGGATTCCCGTTCCGAGGCGCGTCAGTCCTCCGAATTGGTTACGCTGCGTACGACGGTTTCGCACACGGTGATCAGCTGCGCCGGGCGACCACGCCCGCTTGCCATAGCTCCCCCTCGGACTGGCCCGGAGCCGGTAGGCTCGCTCCGTGGCCGCCACGATGACCGGGGAGCAACCGGGTCCCCGGCAGACCCGACCGGGTCTGGTTGGCAAGCTGCTGGACCGATTCGGTCACCTCGTCCGCGAGATGAGCAAGTTCGCCACCGTGGGCGGCGTCGCCTTCCTCGTCGACTTCGCGCTCTTCAACTACCTGACGAGCACGCGCGACGTCGAGCAGCTGACGGCGAAGACGATCTCGACCATCATCGCGGCCTCCGTCGCCTTCGTGGGCAACCGGTTCTGGACCTGGCGGCACCGCCAGCGCAGCAACCCGGCCCGCGAGTACGCGCTGTTCTTCTTCTTCAACGTCGTCGGTCTCGGCATCGCGGTGGCCTGCCTCGCGATCAGCAGGTACGGGCTCGGCAGCGTCTGGCCGGCCGTGTTCCAGACGACCCTGGCCGACAACGTCGCCAGCTACATCGTCGGCACGGGCCTCGGCACGCTGTTCCGATTCTGGTCGTACCGGCGGTTCGTCTTCGTCGAAGCGGGAACCCGGACCGTTCCGCAGGTAAGACCCGACCCCGACCGCAGGGCGTGACCTGCCGCTCACCCCGTTTGGCCGGTGATCGCCGGTCACACCGACTGCCCTAAGGTGTTTCGCATGCGTCTTGTCCGCCTGCTGCCTGAGCGCTGGCAGAAGTTCATCCACGAGGCGCTCAAGTTCGGCATCGTCGGTGGCATCAACACCGTCATCAATTACGCAGTGTTCAATGCCCTTGCACTGACCGTTTTCGTCAATGGTCAGTTGAAGGCGACGGTGATTGCGACGGTCGTCGCCACGATCACGTCGTACCTCATGAATCGGCACTGGACGTACCGGGATCGCCCGAAATCGGCGATGCGCCGGGAGTACGTCCTTTTCTTCCTTTTCAACGGGGCTGGCCTGCTCATCGAGCTGGGCGCCGTCGCGGCGGCCAAGTACGGCCTCGGCGTTCACGGCCTGCTGGCACTGAACGTGGCAAAGACCGCGGGTGTCCTGTTGGCCACGCTGTTCCGGTTCTGGTCGTACCGGACCTTCGTGTTCCAGCCCGTCGCTGTCGCCGACGACGAGGCGAAGCCCGAGCCCACCTGGCACGACATCCCCCGCGACGAGTGGGACACGATGGCCGAGATGGACCCGGTCGCCGAACTGGCCGAATCCGTGTCGGAGCTGGAGGAGGCGGAGTCCGCGCGACGTGCCGACCCACCGGCCGGCGCGCCCACCCAGGGCCGCCCCCGGTTAAGCGTCAGCCCCGCCGCCGACCTGGACGCGGAGCTCGCCGCGGAGTTGCACGTCAGCACCCGCCGCGCGCCCCGCCGGTGACGACACCCGACGCCCGCTCCGGCACCGGGCAACCCGCCGAGCTGTTCTTCGAGGATCTTGTCCCGGGGCTCACCGTCGACCTCGGTGTGGTCACCGTGGATGGCGACGAGATGGTCGCCTTCGCGCGGCGCTTCGACCCGCAGTGGTACCACGTCGACGCCGACCTGGCCGGGGCCAGCCGGCACGGTGGGCTGATCGCCAGCGGCTTCTACACAGTCAGCCTGTTCATGCGCGCGTACGTCGACCACCTGCTGTCCCGGGCCGCCGCGGACGCCTCCCCCGGCCTGGAGGAGCTGCGCTGGCTCGCCCCCGTGCGCGCCGGTGACCGGCTCGCCGTTCGGGTCGACGTGATGGGCGCCCGGCCGTCGAGCGCCCGCCCGGGGCTCGGTACCGTCAGCCTCACCGGCACCATGCTGCGTCTCGGCCCGGACGATCGGCCCGAGCAGGAGGTGCTGCGGACCCGCTTCCGTGGCTGGTTCGCCGTCCGCCCAGGCGACGCCGACGCGCCTGACGCCGGCCCTGACGAAGCCGACGCGCCCGACCCGGCCGAGGCCGACGCGCCCGAGGCCGACCCAGCCGAAGCCGACGCACCCGGCAGCGGACCGTCCGACGCCGGCAAGCCGGCGGGTGGGCCGCCGGACGCGGGCTCGGCCGAGACCGGCCCGGAGCGACCCGCCAACGGCCCACCCCGGGCCGAACCACCCGGCTGACCCGCCCCGACACACTGCGGCGGCGGGCCGCCGAGGCACCCGACCCGGATCAGGTCGTGGTGTCCCGCAGTGGCTTGCCGTCCTGCATGTCGGCGAGCATGTCGCGCATCTCCCCGTCGCCGAGCGAGTGCTTGTCGTGTTGCGCCTCGACCAGCTCGTACAGGGTGGTCTGCACCCTTCCGACACTCGGCACGTCGGCGAGCACCGACTGGCCGCGTTCACCTGCCGACTCGATGGTGAGCGTGCCGCAGCCGAGCAGACGTTCGACGAACCGCTGGTTCATCGCGTGGTCGTTGACCCGGGTGAGCGGAAGGTCGCGCCGGTCGCGGGAGAAGACACCCTGCTGGATCAGCACCCGCTCATTGGTGAACAGGTAGTGGGTGGTACGCCAGACCAGAAACGGCCACAGCCCGAGCCAGAGCACCCCGACCAGGGCGATCACTCCGATCACGGCCAGCGCGACCGAACCGCCACCGCTCTCGGGCAGCAGGAGCACGCCGACCACCACCGCGGCGATGGCCAGCACCAGCACCGCGATCGGCCGGATCAGCGCCTTCCAGTGCGGGTGCAGATGGAGCACGACATGCTCGTCCGCGGTGAGCACGTCTTCAGGAAACGCCACGACAACCTCCATCGCCATTTTTCCGACGCGCAGACGGTAAACCCCCAGGCCCCACCACGACATCCGCCGCGCGGCCCCACCCGCTGTCCATGATCTTGCACGTGTTTCGAAAAGGGGTGGTGGTCAGCGCAGGTGCAGGACGTCTCCGGCGGCCAGGGTTCGGGCGCCCGTCGGCGTGGTGAGCTGAAGTTGGCCGTCCGGGTCCACTCCGGTGGCGGTGCCGATCACGGTCTCGCCGTCGGGGAGCAGGACGCGTACCTCACGGCCGATCGTCGCGCAGGCCGCCAGGTAGGCGTCGCGCAGGCCGCTGGCGACCGCGTCGCCACCCGCCGAGCGCCAGCGGTCGTACCAGTCGGCGACCGAGCGCAGCAGTGCCCGCAACAGGGGGTCCCGGTCGGTCGCCGCCGCACCGGCCAACTGCAACGAGGTGGCCGGTAGCCCGGTCGGATTCACCGGCAGCTCCTCGGCGCGCAGCGTCACGTTCAGCCCGATGCCGAGCACGATGGCCGGCGGTTGGTCCGGCGCCCGTCCGGGCACCGCCTCGGCCAACACGCCCGCGCACTTCGCGTCGTCGATCAGCAGGTCGTTGGGCCACTTCAGGGTGGCGTCCAGCTCCGCCAGCCGGGCCACCGCCTCCACCAGCGCCACGCCGGCCAGCAACGGCAGCCACCCGTACCCGGGGGGTGTCACGGGTAGCCAGTCGCGGTCCGGCACGGCCACGCCGGGCCGCAGCAGCACGCTCGTCGCGATGCCGGCCCGGGGCGGCGACTGCCAGACCCGACCGCGCCGGCCGCGCCCGGCGGTCTGCCGCTCGGCCACCACGACCAGACCCTCGGGTTCGCCGGCCCGGGCCGCCTCGGCCGCGTCGGCGTTCGTGGAGCCGGTCTCGGCGTGCAACTCCAGGCGGGTCCACGGCCCGTTCGGCGAGACCAACGCGCGACGCAGCCGCGCCGCCGACAGCGGCGGACGGTCCAGATCGGTGTACGGGGAGCCCGACATTCCGCCAGCCTACGGCGGTGGCGGCGCCGACACTGAGGGGTACTGCACAGCGGCACCGACCTGAACCATCGTTATATTCCCAGGGTGACTACCGAGACCGGGACCAACATCCACAGCACCGCGGGCAAGCTGGCGGACCTGGAGCGCCGGGTCGACGAGGCGGTGCACGCCGGGTCGGCCCGCGCGGTCGAGAAGCAGCACGCGCGGGGCAAGAAGACCGCCCGCGAGCGGATCGGGATGCTGCTCGACGAGGGCTCCTTCGTCGAACTCGACGAGCTGGCCCGGCACCGGTCCACGGCGTTCGGGCTGGAGCGCAACCGCCCGTACGGCGACGGCGTGGTCACCGGCTACGGCACTGTCGACGGCCGGCAGGTGTGCGTGTTCGCGCAGGACTTCACGGTCTTCGGTGGTTCGCTCGGTGAGGTCTTCGGCGAGAAGATCGTCAAGGTGATGGACCTGGCCATGAAGATCGGCTGCCCGGTGGTCGGCATCAACGACTCCGGCGGCGCCCGCATCCAGGAGGGTGTGGTCTCGCTCGGCCTCTACGGCGAGATCTTCTTCCGCAACGTGCGGGCCTCCGGCGTCATCCCGCAGATCTCCCTGGTGGTGGGACCCTGCGCGGGGGGTGCGGTCTACTCCCCGGCGGTCACCGACTTCACCGTGATGGTCGACCAGACCTCGCACATGTTCATCACCGGCCCGGACGTGATCAAGACGGTGACCGGCGAGGACGTCGGCATGGAGGAGTTGGGCGGCGCCCGCACGCACAACACGCGCAGCGGCAACGCGCACTACCTCGCCACCGACGAGGACGACGCGGTCGACTACGTCAAGGCGCTGCTGTCGTACCTGCCGTCGAACAACCTCGACGAGCCGGTGGTCTTCGACGCGCCCGCCGACCTGGCGATCAGCGACGAGGACCGGGAGCTGGACACGCTGATCCCGGACTCGGCCAACCAGCCGTACGACATGCACACCGTGCTGGAGCACGTCCTCGACGACGGGGAGTTCCTGGAGGTCCAGCCGCTCTACGCGCAGAACATCGTGGTCGGCTACGGCCGGGTGGAGGGCCGCCCGGTGGGCGTCGTCGCCAACCAGCCGATGCACTTCGCCGGCACCCTGGACATCGCCGCCTCGGAGAAGGCCGCCCGGTTCGTGCGCACCTGCGACGCGTTCAACATCCCGGTGCTGACCTTCGTGGACGTGCCCGGCTTCCTGCCCGGCACCGGCCAGGAGTGGGACGGCATCATCCGCCGGGGCGCCAAGCTCATCTACGCGTACGCCGAGGCCACCGTCCCCAAGGTCACCGTGATCACCCGCAAGGCGTACGGCGGGGCGTACGACGTGATGGGCTCCAAGCACCTCGGCGCGGACCTGAACTTCGCCTGGCCCACCGCCCAGATCGCCGTGATGGGGGCGCAGGGCGCGGTGAACATCCTCTACCGCTCCGAGCTGGCCAGCGCCGAGGACCCGGCCGCGATCCGGGCCGAGAAGATCGCCGAGTACGAGGACACCCTGGCCAACCCGTACGTGGCGGCCGAGCGCGGTTACATCGACTCGGTGATCGCACCGCACGAGACGCGCACCCAGATCGTCCGGGCGCTGCGCGTCCTGCGCACCAAGCGGGAGACCCTGCCGCCCAAGAAGCACGGCAACATCCCGCTCTGAGCGGGTGGCCCCTGCTCGCTTGATCCGCGCAACTTCGGGGAAAGTGCTGCCTCCCGGCACCGGGAGGCAGCAACATCCCTGACGTTGCGCGGATCAAGAAGGGTCAGCAGGCCGGGTTGGCCTCGGGGCACAGTCGCCGAGCGGCCGTCCGGCCCAGCGCCTCAAGATCCGCGTCGCCCAGGCCCAGGCCCGGGTCGGGCACCAGCACGGTGACCAGGTCGCCGACCCGGACCACGACGGTCATCCCCACCGGGCTGGAACGCTGGAGCGTCCTTCCCGAGGCCGGGCCACGGGGGGCGAACGGCACATGCCGCACCAGAATCGACTCGTCACCGGCGAAGTTGCTCGCCGCCGTCTCCCAGGCGTGCTTGCTCTCGTTGGGCGTCGTCTCGCCCGCGGCGACGACGTTCTCGACGACATGCCACTCGGGGCAGACGTCGAGCAGCGCCCTCAGGTGAGTGAAGAGTCGCGCGCTCACCAACGGATCGACCCGGTAGACGTCCTGGCTGAGTTCGACCCTGGTCGGTGCCCTGCCGGCCCCCGTCGGCGACAACAGGGTCTGCGACCGCGAGTAACGGGAGTACGCGGGGACCGCGGGCAGGCCACGACCGTCGCCGCACCTCTGCAGCGTTGGATCCAGTCGGACGACCTCACCGAGGCCGGCGTCGCCGAGCTGCACGGCGCCTTTCACCGGCACCTCGGTGACAGCCAGCAGGGCGTCGAGGGGGATCTCCGCCCGGGCGGGGCTCTGCGTCGCCACAGGCACGGCGGTAGTGGGCGGAGCCGACGTGCGCTCCGTCAGGGCGTATGCCGGGCCGGTCACCGCCGCGAGCACCGCGACCGCCGCGAACGCGGCCGTGCGACGCCTACGCCTGCGGGCCGTCGCCCGGATCTCCTCCGGCTCCGGCCACCTGACGTCACGCAGGTCCCGGTGGACCCGTTCGACGAATGCCAGGTCGTCGTCACGCATCGGTAGCCTCCTCCAGGTCAGAGACGGCGAGCAGGCCGGCGAGCGCGGTGCGCCCCCGGGAGAGTCGAGCCTTGACGGTGCCCACCGGGGCCGCGGTCTCCCGCGCCACGTCGGCGACCGGCATGCCGACCAGGTAGTACAGGGCGATGGCGACGCGTTGCTCCTCGGGCAGCCGACGCAGGGCCGCGACCACCTCGACGGTGTCGGTGCCCGGGCCGGGAACGCTCTCGGTGGCACCGTGCCGCAGGTACGCGCGGGCCCGGCTGCGCAGGCTGCGCCAGCGGCTGACCGCGACCCGGCTGGCCACCACCCGCACCCACGCCTCCGGATCGTCGTACCCACGGACCGTCGACCAGCGCTGCCACGCCCGGATGTACGCCTCCTGCACGGCGTCCTGAGCCTCGACCCGGTCCCCGGTCAGGGCGTAGACGAACCCGAGCAGCCGTTGCCGGCTCCCCCGGTAGAACTCGTCGAACTCGTCGACGTCCGGCACCCGTTGCCTCCCCGTGTCGGTCGCAGGGAACACGCGCCGGGCCGGGTCATCGGTTGCCCCGATCAGGAGATCATCTTCTCCAGTTCGGCGAGCGGGAACGCGCCGGCCGCGATCCGCTCCCGCACCGCCCGACGTACGGCCCGCTGCACGGCGACGTTGGCCGGCGTCGGCACGCCATGCAACCGGCCGAGCAGCGCGATCTCACCGTTGAGGTGGTCGACCTCGGTCGAGCCGGTGCCCCGGGCCAGGCTCTGCCAGGTGGAGCCACCGGAGCGGGCCTCGCCGTCGACCGGACGCTGCTGCACCAGGTCGCCGCGTTCGGCCTTCTCCTCCGGCGGCGACGTGTGCGCGATCCCGGCGGCGGCGAGCGCGGCGACACCCTCGGCGCGTACCCGCTCGGCCAACGCCTCCGGGATGTCCCGACCGAGCAGCGCCTGGAGGCCGTTGCCCAGATTGCTGAGCAGCTTGCCGTACTTCCAGCGCAGCACGTCCTCGCGGACCGGCGCGACGAACCCGGCGGCGCTCAGATCGGCGGCGATCGCCCGGTCGGTGTCGTCGGCGCCCTGGGGGTAGCGCCCAATGTGGAGCATCCCCGGGTGCGGGTAGCCGTTCGCCACCACCACGCCCGGGTCCAGGTGGGTGGCCGGCAGCCAGACGCAGACCGGGTGCACGTCGGCGAAGAGCCGCAGCGCGGCCCGCTCGTTGGCCACCCCGTTCTGCGCGGTCACCAGCGGCAGACGTTCGCCCGCCGTGCCACCGCCGGCCACCGGCGCGTCCACCCAGGCGGCCAGCGCGCCGGCGGTGTCCTGCGACTTCACGGTGAGGATCAGCACGGTGTCCGCCGGCAGCGGCTGGTCCGTGGGCCGATCCACCGCCACGAGCCGGGCGGTGACCTCGCCGTCGGGCTGCCGCAGGGTCAACCCGTGCGCCCGGATCGCGTCCAGGTGGGCGCCGCGGGCCACCACTGTCACGTCCCGGTCGGCCTGGGCCAGCCGTACGCCGATGGTCCCGCCGACCGCACCCGCCCCGATGATCACGTATCGCATGGCCTCATTCTGCCCGCCCCCACCCCTCCCGCCGTCGATCATGGAGTTGTGGTGCCTGACTGCGGGGGTATTGCGGCTTTCGCGGCCCACCACAACTCCATGATCGACCCGTGCGGAGGTCGGTTTTAGAGCGCCAGGCCGGCGCTGGTGAGGATGGGGCCGGTCAGCAGCAGGGCGCCGGCGACCAGGGCGGCCAGGTTGACAAGCGCGAAGACCCCCACCCAGAAGAGCGGCGGGAACGGGGTGAGCCCGGCGAGTTGGTCGGCGTCCGAGGCGGGCATCCGTCCCCGTGACCGCAGCCGTTGCAGCTCCACCACCGGTCGTACCCCACCGAGCAGCAGGAACCACACCCCGACGTACGCGAACGCGGCCTGGACCTGCGGCGTGGCGTACCACGAGACGGCGAACACCAGCGCGCCGGTGACCAGCAGCGACACCACTCCGAAGACGTTGCGGATCAGGACGAGCATGGCCAGCAGCAGCGCCACCGCCACCCAGAGCAGCAGGGTGATCCGATTGCCGCCGAGCAGCCAGGCACCGGCCAGCCCGACCAGCGGCGGGGCGACGTACCCGGCGAGCAGGGTGAGGATCATGCCCGGCCCGGTGGGATGGCCGGCGGAGAGCGTCAGCCCCGACGTGTCCGAGTGCAGCCGGATGCCGCGCAGCTTGCGCCCGGTGAGCAGGGCGACGAGCGCGTGCCCGCCCTCGTGCGCGATGGTGATGGCGTTGCGGGCGATCCGCCACGGCAGCCGGGTGGACACCACCACCAGCGCGACGGCCGCGGTGATCAGCACCAGCAGCGGGGGCGGGTCCGGCTGAGCGCCGAACAGCGTGTCCCAGGTCTCGCCCAGCCCGTCGATCGACATCATGGGGCGCGAGCCTACCGGCGGCGTTCCGTGTCGCTCCCGGAGCACCGCCTCGTATCCTGGAAAACTGATCGGGTGGCGAGTGAAGCGAGAGGTGAGCGCAAGTGAGCGCAGCCCTCCTGGAGCCGCACGTCGGCCTGTGGACCGAGGCTGACTACTTCGCTCTGGGCGAGACGCCTGACCGGATCGAGCTGCTCGACGGGAGCCTGCTGGTGAGCCCTGTACCGAGCCGACGGCACCAACGGGTGTCGCGCCGGCTGGCGAACAGCATCGAGGCGGCAGCAGAGCCTCGTGGTCTCCTGGTCTATGACGCGATCAACGTCCGGCTCGGTGTCGACCGGGTCGTCGTTCCGGATCTCGTCGTCACCGACGCCGACGACGACGGCACCCAGCTCGACTCGGACCGAGTGTCGCTCGTCGGCGAGGTCGTCCCGCCGGGCAACGCCGCTGCCGAACGGCTGGTCAAGATGCAGCTCTACGCCATCGCGCGAATCCCCTGGTATCTGCTGGTCGAGCAGGACGGCGAGGGTCACTCGCTGCGGCTGCACCGGCTCGACGGTGAGCACTACGTCGAGGACCAGGTGGCCAAGGCCGGTGAGACGCTGACCATCGTCGAGCCGTTCCGCTGGCAGCTCGACCCGGCCGCGCTGGGCTGATCCGTCCGACTCCCGCAACCGGGACGACACACGCCCGTCGATGAAGCTTTTTTCAGTCGCCCTTGTGATCTAGGGCACTTACCTCCAAAGATGGTTGTCGATAGAGCGACGTCCTTGGAGGCATTCATGGCCCGTACCTCGTCATCGCTGCGCCGCGTGCTCGCGGCCAGCCTCACCGTCCTCGCCACCGCGGCGGCGGCCCTGGTCGCGACCGCCGGACCGGCGGCCGCCGCCACCACACCCGGCATCGACGTGTCCCGCTACCAGGGCACCATCAACTGGACAAGCGTCCGCAACGCGGGCATCCAGTTCGCCTTCATCAAGGCGACCGAGGGCACCACCTACAAGGACCCGAACTTCAACGCCAACTACGTCAACTCGTACAACGCCGGGGTGATCCGCGGGGCGTACCACTTCGCCCGGCCCAACATCTCCGCCGGCTCCACCCAGGCCAACTACCTGGCCTCCAACGGCGGCGCCTGGTCGGCGGACAGCCGCACCCTGCCGGCGGCGCTGGACATCGAGGCGAACCCGTACAGCGGCGGCTACTGCTACGGCCTGAGCACGACCGGCATGCGCAACTGGGTACAGGACTTCCTGAACACCTACCGCTCCCGCACCGGCCGGTACGCCGTCATCTACACCACCACGAGTTGGTGGAACCAGTGCACCGGCAGCTGGACCGGCCCGTGGGCGAACCACCCGCTCTGGCTGGCCCGCTGGTCGAGCACGCCCGGCGCTCTGCCGGCCGGGGCACCGGTGTGGAGCTTCTGGCAGTACACCAGCACCGGCGTCGTCTCCGGGATCAGCGGCAACGTGGACCGCAACTACTGGAACGGTGACCGCAGTCGACTGATCGCGCTGGCCAACAACACCTGATCGGGCCGTTGGCGGCAGCGGGATCGACGGTCACCACCTGGTTGACAATCGGTCCGGCTGCCGCCACCCACCGGGTACGGGTCAGACCCGCCGTCGGCTCAACGCCGGCACCATCACCTGAGCATCCTCGCGGACCAGCGCGTCCCGCCGGCTGAGCCGCCGGACGCCCACCGCACCAACGGTGATGGCAACGACGCCGAACAACGCGACGAGTACCGGAAGCCCAATGCTGATCAGCAGCAGTGCCACATCGCCGAGTGCGACGAGCATCCACAGTGCCAGCCGGGGCCGGGCGTTCCTGTATCGGTAACCCATGTCGCACCTCCCTCCGTCGTTGGAGATCAGATACCCCGAACGACGCAAGAACATGCGAGAGAGGTTCGCGCAGGTGCGGAACGCCTGTCAGTTGACCCGATCGGGCTTGAAGCCCTTGACGATCTGGTCGAAGTTGGCGAGGTTGGCCTGCCAGTCCTTCTCCGCGATCTCCCACCGGATGGCGTAACCCCGGTTGGTGGCGGTTACGAAGCCCCGGTTGCGCACATAGATGCGGGTGCCGTCCCGGGTCTCCAGCCACTCCCAGTCGGCGCAGGTCCGGTACCAGTCGCAGGCCTTGATGCTGCCCACCAACTGATAGTTCTTGACCAGGCCCTTGCGGTACGGTTCCTTCTCCTTCCAGTCGGCGACCGCGTCCTTCTCCGGGCTGGAGGTCCACTGGACCAGCATCTTGCCAGGCCCGCCGGACTGGTTGAAAACGGCCGTGTCCGAGCTGGTCTGACGGCCGCTCCAGCCGGGTGGGAGCGGAATGGAGAGGGTCGGCCCCTCGTACAGCTTCCAACCCGCCGGCAGCGCGTTCGGGTCGGTCGACGGCGTGGCCGAGGGCGACGCACTCGGTGCGCCCGTGGTGGGCGGAGGCGCCGCCGGAGCCGAGGACTGCGCCGGCGCCGACGTCGCGGCAGCACCGGTCGTCGGGCCGGCCTGCGGGGTCTCGTTGTCGTCGCCCTTGGTGAGCATCGGCACGATCACCACGAGGCCGATCAGCAGCAGGGCCACAAGCGCCCCGATCAGCACGTTGCGTCGGGTGTTGTTCGGCTTCGTGCCGTCCGACGGCGGGACCGCCGCACGCCCGGCCGGACTCAACGGCGGCATCAGCGACGTCGGCGTCGTCGGCTTGCGCTGCTCCGGGGCCACCGGCGGTCCGTCGACCACAGTCGGTTCGTCGTCGACGTTCGCCGTACCGTCGCCGACGCTCGTCGTACCGTCGCCGGTCGTGTCGGCCGTGGCCGTGACCTTCGCGGTCGGGTCGGCATCGGACGGGCTGTCGATCGTGGCGGTCGGCTCGGCCGGCACCACCGCGGTCGGGTCGGCTGGCACCGGTGCCGTCGGGTCGGAATGCTCGCCGGAGGGAACGACTGTCGTCGGCGTGGCATCGGCGGAGGTGGTCGCGGCAACAGCGGAGGTAGCGGCCGGCGGCGGTGACACCGGCCGGTCGGCACTCTCGGCCGGCCGCGGGGCGGGGACGTGCGGCGGGCGCGGCTCGCGCGGGCCGTTCGGCCCCGGCCGGCGTACGCCATCCAGCAGTGAGATCCCGCGCGCACGCTTGCCACCGGCGCGGCGCAGCAGGCGTTCCGCCACCTCGGCGGTGATCCGCTCGTGCGGATCCTTGCGGAGCAGCCCGTTGAGCACAGCCTTGAGCGGACCGGCGTTCTTCGGCGGCGGAATCGGCTCGGTCGCCAGCGCCGCGAGGGTGCCGATCGCCGACGGGCGGGCGTAGGGCGACTTACCCTCGACCGCCGCGTAGAGCGTCGCGCCCAACGACCACAGGTCGGCCTCCGGACCGGCGGTGCCGTCGCGGGCCCGCTCCGGCGAGATGTACGCGGGTGAGCCGAGCACCATGCCGGTGCGGGTCACGTTCGGGTCACCCGGGATCGTGGCGAGACCGAAATCGGTCAGTACCACGCGGCCGTCCTCGCCCAGCAGCACGTTGCCGGGCTTGACGTCGCGGTGCATGACGCCCGCCTTGTGCGCGGCACTGAGCGCGCCCAGCACGCCGAGGCCGATCTCCACCGTGCGGGCCACCGACACGGGACCGTCTTCGGCGAGAGTGTCCTGCAACGACTTCGACGCCACGTACTCCATGACGATCCACGGATCACCGTCGGTGCGCAGCACGTCGAAGATGCGGACGACGTTCGAGTGGTTGAGCCGGGCGATGGCCCGCGCCTCCCGCAGGGAGCGCTCACGCATCTCCCGGCGCTCCTCGTCGGTGAGACCCGGCGGCGGCACCAATTCCTTGATGGCGACGTCCCGGTGCAACACCTCGTCGCGCGCCTTCCACACCCGGCCCATGCCACCCTGGCCGAGCGGCGTCAGAAGCCGGTATCGGTCAGCGACAAGTTGGGGAAGCGCGTTCGACATCGGTGAGACGGTACCCGGACCCACCGACGCTCACACCGCCGGCACGCCACTGTGCGCTTCCGGTAACTTCGCGCCGCGTACCCTGGCGTCATGTCTGCCGAAGAGCCGCTGTTCCGGGTCGTCCGGGGCGTGCCCACCGCGGAGGAGTTGGCCGCCCTGGTAGGGGCGATCATCGTGCGATCCCGCCCAGCCGCCGCGCCCACGCCGACGACCGCGTCCGCCTGGGCACGCAGCGGTCGGCCCTCCAGCTCCGGTGGGTGGCGCGCCGCCGGCCTGCCTCGCTGAACCGACCCTTCGGACGGGGGCTGCCAGCGGTGCGTGCAGACGTTACCCTCACTCAGGGAGACGGTGCCGTGACAGCGAGGGAGGACCCGTGATCCCCGACGAGGACCGGCCAGCGCCCTGGCTGCACGGCTACGGTGGCATCGAGGCCGACATCAGCCAGCTCAGAGAGTTCGCCGACCGGCTCGCCGCCGAGGTCGAGAGCAACTACGCGCCGCACCTTCCGTACATCGCCGAAGACATGTCCGCGCGGCTACCCAACCCGTGCGACGCCTTCGTCGAGCTGGTCACGTTCCTACACGCGCACCACGAGACGCAACAGGCCACCGCCGACATGGTCTACGCCGTCCGCGGCGCCACCGGCCACCTGGCCGCCGCCGCCGATCAGGTCGCCACCCGGTACGCCGACAGCGACGCCTTCACCGCCGCGCGCGTGGTGGACGTACGACAGGCCCTCGCCGACCCGACCAGCATGCTGCCCGGCGGCCCGACACCCATGCTGACCGACCCGACCGGCCCCGACGCCGACACCGAAGGGCCGGTGGTGCTGCCATGATCAAACGGGACTCCGGCCGCACCTCCGGCCTCACCGACTGGCACCTGATGGACGTCAACAGCATGTGGGCCTGCCTCCAGGACCACGAGACCGACAACCACTGGAAGCAGGTCGCCGGCTGGCGCAAGGTCTGCGACCTGGCGCAGACCCACCTCAGCCGCCTCCAGGAATACCGGCGCGGGCTCGCCGAGGCGTGGCCACCCGAAACCAGCGCCGCCTCCAGCACCTACCTCGCCGAACTCGACGACCTGATCGACAAGGTGCAACGCACCCACAACGCCGCCGCCGCGAACTACACCGCCCTGTCCGCCGCCACCCAGGCCATCGGCACCACCCGCGCCGCGCTCCGCAAGATCCACGAGGAGTACGCGACCAAGTCCCAGAAGAAGCAGGCGTACGAGTCGATGGCCGCCGACCCGAAAGCGGTGATGGGCAACCGGGTCACCGAATCGCCCGTCAGTGATGCGGACCTGGAACGGCTCAACGTTCAGGCACGAGCGGCGATGTTCAACCTCAGCGGCGAACTCCAACAAGCCCAAGCAACCCTACAAAAACCACCAGCAGCACCACCACGCCCAAGACGGGACCCCTCAAGCCCTGACGCTTATGACAACGCCGCACCTACAATCCCTCCAATTCTGCCGATGCCCATGGCCGTTGGCGCGCCTCCCCGTTCAACCCGGCCTAGTTCCTCAAATGGCAAGCAATCGGCCCAGGCGGCCCCCGTGATGGGACCGGTACTTGGCGGCACCAACTCCGGAGTCGCGCCGCCTCCGGCGAACGCTGGAGTAGCTGCGGCTGGAATGCCAACTCCAGCGGCCGGCATCGGGCCGCCCGCCGCGCTGCCGCCGGGGTCGATAGCTCATTCCCCGAACCCAGCTTTGGGCAAAACATCTGCAACCACTGGTCGGCCATTCAACGGAAACAACAAGGGTGTCTCGCATACACCGCCTCCAACGGTACGATCAATACCGCCGAATGGCCTTATTGGTGGTGCACCCAACCTCGGATTCAGTCAGCCCGTGGACGGCTCCGCCCCAACAAGAAGAGTAAATCCGATCGGCGGTGTAATCGGAGGCGGTGGCGCCGGGACTACGCCGACCGGAGGGGCGGGCTCGCGCCCGGGCGGAGGTCGGAGCCTAGCCGGAGGACAGCAGTTGCCGCCGATCGGTGGCGCTCCCGGCTTCAATGGCACTACCACCTCCAGTCCGGGCCCTGGCTACTCGTTTGGCCGCCCCAGTAGGAACGGACAGGACGAAGGACGACGCGGCTGGGACGCCGACCATCCTTGGGAGACTGATCAGGGGGTAGACCCTATCGTCCGCCCCCCTGAAGAACACGGCCCACATGACCCTGGCCCTGCTATCGGCTTCGATAGGTAATGAGATTAACCAGACAGGCTTCCAGGTTATCTGCGGTCAGCCTATTGGTAACGCTTTCTACAACTTTCCCCACGCAGGGGAGGGATCACTATCCACAATACTCCCCTGGTGATATGGAGCGCGTCCGGTCTGACCAATGGCACCTCCAGTATCTCAAAGCCTCCGATGCACAACGCATCTCGCGAGGGGCGGGAGTGATCGTCGCAGTCCCGGATACCGGCGTTCAACCGCACCCCGACCTTCACAGAAACCTCCTTCCAGGAACTGACGTCATCGGTGGCGGCGACGGCCAGAATGACCAGAACAGTCACGGTACAGGCATGGCCGGATTAATTGCCGCACATGGCCAGGGACCTACAATGGGCGCCCTAGGCATAGCCCCAGACGCTCACATATTGCCCATTCGAGATACGCCCGCCGACGGTCAGGGAGAACCCGATAAACTGGCTGCCGGCATCAGCTTTGCCGTCCGCAATGGGGCTGACATTATTAGCATATCTTCAGTGGGCGGTGCGGGGATTCCACTACAACAATCTATTAAGACAGCACTCGCGGCGGATGTAGTAGTGGTGGCCTCCGCCGGCAATCATCCACAGGACGCCGCAGTTGGTTATCCCGCATCCGAAGATGGGGTTATCGCTGTCGGCGGAGTCGATCGAGACGGGAACCGCGCTGCCGTTTCGGTGACTGGGCCGGAGATTGATGTGGTTGCGCCTGCGGTCGATATCTACAGCACGAGCATCGATGGCAAGTACCGCAAAGGCACTGGGACCTCTGACGCCACGGCGATCGTGGCGGGGGCGGCTGCGTTGATCCGGTCCAAGTACCCGTACCTGCCCGCGCGCGAGGTGGCGCACCGGCTCACGGCGACGGCGATCGACAAGGGCGCGCCTGGGCGTGACGACGAGTACGGCTACGGCGTGATCGATCTGGTGGCGGCGCTGACGGCGGACGTACCGCCGCTGGGGTTTGAATCTGTGAACGCGTCGGCTGGCCCGACGACGGCTGCTGCCCAGCCGGGTGACGACGAGGGTGGCGCGACCGCGCGTGGCCTGGTCACGCTTGGGGTGATCTTGGCTGCGGGGGTCGGATGGGCGGCGGTGGCGCGGCGCCGCCGGCGCGGCGATGATCCGCCGCCCAGGATTAGTCGCTGATTGGGCGACAGCGCGGCGATCGACTCGGGTTCCTTGATGTTGCGGTGTCCGGGGCGGTGGGACAGCCCGGTATCAACGAGGGCGAGTCGATCACGCCCGGCGGTGCGTGGGTCGGTGCGTGCGTCCGGTCGCGTGGGTCGGTGCGTGGTGGGAGGCGTTGTGGGGGTGGTTGCCGGTAACGTCGGACGGGTGCCCGAAACTCTGCCGCTCCGCCTTGTGCTCGCCTCGGCGAGCCCTGCCCGTCGCAAGATCCTCCAGGCTGCTGGAATTGAGCCAGATGTGCTGGTCAGCGGGGTGGATGAGTCGCTGGTGGTGACCGATCGGGCTGAGGAGTTGTGCCTGGAGTTGGCGCGGCTCAAGGCGCAGGCGGTGTTGACCCGGCTGAGCCCTGGCGCCGGCCAGCGGACGCTGGTGATCGGCTGCGACTCGGTGCTCGCGTTCGACGGGAAGATCCTCGGCAAGCCTACGGACCCGGCGGACGCCACCGGGCGGTGGCTGCGGATGCGGGGGCGCAGCGGCGTCCTGCACAGTGGGCACTGCCTCATCGACGTTTCCGCCGGGCGGCGCGCGGAGGCGGTCGCCTCGACCACTGTCCACTTCGCGGACATCAGCGACGACGAGATCGCCGCGTACGTGGCGAGTGGCGAGCCGCTGGCGGTGGCCGGCGCGTTCACGATCGACGGGTTGGGCGGGCCGTTCGTGGAGCGGATCGAGGGTGACCCGGGCACTGTGGTCGGGCTGTCGATGCCGCTGCTGCGTCGACTCCTCGCGGAACTCGACCTACGGATCACCGACCTGTGGACGAAGGTCGCGCCCGGGGGCCAGTCGGTCGAGTCGGTCGGTAACGTCCGCTCATGACCACCAAGTCGATCCCGCTGACTGACGAACTGCACTCCTACCTGGTCGCCCACGGCTCCCCGCCGGACGAGATCATTCGGGACCTGGCCGAGGAGACCCGGTCGGTGCTGCCAGAACACGCCACCATGCAGGTGGCGCCCGAGCAGGCCGCCTTTCTGACGTTCCTCACCCGGCTACTCGACGTACGGCAGGCTGTCGAGATTGGCACGTTCACCGGGCTCTCGTCGCTGGCGATCGCCCGCGGGTTGCCCGAGGGTGGGCGGCTGACCTGCTTCGACATCTCCGAGGAGTTCACCGGCATCGCCCGGCGCTACTGGGCTCGGGCCGGCGTGCAGGACCGGATCGAGCTGCGCATCGGCCCGGCCGGGGAGACGTTGCGGGAGTTGCCGCACGAGCGCTACCTGGACTTCGCGTTCATCGACGCCGACAAGACGGGTTACCCGGTCTACTGGGCCGAGTTGGTGCCTCGGATGCGGCCCGGTGGGGTGATCGCGGTCGACAACGTCCTGCGTGGCGGTCGGATCGTCGCGCCGCAGGACGAGGGCGACCGGGCGATGGCCGCCTTCAACGACGAGGTGATGGCCGACGTGCGGGTGGATCCGGTGATGCTGCCGATCGCGGACGGCCTCACTCTCGCCCGGGTGCGCTGACGGCCAACGCCCGGCCGGCTCTGATCCTCTCGAGTTCCTGGAAGTCGCGGCATCCCACCCGGTAGGACACCCCGACTCCCAGGAAACCGAGTCGATCAAGCCAACCGCCGCCGCCGGCCGATCACGCCAAGGCTCCGAGCCGACCAGGGCGGGGCGCCGCCGAGTCGACCAGACCGGTGCGCCCCCGGGTCGACCAGTCCAGGGCGCCGTGGACTCGACCAGCCGAGGCTGGTCGAGTCCAGGTCGGGTCAGCGGACGCTGCGGGCGAACTGGCGGGCGGCCCAGTAGACGCCCAGCGCGGCGAGGACCGCCGTGATGCTCAGGCCCTGCCAGACCTTGTCGCTGCCCAGGTCACCGGCGAACAGCGCCCGGGTGCCGTCGACAGCCCAGGAGAACGGGTTCCAGTTGGCGATGCCCTGCAACCAGCCCGGTGCGAAGGTGAGCGGCAGCAGGATGCCGGAGAGCAGCAGCACCGGCTGCGCCACGGTGTTCATCAGGGGGGCCAGGGCGTCCTCGCTCTTGACCTTGAGAGCGACGCCGTAGGAGACGGCCGAGGTCATGAGGGCGATCAGGGCGAGCATCAGGTACGCCAGCAGCAGGTCCCCGATGAACACCCGCAGGTCGAACAGGAGCGCCAGCAGGGTGATGATGATCGCCTGCACGACGAGCGACACAACGTCGCGCAGCGAGCGACCGAGCAGCAGGGCGAGTCGGCTGATCGGGGTGACCCGGGAGCGTTCGATGACGCCGGCGCGCAGCTCGGCGATCAGGCCGAAGCCCTGGAACAGCCCGCCGAAGATCGCCAGCAGCACCAACAGACCGGGTACGAAGATCTTGTAGGCGGCGGCCTGGGTGGGCGCGTTCAGCGCGGGCTTGAGCAGCGGGGCGAAGAGCAGCAGGTACATGACCGGCTGGAACACGCCGACGAAGACCCAGACCGGGTTGCGCAGCAGGAGTTGAGTCTGGCGTTGGAAGATCAGCCAGGTGTCACGGGCGAATTTCATGAGTGATCTCCGGGTTGTCAGGACTCGCGCAGCGAGCGACCGGTCTTGGTGAGGAAGACGTCGTCCAGGCTGGGTCGGTGCAGCTCGATCGAGCGCAGGTCAAGCCCGGCGTGGTCGAGCCTGCGCAGCACCTGCGGGATGGCGACGGCGCCCTCGTCGACGTAGAGGCGTAGGCCGCCCTCGTCGATGGTCTCCAGCTTGTTGACGTACGGCTCGGCGTCGAGCACCTGGGCTGCCTGCGGGGTGGCGGCCAGGTCGAGACCGACAAGCACCACGTCGCCGGAGATCTCGCGCTTGAGCTCGGCCGGCGTGCCCTCGGCGACGACCTCGCCGTTGTCCATGATCGCGATCCGGTCGCAGAGGGCGTCGGCCTCGTCCAGGTAGTGCGTGGTGATGAAGACGGTCATCCCGTCCCGGCGTAGCCGCCGGATCTCGTCCCACATGTGCGCACGGCTCTGTGGGTCGAGGCCGGTGGTCGGCTCGTCCAGGAAGACGATCTTCGGCTCGTGGATGATGCCCAGCGCGATCTCGACCCGCCGACGCTGACCACCGGAGTAGGTCTTGCACTTGCGGTCCGCGTACTCGGTGAGCTGGAAGGCCTCCAGCGCGCGGACGGCGCGGCGCTGCGCGTCGGCCTTGCCGATGCCATACATGCGGGCATGCAGGACCAGCTCGTCGCGAGCGGTGGACTCGTCCCAGGTGCTGCCGCCCTGCGGGACGTAGCCGATCCGCCGACGCACCTCGGCCGGGTCCTTGCGCAGGTCGGCCCCGGCGATGGTGGCCTCGCCGCCGTCCGGCTCGATCAGCGTGGCGAGCATCCGCAGCGTGGTGGTCTTGCCGGCGCCGTTGGGGCCGAGGAAGCCGAAGATCTCGCCCTCGGCGACCTCGAGGTTGACGCCGCGCACGGCGTCCACCGTCTTCGTCTCTCGACCCGCGCGGGAGCGGAACGACTTCCGCAGCCCCCTGGTCTCGATCATTTTTGCTCCTGGTCGTTCGGGCCGGCCGCGCCGGCCGTCGGAGTGGGACGACGCCGGACGGCGCACTCCCCCGCTGTGCCACCAGCAGGCTAACGCGATATAACTCTTGTAGTCAACGTTGATTATTACGCCTGCGTCGGAGGCGTCGACTCGGGACGTCCCTTCCACCCCGACCAACCCTCGACGTCCGCCAGCTCAGCAGGCAGGTACGACACTCCGGAGTCGATCCGCTCGGCGATCCGGTCGCACCACCCCATCTCCGCCTCCGCCCGCGCCGCCCACAGCTCGAACATCCAACCCACGTGCACCGGCTTGCGGTTACGCACCCAGTCCGACTCCAGGGAGGCGCGCATCGACTCGACACCGGCGCGCAGCAGATTGGCCCGGTTGCGCAGGGCCGCCGCGGCCTCGTCGCGCGGCAGGGCGGGCAGGAAGGAGAAGGCCACCGCGAAGGGGTCGGACTGCTCGCCGAGGTTCCACCAGAGGTTGCGCAGCAGCGTCTCGAACTCGTCCTCACCCTTCGGGGTCACCTCGTAGGTGGTGCGGGCCGGACGGGATCCCACCTGCTCGGTGGCGACGGCTCGGAGCAGCCCTTCCTCGGTGAGCTTGCGCAACGCGTGGTAGATCGAACCGGGCTGCACGTTCGCCCACTTGTCGGCGCTCCAGCTCAACAGCTCGCGGCGCACGTCGTAGCCGTGCACGGGCTGCATCCACCGCACCAGACCGAGGATCATCATTCGAGTCGCAGACACCCGACAAGCGTAATAGCCAAGTTTGACTATGGTGAGTGCCGCATTCCACACTGAGCGATCGTTAGGGTGACCGGGGCGGCCGATACACTCCCCGTCAGTAACCTGCCGGGGAGGAGCCACGAAGGTGCGCAAGGTACTTATCGCCAACCGCGGCGAGATCGCCGTCCGGGTGATCCGTGCGTGCCGCGACGCCGGCTTGGGCAGCGTCGCCGTGTACGCGGACTCCGACCGCGAGGCCCTGCACACCACCCTGGCGGACGAGGCGTACGCGCTCGGCGGGGACAGCGCGACCGACACGTACCTGCGCATCGACAAACTGCTCGACGTCGCCGCACGGGCCGGCGCGGACGCCGTACACCCGGGTTATGGCTTTCTCAGTGAGAACGCCGACTTCGCCCAGGCGGTCATCGACGCCGGGCTGACCTGGATCGGCCCCACCCCGCAGGCGATCCGCGACCTGGGCGACAAGGTGACCGCCCGGCACATCGCCCAGCGCGCCGGTGCGCCGCTGGTCCCCGGCACCCCGGACCCGGTGGCCAGCCCGGACGAGGTGATCGCGTTCGCCGCCGACCACGGCCTGCCGGTCGCCATCAAGGCCGCCTTCGGCGGTGGCGGGCGCGGCCTCAAGGTCGCCCGGACGATGGAGGAGATCCCCCAGCTCTTCGAGTCGGCCACCCGGGAGGCGGTCGCGGCGTTCGGCCGGGGCGAGTGCTTCGTCGAGCGCTACCTGGACCAGCCCCGACACGTCGAGGCGCAGGTCCTCGCCGACCAGCACGGCAACGTGATCGTGGTGGGCACCCGGGACTGCTCGCTGCAACGTCGACACCAGAAGCTCGTGGAGGAGGCCCCCGCGCCGTTCCTCACCGACGCCCAGCGGGCACAGATCCACGACAGCGCCAAGGCGATCTGCCGGGAAGCCGGCTACCACGGCGCCGGCACTGTCGAATACCTGGTCGGCCGGGACGGCACCATCTCCTTCCTGGAGGTCAACACCCGGCTCCAGGTCGAGCACCCGGTCACCGAGGAGACCGCCGGCATCGACCTGGTCCGCGAGCAGTTCCGGATCGCCGACGGCGAGAAGCTGCGTACCACCGAGGACCCGACGCCGCGCGGGCACGCCATCGAGTTCCGGATCAACGGCGAGGACCCGGGCCGCAACTTCCTGCCCGCCCCGGGCACCGTCACCGCGCTGCGCCTGCCCAGCGGCCCGGGCGTCCGGGTGGACACCGGCATCTCGGCCGGCGACGTGATCGGCGGCAACTTCGACTCGCTGCTCGCCAAGGTGATCATCGTCGGTGAGACGCGGACCGAGGCGTTGGAACGCGCCCGCCGCGCACTGGACGAGATGATCGTCGACGGGATGGCCACCGCGCTGCCGTTCCACCGGCTGGTGGTGCGGGACGAGGCGTTCACCGCGGAGCCGTTCACCGTGCACACCAGGTGGATCGAGACGGAGTTCCACAACACCGTGCCGCCGTTCACCGCCGCCGCCGGCGCCGCCGAGGCGCCGGCCGAACGCGACACCGTCGTGGTCGAGGTGGGCGGCAAGCGCATCGAGGTCAGCCTCCCCGCCGGCTTCGGCGGGAGTACGACCACCGCGGCACCCGCCTCCCGCAAGCCGACCCGGCGCGGCGGCGGTGCCAAGGCCGGTGCCCCGGTCAGCGGCGACGCGCTCACCTCACCGATGCAGGGCACCATCGTCAAGATCGCGGTGGCCGACGGCGACACCGTGGCCGAGGGCGACCTGGTGGTGGTGCTGGAGGCGATGAAGATGGAGCAGCCGCTGCACGCGCACAAGGCGGGTACGGTCAGCGGCCTCAGCGCCGAGGTCGGCGCCGTGATCACCGCCGGTGCCCCCATCTGCACCATCGCCTGAGCGCCCGACTCCGCACCATCGCCTGAGCGCCCGGCGGGCGGTCAGCGCAGGGCTTCGGCGGCGACCGCTCGGACGGCGGCGGTCAGGGAGTTCAGCACGTCCGACTCCAGCCGCCAATGTTGCCAGTACAGCGGAACGTCGAGGTGTCGGCCCGGCGCGAGGTCGACGCAACGACCGGCGGTCAGGTCGGCCTGGGCGATCTGTTCCGGCACCAGACTCCAGCCCAACCCGAGCCGGATCGTCTCGCTGAACGCCGGCACCGACGGTACGTAGTGCACGGGCGGGTCGAGCGGTCGACCGACCACCGCCCGGATGAACCGGTGTTGCACCCGGTCCTTCCGGTCGAAGACCACCAGCGGGGTGCTCGCCAGCGCGGCTGCGGTGAATCCTCCGGCGAAGTGGGAGGCCGCGAATTCCGGGGTGGCCAACGCGCGGTAGCGCATGGCCCCGAGCCGCAGCACCCGGCAGCCCTGCACGGCCTCCCGTTGGGCGGTGACCGCCGCCGTCACCGAGCCGTCGCGGAGCAGCTCGGCGGTGTGGTCCTGATCGTCCTGCCGCAGGTCGAACGAGAGCCCGGCCCGCTGCGGCAACCGGGCCAGCGCGGCGGGAAACCAGGTGGCCAGCGAGTCCGCGTTGACCACCACGGCGACCCGGATCCGGCCACCGCCGGCCAGCGGGCCGCGGGCCTCGGTCAGCGCCTCCCGTTCGAGCAGCGCGAGCTGGCCGGCCAGGCGCAGCAGCGGGCGACCGGCGTCGGTTGCCACGCACGGACGGGCGCGGCGGACCAGCACCTGGCCGACAGTCTCCTCCAGCGCCTTGATCCGTTGGCTCACCGCCGACGGCGTGACGTGCAGCAGCCGGGCCGCCGCGTCGAAGCTGCCCTCTGCCACCACCGCCGCGAGTGTCCGCAGCTGCGCCGAGTCGAGACCGTCCATCAGCTGAGCTTAAGTTACGTCAGAATCTTTAGTTGGACTGGTGGACACCCGCGGTCCTAGCGTCGACGTCGTGCTCACCTCCGCCGTCGCCGGCTTCTCGATCTCCATCGCGCTCATCGTCGCCATCGGCGCCCAGAACGCCTTCGTCCTGCGCCAGGGCCTGCGACGCGAGCACGTCGTACCCGTGGTGCTGACCTGCGCCGCGTCGGACGCACTGCTGATCGTGGCCGGAGTGGCCGGGGTCGGTTCGCTGGTGACCGGCCGACCGGGCCTGCTGATGGCGATCCGCTGGGGCGGTGCGGCCTTCCTGCTCTGCTACGCGGGGCTCGCCGCCCGCCGCGCCCTGCGTCAGGGCGCCCTGCTGCCCACCGAGCGGCCCCCGGCCACGTTGGGGGCGACCCTGCTCGCCTGCGCCGCCTTCACCTACCTGAACCCGCACGTCTACCTGGACACCGTGCTGCTCCTGGGCAGCGTGGCCCAACAACACCCGCACCGGTGGGTCTTCGGCGCCGGCGCCGCCCTGGCCAGTGTGGTCTGGTTCACCGCCCTCGGCGTCGGTGCGCAGCGCCTCGCGCCGCTGCTCGCCCGCCCCGCCGCCTGGCGGGTGCTGGACGCGCTCATCGCCGTCGTGATGGCCGGACTCGCCGTGGCACTCCTGCTGGGCTGACCGGTTCGTACCCGGCCGGGCTCGCCGTGGCACTTCCGCCGGGCTGACCGGCCCAGTGGCGAGCACCGACGAGGCCACCGGGACCAGGACCAACGACGATGCGAGTGTTTTCCGCGACCACCGGCGGTGGAATGGACCGCGAGCGGGAATGATTGCCGGGTGCGGTTCCTTCACGGCGCGGCTCCCGCGCACGACCTGACCTATACCGACGTCTTCATGGCGCCGGCCCGCTCCGACCTGGGCTCTCGGCTCGACGTCGACCTCTCCACCGGCGACGGCACCGGCACCACCATCCCGCTCGTGGTGTCGAACATGACCGCGGTCGCCGGCCGGCGGATGGCCGAGACGGTGGCCCGGCGGGGCGCGATCGCGGTGATTCCGCAGGACATCCCGATCGAGGTGGTGGCGAATGTCGTCGCCTGGGTCAAGCAGCGGCACCTGGTCTACGACACGCCCATCACCCTGGGTCCCACGGAGACCGTGGGTGACGCCATCCACCTGCTGCCCAAGCGCTCGCACGCCGCAGTGATCGTCGTCGACGACGCCGGCCGACCGCTGGGCGTGGTCACCGAGGCGGACACCACGGGAGTGGATCGGTTCGCCCAACTCCGCCACGTGATGTCCACCGAGCTGCACACCGTCCCGGCGGACGCCGACCCGCGTACCGGTTTCGAGCTGCTCTCCGCGGGCCGTCGCCGACTCGCCCCGGTGGTGGACGCCGACGGTCGGCTGGTCGGGGTGTTGACTCGCCAGGGCGCGTTGCGCGCCACCCTCTACACGCCGGCCGTGGACGACCGGGGCCGGCTGCGCATCGCGGCGGCCGTCGGGATCAACGGCGACGTGACAGGTAAGGCCGCCGCGCTGCTGGAGGCGGGGGTGGACACGCTGGTCGTGGACACCGCGCACGGTCACCAGTCGCGGATGATCGCGGCGCTCCAGGCGGTCCGGAAGCTGGACCCGGGGGTGCCGGTCGCGGCCGGCAACGTGGTCACCGCCGAGGGGGTACGCGACCTCGTCGAGGCGGGGGCGGACATCATCAAGGTCGGCGTCGGGCCGGGCGCGATGTGCACCACCCGGATGATGACCGGCGTGGGTCGGCCGCAGTTCTCCGCCGTGCTCGACTGCGCGACCGCGGCCCGGCAACTGGGCCGGCACGTCTGGGCCGACGGCGGCGTACGGCACCCCCGCGACGTGGCGCTCGCGCTGGCCGCCGGCGCGTCGAACGTGATGATCGGCTCGTGGTTCGCCGGCACCTACGAGTCCCCCGGCGACCTCTACACCGAGCCGGACGGTCGGCGGTACAAGGAGAGCTTCGGGATGGCGTCGGCTCGGGCGGTCAGTGCCCGTACCGCCGACGACAGTCCCTACGACCGGGCTCGTAAGGCGGTGTTCGAGGAGGGCATCTCCTCGGCGCGGATGTACCTGGACCCGGTCCGACCCGGCGTCGAGGACCTGATCGACGAGATCATCGCCGGGGTACGCAGCGCCTTCACCTATGCCGGCGCGCGAAACCTGACGCAGTTCCACGAACGCGCGGTCGTCGGCGTCCAGAGCGCCGCCGGCTTCACCGAAGGAATGCCCCTGCCCACGAGCTGGTGACCCCGGCCCCGCCCGCGTCACCATGGAGTTGCGCCGCCTTGTTCGACGGGCGGCAATGGGCGAAACCACCACCATTCCAATGAACGACGCCCGGGCGGGCGTGCCGAGAGCTGCGCGGCGAGCGGGATCGGCCTGCGCCGTGCCGGCGCTGCTCGCGCCGCCCATGAACCGTTTGGCCGCCGGACGCGGATAACAGGTGACCCATCCCGCTCCGCGAAAGGCTTTATATGAAGCACCTGCGGCGAGCAAAAGATGTCGATGTCGGTGCGATGGCGGACGGAGCGATTATCGCCCGGTCCGTGCAGGAACCAGAGATCTTCTCGGTCATCTTCGACCGACACGCGCCGCACATCCATCGTTACCTGGCCCGTCGTCTCGGCGTGCCGGCGGCGGACGACCTGGTTGCCGAGACGTTTCTGGCGGGATTTCGTCGTCGGGATCGATTCGACGTCACCCACTCGAACGCCCGGCCATGGCTGTATGGGATCGCAGCCAACATCGTCAGCCAACACTGGCGCAATGAGGAACGGGAGTACCGGCTACGGCAGGCGTACGTCCCCCCGACGAGCGAGACGGAGCACGCCGACCGGGTCGCCAATGTGGTGACCGCGCAATCGCTACGTCGACTCCTTCTGGATGCGTTGGCCGTGCTCTCCGACGGAGACCGCGACGTGTTGTTGCTGGTCGCGTGGGAGGACCTGACCTACGACGAGGTTGCCGCCGCTCTGACGATTCCGGTCGGCACCGTGCGATCACGACTCAACCGAGCCCGCCGGCTGCTCCGTGAGCGGTTGGGCGGCGAACCGGCCGGCACTATCAAGGAGGCACTGAGCAATGGATGAGATGCGGCTGCTCCAGCAACTCGGTGGCGAGACCGGGCTGCCGACCATCGAGCGGTTGGAGCCGGCCCGTGCCCGGCTGACGACCGAGATGACCGCCCTGGCCTCCGTACCCGTGACGACGATCGTACTTCCGGCGCCTCCTCGCTCGCGGCAGCCCGTTTGGCGGCTCGTGCTCAGCGGGGTGGCGGCGGCCAGCGTGGCTGCGTCGCTGGCTGCCGTACTGGTTCTTGCCCCGGACCGGCTCGGTGGCAGCACGCCGGCCGCCCGGGCCGATGCGGCCCAGGTTCTCCGGAACGCGGCGGCCGCTGCGCTGGAGCTGCCCGACGTCAATCCCCGGCCACATCAGTTTGTCTACTCACGCAGCCAGGAGGGGCCGGAGATCCGGGAGAGTTGGCAGTCGGTGGACGGAGTCCGGGACGGTCTGATCATCGAGACCGCTACCGATGGCCGCACGGAGACCATCCTGCCCGGTTGCCGGAACGGAAGGTCCGCGGTGACCAGGGGCGGCCAGGTGGTGCCGGGCGAGACCGAGCAGTGCACTCCAACGCCCGCCTACCGTGCCGACATGCCCACCGACGCCGCCGCCATGCGGGCCTTCCTGACGAAGAATCGCAGCGGTGAACCGGGTGACGCCAATGCTGCCGGCAAGGACCTCCTCTACTACCTCAGCGAGGGCTACCTACGCCCTCGATCACGTGCGGCGCTCTACGAGGCGGCGGCGGCGACGCCGGGCCTGCGGGCTGTGGAGCACGCCAAGGACGGCGCGGGCCGATCGGGTATCGGGATCACCTGGTCGTCGACGGGCGGCCCGGGACAGATCGTGCTGGTCTTCCATCCCGAGACCTACGCCTTCCTCGGGGTGGGTGGGTCGGCGGGATCGTCAGCCACGCTGGCTCTTGCCGTCGTCGACCGAGTCGGTCAAACACTCTGATCTTGCCCGGACGGGCGGGCGCCTCGGCGCGCCCGCCCGGTGGCTGTCGGAGCCGGTGCCGAGAGCAGAGCGGCGGTCGTTGCTCGGGGCGAGCGAGGGAATCATGCGCGATGACCCCTCGGTGGATGATCATTTTCCGGCAATCGGCTGGTCCGGCTGGAACGGTTCGCGCGCTAGGCGGCTCAGGACTTCGCGGGCCGCGTCCCGGGGGTTGTCGCCCACCCGGTCCGGGAGGGCGCCGGCCAGCCAGAGGGTCGCGAAGCCGTGCGCGATCGACCAGGCGGCGAGCGCGTCCCGATCGGTGTCGGCGGGCGTGCCGTTGGTGGGCAACGAGGCCACCCCCGCCCGCAGAGCGGCCCTGGCCCGGCCCCGCGCGGCGACCAGTTCGGGGTCGTCGGCCCGATACAGCTCCGGCCGGAACATCAGCTCGAAGTGCGCGCGGTGTCGGACGGCGAAGTCGACGTACGCGACTCCGGCCGCCAGCAGGTCGTCCCCCGCCGCCGTCAACTCCTGGGCCAGCAGGTCGAAGCCCTGGGTGGCGAGCGCGGTGCGCAGGCCGGCCTTGTCGCCGAAGTGGTGCGCGGGTGCGGCGTGCGAGACGCCAGCCCGACGGGCCAGGTCACGCAGGCTCAGCGCGGCCTGCCCGTCCTCCTCGATCGCGTCGAGCGCGGCCGCGAGCAGCGCGCGACGGAGGTCGCCGTGGTGGTAGCCGCGCGTCTCAGTCATGACCGAATCCTAACTTGTCGTTGACAAGATGCTACCTCGTCACGCAATCTTGCCAGCGACAAGATTGTGCGAAGGAGGATTCCGATGGCACCCCTGATCGCTCTGCTCGCCGGCAGCGCGCTGGCCCGACTGGCCGGCCTGGCTGGCATCTCCGCGCTGGACGGTTGGCACCCCGCACTGCGGGTCGGGTTGGCCCTGCTGTTCGTGCTGACCGGCGTCGCGCACTTCGTCGGTCAGCGCCGCGCCGACCTGATCGCGATGGTCCCGCCCCGACTACCCCGCCCGGCTCTGCTGGTGACCGTCACCGGCGTCCTCGAACTGGCCGGCGCCGTCGGGCTACTGATCCCGGCGACCGCCCGCCCGGCCGCGGCCGGGCTCGCCCTGCTCATGCTCGCGATGTTCCCCGCCAACGTCTCGGCTGCCCACCGGAGGTTGACCCTCGCCGGGCGTCCGGTGACCCCGCTCCCACAGCGCACGGTCCTGCAGATCGTGTTCGTGGCCACTGCCGCGGTAATTTCGTTTGGCCCCTGACTATCAGGGAGCTAAGGTGCTCACCGTGGACATCGTGACCCTCCAGGACGTGCCGCTCGGCCGGCTGCTGCTGGTGGCCGGGCACCTCGTCGAGCAGCGCTGGAACCGCTACCTCGCCGAGGAGCACGGTCTCACCCACGCCGGCATGGTGACCCTGATGACGCTCGCCCGCCACGGCGAGCTACCCCACCGGGAGGTCGCCGAGATGGGCTTCGTCCGCCCGGCGACCCTGACCGGCATCGTGGACACGCTGGCCCGGGACGGGCTGGTCGAGCGGCAGCGCGACGACAGCGATCGTCGCAGCATCCGACTCGCGATCACCCCTGCCGGTCGGGAGCGGGTGGCGGCACTCACGGCCATGATCCACTCCGGACGCCCCATCACCTCGGTCGACGCCGACCCGGCGAAGGCCCAGGTGATCCGGGAGTTCCTGCTAGAGGTCATCGGCAGCGGGGACGACCCGCGGATGACCGGCCGCCCTACCGATCCGAAGGACCCGGCGTGCTGATCCGACTGTTGCGCAACCAACTGCGCACCTACCAACGACAGTTGCTGGCGGTGGTGCTGCTCCAGTTCGTGGGCACCATGGCCTCGCTCTACCTGCCCAGCCTCAACGCCGACATCATCGACAAGGGCGTGGCGCGGGGCGACACCGACTACATCGTGCACACCGGCGGGTGGATGCTGCTGGTCAGCCTGATCCAGATCGTCTGTTCGATCGCCGCGGTCTACCTGGGCGCACGGATCGCGATGGGCTTCGGCCGGGACGTCCGGGCCACGCTGTTCGGGCACGTCAACCGCTTCTCCGCCCGGGAGGTGGCCCGGTTCGGGGCACCCTCGCTGATCACCCGCAACACCAACGACGTCCAACAGGTGCAGATGCTCGTCCTGATGAGCTGCACCATGCTGGTCGCCGCGCCGATCATGAGCGTCGGCGGCGTGGTGATGGCGCTACGCGAGGACGTCGGGCTCTCCTGGCTGATGCTGGTGAGCGTGCCGGTCCTGGCCGTCACGCTCGGCGCGATCATCCGTCGGATGGTGCCGGGGTTCCGGCTGATGCAGACCCGCATCGACACGGTCAACCGGGTGCTGCGCGAGCAGATCACCGGCATCCGGGTCGTCCGCGCCTTCGTTCGCGAGCCGTACGAGACGAACCGCTTCGGCGTCGCCAACGCCGACCTGACCGCCACCGCGCTGCGGACCGGCCGGCTGATGGCGCTGATCTTCCCGGTGGTCATGCTGGTGCTGAACGTCTCCAGCGTGGCGGTGCTGTGGTTCGGCGCCCAGCGGGTGGACGCCAACGCGATCCAGGTCGGCGCGCTCACCGCGTTCCTGCAATACCTGATGCAGATCCTGATGGCCGTGATGATGGCCACCTTCATGCTGATGATGGTGCCCCGGGCCGCGGTCTGCGCCGAACGGATCGTCGAGGTGCTGGACACCGACTCCTCGGTGGTCCCCGCCGCCGAGCCGGTCAGCGAGTTGGCGACCCGGGCCGAGTTGGAGCTGCGCGGGGTGCGCTTCCAGTACCCCGGCGCGGTCGAGCCGGTGCTGCGGGACATCTCCTTCCGGGCCACCCCGGGCACCACCACGGCGATCATCGGCAGCACCGGCGCGGGCAAGACGACCCTGCTGTCGCTGATCCCCCGCCTGGTCGACGTCACCGCCGGTGCGGTGCTCGTCGACGGGGTGGACGTGCGTGAGCTGGCGCCGGACGAGCTGTGGCGGCGGATCGGTCTGGTGCCGCAGCGGCCGTACCTGTTCACCGGGACGGTCGCCAGCAACCTGCGCTACGGCAACCCGGACGCCACCGACGAGGAGTTGTGGGCGGCACTGGAGATCGCCCAGGCCCGGGACTTCGTGGCCCAGATGCCCGGCGGGCTGGACGCACCGATCGCCCAGGGCGGCACCACCGTCTCCGGTGGGCAGCGGCAACGCCTGGCCATCGCGCGGGCGCTGGTCCGACAGCCGGAGATCTACCTCTTCGACGACTCGTTCTCGGCGCTCGACCTGGGCACCGACGCGCGGCTCAGAGCCGCCCTGCGGCCGATCACCGCGCAGTCCGCCGTGGTGATCGTGGCCCAGCGGGTCTCCACGATCATCGACGCCGACCAGATCATCGTTCTCGAGAACGGAGGGGTCGTCGGAGTGGGACGACACGCGGAACTGCTGGAGACCTGCCCGACGTACGCCGAGATCGTGGCGTCCCAGCAGACGACGGAGGTGGCGGCGTGAGCGAGCGCGACGAGCCGCGCACCGCGGCCGTACCCAGTCAGAAGCCGGCCGGCGACGAACGGACACCGGGAGGGGACGCGTCGGCGCCCGCCGGCGGCGCGGCGACGCCGAAGCGGCTGCCGCCCGGCCGTCCGGGCGGCGGTCCGCCGTGGATGAGTGCCGGGATGCCCGCCGAGAAGTCGATGAACTTCGGGCCGTCCGCCCGCCGGCTGCTCGGCCGGTTGCGCTCGCACCGGCTGCACCTGGCCGCGATCATCACGTTGGCCCTGGTGAGCGTGGGGTTCAGCGTGGCCGGCCCGAAGATCCTCGGCCACGCCACCGACCTGATCTTCACCGGGGTGATCGGCCGGGACCTGCCCGCCGGCACCACCGCCGAGCAGGCCGTCGCCGCGGCGCGGGCCAACGGCAACAACAGCTTCGCCGACATGCTGGCCCGGATGGACGTGGTGCCCGGAATGGGCATCGACTTCGCCGCCCTGAAGCGGGTGCTGCTGCTGGCCCTCGGGCTCTACCTGGCCGCGAGCGTGCTGTCCTGGTGGCAGGGCTGGCTGCTCAACGGGGTGGTCCAGCGCACCGTGCTGCGGCTGCGCGCCGAGGTGGAGGAGAAGCTCAACCGGCTGCCGCTGCCGTACTTCGACAGGCAGCCCCGCGGCGAACTGCTCAGCCGGGTCACCAACGACATCGACAACATCTCGACGAGCCTCCAGCAGACGCTGAGCCAGCTGCTCACCTCGCTACTGACCGTCGTCGGCGTGCTGGCCGTGATGTTCTGGATCTCACCGCTGCTGGCCCTGGTGGCCCTGGTCGCGGTGCCCCTGTCGGTGCTCGTCACCCAGCGCATCGCCAAGCGTTCACAGAAGCAGTTCATCGCCCAGTGGACGCACACCGGCGAGTTGAACGGCCAGATCGAGGAGGCGTACACCGGTCATGAGCTGGTGAAGGTCTTCGGCCGGCAGCGTGAGGTGGAGGCCGCGTTCCACGCGAAGAACGAGGAGCTGTTCCGGGCGAGCTTCGGGGCGCAGTTCGTCTCCGGGATCATCATGCCGTCGATGATGTTCATCGGAAACCTGAGCTACGTGGCGATCGCCGTGGTCGGTGGGCTGCGGGTCGCCTCCGGCACGATGAGTCTGGGCGACGTGCAGGCGTTCATCCAGTACTCCCGGCAGTTCACCCAGCCGCTCACCCAGCTCGCCTCGATGGCCAACCTGCTCCAGTCCGGGGTGGCGTCGGCCGAGCGGGTCTTCGCGGTGCTCGACGCGGACGAGCAGACCCCCGACCCGGTCGAGCCGGCCCGGGTCGCCGACCCGCACGGGCGGGTCGAGTTCGAGCACGTCTCGTTCCGCTACGAGCCGGACAAGCCACTGATCGACGACCTGTCGCTGGTCGCCGAGCCGGGGCACACGGTGGCGATCGTCGGCCCGACCGGCGCCGGCAAGACCACGCTCGTCAACCTGGTCATGCGCTTCTACGAGCTGGACGCCGGCCGGATCACCCTCGACGGGGTGGACATCACCACGATGCGCCGCGACGACCTGCGCGGCCGGATCGGCATGGTGCTCCAGGACACCTGGCTGTTCGGCGGCACCATCCGGGACAACATCGCCTACGGGCGGCCGGACGCCACCGAGGAGGAGATCCTCGCCGCCGCTCGGGCCACGTTCGTGGACCGGTTCGTCCGCAGCCTGCCGGACGGCTACGACACGGTCATCGACGAGGAGGGCAGCAACGTCAGTGCCGGCGAGAAGCAGCTCATCACCATCGCCCGCGCGTTCCTCGCCGAGCCGTCGCTGCTGATCCTGGACGAGGCCACCAGCTCGGTGGACACCCGTACCGAGGTGCTGCTGCAACGGGCGATGGCCGCGCTGCGTTCGGACCGGACCAGCTTCGTCATCGCGCACCGCCTCTCCACCATCCGCGACGCCGACCTGATCCTGATGATGGAGGACGGCCGGATCGTCGAGCAGGGCACCCACGAGCAACTGCTCGCCGCCCACGGCGCGTACCACCGGCTCTACCGCTCCCAGTTCACCGGTGCCGTGGCCGACGAGGAACCGGCCGAGCCCGCCGCCCAGCCGGCGTCGGTCTGAGGGGCGGGTCGCCGCCGTGCGCGCCACGCGACCGACGGCGACCCACCCCGGCTCGGCGGGTGGGTCAGCCCCCCGGGAGCAGCTCGGCGGCGCGCGCGGCGACCTGCCCGCCGATGAGGGCCAACGCCGCGTCGGCGGGCATCGGGTCCAGGGCCCGGCCACCGCGCAGGCGCAGCGCGAGGCGTCCGTCGGCCGCCTCCCGGGCACCCAACACCCCGAGGTACGGGACGCGGCGGCGGGCCGCGTCCCGGATCCGGGCACCCAGCGAGCCGGCGCCGTCCACCTCGACCCGCAGGCCGGCGTCGACGGCCCGGCGGGCCAGGTCGGCCGCCGCGCCGGCCTGGCCGTCGCCGACCGGCAGCAACACCAGTTGCACCGGGGCGTACCAGGCCGGGAAGGCGCCCTCGTGCACCTCGATCAGGTACGCGAAGAGCCGCTCCATGCTGCCGACCAGGCTGCGGTGCACCATGACCGGGCGACGCCGGCTGCCGTCCGAGTCGGTGTACGACAGGTCGAACCGCTCGGGCTTGTCGAAGTCCAGCTGGATGGTGGAGATGGTCGACTCCCGGCCGGCCGCGTCGACGATCTGAATGTCGATCTTCGGACCGTAGAAGGCGGCCTCGCCGGGCGCCTCGACGTACTCCACGCCGGCCAGCGCGCCCCGGAGCAACTCCTCCGCGTGGGCCCACTGCGCGTCGTCGCCGACGTACTTCTCCCCCGGCCCGCGCAACGAGAGCCGGAAGCCGGCCGGGCGGACGCCGAGCGCGGCGTGCGCGGCACGGATCAGCCGGAGGATCTCGACGACCTCCCCGCCCACCTGCTCGGGGGCGCAGAAGGTGTGCGCGTCGTTGAGCGAGATGGCCCGTACCCGGGCCAGCCCGCCGAGCACCCCGGAACGCTCCGAGCGGTACATCCCGCCCAGCTCCGCGATCCGCAGCGGCAGCTCCCGGTAGGAACGGCCCCGCGCCCGGAAGACCAGCGCGTGGTGTGGGCAGAGCGCCGGGCGGAGCACGAACTCGTCGTCGGCGCTGAGCCGCATCGGCGGGAACATGTCGTCGGCGAAGTAGCCGAGATGGCCGGAGAGTTCGAAGAGTTCGCGCTTGCCCAGCGGCGGCGAGTAGACGTGCCGGTGGCCGGAGCGGCGCTCCAACTCCCGGACGTACTCCTCGACGGCGTGCCGGGCGGCGGCGCCGGCCGGCAGCCAGATCGGCAGGCCGGCGCCGGCCAGCGGATCGGAGACGAAGAGGTCCAGCTCACGGCCGAGCCTACGGTGGTCGATCATGTCGGGCTCCTGGATCGGGTACGACCCGGAGGCGACCTGGGCTCCGAACGGCGCGCGGCCCTCGGGGGCGGATCGCCCCGGGGCCTGGTCGACTGTGGTTACGTCAGAGCGGCGCGCCGGGGATTCCCGGCGTCGTGGTCACCACAACCGCACTGCGCATACGGCGACCGTACTCGCGGGGCAACCGGGGACGCACCCGGATTTGCGGCGGCGAGCAGAGAGGTGGGCCGCCGGCGCGGGACCCGCCGGCGGCCCTGGCGGCCCGAATCGTCAGGAACGGGGGACCCGACGGGCGTGGGCCGCGCCCGTCAACGGTACGCCGACGTACGCCGTTCTGCCGCCCGGTACCGGACGGGTGGGACGGGCGTCGCACCCGTCACCCGAGATCGGTTGACCTCGTTGTACCTGGGTGGCCCCCGTCGTGTCGACCGTCACGACGGACCGGGCCTGTCCTCCGTGACGCCGGACACGCCGTCAGGCTCAAGACACCCAATCGGCCGCATCCGGCGAGGTGGCAGGCGTGCCCGAACTACTGACTGACGTCGCATCGCCGACGTGGGCGTACCTGGTGCTGCTCGCCCTCCTGATCGCGGACGCCTTCGTCCCGGTGATCCCCACCCAGATCGTCATGATCACCAGTGGTGCGCTCACCGTCTACGGCGGGCTCAACCTGCCGGTCACCATCGCCGTCGGCGCACTCGGTGTCTTCGCCGGCGACCTGGCCTGCTACCTGCTCGGACGCAACGCACCGGACCGGCGGGCACCCCGGCACGCCGAGCTGAGCCGGGCCCGTCGGATGGCCAGTCGGGTCACCAGGGGGCTCCGCCAACCCGGGCCGATGGTCATCCTGCTCTGCCGGTTCGTGCCCGGCGGCCGGATGGCGGCCTGCTTCTCGGCCGGTCGCAGCCGTTACCCGTATCGGCTGTTCGTGCTCTACGAGGCCGTCGCCGCGCTGGGCTGGGCCACCTACGGCGCGCTGGTCGGGCACCTCGGCGGCACCGCGCTCACCGAGTCGGCGTGGCGCCTGGCCATCATCGCCACCGCCGCCGCGGTCGGCTTCGCCGCAGCGGGATGGGCGATGACGCTGGTCAGCGCCCGCCACGCCCGCGCCGCCGCAGTCGACGTCCCCATCGACTAAGTGTCGCCCCGCCCCCGCCTGCCCCGCGATCTTGCACTTGGTGTCCCCGCATTTGGGGCGTGTCGCGCATAAGGGCGACCGAAAGTGCAAGATCGCGGAAGGTGGGCCTGGATGCCTCTAGGGGTCGCCTTTCGGGGCGATGTCGGTGGGCTTCCCGGATCCGGCTGGGGTGGTCGCGGCGACAGGCTGAGGCATGCCTGGAACCCGGAACACCGGTCTGCTGGCCCTGGGCGGGATCGCCGTGGCGGCGCTGCTCACCGTGATCGGTCACCTCGAAGTCAACGACGACCTCAGCCCCTGGGCGCTGACCATCAGCGACTTCGCGGTCTCCGACCGGGGCGGCGTCATCGACGTGGCCATGGTGGTGCTCGCCCTCGCCACGGTGGCGCTGCTGTGCGGGCTGCGCCGCACCGGCCCACCCCGACCGCGCGCCGGGACGGCCGAGTTGCTGCTCGGCGCGTGGGTGGCCGGGCTGCTGCTCGCCGCGGTGGTGCCGACCAACGAGCCGGGTACCGCCATGACCACCGAGGCCTACCTGCACCGGTACGCCTCGGTGGTCGCCTTCCTGGCGCTACCGGTCAGCGGTTGGCTGCTCGCCCGCCGGCCGGCCCTGGCCCCCGCGGCCCGGACGCTCCGCACCCTCGTCCTGCTCAGCCTCGCCCTGGCGGCGGCCATGATCTGGTCCGCCTACCCCGGCGACCGAATGCTCATCGGACTGGCCGAACGCCTGCTCATCCTCACCGAGGTAGCCGTCCTGGCCACGGTGGCGGTGATCCAGACCCGGAGGGTCACTCCAGCTCGTGGAGCATCAGCTGGCGTGCTGCTTCGGTGATCGAGCCGGACAGCGACGGGTAGATGGTGATGGTCTGGGCCAGCTCGTTGACCGTCAGGTTGTTCTCCACGGCCATCGTGATCGGCAGGATCAGCTCGCTGGCCTTCGGGGCGACCACCACACCGCCGATCACCTGGCCGCTGGCCGGACGGCAGAACAACTTCACGAAGCCGTCGGAGAGGTCGTCCATCTTCGCGCGGGCGTTGCCGGACAGCGGCAGCATCACCTGCCGGGCCGGGGTCTTGCCCGCGTCCACCTCGTCCTGCGAGACGCCCACGGTGGCCAGCTCCGGGTCGGTGAAGACGTTCGCCGCGACGGTACGCAGCCGCAACGGGCGGACCGCCTCGCCGAGGGCGTGCCACATGGCGATCCGACCCTGCATCGCGGCGACGCTGGCCAACAGCAGCACCCCGGTGCAGTCACCGGCGGCGTAGATGCCGGGCACGTTGGTCCGGGACGCCCGGTCGACGGTGACGTAGCCGCCCCGGCCCAGCTCGACGCCGTACTCGGTCAGGCCCAGGTTGGCCGTGTTCGGGATCGAACCGACGGTGATCAGCGCGTGCGAGCCGGTGACCCTGCGGCCGTCGGAGAGTTCCACCTCGACGCCGTCGGCGGTACGCCGGACCGCGTCGGCCCGGGAGTTGTTGAGGATCTCCATGCCCCGGTTGCGGAACACCCGCTCGATGGCGGAGGCGGCGTCGGCGTCCTCGTGCGGCATCACCCGGTCCCGGCTGGACACCAGGGTCACCTGGACCCCCATGGCCAGGTACGCGCTGGCGAACTCCGCGCCGGTGACACCGGAGCCGACCACGATCAGGTGCTCGGGCAGCTCCGGCAGGTCGTACACCTGGCGCCAGGTCAGGATGCGCTCACCGTCCGGTACGGCGGTGGGTAGCTGGCGGGGTGTCGAGCCGGTGGCCACCAGCACGGTGGTCGCCGCGATGGAGTATTCCTCCCCGCCGTCCGCGGGAGTCACGACGACCAGATGGGTGTGCCCGAGAGCGTCCTCGCCGAGCCGGGCGGTGCCGGCCACGAAGGTGACGCCGGCCTTGAGGAGCTTGGCGTGGATGTCGGCGGACTGCGCCAACGCCAGTCGCTTGACCCGCTCGTGCACGGCCCGGGCGTCGACGGTGACCGCCTCCAGGCCGTCCGAGTGCACCCCGAACTCCTCGGTGTCCCGGTAACCGGTGACCACCCCGGAGCTGGCGATGAAGGTCTTCGACGGCACACAGTCGGAGAGCACGCAGGCCCCGCCGGCACCATCGGCCTCCACCACGGTGACATCGGCGTCCAGCTGGGCGGCGACCAGCGCCGCCTCGTACCCGGCCGGCCCCCCACCGATGATCACGATCCGGCTCACAGCGTTCGCCCTTCGTCCAATTTCACAGTGACTTTGTTCTCCCGAGCGCATTCGACACGCACTGTCGTATTCTCCCCCACCCGTCCGCCGGGCTATCGTCATCGCCGTGCGTCATCACGCCGCCTACGGCTCAAATCTCGATCCCGCCCGAATGCGCGCCTACTGTCCGCATTCGCCGATGGTGGGCACCGGCTGGCTGGAAGGCTGGCGGCTGACCTTCGCCGGAGCGGACGTGATCGGCTGGGAGGGTGCGGTCAGCACCCTGGTCGAGTCGCCCGGTGACCGGGTCTTCGTCGCGCTCTACGACATCCACCCGTACGACGCGGGTCAGCTCGACCAGATCGAGGGGGTGACCGCCGGCACGTACCGCAAGCTGCACGTCCGGGTCTCCACCCTCGACGGCGACGTGACCGCGTGGATCTACGTCTTCAACGGGTACGAGGGCGGCCTGCCGACGTCGTGGTATCTGTCCGAGATCGCGAACGCCGCCGAGAAGGCGGGCGCCCCGGACGACTACGTCACCGAGTTGCGGTCCCGCCCCACCGGCACCGCGTCGGCCTAGCAGCGCGTATCGCACCTCCCCAGTCTGCTCCCGCCGTTGAGCGGAGCGCGGATCGGGTGCGACGAGGGTCGTCAATCACACACCGGCGGCGAGGTCGGCCCGGGTGCGGTGCAGCAACTCGACAAGCTCGGCGCCGGCAGCCGGACCGAGGGCCGTGAACGCCGGCGCGACGAGACGGTTGGTCACCGCCTCCGCCCAGAGTCGCCGGCGCACCAACGGCCCGATCGGCGGGTAGGGCGGCGACCAGCCGCAGGCCACCGCCCCGGCCTCCCCCTCCGGCCCGGCGAGCACGGCCTCCAGCGGGGTCATCCCGGCGGCGCGTACCGCCAGCAGGTAGGCACCGGTGAAGTGTTCCCGGAGCAGTCGCAGCCCGGCGGCGCTGCGGGCGCCGGCGGAGAGATCCGGCAGCGGCATGGCCCGCCACGCGGCGAAGAGCGGCATGGCGCTGGCGTCCGCCGCCACCACCGCACGCTCGACGAGGAACGCCAGGCGCTCGATGGCGGGCCGGGCGTCGAGCTGCTGCGCGCCCCAGCGGCAGCACTCGGCGAGGCTCGCCGTCGCCACCTCGATCGGCGGGACGATCCGGGCGGCGGCGTCCCACCCGTCGGCAACCGCGTCCGGGGCGATGAACCCGAGCGCCGCGGCGGCCGTCTCGGCCCGCACATCGCCAAGCGCGCCAGCCCGACCACTGATGTAGAACGCCCAGCCGGAGATGCCGAGCAGTCGGGCACGGCGCAACGTGGCCGGATCCCGGGTGAACGCGTCGCCGAGGTCGAGCACGACCGGCTTGCTGGCGGCAGCGACCTGCTCCGGTGTCATCCGAGCCGCCCTCTCGGGCAACCCGATCCATCGACCACGACGAGGCCCCGATCCGGGGTCACCCGCCCTGGACGGCCCGCACACTCGTCGTCGTCCATCGATGGTCAGTCTCCCGCGCCACCGCCCTCGTCCGCATCCCCCTCTTCGGCCGCCAACGCCTCGACCGCCGCCTCGACCTCGCCCGCGCGCCGCCGAGCCACGGTGACCGCTCGCTCGGCGGCACGCCGAGCGAGCTTGGCCCGACTGAGATCCTGCTCGGCGACCGCCCGCCGCCGCTCCAGCTCGGCCAGTTCGGCCTCGATCCCATCGAGTACGGCAACATCGTCCCGCTCCTGTCCGGCCGCCTCGGTCAGCTCGGCCTCCGCGCGTTGCTGGTCGGTCCGGGCCTTGGCCAACTCCCGATCCAGGGCGCGGCGCTGCCGTGCCCGCTCCGCGCGGGCGGCCCGCTGCGCGGCCTGCTCGGCGCGCTCCGCGGCCCGGTCCGGGCGGGGCACCGCCTCGGGACGCCCCCGCTGGGTACCCGGTCGGCGGGCGGGGCGTTCCTCCTCGGGCTCCTCCTCGTCGTCGCCGGTGACCAACCTCAGCTGCGGGCGGGGCACCTCGCCGAAGCCGGCGTAGCTGGCCGCCCGGAGCAGGCGGCCCGCCCGGACCTGCTCGGCGACGTCGACGTCGGAGAACGCCGCGTTCAGCGTCGACTCCACCTCGGCCAGTGGCAGCCGACCGGCCGGTGGCGCGTCCGACTCCGCCACCGCGAGCTTGCGAACCTCGGCGACCAGGGCGCCGACCACCGCCCGGCGCTGCGCGGACAACTCCCGCAGTCGAGGCCCGCGCAGCTCCCGCTGGGCCGTCCGCAGGGCATCGGCGAGCTGGACCAGGTCGGCGACCAGCTCCGGGCGTTGGATGGCGAGCAGGTTCACCAGCCAGGCCGCCACCGTCGGGCGACGTAGCCGGGCCAGTTGTCGGGCGGTGCCCGGGTCGCCGGCACGGCGGGCCTCGGCCACGGCGGCGTCCCGGGCGGCCACGAACCGGTCCGGTGGGATGCGGTAGAGCTGCTGCACCAGCTCCGCTGATGGGCCGGGCATCGGATCAGACGTCCACCCGGGTACCGGGCTCCAGCCGCTGGTACTCGGTGCCGGACAGCGCGGTGTACTGCCCGTTCAGCACGCGCAGACCGTTGTCGTTGAGCAGGCCGTCGTGCAGGGCGTACGCCCGCCGGGGCGCGACCGCGCGGATGAAGTCGAGCACCTCGGAGAACTTCGACCAGGGGGCGTGGATCGGCGCGAAGAGCGTGTCGACGGGTGTCTCGTCGGGCACCACCAGGGAGTCGCCCGGGTGGTAGACCACGTCGTTGATCAGGTAACCGAGGTTGTCCACCACGGGGATGTCGGGGTGGATCACCGCGTGTCGCCCCCCGTACGCCCGGACGGCGACCCCGGCGGCGGTGAACGACTCGCCGGGCGTGACCGGGTGCAACACCTCGGCGGTGTCGCCCAGGGTCTCGGCGAGTGAGGCCGGCCCGTGGATCGGGAACGGTCGCCGGTCGAGCTGCTGGCGCACCGCGGCCAGGTCGAGGTGATCGGAGTGCAGGTGGGTGATCAGCACCGCGTCCGCGCCATCCAACGCCGTCGCGGAGTCGCCGAACACCCCGGGGTCGACGACGAGCACTCCCCCGTCGTGTTCCACCCGGAGGCAGGAGTGGGCGTACTTGGTGAGCCGCATCGTGACTCCTCGATTATCGAATCGTGACGTCCTCAGCGCAGTCTGCCGGAACCAGCCGACGTGTGCGCCACGTCCGAGCTATCGCCACACCGGATCACGACGAGGGGAGCGGGGATGGACGGACAGGCGGTACGACGACGCGGCACACTGCTGGCGGTAACGGCGCTGGCGGCGGCGCTGGTGTTGACCGGGTGCGGGGCCGGCGACAGTGGAACGGCGGACACCGCGGCCGCCCCACCGGCGGTGGACCGCGACGCTGCGCGGGACAACGCGGCGGTAGCGCCCGAGGCGGCCAAGGCCGGGGACCGGCAGCAGGCCGGGGCCGGGGCGCCCCAGGAGGCCGGCGCCGGGGCACCGGACCTGCGGGTCGACCAGCGGGCCATCATCTACACCGGTTCGATGCGGGTGCAGGTGGACGATGTGGACGCCAAGGCCCGCGAGGTGAGCGCCCTGGTCGCCCGCGCCGGTGGCTTCATCGGCGGTGACCAGCGGCGCAGTGCCGGTGCCGACGCGGTGGCGGAGTTGCAGTTGCGGGTGCCGGCGGAGAAGTTCACCGAAGTGGTGGACGAGATCGCGAAGCGCGGGAGTCAGCAGAGCCGGGAGATCAGCACCGAGGACGCCACCGAGGCGATCGTCGACCTCGACGCGCGTATCACCAGTCAGCGGGCCAGGGTGGAGAGCGCCCGCCGGTTGCTGGCCCGCGCCAGCTCGATCACCGACCTGGTGTCGTTGGAGAACGAGTTGGGTCGCCGCGAGGCCGACCTGGCGTCGTTGGAGGCCAAGAAACGACGACTGGCCGACCTGACCGCGCTCTCCACGATCACCGTGACACTTGTCGGGCCGGCGGCCAAGGCCACCGAGGAGGAAGCCGAGACCGGCTTCCTGGTCGGGCTCAAGGGCGGCTGGAGGGCGTTCGTGGCCTCGTTGACCGTCCTGCTCACCGTGCTGGGGGCACTGCTGCCGTGGCTGCTGGCAATCGGCGTACCGGTGGCGGTGCTGCTGTTGGTGCTGCGTCGCCGGAAGAGGACCTCGATGCCGACCGCTCCGGTCAGCGCGCCGCCGCCAGTGCCCGCAGCGCGGTCTGCACCATGACGCGTACGCCGGCGGGGATGGCCCGCTCGTCCACGTCGAAGCTTGCCCGGTGCAGGTCGACGTTGGGACCCGAGCGACCCACCCCGAGCCGGGCGAGGGCGCCGGGGACGTACTCCAGATACCAGGAGAAGTCCTCGCCGCCCATGCTCTGCGGCGTCTCGGCGATCCCCTCCGGGCCGAGCGCGGCGGCGGTGGCTGCGGTCAGCACCTGGATGGCCCGCGCGTCGTTGGACACCGGCGGCCGGCCGCGCAGGTATTCCAGGTCGACAGTGGCGCCGGTCGGCGCGATCACGTCCCGGACCACCTGAGCGACGATCTTGGGGGCCAACTCCCACGTGTCGCGGTCCATCACCCGCAGGGTGCCGGAGGCGCTCGCCTCGGAGGGGATGACGTTGTAGCGGGTGCCGGCCGAGGCGTGGCCGAAGACCAGCAGTAGGCCACTGTTGGCCGGCACCCGGCGGCTGACCAGGGCGGGCACCTCGGTGACCAGCCGGCCGAGCGCGTCGACCAGGTCGACGGTCAGGTGCGGGCGGGCGGTGTGCCCGCCCGGGCCGGAGAGCCGGACGGTGACGTTGTCGGCGGCCGCGGTGATCGGGCCGACCCGCAGGCCGACCTTCCCCACCGGCAGGTTCGGGTCGCAGTGCAGCGCGAAGATCTGCACCACGTCGTCCAGGCCGCCGGCCTCGATGACCTCCAGCGAGCCGCAGGGCAGGATCTCCTCGGCCGGCTGGAAGATGAGCCGGACCCGTCCGTCCAGCTCACCCAGGTCGGCGAGCTGGGCCAGCAGCATGCCGACGCCGAGCAGGATCGTGGTGTGCACGTCGTGGCCGCAGGCGTGGCAGACGCCCGCCACGGTCGACCGGTAGGGCACGTCCTTGGAGTCGTCCAAGGGCAGGGCGTCGATGTCGGCGCGCAGCGCGACCACGGGGCCGTCCGGCCGACCGTTGATGTCGCAGATCACGCCGTTGCCCTTGGGCAGCAGGCGCGGGTTGAGCCCGGCCAGCGAGAGCTCGCGGGCGATCAGGGCGGCCGTCTCGAACTCGTTGCCGGACAGCTCAGGGTGCGAGTGGAGGTGACGGCGCGTAGCGATCAGCCCCGGTACGCGGAGGGCGAGGAGGTGGTCCAGTTCGCGGGGCAGCGGTTGGGAGCCTGGCGGCGTCTCCAGCCAGGACGACGCCAGCTGGCCACCTGTGGGCAGCGTCAACGCACTCGTCACGTCGAATTCTCGATCACTAGAAATGGATGGATCATCGGGGACAGCAGACAGCCTAGACCTCCGACGGTGACGCTGCGCAACCTCGTTACGGTAATGATCAGACCGCGCAGCGTCAGGTACGCCCTGTTCGGAGCGCTCGGAGATGTGTGGGACAGCAGGTAGATCGCTGTCGAACGCCGACATCCGCCCCTCACCTCCTACAACGCGTAACCAATCGCGGCGGCCCAGGATCTGGCGGAACACGCGCGGATCCAGGTGTAAATTGTCGCATTAGTCGGGGTGATGAACTGACACTCCGACAATTAGCCGACCACACCCGCAACCAGCCGGATAGGGACGCTCACATGGAGCCGCCCACCGCGGGCGCACACCGTGTGCGTCCGCGCTCCTCCGATCCGGTACCCGCCCAGCCCGACGGACACACCGCGACCGCGAGGGTCAGAAGCGATCGGTGGGCCGGTACAGCCCCCAGACCTCGCGCAGCGTCCCGCACACCTCACCCACGGTGGCCCGGGCCCGCAGCGCCTCCTTCATCGGGTAGAGCACGTTGTCCGAACCCTCCGCGGCGGCCCGCAGGTCGGCGAGTGCCCGCGTCACGGCCGCGCCGTCACGCTCGGAGCGCAGCCGCGCCAGCCGCTCGGCCTGACCCGCCTCGATCGTCGGGTCGACGCGCAGCGGCTCGTACGGCTCCTCCTCGTCCACGACGAACCGGTTGAGCCCGACCACCACCCGCTCACCCGAGTCGATCTCCTGCGCGATCCGGTAAGCGGACTGCTCGATCTCCCGCTTCTGGAAACCGGCCTCGATCGCGTCCACCGCCGAGCCGTGGTCGGCCACCCGCTCCATCAACTCGAGCGCGGCGGCCTCGATCTCGGCGGTCATCGCCTCCACCACGTACGACCCGGCGAACGGGTCGACGGTGGCGGTCAGGTCGGTCTCGTACGCCAGCACCTGCTGGGTACGCAGCGCGAGCCGGGCCGCCTTCTCGGTGGGCAGCGCGATCGCCTCGTCGAAGCTGTTGGTGTGCAGCGACTGCGTGCCGCCGAGCACCGCGCCCAGCCCCTGCACCGCCACCCGGACCAGGTTCACCTCCGGCTGCTGCGCGGTGAGCTGCACGCCCGCGGTCTGCGTGTGGAAACGCAACATCATCGACTTCGGATCCTTCGCGCCGAAGTCGTCGTGCATCAGCCGGGCCCAGATCCGCCGGGCGGCGCGGAACTTCGCCACCTCCTCCAGCAGTGTGGTGCGGGCCACGAAGAAGAACGACAGCCGGGGCGCGAAATCGTCCACCGCGAGCCCGGCGGCCAGCGCCGCCCGCACGTACTCCACGCCGTTGGCCAGGGTGAACGCGATCTCCTGCGCAGGCGTCGCGCCGGCCTCGGCCATGTGGTAGCCGGAGATGGAGATGGTGTTCCACTTCGGCACCTCCTTGCGGCAGTACGCGAACGTGTCCGCGACCAGGCGCAGCGACGGCTTCGGCGGGAAGATGTACGTGCCCCGGGCGATGTACTCCTTGAGGATGTCGTTCTGGATCGTGCCGTTGAGCGCCGAGCCGGGCACCCCGTTCTCCTCGGCGACGAGCTGGTAGAGCAGCAGCAGCACCGAGCCGGGCGCGTTGATGGTCATCGAGGTGGAGACCTTGTCCAGCGGGATGTCGGCGAAGAGCAGCCGCATGTCCTCGATGGAGTCGATGGCGACACCCACCTTGCCGACCTCGCCGTGCGCGATCGTCTCGTCGGAGTCGTAGCCCATCTGGGTCGGCAGGTCGAACGCGACCGAGAGGCCCATCGTGCCGGCCCGCAACAGTTGGTGGTAGCGCGCGTTGGACTCGGTGGCGGTGCCGAAGCCGGCGTACTGGCGCATGGTCCACGGACGGGAGGTGTACATGGTGGGGTAGACCCCCCGCGTGTACGGGAACTCGCCGGGGGCGCCCAGCCGGGAGTCCAGGTCCTCCGGAAGGTCCGCGCCCGTGTAGACGCCCTTGATCGGAAAACCGGACTCGCTTGACCGCCGTTCGTTCATCCCCGGATGGTAGGTCGTGCGGGCACGGCATCGGGTGAGGGATACCGCACAGCCCGTTCCGAGCCGTCGACAGCAGGTGAACCGCATGGCACTTTCTGTCGACTTCGACAAACGTCCGTCGCGTCGGCTTTCGCATCGGGCGTCGGAACCAGCAAGATAGGGGGGTTGTGTCCCAGCCCCCCTCGATTTCCCCCGGTGGCTTTTCTGTGACTCAGATCCCGACGTGGAGCGGCGGACCAGTCAGTCCCGCCAACGGCCGCGCAGCACCCGGCACCACCATCGGTGGCCGGTACTCGCTGCGGTCCTCGGTGGGCAACGGCGGCATGGGCACCGTGTGGCGTGCCACCGACACCCTGCTGCGCCGTGACGTGGCGGTGAAGGAGGTCGTCCTGCCTCCGGGGCTGGCCCCCAGCGACCGCGACGCCATGTACGAACGCACCCTGCGCGAGGCGCGGGCCGCCGCCGCCATCCAGCACCCGGCCGTGGTGCAGGTGTACGACGTGGTCACCGAGGCCGGCCGGCCGTGGATCGTGATGGAGCTGCTGGACGCCCGCAGCCTCGCCGACATGGTGATCGAGGACGGGCCGGTCGCGCCCCGCGCCGTCGCCAAGATCGGCATCGCGCTGCTCGGCGCGTTGGAGGTGGCGCACGCGATCGGCGTCCTGCACCGCGACGTCAAGCCGGCAAACGTGCTGATCTGCTCCGACGGGCGGTGCGTGCTCACCGACTTCGGGGTCGCTCGGATGCCCACCGACGTGCAGCTCACCACCCCCGGGATGGTGCTCGGCTCACCGCACTTCATCTCGCCCGAGCGGGCCATGGGCCAGGAGTTCGGTCCGCCGAGCGATCTCTTCTCGCTGGGTGTGACGCTCTACACGGCGGTGGAGGGGCGACCCCCGTTCGACAAGGGTGACCCGATCGAGACCATGCACGCCGTGGTCGAGGACCCACCGGCCCCGCCGCAGCGCAGCGGCCCGCTGACCCGCGTGCTGATGGGCCTGCTGGAAAAGGACCCGGCCCGCCGACTGGATGTGCACACCTCCCGGGCCATGTTGCGCGAGCTGCTCGCCGGCCCGCTGGGCAGCACCGCGACCGCGGTGCACTCGGTCACCGACCCGTACGCGGTGGTGCCGGTGCAGCAGCGCCCTCCGGTGCCGGTCCTCCCGCCGCCCCCGGCGGAGCCGAAGTCGGACAAGCAGATCGGTGGCCCGGCGATGCTGGCCCCGGACGAGTCCCTGACCGATCGGCTCGCCGCGCTGCGCCGGGGCGAGCGCCCCCGGCCGGCCACCGCGGCCGGTGCCACCGGGTTCGACGAGACCAGCGCCGACGTGTTGGCCGGCCCACTGCACACGCCCACCGGCGCGATGCCCGGCCCCGGCCAGCCACCTCCCCGGCACACCTACGGTGGCAGCGCCGACACCACTCAGCGGGTGGACGCCGGCGGGCACCCGGACGCCACCCAGCGGGTCAACTACGGCAGCCCCGCCGATGCCACCCAGCAGGTCGGGTACGGCGGCGCACCGGAGGCCACCCAGCGCATCGGCGGCACCTACGGCGGCGGCAACCAGTGGTCGGTGCCCGGCACCGGCCAGCCCTGGGCCACCTCGCCCGCCCCTGCTGGCGGCGGCGCCCTCGGCAAGGCCCGCGCCACCGGTGGTCAGCTCGTCAGCACGGTCAAGGGCTGGCCCCGCAAGGTGCAGCTCGCCGCGGCCGGCGGGTTGGCCGTCGTGCTGCTGCTCACCGTGGTGGCCCTCACCAGTGGCGACGATTCCCCGCCGAACACCCCGGCGGCGCAGCCGACCGCGTCCGCCCCGGCGGCCTCCACGGTCGAGATGCAGGAGCACGTGGCCCGCGGCATCCAGGTCATGGTGCCGAAGGGCTGGAAGAAGGCCACCGGCCCCTCGTACACCGACTACACCGACCCGGAGGACAGCGGCCGCAAGGTCCGCATCATCACCGAGAAGTGGTCGAGCGACGCCAACCGCTGGGCGGAGACGGCAGCGAACGGTCTCATGACCCGGAGCACCTCCTGCGTCAAGCCGTACCAGCAGCTCAACGCCACCGAGACCCAACTGGACAGCAAGCCGGCCGCCGAATTCGAGTACACCTGCGGCGAGGGCGACGTCATGCGGCACGGCGTCTGGCGTGGCGTGGCCGAGGGCGGCAAAGCGTACTCGTTCTACCTCACCTCGACGAACGCCAAGTTCGCGGAGAGCAAGCCGATCTTCGACGAGATGGCCAGGACGTTCAAGCTCACCGGGGCAGGCTGAGCCGAGGGAACCGACAGCGGTGATCCGCCGCCGTGCTATCAAGAGGCATGGCGGCGGACACCACTGACATCGACGACATTCGCGAGCAAGCCCGGCGCTGGCTGGCCGACGACCCCGACCCGGCCAGCCGGGACGAGCTGACGGCGGTGCTCGACCGGCTGCCGGCGAGCGCCCCGGAGCTGGCCGACCGGTTCGCCGGTCCGCTGACCTTCGGCACGGCGGGCCTGCGCGGCCCGCTGCGCGCCGGCCCGAACGGCATGAACCTCGCCGTGGTCACCCAGGCCGCTGCCGGCCTGGTCGGCTGGCTCGCGGCCCAGGGTGGCACCGGCCCTCTGGTGATCGGGTACGACGCCCGGCACGGCTCCCGGCAGTTCGCCGAACGCACCGCCCAGGTGGCCACCGGCGCGGGCCGGCCGGCTCTGCTGCTGCCCCGCCCACTGCCCACCCCGGTGCTGGCGTACGCGGTACGCCAGCTCGGCGGGGTCGCCGGAGTGATGGTCACGGCCAGCCACAACCCGCCCCAGGACAACGGCTACAAGGTCTACCTCGGCGCGGAACTGGGCGGTGAGCTGGGTGCCGGCGCGCAGATCGTGCCGCCCGCCGATGCCGGTATCGAGGCGGCCATCCGGGCGGTCGGCCCACTGACCCAGGTGCCGTTGGGTCCACCCGGGCAGGTGCTCGGTGACGACCTGGTCGCCTCGTACGTGGAACGGGCCACCGCGGTGATCGACCCGGACGGACCCCGGGACCTGACCGTGGCGTACACGCCGCTGCACGGGGTGGGCGCGGCGGTGCTCACCGCCGCCTTCGCCAGCGCCGGTTTCCCGGTGCCCGGTGTGGTGCCCGACCAGGCCGAGCCGGACCCGGCGTTTCCCACCGTGTCATTCCCCAACCCGGAGGAGCCGGGGGCGGTGGACCGGTTGATCGCGCTGGCCGACTCCACCGGCGCGGACCTCGCCATCGCGAACGACCCGGACGCGGACCGGTGCGCGGTGGTCGTCCGGGACAGCACGGGCGGCGGGCAGGGCTGGCGGATGCTGCGCGGCGACGAGGTGGGCGTGCTGCTCGCCGACCACCTGATGCGCCGTGGGGTGACCGGGCTCTACGCCACCACGATCGTGTCGTCGTCACTGTTGCGGGCGATGTGCGCGGCCCGGGGCCTGCCCTACGACGAGACGCTCACCGGCTTCAAGTGGATCGTGCGGGCCGGCGGCGGCAGCGCACCGCTGGTCTTCGGCTACGAGGAGGCGCTCGGTTACTGCGTCGCCCCGGAGCACGTACGGGACAAGGACGGCATCACCGCGGCGCTGACCGTGGCCGAACTGGCCGCCGGCCTGAAGTCGCAGGGCCGCACGTTGACCGACCGGCTGGACGAGTTGGCCGCCGAGTTCGGCGTTCACCACACCGACCAGCTCTCCGCCCGGGTGGACGACCTGCAAGTCATCACCGACGCGATGGCCCGGATCCGGGCGGCCACCCCGACCACCCTGCTCGGGCAGCCGGTAGACAGCGTGCGGGACCTGCTACCCGAGTCGGACGTGGTGATCCTGCGGACCGCGGTGGCCCGGGTGGTGATCCGCCCATCCGGGACCGAGCCGAAGCTCAAGGCGTACCTCGAGGTGGTGGAGCCGGTGCCCGACCGCGACGTCGCCGCGGCCCGGGCCCGCGCGGAGTCGGCGATCGCGCAGCTGCGCACCGAGATCGCCGCGGCTCTGGGACTCTGACCGGCGGGGTCAGCGGCGGGGGCCGAGGGCCTGGTCGACGGCCCGGCCCAGGGCGGCGACGACCAGGCCGACCGAGGGGCGGACCACCGAGTCGTCGGTGCTCACCTCGCCGGAGAAGCCGGCGCCGGTGGCGATCTCCTCCAGCCGGCGGCGCGCGTCCGCGGCGGTCTCGCCGTCCACCCCGAGCGCGGACTCCATCCGCAGCACCACGACCAGGGTGGCCAGCGCGGCGGTCCGCTCGTCCGGGGCCGCCGCGCCGGTCAGCGCCTCGGCCAGCCGCTGCCGGGTCTCCGCCTCCACCGTGGCGTCCACGACCGGGTAGCGGTGCACGTGGATGAAGCCCAACTCGGTCTCGTCGACGTCGCGGACCACACCCTGGCTGCACAGGTCGCCGAGAATCCGGTCCCGCAGGCCGTGCCGCAGGCGCTGCACCCAGGAAGCCGGACTGTGCGGGGTGTCGGCCGCGACCCGACCCAGCACCTCGTCCGCGACCGGCTCGCCGGTGGGCGTCGGGTCGATCACTGCCAACGAACCGTCGGCGTACGCGATCCGGCCGGCCAGGGCCAGCTCGACCAGCACCGCGGCGGCCATGCCCAGGTCCAGGCTGATTCGCGGCATGGTCGCCTTGCCGGTCGTGTCGTCGTAGGCGAGGAGCAGCAGCTCCTTGGCGAGAGCAACACCAGTCATGGCCGGAGACGGTAGCGGGTCCGTGCACACCGCGCACGGACCCGCCCGACCCGACACCGACCGGGTGTACCGCCCTCAGAACCGGGGCATGCCGCCGAACTGGCGGTCGCCCGCGTCCCCGAGCCCGGGGACGATGAACATGCGGTCGTTGAGCCCCTCGTCGATCGAGGCCGTGACCAGGCGCAACGGCAGGCCAGAACGTTCCAGCCGCTCGATGCCGACCGGCGCGGCGAGCACGCAGAGCACGGTGATGTCGGTGCAGCCGCGGTCGGCCAGCAGCCGACAGGAGTGCTCCAGCGAGCCACCGGTGGCCAGCATCGGGTCGAGCACCAGCACCGGCAGTCCGGCCAGGTCGCGGGGCAACGACTCCATGTACGCGCGTGGCTCGTAGGTCTCCTCGTCGCGGGCCAGACCGACGAAGCCCATCGAGGACTCCGGCAGCAGGCCGAGCGCGGCGTCCGCCATGCCCAGGCCGGCCCGCAGCACCGGGACCAGCAGCGGCGGGTTGGCCAGCCGGGTGCCCTCGGTGCCGGTGACCGGCGTCTGCACCGGGTACCGCTCGACGGGGAAGGTGCGCGCCGCCTCGTACACCAGCATGGTGGTCAGTTCGTGCAGCGCCGCCCGGAACGTCGAGGAATCGGTGCGCGCGTCCCGCATGGCGGTCAGTCTCGACTGGGCCAGCGGGTGGTCAATGACGTGTACGTCCACGATCGCTCAACCTACCGGTCCGCACGTCCCGCCGGTGCGGGTGCGGTCGGACCAGCGACGCCGCTCACGTCCGGCGAGCCGCTGTGAGCAAGATCACGCGGCTTTCCGGTGCGTAGACTTCGGGGCATGACGGCGACAACGACGTCGGCCCGGTCGGAGCTCTCCGAGCTGGGACGATCCGAGACCGCTCTGCGGACCTTCCTCCACGGCCTACCGGGCGTGGACCAGGTCGGCGCGGAGCAGCGGGCGGCACAGCTCGGCACCCGATCCATCAAGACCACCGCCAAGGCCCAGGCCATCGACCTGGCGATCCGGATGGTCGACCTCACCACCCTGGAAGGGGCGGACACCCCGGGCAAGGTGCGGGCGCTCGCCGCGAAGGCGCTGCGACCCGACCCGGCCGACCCGTCCTGCCCGCACGTCGGCGCGGTCTGCGTCTACCCGGCAATGGTCCCGTACGTCGCCGAGGTGCTGCGCGGTTCTGCTGCCGGGTCCGGGCGGCCATCCGGCGAGCCGGGACGTGCGGGCGGCGCCGCGCCGGCCGGACTTGGCATTGTGCACCTGGCCAGCGTGGCGACCGCTTTCCCGTCGGGCCAGGCGCCGCTGGAGATCAAGCTGGCCGACACCCGGGCCGCCGTCGCGGCCGGCGCCGACGAGATCGACATGGTGATCAACCGGGGCGCGTTCCTGTCCGGGCGCTACCAGGAGGTCTACGACGAGATCGTGGCCACCAAGGAGGCCTGCGGGGACGCCCACCTCAAGGTGATCCTGGAGACCGGCGAGCTGGCCACCTACGACAACGTGCGGCGGGCCTCCTGGCTGGCCATGCTGGCCGGCGGCGACTTCATCAAGACCTCCACCGGCAAGGTCCCGGTCGCGGCGACGATGCCGGTGACCCTGGTGATGCTGGAAGCGGTCCGCGACTTCCGCGAGGCGACCGGGCGTCAGGTGGGTGTGAAGCCCGCCGGTGGCATCAAGACCACCAAGGACGCGATCAAGTACCTGGTGATGGTCAACGAGACCGTCGGCCCGGACTGGCTCGACCCGGACTGGTTCCGCTTCGGCGCGTCCAGCCTGCTCAACGACCTGCTGATGCAGCGCACCAAGCTGACGACCGGCGTCTACTCCGGTCCCGACTACTTCACCCTGGACTGATAGCCGATGTTCGAATACGCCCCCGCCCCCGAGTCCCGCTCGGTGGTGGACCTCAAGCCCTCGTACGGGCTGTTCATCGACGGCGCGTTCGTCGATCCGACCGACGGTGGCAGCTTCAAGTCGATCAACCCCGCCTCCGAGGAGGTGCTGGCCGAGATCGCCGAGGCCGGCGCCCAGGACGTGGAACGCGCGGTGCGCGCGGCCCGCAAGGCGTACGACAAGGTCTGGGGTCCGATGCCCGGCCGCGACCGGGCGAAGTACCTGTACCGGATCGCGCGGCTGATCCAGGAGCGGTCCCGTGAGCTGGCCGTCCTGGAGTCGCTGGACAACGGCAAGCCGATCCGGGAGTCCCGGGACGTCGACCTGCCGCTGGTCGCCGCGCACTTCTTCTACTACGCCGGCTGGGCCGACAAGCTCCCGCACGCCGGTTTCGGCGCCAACCCGCAGCCGATCGGCGTGGCCGCGCAGGTCATCCCGTGGAACTTCCCGCTGCTCATGCTGGCGTGGAAGATCGCCCCGGCGCTCGCCGCGGGCAACACGGTGGTGCTGAAGCCCGCCGAGACCACCCCGCTCACCGCGCTGCTGTTCGCCGAGATCTGCCAGCAGGCCGACCTGCCGGCCGGTGTGGTCAACATCGTCACCGGCGCCGGCGACACCGGCCGCGCCCTGGTCGAGCACCCCGGCGTGGACAAGGTCGCCTTCACCGGCTCCACCGAGGTCGGCCGGGCCATCGCCCGGTCCGTCGCCGGCACCCGCAAGAAGCTCACCCTGGAACTGGGTGGCAAGGCCGCCAACATCGTCTTCGACGACGCGCCCATCGACCAGGCCGTCGAGGGCATCGTCAACGGCATCTTCTTCAACCAGGGGCACGTCTGCTGCGCCGGCTCCCGCCTCCTGGTGCAGGAGAACGTGGCCGACCGGGTCCTGGAGTCGCTGAAGCGGCGGATGGCCCAACTGCGGGTCGGCGACCCCCTGGACAAGAACACCGACGTCGGCGCGATCAACTCGGCCGCCCAGTTGGAGCGGATCCGCGAACTGTCCGACGCCGGTTCCGCCGAGGGCGCCGAGCGCTGGTCACCGCCGTGCGAGCTGCCCGACCGGGGCTTCTGGTTCGCGCCCACCATCTTCACCGGGGTCACCCAGGCCCACCGGATCGCCCGCGAGGAGATCTTCGGCCCGGTGCTGTCGGTGCTCACGTTCCGCACGCCGGCCGAGGCCGTCGAGAAGGCCAACAACACGCCGTACGGGCTGTCGGCCGGCATCTGGACCGACAAGGGCTCCCGCATCCTGTGGATGGCCGACCGGCTGCGCGCCGGAGTGGTCTGGGCCAACACGTTCAACAAGTTCGACCCCACCTCGCCGTTCGGTGGCTACAAGGAGTCGGGCTACGGTCGCGAGGGCGGCCGGCACGGGCTGGAGGGGTACCTCAATGTCTGAGCGGGTCGCCGTACGCAAGACGTACAAGCTCTTCATCGGCGGGAAGTTCCCGCGCAGCGAGTCGGGACGGTCGTATCTCGTGCAGTCCTCGAATGTGTCACTGGCCTCCCGCAAGGACGCCCGGGACGCGGTGGTCGCCGCCCGCGCCGCCGTGAAGGGCTGGGCTGGCGCGACCGCGTACAACCGGGGTCAGATCCTCTACCGGGCCGCGGAGATGCTGGAGGGCCGCCGCGAGCAGTTCGTCGCCCTGGGCATCCCCGGCGACGAGGTGGACGCCGCGGTGGACCGCTGGGTCTGGTACGCCGGCTGGGCCGACAAGCTCGCCCAGGTGTACGGCGGCGCCAACCCGGTCGCCGGCCCGTACTTCAACCTCTCCGCGCCCGAGCCGACCGGCGTGGTCGCGGTGGTCGCCCCGGAACGCCCGGCGCTGCTCGGCCTGGTCAGCGTGATCGCCCCGGCGATCGTCAGCGGCAACACGGTGGTGGTAGCGGCGTCCCCGTCGGAGCCACTGGCCGCGGTGACACTGGCCGAGGTGCTGGCCACCTCCGACCTGCCCGGCGGGGTGGTCAACATCCTCACCGGCGCGATCACCGAGACCGCGCCGGCGTTGGCCGCGCACATGGACGTCAACGCGATCGACCTGACCGGGGTCACCGACGCCGCGCTCGCCACCGACCTGGAGGTCAGGGCGGCAGAGAACCTCAAGCGGGTCCTCCGACCGGCGCCCGCCGACCACGACTGGTCGACCGACCCGGGTCTGGGCCGGATGACAGTCCTGCTGGAGACGAAGACGGTGTGGCACCCCAAGGGGGTGTGATGTCGTTCCCGGCCTTGTGGTTTTCCGGGGAGCCCCACCCGCTCCGGGCGGTCAGGCTTGATCCCTGCGCGGGTGGGGCTCCCCGGAAAACCTGACCTGGGCCGGGTTCGTCGGGTGGGTCAGCTCACGGGTTCTGCCTCGGATTGGGTTGCCAGTCCGCCGATCTTCGGTGGCGATCATGGGGTTGACGGGGTTTTTGATCTCGCTCGGCCCGGTCAACCTCATGATCACCGTTGGCGAGAGGTGGGAGGGGTGGGGGTCTACTACCGGGGGTAGGATTACGGTGTGACTCGGTTGGGCGATCTTGAGCGTGCGGTGATGGACGTGTTGTGGGACGTGGTCCCCGGCACGTCGGATGGTGTGACCGTGCGCGAGGTCGCCGACGCGCTCGATGGCCGGGAGTTGGCGTACACGACGGTGATGACCGTGCTGGACCGGCTCGCCGGCAAGGGCATGGTGCAGCGCGAGCGCGAAGGTCGGGCCTGGCGGTACCGGCCAGCGGCCAGCCGCGAGGCGCACATCGCCCAACTCATGCTTGACGCCCTCGACCTGGGCGGCAGCCGGGACGCCGCGCTGGTGCGCTTCGCCCGTTCGGTCACCGGCACCGAGGCCGAGGTGCTGCGCGCGGCGCTGGGGAACGAGGCCGGGCTGGGCACCGCCGCCGGTGGCACGGGTGCCGCCGGACCGAACGCGCCGAGCCCGGCCGGGTCGGGTGCCGACCTGACCGACCGGGTGGACGGGCCGGCGGGCCGGCGACCTGCCGGCGAGGCAGCGGAGCGGTAGGGCGAGCGCCATGGCCTACGCCGTGCACTTCGCCGCCACCATGCTGGCCTGCTATCTGACGGCTCAGGTGCTGGCCCGCTCCACCTGGACGTGGCGCAGCCCCCGAGTCGCGATCATCTGCTGGCAGGCCGTCGGATTGGCGCTCGGCCTCTCCGCGATGGGCCTGCCGATGGCGCTCGGGCTGAGCACGTACGACCTGCCGACCGGAAGCGCACTGCTCGCCCTCGCCAACGACCTCGGACACGGCACCCTGCCAGCCGGGATGAGCACCTTCCACCTTGCCGGTGTCGGGGTGGGCTTCGGCATCGGCGCGGTGCTGGTCACCACGACCGCGCGCAGCATCCACGGCACCGTACGCGCCCAGCGTCGGCACCGGGACCTGCTCTCCCTGGTCGCCCGGGACGATCCAGCCGCGCCCGGCGCGCTGGTGCTGGACCATCCGAGTGCCGCCGCGTACTGCCTGCCCGGCGTCAAGCCGCAGGTGGTGGTCAGCGCCGGCACGCTGAACCTGCTGGATCGGGCCGAGTTGGCCGCGGTGCTCAGCCACGAGCGCGCGCACGCCCACGAGCGGCACGACCTGGTACTACTGCCGTTCACCGCGCTGTGCCGCGCGTTGCCGTGGTTCGCCTGGGTTCGCGACGCGCACGAGCGGGTCGCCCTCCTGGTCGAGATGCGGGCCGACGACAAGGCCCGCGAGCTGCACGCCGAGGCGCCGTTGGCGGGAGCGCTACGCCGGTTTGCCGCCGCCGGTCACCGGATCACCCCGACCGGCGCGCTGGGCCTGGGCGACCGCGATCTTGACGTACGCGTCCAGCGTCTCCTGGTCAGCGACCGGCCACCCCGGGTGCTCGGCGCCACCGCCCTCGCGGTCGCCACCACTCTGGCCGCCCTCCCGATCACTCTCTTCCTGAGCTGAAGATCGCGCTCGATCCAGGATCGAGTGGCATCCACGGCCGACGAGGCCACTACATCTTGGTTCGAGCGCGATCTTGCCGTTCGTACATCTACTACGTGATGTCGTAGACTCCATTACGACACCGCGTAGTAGTCGGACATGTAGAGAAACTACGTGTAGGGTGGCTACGACAAGGGAGCCAACAGTACGGAGAGCCGGCCATGGACACCCTGCTCCTCGCCCGCCTGCAGTTCGCCACCACCACTTCGATCCACTTCCTGTTCGTGGTCGTCACGCTCGGGCTGGTCACCCTGCTGGTCGGGATGCAGACCGCCTGGGTGCTCACCGGCAACCCGAAGTGGGAGCGGCTGACCCGTTACTGGGGCCAGCTCTACGTGATCAATTACGTGCTCGGCATCGCCACCGGCATCGTGATGGAGTTCCAGTTCGGGCTGAACTGGAGTGGCCTGTCGCGCTACGTCGGCAACGTCTTCGGCGCGCCGCTGGCCCTGGAGACGCTTGTGGCGTTCTTCCTGGAGTCCACGTTCCTCGGGATGTGGATCTTCGGCTGGCACCGGCTCCGCAAGGGTGTCCACCTCGCCCTGCTGTGGGGCGTGGCGATCACCGCGTACGCGTCGGCCTTCTGGATCATGGTGGCGAACTCCTGGTTGCAGAACCCGGTCGGCTACGAGGTCCGCGACGGGATCGCCCACCTCACCGACTTCGGCGCGCTCCTCACCAACCCCACCCTCGGCATGGCGTTCGGGCACGTGGTGTCGGCCGCGTTGCTGATCGGCGGGATGCTGATGGCGGCGGTCAGCGCGTGGCACCTGATCCGGCGTACCCCGGACTTCGCGCTCTTCCGCACGTCGCTGCGGATCGGCCTGGTCACCTCGGCGTTGGCGATCAGCCTGGTGCAGGGCTTCGGTTTCGCCCAGTTCGGTCCGGTCGGCAGCGTGCAGCCGACCAAGTTCGGCGGCAACGGGCCGGAGGCCCAGGCGCAGATCACCGAGTGGACCGCTCGGTTCGGCCCCGGCGACTACACCCCACCGGTGCTGGCCAGCGTCGGGCTGGGCTTCATGATCCTGACCGGACTCACGCTCGGCTGTCTCTGGTTGCTGCTGCCCCTGCTCTTCCGCGACTGGATCGTCCGGCTGCGCTTCCCGCTCTGGCTGATCCTGCTGGCCCTGCCGCTGCCGTTCGTCGCGGTGATCCTCGGCTGGATCTCCCGGGAGGTGGGCCGGCAGCCCTGGGTGGCGTACGGGCTGCTCCCCACCGAGCAGGCGGTCTCCCCGGTCGGCGCCCCGCTGATGCTGGCCTCGCTCGTCGGTTTCAGCCTGCTGCTGGGGGCCCTCGCCGTCACCAACTGGGTGTTGCTCGCCCGGTACGCGAAACGCGGCGCGGTCGACCCGGCGCTCGGCCGCCCGCCGCTGCCGCCCGGCGAGCCGGCCTGTCCCGAACCCGCACTCGTCTGAGGATCTGAGGAGAAGACCGTGGACCTCGCCTGGTACGCCCTGCTCGGCCTCTTCTTCGCCAGCTATCTGGTGCTCGCCGGCTACGACTACGGCGTCGGACTGCTGCTCGCGCGGGGCGGAAGCCCGGCCGGGCGGCGGGCCTCGCTCACCGCGCTCGGCCCGTTCTTCCTCGGCAACGAGGTGTGGCTGGTGGCCGCCGTCGGCATCCTGTTCGGCGCGTTTCCGGTACTGGAGGGTGAGCTGCTCGCCGGCTGCTATCCGGCCGTCGCCGGCGCTCTGGTCGGCGTCATCCTGGTCACCGCCGGGGTGCAACTGCGCAGCCGGCACGCCGACGAGCGGATCCGCGCCCGCTGGGACCGCATCGTGACGATCGGCAGCGCACTCGCCGCACTGGGCTGGGGTGTGGTGCTCGCCGCGCTGCTCCAGGGCGTACCCCGTCAGGCCGACGGGCACGTCGCCGGGGTCTCGCACCTCGCCACCCCGTTCGCGGCCGCCGCCGGGCTGGCGATGGTCGCCCTGGTCGCCGTGCACGGTGCGACCTTCCTCACCCTGCGACTGCCGGCCGCCGAGGCCGCCGTGGTCGACCGCACGGCCCGCCGGCTGGTGCCGGTGGCGCTCACCGCGGTCGCGCTGGCCACCGTCGTGGGCCTGCTCTCCGCCCGGGTACGCGACGCGGTCCAGCGGCCGACGCTGGCCGTACTCCTGCCGGTGCTCCTCGTGGCGGCGCTGCTGGCGGCCCGCGCGGCGCTGGCGCGGCGGCGGCCGGGGTGGGCTCTGGTCGCCACCGGCGCGGCCCTGGCGCTGCCGGTGGTGCTGGTAGGCGCGGCCCTCTGGCCCTACGTGCTGGTGTCCACAACCGACCCCGGGGCCTCGCTGACGGTGGCCGACGCGGCCGCCAGCGCACCGACACTGCGGCTGCTGGGCTGGGTGGCGCTGCCGCTACTTCCGGCTCTACTAGGCTTCCAGGCGATGTGCTGGTGGGTATTCCGAGGACGGACCGACGGTAGGGCACCGGTGTACTGGTGAGCCGCCGTCCGTTCGACCCGCGTCTGCTGCGCCGGGTCCCCGCGGCCCGGCGCGATCTTGCCGTGCTCGCGGTGCTGGGTGTGGTCGCCGCCGGGTTGATCGTGGCGCAGGCCACCGCGCTCGCGTCGGTGCTGGCCACCGCCATCGACGGTCGGCTGGATCGGCAGGCGTTGGCCGGCTTCGTGATCGCGGTCGCGGCCCGCTCGGCGCTGGTCTGGGCGCAGGGCACGGTCTCGGCGCGGGTCGCCGCCACGGTCAAGGCCGCGCTGCGGGCCGACCTGCTCGGCGCGGTGGGCCGGCACGGCCCCGGCTGGGTGGCCGGGCAGCGGGCCGGTGAGATCGCCACCCTGGCCGGACGCGGGTTGGACGCGCTGGACGCCTACTTCACCGGGTACCTGCCGCAGCTGGTGCTCAGTGTGACGGTGCCGCTGGCGGTGCTGGCCCGGGTCGTCTTCGCCGACTGGAGCTCGGCGGTGATCATCGCGCTGACCCTGCCGCTGATCCCGGTCTTCGGCGCACTGCTCGGCTGGCAGGCGCAGGCCGCCACCGAACGGCAGTGGCGGCGGCTGTCCCTGCTCGGTGGCCACTTCCTGGACATGGTCGCCGGGCTGCCCACGTTGCGCGCGTTCGGGCGCGCCCGGGCACAGACCGACATCGTGCGCCGGATGGCCGACGGGCACCGCGTCGCCACCATGAAGACGCTGCGGATCGCGTTCCTCTCCGCGCTGGTGCTGGAGCTGGTCGCCACCCTCTCGGTGGCACTTGTCGCGGTGCCGGTCGGCATCCGGTTGCTCGGCGGCGGGTTGGCCCTGCAGACCGCGCTGCTGGTGCTGCTGCTCACCCCGGAGGCGTACCTGCCGCTGCGGTCCGCCGGCAGCCGCTTCCACGCCAGCATGGAGGGGCTCGCCGCGCTGGACGAGGCGCTGACCATCTCGGCCGCGCCCGCCGCACCCCGCGCCGCCGAGGGCGCCACCACTCCCGACGCCCGGCGTGAGATCCGGTTCGAGGGCGTGACCGTGGCGTACGAGCGGACCACCGCGCTGCGGGACGTGACCCTGACCATCCGGCCCGGCGAACGGATCGCCATCATCGGACCCAGCGGCGCCGGCAAGAGCACCCTGCTCGGTCTGCTGCTCGGCTTCGTGACCCCGACCAGCGGTCGGGTCACCGTGGACGGGGTCGACCTCGCCACCGCCGACCCGGACGCCTGGCGTCGGCAGCTCGCCTGGGTACCGCAGCGGGCACATCTCTTCGCCGCCTCGCTGGCCGACAACATCCGGCTCGGCGCACCGGACACCCCACCCGACGTCCTGGCCGCGGCGGTGCGCGACGCCGCCCTGGACGACGTGGTGACCGGCCTACCGGACGGCCTGGACACCCTGCTCGGCGAACGCGGCCACGGGCTGTCCAGCGGGCAGCGGCAGCGGGTCGCGCTGGCGCGGGCCTTCCTGCGCGCCGCACCTGTGGTGCTGCTCGACGAACCCACCGCCCGGCTGGACACCGCCGCCGAGGCGGTGGTGCTCGACGCCACCCGCCGTCTGGTCGCCGGGCGGACCGCGCTGTTGGTCGCACACCGACCGGCGCTGCTCGCCGACGCCGACCGGATCCTGCGCGTCGAGGACGGCCAGGTCACCGAGTTGACACCCGAGCCGACCGGAAAGGTGTCCCGATGAGCGCGGCACCCGGGCCGGACCCGGCAGACACGACGCCGGCCGTCGACCCGACGCCGCTCGTGCCGGGCACCGCCGACACCGTGCCGCTCGTGCCGGGCACCGCCGACACCGCGCCGCGCGGGCGGGTCGCCGCCGAGCGGGCCGTGTTGCGGTTGGCCCGGCCGTACCTGGGCCGCCTCGTCGGCGCCGGGCTGCTCGCGGCGGCCACCGAGTTCGCCGGGCTGGCCCTGATGGCCACGGCCACCTGGCTGTTGATGAGCGCTGCCGGTCAACCCCCGCTGGACCGGCTCACCGTGGCGATCGTCGCGGTCCGGGCGCTGGCGATCAGTCGGGGCGTGCTGCGTTACACCGAGCGGCTCGCCGGGCACGACGCGGTACTCCGCATGATCACCGACGTCCGGGCCCAGGTCTTCGCCACCCTCGCGGCCCGCCGCAGCGCCGTACACCGCTCGGGAGACGTGCTGAGCCGGCTCGTCTCCGACGTCGAGGCAGTCCAGGACCTGCTGCTGCGGGTGTTGGTCCCGGGCTCGGCGGCGGCCCTGGTCGGTGTGGTGGCGGTCGCCGGGGCCGCGTTGATCTCGCCCCCGGCCGCCGGAGCGCTCGCCGTCGGCCTGCTGATTGCCGGCGTGGCGCTGCCCGTGCTGGCCACCGCGGTCACCCGCCGCAGCGCCGCCGACGTGGCCCCGCTGCGCGGCGCACTGGCCACCGACGCGATCGACCTCACCCACGGCGCTGCCGACCTGGCCGCGTTCGGGGCCACCGACGGTGCGCTGCACGCCGCCGAGGAGCGCGCCGGTCGGCTGGCCCGACTGGAACGACGGCTGGCCGCCACCGGGTTCGCCGTGGACGCGGCCGGGGTGCTGACCGCCGGGTTGACCGCCGCGGCGGTGGTGCTGGCCGCGCTGGCCGCCGACGTGCCCGGGGTGCTGGTGGGCGTCCTCGCCGTCGGCGCGCTGGCCGCCGTCGAGGTGACCCTGGCGCTGGTCGCGGCGGCCCGACAGTGGACACAGCTGCGGCCCGGCCTGGCCCGGGTGGCCACTCTGCTCGACGCCGGCCCGCCGACTCGACCGGCCACCGACGGCAGCACCGACCTGACCGGTCCATTCGAGCTGCGGTTCGACGACGTGACCGTGCGGTACCGGGCCGGCGCGGCACCCGCCCTGGACGGCGTCAACCTGGACCTGCCGGCCGGGCGGAGGATCGCGGTGGTCGGCCCAAGTGGCGCCGGCAAGAGCACCCTGGCCGCCGTACTGACCGGCACCGTCCGGCCGGTGTCCGGCCGGGTCACGCTGAACGGTCGGGACCTGTCGGCGTACGCCGAGGAGGCGCTGCCCCGCGCGGTCGGCGGGTTGCTCGCCGAGGCGTACGTCTTCCATGCCACGGTGCGGGAGAACCTGCTGCTCGGGCGGGCCGGGGCCGGCGAGGAGGAGTTGACCGCGGCCACCGCGGCGGCCGGCCTGCTCGAGTGGGTACGCGCCCAGCCGGCAGGTTGGGACACGCTCGTCGGCGAGGAGGGCGGGCAGCTCTCCGGCGGCCAGCGGCAGCGGCTGGCGCTGGCTCGGGCGCTGCTCGCGGCGCCGCCGGTGCTGGTACTCGACGAACCCACCGAGGGGCTGGACCCGTCCGCCGCGGACACGGTGCTCGCGTCCGCACTCACCGCCACCCCCGCCGGGCACTCGGTGCTGCTGATCACCCACCGGCTCAGCGGGCTCGCCGAGCTGGACGAGATCGTCGTCCTCGACAGCGGTCGGGTGATCCAGCGCGGTCGGCACGCCGAGCTGGTCGTCACCGACGGCTGGTACCGGGACCAGTGGCTGCTCCAGGCGGCGGCCGAACGGGGTTATCTGGCGCTCACGCCCTGACCGGGGTTCGGGGACGGACCAGGGTTCTCCCCGACGTCGGGGCTCCGGAGTCCGTGGCAGGGTGGTGGCATGCCGCGCTGTGAGGATGTGTCTGTCGACGAGCACCTGCGGGATCTGGCCGCCCGGTTGCAGGGGCCGGCGCGACTCAAGTCCGACCTGCTGACCGAGGCCCGGCACGGGCTGTTGGACGCCGTCGAGGCGTACGAGGAGAGCGGTGTGCCGCCCACGGAGGCGCAGCGCCGCGCGGTGGTCGAGTTCGGCTCACCGGCGCAGCTGCTCCCCTCCTGGCAGGCCGAGCTGGCGGTGGGCGCGCTGCGGGGCCTCTCGCTGCGGATGCTGGCCGTTGCCGGGGTGGGGGTGGCCGCCGGCGATCTGACCTGGCGTGGGGCGAGCTGGAGCGACGGCCCTCGCCCGCCAGCCGGTTACCTACTGCTCTCCAACTCGGTCGACTGGATCTGGATGAGCACGCTGCTGCTCTCGGTGGCCGGTCTGCTGGTGGTCGCGGCGAGCGCCCGCTCGACACGGCCGGGCCTGCTCGTGGCGCAACGCGCGGTGGGCGCCGGCCTGACCGGCCTGCTGGCGCTCGCCATGGTGGCCGGCTGCGCCCTCTTCACCTGGTCCCTCAGCCTCTGGGATGCGGCACTGAGCTGGCCACCCATGATCATCGGCGCGGTGTTGGTGGGCGCTGCGTACTTCTCGCTGACCCGCGCGACGCGCGGCTGGCTGCTGGCCGTCGCCCGCTGACCCGCGCCGCCTGCTCTACCCCGCACGCTGGCCAGGCCCGCCCGGCCGGCGCCGGCCGGACCGTTCTCGCCCGTGTCGGGCACGGCCCGGCCGGTCGACGCCAACTCGACGGACCGGGTCAGGCCGGGGTGACGGGTGGGCCGCCGGGATCGAGGAACCGGCCGACGGTCAGTTGGAACTCGTGCCAACCGGCGCGCTCTCCGGCCAGCGCGCGGCGGCCGGAGTCGGTGAGCTGGTACGTCCGCCGTTCCCGACCGTTGACCGTGCTCCAGGTGCTCGCCACGTGCCCCGCGCGTTCCAGGCGACGCAGCGCGGGATAGATCGTGCCGGTGGGCAGATCCAGGCTGCCATCACTGCGCTCACGCAGCGCCTCGATGATGGCGTAGCCGTGCTGCTCGCCCTGCTCCAGCACGGCGAGCAGCAGAGCGTCGAGATGGCCGTGCAACGACTGGGCCTTCATGCGTAGCTACGCTACTTGTCGATCGGCCCGTTCGCCAGCGCCAGCCGCCAGCAGGTCGAACCCGTGCGCCAGCCGGCCACCGGGGTGCGGGCATCGGTCACCCAGGGCCGCCGACTAGGGTATGTGCCCAGAGTCACTCGTCGGACAGAGACCCCGGCGGGTGGGCAACCCGAAGCACACGGAGGTCAGCGTGGCCCGCCAGTCGCCCCAACGGCCCGACGCCGACGAGCCCGAGCTCGACGACACCACCAGCGCGGCCGAGCCAGATGAGGCCGAGGAGACCGACCGCCCGTCGGCTTCGGTCGACCGGTCGCTCTGGGACGAGCTGCGCATCGATCCGGTGGAGATCGCCCTGCCCGCCGGCACCGGCTTCACGCTGCGGGCGTACCGGCCGGCCAGCTCGCTGACCCCGACCGACGTGACCGAACGCGACCAGGACGACCCGTTCCTGGCCCGCCGTCAGGTCGTCGAAGAGGAGGACGACGAGACCGTCGTCATCCTCGACGAGGACCTGGCCGACGAGTTCGCCGACAGCGACGAGGACGAGTCGACGCGCCGCCGCGACGCCACCACGGCCACGGCCGAGGACGAGGCGGAAGAGGCCGACGCGGACGAGGCCGACGACGAGGACGACGAGGAGGTGCCGGTCTTCCTCAGCAACCGGGGCAAGCTGCTGCTGTTCAAGACCCCCGAGTCGTTGGTCAGTTTCATCCGGTCCGGCGCTCCCAATGATCTGTCCCAACTGGACAGCTGGAATGAATTGGCCGAACGGGTGGAGCCGGCCGATATCGCTCCGCTCGACGAGGACACCTACGAACTCGACCTGGTCGTGGAGAACCTGCGCGGCGGTCACGACACCTGGGATTCGACCCTGCTGATCGAGGCCGGCGAGGTCGCACGTGACATCTCGTACGCATTGCGGCTGCCTGCGGTCCTGGACATGCTCTCCGCCGGTTCCAGCCTCGACGACCTGGACGAGGCGCTGCGGGCCACGGCCAACGGTGGGATCGGCGCCTTCATGGGTCGGCGGCGGCTGAAGAAGATCGGCGCGCAGACCGCGAGTTTGGGTTGGCGCACCATTGTCGGCAAGATCTCTGCGGTGGTGGACTGGCGCGACTGACCCGTACCGGGGAGCATCAGTTGCTGGCAGAGGAAAGACCTGTCCCGGGAGGAGGACGACGCCGTGGCGCTCGTGCGCGTTTACTGCGGTCTGGCCTCGGCGGATCCGGCTGACCGACCGGCCTCCGCCGGTTCGACGCTGACGTCCGCTGTGGTCGACGACGCAGGCCGTCTGCTGCATGTCTGCGAGATCAGCGACGACGCCGCTGGCTACGCCCAGCTCGTCGCGCTGCTCGTGGAGCGGTCAGGCGGGCCGAGCGGTGCGGCCATCGCCGCCGACAGCGACGACCACACGGTCACCTCGCTGCTGAGCGCGGCGGGTCGACCTTTGGCCATTGCCGACGACGACTCGGTGGACGACTTCGCCGAGCGGTTCGCCGACGACGACTCGTTGGAGGAGATGCAGTCGCCTCCGGCCGAACGACGGGCCGTCGGCCTGGCCCGCGCGTTGCAGGCGGGCGCGCTCTCCGCGGTCACCCTGCCGGCACCCCGGGACCTCGCCGGCTACAAGCAGGTGCTCGCCGCGCACGCCGCCCTGGCCAGCGGTCGACACTCCGCCGCCGTGGCGCTGCGTGAGGTGCTGCGTGAGCTCTACCCGGCGGCCCTGCGGGCGTACCCGGATCCGGCGGAGCCGGTCTCGCTGGCGGTGCTGGACGCGCTGCCCGAGCCGGGCATGCTCGGCGGCACCGTCGCCCGTGGCCGGGAGGTGTCGGTGGCGGCGGATGCGATCGCCGCGCACCTCGCCGCCGACGGGGTCGCCGACGCTGAGGAGATCAACGAGGCGGTCACCGCACTGCGGGTCGCCATCTCCGAGACGCCGCGCCGCGCCGCGGTCAACCGGGCGCTCACGTCCGCGGTGGCCGAGACGGTCCGCCAGGCCGTCGCCGCCGTGCGGGCCTGTGACGCAGGCTGTGAGGCGCTGGTGAGCGCGCTCGGCTCCCGGGTCAGCACGCCCGCCCAGGCGCCTGGTCGCCGTGCCGCTGCCCGTCGCGGCGAGTCGGTCGGCGAGTTGACCGGCCTGGCCGGCAACAACGCGGGGCTTACCGGCCTGGCCGGCACCGGCGCCGGTCTGCGGTCGGTCCGACCCACCCCGCCCGCGGTCGAGCCCGCGCCCGCCGTCGGACGGCGCAGCCGACCCGAGCCGATTCTCGGTAACGCACCGCTGGCGTCCCCCCGTCCACTCGGGCCGCCGCCGGTCGCCCCACCGCCGGTCACGCCTCCGCCGGTGGCACCCGCACCGGTGGCACCGGCAGCGATGGCCGGTCCGCCGACGCCCACGCTGCCCGGGCGCACCGAGCAGAGTTCCAACCGGATCGACGGTCCGACCAACCGACCGGTCTCGTCTCCGCCTCCCCCGCCGCCCGGGATCACTCCGATCGCACCCGCGCAGCGGGGCCTGGTGCCCCCGGCAGAGGCCGGTGAGCCGTTCCGGCCGACGCTGACCACCGCCGCGATCAACCACGCGCGCGCGGAACGGCAGCGTACGGTCATCCCACCCCGTCCGAAGACCAACGGCGAGCCCCGGCCGAGCCACCTGCAGCGCCCCGTCGATGAGCCGCCGACAGGCGGGTTCAGCGCCACCGATCTCAGCATTCCGGTGCCGACCCCCCGGCCTGGTCAGGAGTCGGCGCCGCCCGGCTCCCGCGCCAACTGGCCGCTCGTCAACAACCCGGAGGACCCGGCCGACAGTCCGCCGAAGAACCCGGCGGCCTACTCCTACGGCGGCGGCCGCGGCATCGACGCTGCCACCGACCCGGGTCGCGCCGACGGTCGGGTCACCCCGCCCTGGTTGGCGGACGACCTGCCCCAGGAGCCCCCCATGCTGCGGCTGGTGGAGCCACCGCCGCTCGCTGACCGGGCGCTGCGCGAGGGGCTCAACCCGCCCGCGGACCCGCACCTGGAGACGCCTCCACTGCGGTTGGTCGACCGGGAGCAGGCTGCCCGCAACAGCCGGGCAGCCGCACGGGCCACCGAACACCGGCCACCGCACCCGGTGGAGCACCGGCCTCCACCGCTGGAGCACCGGCCACCCCCGCTGGAGCACCGGCCGCCGCCGGTCGAGCACCGGCCCCCACCGGTCGCCGACGAGGGCGACGGCGACCTGCTGATCTTCGCGCAGGCCAAGTCGGCCTGGTTCGTGGGGCAGGCCGAGGAGACCGACCTGGACTGGTCGACAATGGCCGACACCGGGTGGCAGGCCGCCGAGCAGGCAGCTCGCCCCGCGGTGGGTGCCGAGACCAATGCCGGGCTGCCCAAGCGCGTGCCACAGGCCAACCTGGTCCCTGGTTCCCCGCTGCGTGAGGAGCGCCCATTGCGGATAGTGCGTGATGCGGCAAGCCTCGCGGAGAACACCACGGGCTACTTCCGCGGTTGGCGTCGAGGGCAGGAGATCGGCGGTTTCGCGGTAGGCGGTCGGCCGGGCCGCGAGGCAGCCGGCGGCTGGGACTTCAGCCGCGACCACGGCGACCGTGACGACGACCGGGAGTACGAGTACCGCTCCGCCGGCTACCAGTCCTGACCGTCAGCACTCATCCACCACACGAATCGCGCCCCCAGTCGGTCGACTGGGGGCGCGGTCGCGTCAGCGTGACGGGCCGGTGGACACAAAGACGCCGCCCCTCGAAGACCGCGGCAGAGACACGCCCCGAAGCGAGGCGGACATCTTCCAGATCTCAGGAGGGCGGCGTGTGGTGCCCGCCGGCACGAGCAGCACGACGGGCAGGGCGAAACGCCCGGTGGCGGCCGGAGCCACCACCGGGCCTGCGGTGCCCGATCAGGCCGGGGCCACCGCGCGCGTACGGCGCATGGTGAGCACGTACTCGACGAGCGAGATGAGCACGTGCTTCGTCGACTCCCGGTTACGGGCGTCGCACGCCACCACCGGCACGTCGCTCGAGATCGCCAAGGCGTCCCGAACGTCCTGCGGGTCGTGGTACTGCATCCCGTCGAAGCAGTTGATCGCCACCAGGTACGGGAGGCGTCGGTGCTCGAAGAAGTCGATCGCCGCGAAGCAGTCGGCCAGCCGGCGAGTGTCCACCAGCACGACCGCACCGATGGCACCCCGGACCAGTTCGTCCCACATGAACCAGAACCGGGTCTGACCCGGCGTACCGAACAGGTACAGAATCAGGTCACGGTCGATCGAGATCCGGCCGAAGTCCATAGCCACCGTGGTCGTCGTCTTGCCCGGCACCTGCCGGGTGTCGTCGACGCCCACGCCGGCGGAGGTCATGATGGCCTCGGTGGTCAGCGGCGTGATCTCCGAGACCGAGCCGACCAGCGTCGTCTTGCCGACGCCGAATCCACCGGCGATAACGATCTTCGCCGACGTCACGCGCCCACTCGGGTTCGGTGGGCGGTGCGACATGTCAGAGCCTGCGAAGTCCACTCAGCACCCTCTCCAGCAGTTCAGTGCCCACCGCGTCGTCGGAGTCGTCCAAAATGGTCGGCTCGTGGACCGCGACCAGGCCGTCCGTCGCCATGTCGGCGATGAGCACCCGGGCCACACCGAGCGGGAGCTGCATCCGCGCCGCGATCTCCGCGAGCGATTGCACACGACCGTCACACAGCGCGGCGATGTACTGGTGTTCGCGGCCACCACCGTTGCCATTGGCAGCGGTGCGGCCGCGCACCGTCGTCTCGACGAGCGCCTCCAGCGCGATGTCGAGCCGGGGACGGGTACGACCACGGGTCACGGCGTATGGACGGACCAACGCTCCGGTTGGTTCGTCACGATCGGCCATCTCGCCGCTCACCTCCTTCGTACCCGATTCCGGCTCCCACCGGTGAAACCCGTCGTTGTCGTCGTTGCAGTCGTGCCGACCTCACGATCGGCGAGGCGTCAGCCCAGCATGCCCGCAGCCGCACGCGGCTGCGGGGTCAGCGCGTCGCCCACCCGGTCGACGAGCAGCGCCATCTCGTAGCCGACCTGGCCCACGTCGGAGCTGCGGGCGGCCAGCACGGCGAAGGACGATCCGTCCGAGATGGACATCAGGAACAGGAAGCCATTGTCCATCTCCACGACGGTCTGCAACACCGCCCCTCCCTCGAAGCAGCGGGCTGCACCCTGGGTCAGGCTGACCAGACCCGATGAGATCGCGGCAAGCTGATCCGCCCGGTCGCGCGGCAGATCCCGTGACGACGCGAGGAGTAGGCCGTCCGCCGAGACGGCGACCGCATGCGCGACGCCGGGCACCCGGTCGGCGAAGTTGGCCAGTAGCCAACCAAGATCCTGCGTAGTTGTCATCCTTCTTGCTCCTTCTGCCCGCTCCCGGCCACCGGGCCTGAGCCAGACTGCGAGGATTGCCCTCCCGGAGTCGCCTCCGGGCTGGTCGGGTTGTCCGAGGTGCTACGCCCTCGCTGCACGCCCCGGTGGTAGGCGGAGAGCAGTCCACGGACCGCCTCCGGGGAACGGCGCTGGACCGAGGTGGCGGGCTTCTCCACCGCACCCGGCACGAGCTGCGCCATCGGCTTGCGCTTCGGCAGGCCGGTAGTGGTGGTCTCGCTCACCGGCACCGCGCCGGCCGCTGCCGAGGCGGCACGCCAGCCATCGTCAGCTGCGGTCTGCCAGCCGTTGCTCTGCGGTTGGGGCCGGCGGTTCGGCAGGCTCTCGGCGAGGCTGGGGCGGGTGCCCTCGCTCGCTGTCGAGCCGTTGTCCCGCGGCGCTCCTCCGGCCATCGGAGTGTCTGCCATCGGTGTGTTACCTGTCGTCCCGGGTGGTGTCTTGTGGACTGTCCGACCGGTGGCCTCGACCGTGGCGAACTGCTGGGTCGCGGTGTCGCCGTTCGTGCTGGGCTGGGCACCAGTCGCGGACTCCTCCGAGCCCGGACGACGGGTACGGAACCAGGCCGACTCCAGCTCCCGGAAGATCGGCAGCTCCATCGTCTCGTCCGCGTACCGCTGCCGGTTCTGCGCCTGCGGTTGCTGCGGCGCCGGCCGGGTCTGCGGTGCCGGTGCCGGAGCGGGCGCCGGTACCGGCGGCTGGGCTGCGGCGGCCGGCTGCTCGCCGGGTCGCGGCACTCGCGGCAGCTCCGTCGTCATGTCCAGAGCGGCGGCGAACCGCTCGGGCACCGGCGGGGTCACCGCGTCCCGGTCGCCGCCCGGAACCGGCGGCCAGGCCGGCGGTGCGGGGGCGTTGGGCGCCTGCGCCGGTGGCGCGGATCGGGGTGCGAACCCGCTGAACGACTGGCTGGAGGCGGGTGGCACCGAGAACGGCTGACCCGGGTACGGCTGACCGGAGGCCGGTGACGCCGACACCGGCGGACCGCCGTACGGCTGACCGGAGGCCGGGGCGGCGGACACCGGCGGACCGCCGTACGGCGCGCCCGAGTACGGCTGTCCGGAGTACGGCTGGCCCGAGGCCGGCGAGGCGGAGACCGGCGCGCCGGGGTAGGGCTGGGCCGAGACCGGCGGCGCCGAGTACGGGTGCGTCTCGGGGCTGCTCGGCAACTGCCGGGGAATTGACGGCTGCTGGCCGGTGGACGGGGTGTCGTCCCCGGAGCGGCGCTGCGGCAGTGGATCGATCGGCTGGCCGTTGGCCGGCCGCGGGGTGAAGCCGTCGCCGGCCGGCCGCGGGGTGAACCCGTCGCCGCCGTTGACACCGTTCGTCCCGGCCGCACCGGTCAGATCCGACCAGGCCGGCATCGAACCGTACGCACCGGTGTTCGCGGGGACGCCGGCACCGTTTCGCGACGCGGGCTCGAACGGTCGACCGCCGAGGGTGACCTGGTTGCCGGACTCGCTGGAGCGCGGGTGGTTGCCCAGTGCGGGCAGCGCGCCGAAGACCGGCGCCGGCCCACCGTGCTGGGGGCCGCCAGCCGCAGGCAGAGCCGGCGGCTGCTGCACCCGGCCGGAGAGCGCCCGGGGCACCAGCACCGAGGTGGGCAGGGTCACGTCGGCGACCGTGCCGCGGTCGGAGCCGGGGCGCAGTTCGACCCGGACACCGTGCCGGGACGCCAGCCGGGCGACCACGACGAGGCCCATCATCCGGGACACCGCCACGTCCACCTGCGGCGGCGTCGCGAGCCGCTCGTTGAGGTCCTGCAACTGCTCGGCGCTGATGCCGATGCCGCGGTCCTCGACGTAGAGGGAGGAACGGTCGCCGACCCGGCGGGCCTCGACCATCACCTGCGAGTCGGGCGGCGAGAACGCGGTGGCGTTGTCGAACAGCTCGGCGACGAGGTGCACCAGGTCGTTGACCGCGTGCGCGGCGACCTCGATGTCGCGGTCGATGACACCGAACTCGATGCGGGTGTAGTGCTCGACCTCGGACTGCGCGGCGCGCAGCACGTCGATGAGCGCGGCCGGCTCCCGCTGGACGCGGGTGGAGTCGGCGCCGGCGAGCACCAGCAGGTTTTCGTCGTTGCGGCGCATCCGGGTGGCGAGGTGGTCGAGCTGGAACAGCTCGGCCAGCCGGTCCGGGTCCTCCTCGCCGCGCTCCAGCCGGTCGAGGTGCCCGATGAGGCGGTCGACGAGGATCTGTGAACGGCGGGCCAGGTTGACGAACATGGTCGCGACGGAGGCGCGCAGCGCGGCCTGCTCGGCGGCCGTCCGGACGGCTTCCAGGTGGACCGCGTTGAACGCCTCGGTCACCTGGCCGAACTCGTCCTTGCTGCGGACCGGCAGCGGCTCGGCGATCTGGTTGGCCAGCTGCACCGGGGAGAGTTGGCCGACGACCTGCGGGTCGCGCAGTCGGGCCACTGCCTGGGGCAGGCCGTACTGGGCGACGGACAGGGCACCCTGCCGCAGCTCACGCAGCGAACGGGCCATCGAGCGGGCGACCAGGTACGCGAAGAGGATGGCCAGCAGCAGCATGCTGAGCAGCAGGCCGGTCTCCACGAACACCTGGCGCTGGACGTCGGAGCGGAGGGTGTCGGCCCCGGTGACCACTTCGCCGTCGAGCTTGCTCTCGACGGTGCGGATCAGCTTGGCGTTGGCCGTCATGGCGGCCTCCCACTGGTCCGGTCCGAACGGCGCACCGCGCATGTCGCCGGTGGTGTTGCCGTCGATCCAGCCCGTGTAGTTCTGGGCCTCCCGACGGTCACCGCCCGCGACCGTCTGGTCGTGGAACTTCGCGTCCTCCGGGGTGGCGACGGCCTTGAAGCTCTGCAGCGCCTGCTGCTGGCCGGTGCCGCTGGCGATGTAGTCGGTGCGCAGCGCGGGGGTCAGGCGCTGACCACCCTTGACGCCCAGCGCGCGGTGCACCACGACCCGGCGTGCGGCGAGGAACTCCTTCTCCCGGGCGACCGCCGCGGCGGCGCGCATCCGGTCGCTCAGGTCGTTGTCGCCGGCGAGTTGCGTGGCCGAGTCCCGGATGGCGAGCAGGTCGCTGATCAGACCCTCGTACGCCTGGACGGTCTCGGTGAGCGCGAGTTTGCCGTTGAACACCTGACTGCGGACGCCGGACAGGTCCTGGAGGTTCTGGTCGATGCCGTCGAGCAGCGTCTCGAGGCTGCCCGGCAGGTCCTCGACCTCGGCGCGTTGCTCCCGGTAGGGGCCAGCCTCCTGGTCCACCCGGGAGTTCACCCGGTTGTAGGCCTCCTGGTACTGCGCCGTCGGCTGCGTTCCGTCGGCAGCCAGCAGCAGCACGGCGGCGGTCCGCTCATCCTGCAAAGCGTCGACCAGGTCACCTGAATAACTCGACAGGTTGGCCAGGTCGCCAGCTCGGTTGGCATTGTTGAGCGTCTCCACGTGGTCGACAAGACCACTGGTGCCCACCACGACCGTGGCGATGGTCGGCACGATCATGATGAGACCGAGCTTGGACCAGATCGGCATGTCCCGGAGCCGGCTGGCCGGCCGGCGCAGCCGCGACAGGAAGGAGCCCGCCGTCTTTGGCCGTTTGCTCACGTCACCGCCCTCGCGATTACAGCTTGAACGCGTTGCCTCCGGGCAACGCCCAGCGACCGACCCGGCGGGTCGGACCCCCGAGATTCCATCACGCCCGTCGACAAGAAGAAAGCCCAGGTTGTCACCTACCGAAGGTGTGATGAGATGTTGATGCGATTTGATAGCAGTCCGTCTGGCCGGAGTAACTGAAGGTAATGAAACATCCGCACCGCGTTGTCCTGCTCGCCGGCCCTTCGGGGTCCGGGAAGTCGTACATAGCGCAGCAAACCGGCTTACCGGTGCTCTGCTTGGACGACTTCTACAAAGACGGCGATGACCCTACGTTGCCACGACGAAACGACCAGGTGGATTGGGAATCACCACAGTCCTGGGATGCCCCCAGTGCGGTGGAAATCATTGCTCGACTAGCTCGCGACGGTCGAGCCGATGTGCCGGTTTATGCGATCGGCGCAGATCGACGGGTGGCCACCCGGTCATTTGATCTCGCCGGATCGCCACTTTTCGTGGCCGAAGGGATCTTCGCGGCCGAGATTGTCGAGGAGTGCCGACGCCGAGGGCTGCTCGCCGGGGCGTACGCGCTGCGCCGGCCGCGCGGTGCGACCTTCCTGCGCCGGCTGGCCCGCGACCTGTCCGAGCAGCGAAAGGCGCCTGGGGTGCTGGTCCGACGCGGCGTGGCGCTGCTGCGGGCCGAGCCCGCGGTGCTGCGTCGGCAGACCGGGTTGGGTGCGGAGGCGGCCCGTGCCCGGGAGGTGCTGCGTCGGGTGGCCGGCCTGCTCGCTGGCCACCCGCACGGCTGAGCGGGATCAGGCCAGCAGTTCGGCGTACGCCGGCTTGATCACCTCATCGATGATCCGCAGTCGCTCGTCGAACGGGATGAACGCGCTCTTCATCGCGTTGATGGTGAACCACTGCAACTCCTTCCAGCCGTAGCCGAACGTCTCCACCAGCAGCGACATCTCCCGCGACATCGAGGTGCCGCTCATCAGCCGGTTGTCGGTGTTGACGGTGGCCCGGAACCGCAGGTCCCGCAGCAGGCCGATCGGGTGGTCGGCGATCGAGGCCACCGCACCGGTCTGCACGTTCGACGAGGGGCACAGCTCCAGCGGGATCCGCTTGTCCCGGACGTACGCGGCCAGCCGGCCGAGCGAGCCGTCGGGGGCGATGTCGTCGACGATCCGGACCCCGTGGCCGAGCCGGTCCGCCCCGCACCACTGGATCGCCTGCCAGATCGACGGCAGACCGAACGCCTCGCCGGCGTGGATGGTGAAGTGGAAATTCTCCCGTTGCAGGTATTCGAAGGCGTCGAGGTGCCGGGTGGGTGGGAAGCCCGCCTCGGCGCCGGCGATGTCGAAGCCGACCACCCCGGCGTCCCGGTGCCGCACGGCCAACTCCGCGATCTCCTGCGAGCGGGCCGCGTGGCGCATCGCGGTGAGCAGTGTGCCCACCCGGATGGTCAGGCCCGCCTCGACGGCCTGGGCGGTGCCCTCGGCGAACCCGGCGAGCACCGCCTCGACGACCTCGTCCAGGGTCAGATCCTGCTCCAGGTGCTGCTCGGGGGCGAAGCGCACCTCGGCGTAGACCACCCCGTCGGCGGCCAGGTCCAGTGCGCACTCGCGGGCGACCCGACGCAGCGCGGACGGGGTCTGCATGACCGCCACGGTGTGCGCGAACGTCTCGAGATAACGCTCCAGGGACCCGGAGTTGGCGGCGTCCGCGAACCATCGTCCGAGCGCCTCGGGATCGGTGGTGGGCAACTCGTGGCCCACCACCGCGGCCAGGTCGACGATCGTCGCCGGCCGTAGCCCGCCGTCCAGGTGGTCGTGCAGCAGCGCCTTCGGAACCTTGACAATGTCCTCGTACCGGATAGTTGCGACCATCCTCAGACCCTAGCCAGCGACGGCGGTGACCGGGGGTGGCAGGTCGCCTGAGGTCCCGACCCGGCCCGGATCGGCCCGAACTAGGCTGAACGGCATGGAAGCACCGCGGTGAGGGGCCGCCCGCGACACCGCTCGGCGGCGGCCTGACGTGGACCCACGCATCCTCGACCGGTTGCGCTGCCCGGTCTGCGGCGACCCACTGGGGCAGGCCACCGACACGAGGGCGTTGCGCTGCCCGCGCCGGCACAGCTTCGACATCGCGCGCCAGGGCTACGTCAACCTGCTCACCGGTCGGTCCCCGCACGTCGGTGACACCGCCGAGATGGTCGCCGCCCGTGCGGAATTCCAGGCCGCCGGGCACTACGACGTCATCTCGGCCGCCCTCGCCGCCGCCGCGAGTCGGGCCGCGCCCGACGTCGGGGCGTACCCCCTGGTGGTGGATGCCGGCGCCGGCACGGGCCGCTACCTCGGCGCGGTGCTGGCGGCGCTGCCGGACGCCGTGGGTCTGGCCCTGGACGTGTCCAAGCCGGCGCTGCGCCGCGCGGCCCGCGCGCACCCCCGGGCCGCCGCGGCGCTCGCCGACACCTGGCAGCGGCTGCCGCTCGCGGACGCCTCGACCGCCGTGCTGCTGAACGTCTTCGCCCCGCGTAACGGCCCGGAGTTCCACCGCGTGCTCGACCCGGCCGGCACCCTGCTGGTGGTCACACCCGACACCGACCACCTCAGCGAGTTGGTGGGTGCCCTGGGCCTGCTGCGGGTGGATCCGGACAAGGCCGACCGGGTGACCGGCAGTCTGGGCGGGCACTTCACCGCGGTCAGCTCGGCGGTGCACCGGGCGGAGCTGGCCCTGACCCGGCCGGAGGTCACCACCGTGGTCGGGATGGGCCCCAGCGCGTGGCACACCGATCCGGCCGCGCTCGCCACCCGGCTGGCCGCGCTGCCCGAACCGGTCCGGGTCACCGTGGCGGTGCGGGTGGACGCCTACCGACCCCGCTGAGCTCAGGTGGAGAGGTCGACCTCTTCCCAGCCGGGCGGCTCGTCGTGGTACGGCCCGCGCAGGATCACCGCCCACTCCAGCGCCCAGCGGCGCTGCCCGATCGCGTTCGCGTCGATCAGGCCCGGCGCCCGCAGGCCACCGCGCTCGGTCTCCAGGTACGCCCAGTCCAGGCAGTAGTGCAGGTCGAGCAGGGCGGCCGCGTCGGCCGGGTGCTGTGGCGCGGTGAGGATCCGGGACCGCCAGTGCGGGAACGTCTCTCCCTCGGCGATGTGCGGCAACCGCTCGACCAGGCGCTCGTCGACGGCGAGCGTCGGGTCGAGCTGCTTGCTCAACCCAAGCACCCAGGCCAGGGCGAAGAGCGCGTCGTGGTGCAGCACGAACGAGCGGTGGTCGCCCTTGCCGCCCATCACGAACTGCCACTCCGGCGGTGTGACCATCTCGACCAGGTGCGAGCCGAGCAGCCAGCTCATCGCCGCCTCCGGGGGCATCCCGAAGCAGCGCGCCAGGATCAGGTGCAGCACGGCGATCCGCGCCTCGATCTCCACAGTGGGGCGCAGGTCGATCTCGTCACCCGGCTCCCAGACCAGCGGGAACTGCGCCGGCGGCAACGGCAGACCGAGCCGGGACAGCTCGTCCAGGCTCGCCTCGCGCACCTCGCGTGGGTCGGGAGCAGCAACGGTCACGGCGGGTCTTCCTGTCTGCTCGCGCCGGCTCAAGGCCGGTTGTCCCCCCTTGGCCTGCGACAATAGCGCTCCCAGGTGACCGGCACCATGGCACCCCGACCCCCGGTCCGGTCAGCCGATGCGCTCGATGACCAGCGGCGTCGCGGCCGCGGCGGTCGACGCGATCCGTACCGCGTCGGCGGCCTCGGCCAGCGCCGCCGGAATCCGCGTCGGGTCCTCGGCGCGCAGCTCGTAGAGGGGGTCACCGGCCCGTACCGGGTCACCCGGCCGCTTGTGCAACACCACACCGGCCGGCACGCTGACCGGGTCCTCCTTGCGCGCCCGACCCGCGCCGAGCCGCCACGCCGCAACCCCCATGGCGTACGCGTCGACGGCGGCGACGTGCCCGTCCCGCTCGGCGCGGACCACCTCGACCTCGTTGGCGGTCGGCATCGGCGCGTCCGGGTCGCCGCCCTGCGCTCGGATCATCGCCCGCCAGGAGTCCATCGCCCGGCCGTCCCGCAACGCGGCCGCCGGGTCGGCGTCGGGCAGGCCGGCCGCGTCGAGCATCTCCCGGGCCAGGGCGAGGGTCAGTTCCACCACGTCGGCGGGTCCACCACCGGCCAGCACCTCGACCGACTCGGTCACCTCCACCGCGTTGCCGATGGCCAGACCGAGCGGAGTGGACATGTCGGTGAGCAGGGCGACGGTCCGTACGCCGTGCGCGCCACCCAACTCGACCATCGTGCGGGCCAGCTCGCGGGCCTGGTCGACGGACTTCATGAAGGCACCCGAGCCGACCTTGACGTCGAGGACCAACGCGCCGGTGCCCTCGGCGATCTTCTTGCTCATGATGGAGCTGGCGATCAGCGGGATCGCCTCCACGGTGCCGGTCACGTCGCGAAGCGCGTACAGCTTGCGGTCGGCGGGGGCGAGCCCCGCGCCGGCCGCGCAGATCACCGCGCCGACCTCGTCGAGCTGGGCGATGAACTCGTCGTTGCTCACCGTGGCCCGCCAGCCCGGGATGGACTCCAACTTGTCGAGCGTGCCGCCGGTGTGCCCGAGCCCTCGGCCGCTCAGCTGCGGCACGGCCGCGCCACACGCCGCCACCAACGGGGTGAGCGGCAGCGTGATCTTGTCGCCCACGCCGCCGGTGGAGTGCTTGTCGACAGTCGGCCGGCGTACCGCCGACAGGTCCAGCCGCTCACCGCTGGCGATCATCGCGGCGGTCCACCGGGCGATCTCCGGGGCGGTCATGCCGTTGAGCAGGATCGCCATGGCCAGCGCCGACATCTGCTCGTCGGCGACGACCCCCCGCGTGTACGCGTCGACCACCCAGTCGATCTGCGCGTCCGACAGCACCCCGCCATCCCGCTTGACCCGAATAACGTCAACAGCAGCAAAACCGCTCACTTTGTGGTTCCTTCTCACGTCGTCGTGCAGATCCAGACCGGCGGCCCGTGCCCAGGTCAGGGCGGGGGCCGACCGTGCCCGGCGGAGGGATCAAGCCTGACCGCCCGGAGCCGGGCACGGTCGGCCCCCGCCCCCAACCGCAACCACAATCAACCCCAGCGAACCGGGATCTCCAAAGGCGGCTCACCCTCGCCAGCCCAGAAGATCGTGCCGGTCGCGTCGACCACCACCACACGCGGTGTCCGGGCCAGACCCCAGGTGATCGCCTCGGCCGGGTCGTCCCAGCTCGGCGCCTCCTCCAGCACACCGGTCTCGGCACCGACGTCGTCGCCGGCCGACCGCTCCCAGTACGCCGTCCAGACCTGCTGCCCGGCGGACATGTCCGGATGCACGAAGACGGTGCCGCGCCCACGCCAGGCGGCCAGCCGCTCCGGGACCACCGGCACCGGCGTCTCCCCGGTGACGGCCTCCAGGTCCTCCACACCGAAGGCGTGCGGCAGCAGCTCGGCCATCCGCAGCGGGCGGGTCTTGCTCTCGATCAGGCACTCCGGCCCGCCGTGCTCCCAGAGCAGCTGCCGGCAGCGACCGCACGGCATCAGCGGCTCACCTGTCGCGTCGACGCAGGACAGCGCGACGAGCCGACCGCCACCGGTGGCGTGCAGGCTGGAGACCACCCCGCACTCGGCGCAGAGGGTCACCCCGTACGCGGCGTTCTCCACGTTGCAGCCGACCACCACGCGGCCGTCGTCGACAAGCGCGGCCGCGCCGACCGGGAACGTCGAGTACGGCGCGTACGCGTGCCGCATCGCGTCGGTGGCGGCGGCCCGCAAGCGCGCCCAGTCAATGTCGGTCATGCCACCATTCTGCCCAAGCAGCCCAGGTCAGGAGCGGGCAGGGCGGGGTCCGCGGGCGGACTGTACCTACTGGTATGTACAGTGACGCTATGGACTCGCGACAACTACTCGTCGACACGATGGGGCAGCTCATGTGGGAGCGCGGCTACGCCGACACCAGCCCGCGTGACGTTCGCGAACGGTCCGGCGTGGGCCAGGGCAGCATGTACCACCACTTCCCGACCAAGCGGGATCTCGCGCTCGCCGCACTTGAGCGCAACGTCGCCGACCTGCTGCCGGCCGCGTCCGAACTCGACGGTCCGGGCGCCCCGATGTCTCGGATCGAGGCATACCTGATGCGTCCCCGCGACGCCCTCAAGGGCTGCAAGGTCGGCCGGATGACCCAGGACCCACAGGTCCGCGAGGACCCGGTGCTGCTCGCCCCGGTGGCGCGCGCGTTCGCCCAGGCCCGCGCCCGCTGGGTCACGGTGCTGCGCGAGGCCGTCGCGGCGGGCGAACTGCGGGACGACCTCAACCCCGAGCAACTCGCCAACACCCTGATGGCCGTCCTACAGGGCGGCTACGTGCTCGCGATCGCCCAGCAGGACCCCGGCCCGTTCGACGATGCCCGCGAAGGCGCTCTCAGCCTCCTTCGGGCGGCGGCACCAGCCGGGCTCGCCCACGAGAACAACAGGAGGAACTGACGCCATGACGGTACGCATCGGCATCAACGGGTTCGGACGGATCGGGCGCACCTACCTGCGCGCGGCCCTGGCCAACAACGCCGACGTCGAGGTGGTCGCGGTGAACGACCTCACCGATGCCCGCACGCTGGCCACCCTGCTCGAGTGGGACTCGGTCTCCGGCCATCTGGACGGCGTCGCCTACGACGGCGACGCGATCGCCGTTCAGGGCACGCGCATGAGGGTCTTCGCGCAGTCCGACCCGGCCACCATCCCCTGGGGGGACGTCGGCGCCGACGTCGTGATCGAGTCCACCGGCCACTTCACCGACGGCGGCGCGGCGGCGGCCCACCTCAAGGGCGGCGCGAGGAAGGTCATCATCTCGGCGCCGGCCAAGGGCGACGTCCCCACGTTCGTTCTCGGAGTGAACGACGAGAGCCTCGACCCGGACAGCCACGACGTCTTCTCCAACGGCTCCTGCACCACGAACTCGCTGGCACCGCTCGCGAAGGTGCTCAACGACTCGTTCGGCATCGAGTCGGGACTGATGACGACGATCCACGCCTACACGGGCGACCAGCGGCTCCACGACGCGCCACACTCCGACCTGCGCCGCGCCCGCGCGGCGGCCCTCTCGACAATCCCGACGTCGTCGGGCGCGGCGAAGGCGATCGGCAAGGTCATCCCGGAGCTCGACGGGCGCCTCACCGGCGCCGCACTGCGCGTACCTGTCGCGACGGGCTCGATCACCGACCTCACCGTGGTCCTCCGCCAGCGCGCCGACGTCCAGGACGTCAACGCGGCGTTCCGCGAGGCGGCCGCATCCCCGGGGCTGCGGCGCTACCTGCAGTACTCCGAGGCGCCCCTGGTCTCGGCGGACATCGTCGGCAACCCCTACTCGTCGATCTTCGACGCGCCGCTGACCGAGGCCGTCGGCAACCAGGTCAAGGTGTTCGGCTGGTACGACAACGAGTGGGGCTTCTCCAACCGCCTCGTGGAGTTCTCCGAGCGCATCGGAGCGACTGCGGCGGCCTGACGCACCACGGCGTACCCGGGACGTGTCCGGGTGGGCGAGCGCGCTGCGGCGTGCCCGGCGGGACGTCCCGCCGGGCACGCCTTCGCGCGTCAGCCCTTGATGTACGGCTTGCCGTCGGCGGCCGGTGCCCGGACCCGGCCGACCAGCCCGGCGACCGCCAGGATGGTCGCCAGGTAGGGCAGCATGGCCAGGAACTGGCTGGGGATCGAGCTGCTGATCGCGCCCAGGTAGGTGGCGAGCTGGTCGGCGAACCCGAAGAAGAGCGCGGCGAGCAGCGCGCCGGTCGGGTTCCACCGGCCGAAGATCAGCGCGGCCAGGGCGATGAAGCCCTTACCGCCGATCATGTTCTTGGTGAACGAGTAGAGCGCCAGCGTGTAGGAGGCGCCGCCGATGCCGGCGACCACCCCGGCCAGCAGCACGTTGCGGTAGCGCACCCGCAGCACCTTGACGCCGAGCGTGTCCGCGGCGATCGGGTGTTCGCCGACCGAGCGGGTCCGCAGACCCCACCGGGTCCGGAACAACCCGATGTGGATCACCAGCACCAGCAGCAGCCCGAGGTAGAGGAAGATGTTGCCGCGGAACAGCGCCGGCCCGAGCACCGGGATGTCCTTCAGCAGCGGGATCTCCCAGTTGCTGAAGCGGGGCGCGCTGTTGTATTTCGCCGCGTCGGTCTGCATCAGCCGCTCGTAGAGGAACCCGGTGACGCCGACCGCCAGCAGGTTCAGCACGATGCCCATGACGACCTGGTCGACCAGGTATCGGATCGCGAAGACGGCCAGCAGCAGCGAGATGAACGCGCCGCCGATGGCGGCGGCGACCAGGCCCACCCAGACGCTCCCGGAGATGCTGCCGAAGAGCGCGCCGCTGAAGGCGCCCATCAGCAACTGGCCCTCGATGGCCACATTGACCACGCCGGAACGTTCGCAGAGCACCCCGGCGAGCGCACCGAAGATCAACGGTAGGGCCAGGATGAACGTGCCCCGGATGATGTTGACCAGCGGCATGAAGTTCTGCCCGGCCGGCGCGGCGGAGACCTGCCAGCAGAGGAACGAGAGCACGAAGCCGACCAGCCCGACGCCGAGCACCGGGAGGAACCACCGCTTCGGTACCCCGGCGAGCAGCGCCGCGCCGGCGGCGATCGCGATGATCCCGAACAGGATCGCCCCGATCGTGCCGTTGATCTCCAGTGCGGCGCCGGCCGCGTCGTCGCTGAGGGTGAATCGGGCCTGCTGGTCGGTGGCGAGCGCGCCGAAGAGCACCGCGGCCAGCAGGCCGAGCCCCAGCAGTGTGAGGCCGACCTTGCGGCTTCGCGTCCAGAAGCCCTCGTCGACCGGGGCGACCGCGATGTCGGGGACAGCCATGGTGGACATGAGTTACCAGCCCTTCGCCAGGCTCGTCTGCAACCGGGCGGCGCGCGCGGCCCGGAGCTGGAAGATCGCCTTCACCAGGGCCGGCGCGGCGATGAAGATGACGATCAGCGCCTGGAGCACGGTCACCAGCTCCAGCGAGATCCCGGAGTACGACTGCATCCGGTTGCCGCCGGCCTGCAACGCCCCGAACAGCAACGCGGCCAGCAGCACCCCCCAGGGCTTCACCCGCCCCAGCAACGCCACCAGGATGCCGTCGAAGCCGATCTGCGCGACCACCAGCGGGGTCAACGCGCTGGCGGTCGAGCCCAGCACCATGTTCGAGCCACCGAGGCCCGCCAGGATGCCGGCGAAGACCATGATCAGGATGTACGTCCGCGTGACGCTGATGCCCGCGGTGCGGGCGGCGTCCGGGTTGGCGCCGACCGCCCGCAGCTCGAAGCCGAGCGTCGAACGGTTCAGCAGCCAGGCGACCCCCCAGGTGGCCAGCACGGCGATCAGGATGCCGGCGTGCACCCGCAGGTTGTCGCCGAGCAGTCGGGGCAGCTGGGCGGAGGTGTCCACCGCCTTGCTGATCGCGTCGGTACGGTTCGGGTCCTGCACGCCGTTCTGCACGATCAACCAGGTGAGGAAGTACGTGGCGACGTAGTTGAGCATGATCGTGTTGATCACCTCGTGCGCGCCGGCACGGGCCTTGAGGATGCCGGGGATGAAACCCCAGATCGCTCCGCCCAGAGCGCCGGCCAGCACCGCCACCAGCAGGTGCAGGCCGGGCGGCAGGGGCAGCAGGAAGCCGGCCAGGGCCGCCATGATCACACCGATGGTGGCCTGACCCTGGGCGCCGATGTTGAACAGGCCGCCCCGGAAGGCCAGCGCCACCGACAGGCCGGTGAAGACGAGCGGCGCGGCGTAGGTGAGCGTCTCCGAGATCGGCGCGAGCACGGCCTGCCAGCTACCGGTGCCGTTCACCCAGCCGGAGAACGCCTCGGGGTCGAAGACCGAACCCTTGAACAGGTTGGCGTACGCCTCGCTGACGAGCGTCCAGCTGGAGTTGATCGCGTCGGACGGTCGGGAGGTGATGTACGAGTACGTGGACAGCACGGTCGGATCAGAAATGATCATCAGCACCGCGCCGACCACGATCGCCAGCACCAGCGACAGCAGGGTCACCGTGAAGGTGTTGGCCGCCCAGAGGTTGTCCATGAACAACCGGCCCAGACTCGGCTTCTGCTCCGGCGTGGACGTTGAGCCGCCCGGCTCGGTCGCCACCTCGGCCCGTTCGGTGTTGCCGAGCGTGTTCTGCGCGGCCTGCGCCTCGCTCGCCGGCTCCTTGTCCGGCGAGCCGGGCTGCGGGGTTGGGGGGTTGGTCATGCCTCGTCCTCGCTCGCGGAGCCCGGGTCGCTCGCCGGGCTCCCGTCGGTGGCCGGCCCGTCGCTGGGCACGGCGTCCGGGTCGCGCTCGTGGGCCGCGTCCGGGCTGATGCCGGCCATCAGTAGGCCGATCTCCTCGCGCGGGGTGTCCGGGCCGACGATCCCGATGATCCGACCGCGGTACATGACGGCGATCCGGTCGGCCAGCCCGATCACCTCGTCGAGCTCGCTGGAGACCACCATGACGGCGGTGCCGATGTCCCGCTCGCGGATGATCTGGCTGTGGATGAACTCGATCGACCCGACGTCGACGCCACGGGTCGGCTGGGCGGCGATGAAGAGCTTCAGGGGCCGGGACAACTCCCGGGCCACGATCACCTTCTGCTGGTTGCCGCCGGAGAGGGTGCCGACCGCCGCGTCGGCCGATGAGGTACGGACGTCGAACTGCTCGATCCGCTCCTTCGCCGAGGCGGCGATCGCCTCCGGCTTCAGCGCGAGCCCGGCACCGAACGGCGGCCGGTCGTAGATGTCCAGCACCAGGTTCTCCGCGACGCTGAACTCCTTGACCAGGCCGTCCACGCTCCGGTCCTCGGGCACGTAGCCGACGCCCGCGCGGAGCACCTTCTTGGGCTTCCAGCCGTCGATCCGGTCCCCGACCAGGCTGACCGTGCCGGCGAGCACCGGGCGCAGGCCCATGATCGCCTCGATCAGCTCGGTCTGACCGTTGCCCTGTACGCCCGCCACGCCGAGCACCTCACCGGCGCGCACGGTCAGGTCGATGCCGTCGACCGCGCGGATCTGCCGGTCGTCGTCGACGACGAGCCCGGCCACCTCCAGCACCGGGTCGCCCGGCGTGGCCGGGGTCTTGTCCACGGTGAGCCGGACGTTGCGCCCGACCATCAGGGCCGCCAGCTCGTCCCGGCTGGCCTGCGGCGAGGCGGTGCCGACGGTCTTTCCGCGTCGGATCACCGTGATCCGGTCGGCGATGGCCTTGACCTCGCCCAGCTTGTGGGTGATGAAGACGATCGACTTGCCGGCCGCCTTGAGCGACCGCATGACCGTCAACAGTTCCTCGGTCTCCTGCGGCGTGAGCACGGCGGTCGGCTCGTCCAGGATGAGCAGGTCGACGTCGCGGGTGAGCGCCTTGACGATCTCGACACGCTGCTGGATGCCGACCGGCAGGTCCTCGATCACGGCGTCCGGGTCGACCCGCAGGTTGTAGCGCTCGGACACCTCGGTGACCTCGCGCCGGGCGCGACGGCGGTCCAGGAAGCCGGCGATGCCGCCCCGGGTCTGCTCGGCGCCGAGCATGATGTTTTCGGCGACGGTGAAGACCGGCACCAGCATGAAGTGCTGGTGCACCATGCCGATCCCGGCGCCGATCGCGTCGGACGGGCCCTTCAGCTTCAACGGCTTGCCGTCGACCAGGATCTCGCCCTCGTCGGGCTGGTAGAGCCCGTAGAGCACGTTCATCAGTGTCGACTTGCCCGCGCCGTTCTCGCCGAGCAGGGCGTGAATCTCTCCAGGCTCCACCGTCAGGTCGATGTGGTCGTTGGCGACCAGATCACCGAACCGCTTGGTGATGCCGCGCAGTTCGAGTCTCAGCGCAACCTCCTGGAGTGCGAGCGATGGTGCAGCCTAGCTGCCGTCGACCCGACCGGAGCGGCCGGTTGACGTGGTGCGCGATCGGCCGCTCCGACCCCACGGTCACCCGCGGGGCCAGAGCGGCCGGTCGGTCGTACCTGTCCCCCGCCGACCCCCCGATGATCTCATTGGAGGGGCCAGCCGGTCGTCACTTGGTCGGCTGGGCCTTCGAGGTGACGGTGATGGTGCCGGCGGCGATGTCCGCCTTGATCTTGTCGACCTCGGCCTTCAGCTCGGCCGGAACCTTGCTGTCGAAGTCGTGGTACGGGGCGATCGAGACACCACTGTTGGCCAGGGTGCCGACGAAGCCCGGCTTGGCCGGCAGCTTGTCACCGGCGGCGGCCTTCACCACAGCCTCCTTGACGGCGTCCGGGATGTTCTTCACCACGGTGGTGATGATCGCCGAGCAGTCCGGGGTGCTCTCGCAGCCGTCGACGTCCACCCAGATGGTGCTGTACTTGCCACCCGAGGCCTTGGCCGCGGCGGTGGTGCCGAGGCCGGAGCCGCCGGCGACCGGCATGATGATGTCCGCGCCCTGGGCGACCAGCGCGTCGGAGACCTTCTTGCCCTCGTCCTGCTTGGCGAAGTCGTTGGTGAAGGAGCCCTTCTGGGTCTCCTTGTTCCAACCCAGCGCCTGGACGTTCTTGCCCTTGGTGGTGTTGAAGTACTTCACACCGTCGACGAAGCCGTCCATGAAGATGGTGACCGGCGGGATCGGTAGACCACCGTAGGTGCCCACCTTGCCGGTCTTGGTCATTCCGGCGGCCAGGTAGCCGGCCTGGAACGCGGCCTGCGCGGTGTCGAACTGCATCGGGTAGACGTTCTCCAGCTCGGAGCCGGAGTCCACGATGCCGAACTCCTGGTTCGGGTTCGCCGTCGCGATCTTCTTGGTGGCGTTGGCCATCAGGCCACCGACCGCCAGGATGAAGTTGCACTTCTGGTTGACGTACTGCGTCAGGTTCGGCTCGTAGTCGGCCTCGGCCTTCGACGCGACGAACTTGATGTCGATGTTGTCGTTGGCGGCCTTGGCCTCCTGCAGACCCTTCCAGGCCGAGGTGTTGAACGACTTGTCGTCGATGCCGCCGACGTCGGTCACCATGCAGGCGCTGAACTTCTTGGCGCCACTGCCGGCGTTGTTGTCATCCTTGGGGGCCTCGCCACAAGCGGCGGCGGTGAGCGCGAGCCCACCCACCGCGAAGATCGAGGCGATCCGCATCCCACGCACCGAGCGCAAGACGTCTCCTTCCCATTGCTCACCGCGCCTAGTGCGGTGGCAGCCCATCAGCCGACCTGCGGTGTGCCGCCGGCTGTCCCACGTTACGGACGGGAGCGTACGCCCGCGCCCACCCACCGGCCGACAATCGTGCACGACTGTTGAGCGCCTGTTACCCGGGTGTAACCCTTGCGTGGGGCAAGTCACGCTTCGTGCTGGTAAGCGAGTCCCAGGGCGTCCGCAACGTCCGGATTTTCGGGGCCGGTCCCTCCTCGGACGTTACCGCCAAAAGACCGCGACCGCCGCGTTGACCAGGGTCAGACCGACGATCGCGAGGAAATGACCACGGTTTACCACGTCCCGCTTCCGGGAGAAGAAGACCATGACGAAGATCAGCAGCGCGATGACCAACTTCGTCACAAGTTTCGCCGGCGCCGGCTCGTCGCCGTCGCGCAGCGGCGCGGAGAGGCCGAGCCCGGTCAGCAACTGGATCACCGCCCCCCAGAGCATCGCCGGGTTGATCCGGATCCGGCCACTGAGGTACTGGGCGATCGAGCCGCCGAGCAGCAGGGCGAAGCCGATCAGATGGACATAGAGGAGGATGAGTCGCAGTGCTTCCACGTCGCTCATCCTCCCCTATCAACGACAGTTTGTAGTAGGGGGGCGCGCCGACCCGGCACGCCCCGCCCGACGAGCAGGCACCCGGCCTGCGGCCGGACCGATCAGGCCGCGGCCACCGCGGAGCGCTCGGCCGCCGCCGGTCCGCCGACCACCGGCGCCGATCCGGCCCGCCGGGCGAATAGCACCAGGAGCAGCCCCGCCACTGCGTACCCGGCGAGGATCGCCACCGCCTGCCCGGCACCGGCGCCATCGAAGAAGGCGGCGGAGCGCAGCGCGGTGCCGCCCGCGCCGACCGGCAGCCACTGCCCGATCTCGCCCCAGGGCTGCGGCAACAGTTCGGGAGCGGCGGAGACAGCCGAGAGCGGGTTGCCGACCAGGAACACCAGCAGCGCGCCGAGGCCGATCCCCGGCCGGCCGAGCACCGCACCCAGCCCGGCGACGGTGGCCGCGGCGGCGAGCGTGAAGAGGCCGATCATGCCCCCCTCGGCGAGCCGGCTCCCGTCGATCACGCCAAGCCAGTCGTGCAGCACGACAACCCCCGCCACCCCGGCGAGCACGGCGTAGGCCGCCAACCCGGCCAGCCGGGCGGTCCGCCCGCGCACGAGCAGGGTCAGCAGCGCACCGGCCAGCAGGCTGGTCATGGCGAACGGCAGGAAGCCGGCGGCGAATCCGGCACCCCGGGGGTCGTCCGGATCGGCGGGGACCACCGACACCACCGGGACCGGCCGGCCGCCGGAGACCTGCCCGGCCGCCTCAGCGAGAAGTACGGCGACCATCGGGCTGGCGGCCGGCGCGGTGTGCAGGGCCACACCGTCCGGGCCGGCGACGAAGGCCGCGTAGACCTCGCGGTCGCGCAGCGCCCGGTCGGCCGCTTCGGCGTCCGGCAGGGTGGTCACCACGAACGCGCCGGGCCGGGCCGCGGCGAGCCGGCCGCCCAGGTCTCCGGCCACGGGTGCCGGCCCAGCAACGGCGATCGGCAGGTCGCGGGGGGCGAGGTTGGCCGCCGGAGCGGCGAAGAGCGGTACGAGCAGCGCCTGCACCGCCACCGCCAGGAGGGCGACCAGGAGGGCGAGCTGCAACGGCGAACGGCTGCGGGTGGGTGACGGGGGCATGGCAATCTCCTAAAACGAACGCTCGTTCTTTGTAGAAGAGTGCGCCGCGAGCCGCCGCTGCGTCAAGAACGAGTGTTCGCTTTACACTGTGCGACGTGCCACGGGTCTCCGAAGAACACCGCACCGCCCGCCGCCGGCAGATCGTCGAGGCCGCCCGCCGGTGCTTCCTGCGGGAGGGCTTCCATCGCACCTCGATGCAGGACGTGATCGCCGAGGCCGATCTCTCGGTGGGCGCGGTCTACCGCTACTTCCCGAGCAAGACCGACCTGATCAACGCGATCGCCGAGCAGGCGATCGGCGGCGCGGGTCAGGTGCTCACCGAGCTGACCCGGCAGGACCCGCCACTGCCGCTGCTGGCGGTGCTCGACCGGGTGCTGGCGTACGTCGAGACCCAGCTCGACGAGGATGGTGCGCTGCGCATCGCGATCCAGGTCTGGGGCGAGTCGCAGCGCGACCCGGCACTGGCTGTCTTCGTCGCCGACACATACACGGGCTTCCGTGAGCACTTCACGGCCCTGGTCCGGCGGGCCCAGCGGTCCGGCGAACTCCCCGCCCACGCCGACCCGGAGGCCACCGGGGCTGCGCTGTTCGGCCTGGTCCCGGGCTGGTTCATCCAGCGCCTGCTGACCGGCGTCCCGGACCGCGCGGCCTACCTGACCGGAGTGGCGGCCCTGCTCGGCGCGACCCCGCGATCGTCCTGAACCCCCGCGTCGAACCTTCGCACCGACCAGCAGGGGCGCGAGCCCGAGCTCAGCTCTCGCATGCTGCGGGGGCACAGCAAGGCGTTGCAGATTATGGAAGGGCTTGCAGAGCACGCGGCAAGAACTTGCCGGTGGGCTAAAGTGCCGCCATGCGCGCTCGACTGTCCGACATCGCCCAGCAGGCCGAAGTCAGCGAGGCCACGGTGTCGCGGGTGCTCAACGACCGCCCCGGCGTGGCGCCGGAGACCCGGCAGGCCGTCCTCACCGCACTGGACGTGCTCGGCTACGAGCGCCCGGCCCGGCTGCGCAAGCGCAGCGCCGGGCTGGTCGGCCTGGTGGTGCCGGAGCTGGACAACCCGATCTTCCCCGCCTTCGCCCAGGTCATCGAGTCGACCCTGGCGCAGAGCGGGTTCACCCCGGTGCTCTGCACCCAGACCGCCGGCGGCGTGACCGAGGACGAGTACGTGGAGATGCTGCTGGACCGGCAGGTCTCCGGCATCGTCTTCGTCTCCGGTCTGCACGCCGACACCGCCGCCAACCACGACCGCTACCGGGCGCTGCTCGCCCGGCCGCTGCCGGTGGTGATGATCAATGGACACGTGCCGGACGTCGGCGCCCCCTTCGTCTCCTGTGACGACCGGGAGGCCGCCGAACTGGCCGTCGCCCACCTGGTCGCGCTCGGGCACCGACGGATCGGCCTGATCACCGGCCCGGACCGGTTCGTTCCGGTGCAGCGCAAGGTGTCCGGCTGGCGCTCGGCGATGACCCGACTCGCCGGTGTGGCGGAGGCCAACCTCGGCCCACTGGCCGAGCTGTCGCTGTTCGGTGTGGAGGGTGGCGAGGCGGCGGCCGGCCGGCTGCTCGACCGCGGCGTCACCGGCATGGTCTGCGGCTCCGACCTGATGGCGCTCGGCGCGATCCGGGCGGCCCGCCAACGCGGCCTCCGGGTGCCCGACGACGTCTCCGTGGTCGGCTACGACGACTCGCCGCTGATGGCGTTCACCGACCCGCCGTTGACCACCATGCGGCAACCGGTCACCGCGATGGCGGTGGCCGCCGTCCGCGCCCTGGTGGACGAGATCAACGGGTACGGCGCTCCGCACTCGGAGTACCTGTTCCGCCCGGAGCTGGTGGTGCGCGGCTCCACCGCGGTCGCGCCGAGCACCGCGCGTCTGCCTTACGCAAGATCTGCTTGACTCTTGCAGCTCCGGGGCGGCATATTGCTCCGATGATCAGCACCGCCACCCCGCCGCACACCGATGATCACCGCTGGTGGCGTTCCGCGGTCGTCTACCAGGTGTACGTCCGCAGCTTCGCCGACAGCGACGGCGACGGCACCGGCGATCTCCAGGGCATTCGGCAACGCCTGCCGTACCTGCGCGACCTCGGGGTGGACGCGCTCTGGCTGACACCCTTCTACACCTCCCCGATGATCGACGGCGGGTACGACGTCGCCGACTACCGGGACGTCGACCCGATGTTCGGCACCCTCACCGACTTCGACGCGATGATCACCGACGCGCACGCCCTCGGTCTGCGGATCATCGTCGACCTGGTGCCCAACCACACCTCCCACGCGCACCCGTGGTTCACCGCCGCCCTCGCCGCCGGCCCCGGCTCGCCGGAGCGGGCCCGCTACCTCTTCGCCGAGGGCCAGGGCACGCACGGCGAACTGCCCCCGAACGACTGGGAGAGCATCTTCGGCGGCCCCGCCTGGACCCGGGTCGCCGACGGCCAGTGGTACCTGCACCTGTTCGATCCCGCCCAGCCGGACCTGAACTGGCGTCACCCGGAGGTCCGTGCCGAATTCGAGGACGTGCTGCGGTTCTGGCTGGACCGGGGCGTGGACGGATTCCGCGTCGACGTGGCACACGGCATGATCAAGGCCGAGGGGCTGCCGGACGTCGGCTTCAGCACGACGACCACCGGCCAGCGCCAGGTCGAGCTGCTCGGCAGGGGCCGGCTCCCCTACTTCGACCAGGACGAGGTGCACGAGATCTACCGCGCCTGGCGACCCATCCTGGACAGCTACCCCGGGGGTCGGATGGCGGTCGCCGAGGCGTGGGCCGAGACGCCCCAGCGCCTGGCCCGCTACATCGGTCCGGACGAGTTGCACCAGGCCTTCAGCTTCGACTTCCTCGACGCCACCTGGTCGGCCGACTCGTTCCGCAAGGTGATCGACACGGCTCTGGCCGAGGCGAGCGTCGTCGGAGCGCCGACCACCTGGGTGCTGTCCAACCACGACAAGCAGCGGCACGTCACCCGCTACGGCGACGGTGTCGAAGGGCTGCGCCGGGCCCGCGCCGCCAGCCTGCTGATGCTCGCCCTGCCCGGCTGCGCCTACCTGTACCAGGGCGAGGAACTGGGCCTGCCGGAGGTCCTCGATCTTCCGGACGAGTTGCGCCAGGACCCGGCGTTCCTGCGCACCGGCGAGAGCCGCGACGGCTGCCGGGTGCCCATCCCGTGGAGCGGCGAGCTGGCCCCGTACGGCTTCGGCCCGGCCGGTAGCGAGCTGAGCTGGCTCCCCGCCCCGGCAACCTGGCGGGCACTGTCCGTCAGCGCGCAGACCGGTGTGCCCGACTCGACGTTGGAGCTGTACCGGACCGCGCTGCGGATCCGCCACCAGCACCCGGCGTTGGCCGACGAGGCCGACGGGATCACCTGGCTGGAGAGCGAGCCGGGCGTGCTGGCCTTCACCCGCATCGCCGGCGACAGCACGCTGATCTGCGTGGTCAACCTCAGCGGCACGCCGGTCAGGATCGACGGGTACGGTCAGCCGCTCGTCGCCAGCGACGCGCTCACCGGACCGGACGGCGACCACCTGCTGCCGATTGACGCGGCTGCCTGGTTACAACGGCGCTGAACGGGTAACAACCACTCGACCTGGTCGTTCGTTGTGCCCCGCGCCGACGGGCGGCTGGGCTACCGACCCCTTGTGGTGGGGGGTGAGGTGTCACCGGCGCCACGCGGAGATCGCTCCGCGTGGCGCCGGTGTCCGTGTGGCCGCTGGCGGTGTGGCGCGCACCCGTCGTGGGTACCGCATCGGACACCGTCGCTACGGAGGTGACCGATGGGGGTACGGATCGCGCAGTGCACGCTCGATGTCGAGGATCTGGACGTGATGGTCACGTTCTGGTCCGCGGCGCTCGGCTACGAGGTCGAACGGGGCGACGACGGCAGCGCCAGGCTCTGGCCACCGGGGCGGACGCCGGCCACCGCCCCCACCGTGTGGTTGCAGGGCTCGGGCACCGCCAAGCGGGGCAAGAACCGAATGCACCTCGACCTGGTCGCGGACGCGGACCCCGAAACCGAGGTACGACGGCTGCTGAGCCTCGGTGCGCGGCACGTCGACGTCGGGCAGACCGGGACCGAACGGTTCACAGTGCTCGCCGACCCGGAGGGCAACGAGTTCTGCGTGCTGGACGGTCCGCCGACCCGCTGACGGCCCCCGCTGTCACTTCGCGGTGAGCAGCGCCGCGATCCGGGTGAAGCCGTCGCGTACCTCGGCCTCGTCCGGCGGCTCGGTGGGCGCGCCGTGGCCGGCCTCGTCGGCGGCCGCGTCCAACTCCTCGTCGATCACGTCCTCGAAGTCGCCGTACAGGTCGGCGCCCTCGACCTGGCGGGCCTCGTCCTCGGCGGCGACCTGCGCGGCGGCGATCTCACTGCGGATCTCGTCGGCGGACAGTGCCGGCAGCAACGGCTCCACGACCGCCATCAGTTGCTCCTCGGCCACCACCGCCTCGGCCAGCGCCAACGCGTGCGGCCGCTCGTACGGCCCGCAGACCACCGGCTCCCACTCGTCGAGGTCACCGAGCGGACCGAAGGTGATGATCCAGGGCAGCCCGAGGAGCGGCGAGTCGGCCGGCAGGTCCAGTGTCATGAGTGCGCCCACCGGCTCATCATGGTCCGCGAACGCGAGCGTCGGCGGCTTTCGGCTCAGTTTCCGCCCGTCCGGTGGGCGGTCGGCGACGGTCAGCCGGGGCGGACGGCGTCCAGAGCGGCGCGGACCAGGGCGAGCGCGGTGGCCGGCGGCACGCCGAGCCGGGCCGCCTCGGCCGCATAGCCGGCCGCCGCCCGCTGGAGCCGGTCGACGGCGTCGTCCCGCCCGGGGGCGACGAACGTGCCGTTGCGCCCTCGGGTCTCCAGCAACCCCGCCGCCTCCAACTCCCGGTACGCCCGGGCCACCGTGTTCGCGGCCAGCCCGAGGTCGGCGGCGAGCTGCCGGACGGTGGGCAGTCGACACCCGACCGGCAGCCGACCGTCGCCGATCAGCTCGGCTAGTTGCCCCCTGACCTGCTCGTACGGCGGCACCGACGAGTCCGCGTCGACCGAGATCAGCATCTGTACGCCTTCCGTCCTCAGCTCGCACCGCCTGGCGTACCGGGATCGGTGTCCTCGTCGACCACGCCCGCCGGGACGGCGGCCTCCGCCAGGTCCACGACCCGACCGTTCCTGCTGGTGGCGAGGAGCGCGGCACCGAAGAGCACCAGTTGGTTGAGCAGATAGAGGTACAGCAGCAGCCCGACGGCGCCGGCCACCACCGTGTACGCCGGATTCCGCTCGGTACGCACCACGTAGTACCGCCCCACCGTGTTCAACAGGGTGATGCCGACGGCCACCAACAGCACCACCGGGCGCAACCGGGACCGGCTCATCCGCAGCCGGGGCACCGCGAGGAGCAACGCGGTGGCGAGGACCGCGTTGACGAGCACGCTGAGCACCGCGCTGATCGTGGTGAGACCCACCGACCCGGTGCTGCGCAGCAGGAAACGCAGAAACGACTCCAGCGCGTCCACCGCCGCGACCGAGAGGCCGAGCAGCACGAAGATGCCGATCATCACGCCCAGGTCGACCAGCCGCCGGATCACCAGATTGCCCGGCTGCTGGTTGAGGTCGTACATCAGCCGCTGCGAGGAGCGGATGGCCTCCACCCAGCCGATCCCGGTGAAGACCAGGATGACCAGGCCGACCACACCGACCGTGCCGCTGGAGTTGGCGATCTGCTCGGCGTCCAGGAAGGGCAGGTTCTCCTTGAGGAAATCGGCTGCCGCCGCACTGACGTCGTCGTTGTCCTCCAGGATCGCGCCGAAGATGGAGAACGCGACAAGGGCGAGGGCGAACACCGCGAAGAAGCCGTAGTAGGCGATCGCGGCGGCCAGCCGCCCGGCCAGCACCTCGCCGTACAGGGTGCCGGCGCGCCACACGTGATCGAAGAGCCCCGACCGGTGGCGCGCGGCGCTCACCCAGCGGTCGATGCCCGCTTCGATCCAGCCGATCACGTTCACGCGATCATCCTCGCCGATCTCCCACCGCCGTAGTGGCAACCGGCTTCCGATGCGCACCGACCGGCGCGTCGCCGACGGTTCAGGTGCCGAGGCGGAAGTCCCGACGCGGCTGCCACCGGGCCTCCCCGCTGTGCGAGAAGAGAGTGAACGCGTCGACCTCGAACATCGCGGAGAAGTCGGCCAGATCCTCGTACACCCGGTCCAGTGTCTCCGGTGCCACGTCCTGCGCCACGGTGACGTGCGGATGGTACGGGAAGCGGGCCTTGCGGTGTAGGTCCGGCGTCGAGGTGATGGCGGCGGCCAGCAACTCACACTCGCTGATGCCGGCTGCCACCGCGACGAACACCACCTGGGTGACCGGACGGAACGTACCGGTGCCCCGCAGGTGCAGCGCGAACGGCAGGTGCGTGGCGGCGACGGCGGCCAGGTGCCGCTCGACGGCGGGCAGGCTCGTCGTCTGGATCTCGGTCGGCCCGAGCAACGTCACGTGCGCGGGCACCGCGAGTGGGTCGCCGGCCTCGACCCGGCGCCTGGTGAGCTGGGCACCCCAGGGCTCGGGAATGTCCACCGCGATGCCGATCTGGATGGTGTCGCCGGTCGGCGGCACCCCGCCACTGCGATCCACGCTTCGCGCCGCCCCTCCGGCCACCGACCCGTTCATCTGTCCCGCGGAGCTACTCGCCGCGCACGGGCGGGAAGAACCCGACCCGCTCGTACGTGGACCGTAGGGTCGCCGCCGCCACCGCGCGGGCCTTCTCCGCGCCGGCGGCGAGCAGCTTGTCCAACTGGGCCGGGTCGTCGAGGTACGCGCGGGTGCGCTCCTGGACGGGACGGACGAACTCCGCCACCACCTCGGCCAACTCCTTCTTCAGGTCGCCGTAGCCGCGGCCGGCGAACGCGGCCACCAACTCGTCGATGCCGCGGCCACTGAGCGCCGAGTGGATGGTCAGCAGATTGGACACCCCCGGCTTCGTCTCGGCGTCGAAGACGATCTCCCGACCGGTGTCCGTGACCGCCGACCGGATCTTCTTCGCGGACCGCGCCGGATCGTCCAACAGGTCGATGATGCCGGCCGGTGAGGACGACGACTTCGACATCTTCGCCGTCGGGTCCTGCAGGTCGGTGATCTTCGCGGTGTCCTTGACGATGTGCGGGGCGGGCACCGTGAACGTCGGGCCGAACAGCGAGTTGAACCGCTGGGCCAGATCCCGGGACAGCTCCAGGTGCTGGCGCTGGTCCTCGCCGACCGGCACCGCGTTGGCCTGGTAGAGCAGGATGTCGGCGGCCTGCAGGACCGGGTAGGTGAACAGCCCGACGCTGGCCCGCTCGTTGCCCTGCTTCTGCGACTTGTCCTTGAACTGGGTCATCCGGCTGGCCTCACCGAAGCCGGTGATGCAGCCGAGCACCCAGGCCAACTGCGGGTGCTCGGGCACCTGCGACTGCACGAACAGGGTGCTGCGCTCCGGGTCGAGCCCGACCGCGAAGAGCTGGGCGGCGGCCACCCGGGTCCGTTGGCGCAGCAGCGCCGGGTCGTGCCCCGCGGTGATGGCGTGCAGGTCGACCACGCAGTAGAACGCGTCGTGGGTTTCCTGCAACGCCACCCAGTGCCGCACCGCGCCCAGATAGTTGCCGAGGTGGAACGAGTCGGCCGTCGGCTGGATGCCGGAGAAGACGCGGGGACGGGCGGGAACGTCGGACATGGCGATAATTCTGTCAGCAAGCAACCGGGTCCGTCATGACGGGCCGGCGGGTCGGCCGTGGCCCGCCGGTGTCGGGGTGCTGACCTCGGGTGGCGCGCCCGGACCGACCCGGCGCGTCGGCCCGTCCGGCAACCCGTGGCGCTGTCCGGCCACCGTCTCCCGCGCCGGCCCGACACGGTGCTCGCGGCGCTGCTCGGTGTCCTGCTCGCGGCGCTGCTGTTCCGGCACCCGGACGGCGGAGACCGCGAGCCGGGCCACCCGCCGGCCGTCCAGCGCGAGGACCCGCAGCAGCCAGCCGCCCGGGGGAGCGGCCGGATCCGGCCCGCCGACGTCGGCCGACTCACCGGACACCGGCACCTCGTCGCCAGTGACCGGCAGCCGACCCAGCGCCGCCATCACGAACCCGCCGACCGTCTCGTACGGCCCGGCGGGTAAAGCCACCCCGGTCCGTTCGGCGAAGTCAGCGAGGTTGAGGCGGCCGTCCACCACGGCCGGCAGGCCGGTGTGCACCGGGTCCGACGTGGTGTCGTACTCGTCGCGGATCTCGCCGATCAACTCCTCGATGAGGTCCTCCAGCGTGACGATGCCGGCGGTGCCGCCGTACTCGTCGACCACCACGGCCAGGTGCTGGCCTTCCCGGCGCATCTCGGTCAGCGCGGGTAGCACCCGTTTGCTTCCGGGAAGTCGCTTCACCTCCCGGGCCAGTTCGCCGACGGTGGCACACGAGTCGGCGTCCGGCCGCAGCAGCACGTCCCGGAGGTGCACGAAGCCGACCACGTCGTCGTGGGTGCCGTCGGTGACCGGGTAGCGGGTGTGCGTTTCGGCGCGGACCAGCCGGGCGGCCTCGGCGATGGTGAGCCGCGCCGGGAGGAAGACGACCTCGGTGCGCGGCATCATCACCTCGCGGATCAGGCTGGCGCCGGCCACCAGGACCTCGTCGATGATCCGCCGTTCGTCCGGGTCGAGCACGGTGTTCGCCGCGACCAGGTCCCGCAACTCGGCCTCGGTGATGCGCTCCCGGCCGGCCGCCGGTCCGGCGCCGAGCAGGTCGGTGACGAGTCGGGAGGCGCCGTCGGCGGTGCGGACCAGCACGCGGGCGACGGCTCGGGCGAGCGGCCCGGGGTCGCGGCGGGGCCGCACCCGCACGCGTCGCCGGAGCCCGGTACGGGCCGCTTCCCGCATGACAGAGATGGTAGACACCGTTCGCTCACCGCACCGGGGATCGGGCGGAGCGGACCGCATATGTTCGGGTCTGTTTAATCATGAGAGTTTATGATGGAATGAGGATGGCGGTGCCGTCGGTACGGGCACCGACCGCCACCCTAGGGTGATCAGCGAAGGCCCCGTCCCGGGCGGGCCAGGCAGGAGGCAACGACGTGAAACTGCTCGTCACCGGGGGGGCCGGCTTCATCGGCAGCGTAGTGACCCGGATGCTGCTCGACGCGGGTCACGAGGTGGTCGTCCTGGACGACCTGCGCACCGGGCACCGCGAGGCGCTCGCCCCGGACGCGACCCACGTCGAGGCGTCCATCCACGACGCCGCCCGCGTCCTCACCGCCGACGCCGGCTTCGACGGGGTGCTGCACTTCGCGGCCCTGATCGCCGCCGGCGAGTCGATGGTCAAGCCGGAGCTGTACTGGCAGAACAACACCGTCGGCACACTCGCCCTGATCGACGCGGTCCGGGCCGCCGGGGTGCCCCGGATGGTCTTCTCCTCCACCGCCGCCGTCTACGGCAACCCCGCCGAGCTGCCGATCCCGGAGAGCGCGGTCAGGGCACCCACCAACACGTACGGCGCCACCAAGCTCGCCGCCGACATGGTGCTCACCTCCGAGACGATCGCGCACGGGCTGGCCGCCGTGTCGCTGCGCTACTTCAACGTGGCGGGCGCCCACCTCGACGGCGACGTCGCGCTCGGCGAACGACACGACCCGGAGACGCACCTGATTCCGATCGCGCTGGAGGTCGCCGCGGGCCGGCGGGAGAAGCTCCAGCTCTTCGGCGACGACTACCCCACCCTGGACGGCACCTGCGTCCGCGACTACATCCACGTCGCCGACCTGGCCCGCGCGCACCTGCTGGCGCTGGGGGCGGCGCCCAGCGGGCAACACCGGATCTACAACCTGGGCAACGGCAACGGCTTCACCAACCGCCAGGTCGTCGACGTGGTACGCGAGGTCACCGGGCACCCGCTGCCGGTCGAGGTGGCCCCGCGCCGCGAGGGAGACCCGGCCGAGCTGGTCGCCTCCTCCGCGTTGGCCCGCGACGAGCTGGGCTGGGTGCCGCAGAAGCCGACCCTGCACGACATGGTCGGCGACGCCTGGGCCTTCTACCGCACGCACATCCTGGAGCAGCAGCCGTGACCGACCCCACGCGCGCCGTGGAAGACCGGGCCGCCGCCGGCTTCACCACGCAGTACGGCGGCCAGGCCGCCGGCCGCTGGGCGGCTCCCGGCCGGGTCAACCTGATCGGCGAGCACACCGACTACAACGAGGGGTTCGTGCTGCCCTTCGCGCTGCCGTTGCGTACGGTCGTCGCCGCCGACCGGCAGGACGCGGAGCAGTGGACGGTCTGGTCCGAGCTGTCCGGCGAGACGATCACCTTCGGGGCGGACGACGTCGCCGAGGCGGGTCGGGTGACCGGCTGGGGCGCGTACGTCGCCGGGGTGGTCTGGGCGCTGCGCGAGGCCGGTCACCGGGTTCCGGGCGCACGGCTGGCCATCGCCTCCGATGTACCGCTGGGCTCCGGCCTCTCCTCCTCGGCGGCACTGGAGTCGGCGGTGCTGGCCGCCCTGCTCGACCTGGGTGGGCTGGAGCTGCCCGCGGAACTACAGCCCCGGCTGGCGCAGCGGGCGGAGAACGTCTACGTGGGCGCGCCGACCGGGATCATGGATCAGTCCGCGGTGATCCGCTGCCGTGCCGGGCACGCCCTGTTCCTGGACTGCCGCGACGAGTCGGTCGAGCAGATCCCGTTCGACCTGGACGCCGCCGGGCTGGCGGTGCTGGTCATCGACAGTCGGGCGCCGCACCGGCACGCCGACGGTGAGTACGCTGCCCGCCGCCGCTCCTGCGAGGCCGGGGCCAGCGCGCTCGGCGTCCCCGCGCTGCGGGACGTGGGCGTCGACCAGCTCGACGCCGCACTGGCTCAGCTCGACGACGAGGAGACCCGCCGACGGGTCCGGCACGTTGTCACCGAGGACCAACGCGTACTGGACACGGTGGCTCTGCTGCGCGCGGCCCGGGTGCGCGACATCGGCCCGCTGCTCACCGCGTCGCACGTCTCCATGCGCGACGACTTCGAGATCACCGTGCCGGAGATCGACACGGCGGTCGAGGCGGCGTTGGCGGCCGGCGCGCTGGGCGCCCGAATGACCGGCGGCGGCTTCGGCGGCTGCGTCCTGGCCCTGATCGAAGCCGACCGCGCCGACGAGGTCACCGCCGCCGTCGAGGCCGCCTACGCCGAGCGAGGTTTCACCGCCCCCGGCACCGTGACGGTCCTTCCCTCCCCCGGCGCCACCCGCCTGCCGTAACCCTGCCCACCCACACCCACTCGGGTTGATCAAGAGGTTTGCGTCAAAATCCGGGCTCGGACTGACACAAACCTCTTGATCACCGGACGGATGGACAGGGGCTGGGGTGGGTTGGGGTGGGTTTGGTTAGGTGGCTTCGACGATCATGGCGGCGCCCACCGTGCGGTTGGTGGCCTCGTCGATGATGACGAAGCCTCCGGTGGTGCGGTTGCGCCGGTACTCGTCGGCGAGCAGCGGCACCGTCGTCCGCAGCCGCACCCGGCCGATCTCGTTGAGCCGCAGTTCGTCGGCCGACTCGTCGCGGTGCAGCGAGTTGATGTCCAACCGGTAGTGCAGCCCGCGCACGATCGCCCGCGCCGACCGGGTGGTGTGCTTGATCGCGTACCGACCGCCGACCCGCAACGGGGCCGTCTCGTCCATCCAGCAGACCATCGCCTCGATGTCCTGGGCCACCGCCGGCGCGTTGTTCGGCCGGCAGATCAGGTCACCCCGCGAGATGTCGATCTCGTCGGCCAGCCGTACCGTCACCGACATCGGCGGGAACGCCTCCGCGACCGGCCCGTCGGCGGTCTCCACGGCGGCGATCCGGCTGGTGAAGCCGGACGGCAGCACCATCACCTCGTCACCCGGCTTGAGCACGCCGGAGGCCACCTGACCGGCGTAGCCGCGGTAGTCGGTGACCGTGGTGGACTGCGGACGGATCACGTACTGCACCGGGAACCGGACGTCGACCAGGTTGCGGTCGCTCGCGATGTGCACCCGCTCCAGGTGGTGCAGCAGCGACGGGCCTTCGTACCAGGGCATGTTCTCCGAGCGGGTGACGATGTTGTCGCCGCGCAACGCGGAGACCGGCACCACGGTCAGGTCCGGTACGTCGAGCTTCGCGGCGAACGCGGTGAACTCGTCGGCGATCCGCTCGTAGACCTCCTGCGACCAGTCCACCAGGTCCATCTTGTTGACACAGAGGACCAGGTGCGGCACCCGCAGCAGCGAGCACAGGAACGCGTGCCGGCGGGACTGCTCGACCAGGCCCTTGCGGGCGTCCACCAGGATCAACGCCAGGTCCGCGGTCGACGCCCCGGTGACCATGTTGCGGGTGTACTGGATGTGCCCCGGGGTGTCGGCGATGATGAACTTGCGGCGCGGGGTGGCGAAGTACCGGTACGCCACGTCGATGGTGATGCCCTGCTCCCGCTCGGCCCGCAGACCGTCGGTGAGCAGTGCCAGGTTCGTGTACTCGTCACCACGGGCCGCGCTGACCGCCTCCACCGCGGCCAACTGGTCGGTGAAGAGCGACTTGGTGTCGTAGAGCAGCCGACCGATCAGTGTCGACTTGCCGTCGTCCACGCTGCCGGCGGTCGCGAAGCGCAGCAGGTCCATCGCCCGGGCCTCCGGCCCGGCCCCGGTAACAGCCCGGGCCTCCGCATCCGCGGACGCCGCGATCTCGGTGCTCATCAGAAGTAGCCCTCCCGCTTGCGGTCCTCCATGGCGGCCTCGCTGACCCGGTCGTCACCACGGGTGGCGCCGCGCTCGGTGATCCGGGTGGCCGCCACCTCCTCGATGACCTTCTCCACGGTGTCCGCGTCGGAGCGGACCGCCGCGGTGCAGGAGGCGTCGCCAACGGTGCGATAGCGCACCTGCGCCTTGAACCGCTCCTCACCCGCGCGGGGTCGGAAGAACTCGTTCACCGCGTAGACCATGCCGTCGCGCTCGATCACCTCGCGCTCGTGCGCGTAGTAGATCGAGGGCAGCGGGATCCGTTCCCGGGCGATGTAGTGCCAGACGTCCAACTCGGTCCAGTTGGACAACGGGAAGATCCGGATCGACTCTCCGGGGTGGTGGCGGCCGTTGTACAGCGACCACAGCTCCGGCCGCTGGTTCTTCGGGTCCCACTGGCCGAACTCGTCGCGGAAGCTGAACACCCGCTCCTTGGCCCGAGCCTTCTCCTCGTCGCGGCGGGCACCGCCGAACAGCGCGTCGAAGCGGTGTTTCTCTACCGCGTCCAGCAGCACCGGCGTCTGGATCCGGTTGCGCATCCCGTCGCCGGACTCCCGGACCATGCCGCTGGCCAGCGCCTCCGGCACGCTCGCGACCACGAGCTGCAACCCCAGCTCGGCGACCCGCTGGTCGCGGTATTCCAGGACCTCGGGGAAGTTGTGCCCGGTGTCGACGTGCATGACGGGGAAGGGGATGCTGGCCGGGGCGAACGCCTTCTGCGCCAACCGCAGCATGACGATCGAGTCCTTGCCGCCGGAGAAGAGCAGCACCGGGCGTTCCATCTCGGCGACCACCTCGCGCATCACGAAGATGCTCTCCGCCTCCAGGGCGTCCAGGTGGGAGACCCGGTAGGCGGCGGGGGTGGTCATGACACCGGCTCGATTCGCTCGCTCATCCGATTTCCAGACCTTTCCGGTCGGACATGTCAAGAAAGTGCGCTCAGGCTACCCGGAATGTCTTTGCAGCGCTGCAAGCAACCGGTTGGCGAGATCCTTGCGACAGACCAGCAGGTCCGGCAGGCGCGGATCCGCCTCGTTGTATTTCAGCGCAGAACCATCGATCCGGGAAGCGTGCAGTCCGGTGGCCGTCGCCACAGCCACCGGGGCCGCCGAGTCCCACTCGTACTGCCCACCCGCGTGGATGTACGCGTCCACCTCGCCGGTGACCACGGCAGCGATCTTCGCGCCGGCCGAGCCCATCGGCACCAGATGCGCCCCGACGTCCTCGGCCAGGTCGGTCAGGAAGACGGGCGGCCGGCTCCGGCTGGCCGCCAGGCGGATCTTCCGCTCGCCGGCCGTCGCGGCCTCCACCGTCATCGGCGGGTACGCCGGCGGGTAGTCCGTGCCCAGCACCCGGTGCTGCGCCGGCAGCCCCACCGCCCCGGCGACCAGCCCGTGTGGACTCGGCGCGCTACGCGCCCAGAGCGCCACGTGCACCGCCCAGTCGGAGCGGCCCTCCTCGGAGAACTCGCGGGTGCCGTCCAACGGGTCGATGATCCACACCCGGTCCGAGGTCAACCGCGACACCGCCCCGGCGTTCACCTCCGCTGCCCAGGCCAACCGCGAGCCCTCGTCCTCCTCGGAGAGCACCGCGTCGCCCGGCCGCCACTTCGCCAACTCCGTGCGGATCAGGTCGTGCGACACCTTGTCCCCGGCCGACTTCAGCGCGCCAGTGTCGGCGAAGCCCATCTCGGCGCGCAGGTCGAGCAGCGCCTGCCCCGCGCGGGACGCCAACCAACGGGCGAACGCGCCGTCGATCATCGGAGGACTGGTCATCTGCCCGCTCCTGTCGCCTCGCCGCGACCCGTGCCCGCACGGACCGATTCGCCGCGACCCGCGTCGGCAGGCGCGGCACGCCGAAAGGCGCAGACTACCGGCCAACCGTTTCGGATCCGGTACGCCTCGCCCGGCTCAGCCCCCGTGGTAGAGGTTCTGCGTCGGCTCCACGCCCTTGACGATCACCGACTCCACCACGTCGGCGGCCCGGTCGACCAGGAAATCCAGCTCCTTGCGCTCCGCCGTGCCGAAATCCGACAGCACGTAATCCGCCGGGTCCTGCCGCCCCGGCGGTCGGCCGACGCCGAACCGGACCCGGGCGTAGTCCTTCGTCCCCAACGACTTCGACATCGAGCGCAGGCCGTTGTGCCCGCCCTCACCGCCGCCGAACTTGATCCGCACCTGACCGAAGTCGATGTCCAGCTCGTCATGGACCGCGATCACCTGCGTCGTCGGCACCTTGTAGAACTGGGCCAGGGAGGCCACCGGCCCGCCGGAGAGATTCATGTACGTCAGGGGCTTCGCCAGCACCAGCTTCGGCCCGCCGAATCCCAGCCGCGCCTCGGCGACCTCGGCCACCGCCCGCTTGTGCCGGCCGAACCGCGCGCTCAACCGCCCGGCCAGCAGGTCGGCCACCATGAACCCCACGTTGTGCCGGTTCCCGGCGTACTCCCGACCCGGGTTGCCCAGGCCGACCACCAGCCACGGTCCCGCCGCCTCGTCCGTCACGACCCGTCCCTTCCGACGCTCATCCCACCCGATACGCCGACAGGCGCCCCCGAAGGTCCGGGAGCGCCTGTCGCAAAGCTGGAACTGATCAGGCCTCGGTACGCGCCTCGGTGGTCTCGCCGCCCTCGGCGGTGTCCGCACCCTCGGAGCCCTCGGTGGTCTCGCCAACCTCGGCCTCAGCCTCGTCGGTGGCCACCTCGACCTCGGGCAGCGTCGCCTCGAGCTGCTCGGCGGTGGGGGCAGCGGTCACCGATGCGACGGTCAGCTCCGAGTCGGCGACCAGCTCGACGCCGGCCGGCAGCTCGACGTCGGCGGCGGTGACCTGGCTGCCCGCCTCCAGGCCCTCGATCGACGCCTCGAGGTGGTCCGGAACCTTGGTGGCGTCCGCGGTCACGGAGAGGGTGTCGTGGTCGTGCACGATCAGGGTGTCGCGGGCGGCCTCGCCGGTCAGCTGCACCGGAACGTCGACGGTGACCTTCTCGCCCCGGCGGACCAGGATCAGGTCGACGTGCTCGAAGGTGTCCCGGATCGGGTCCCGCTGGATCGCCTTCGGCAGCGCCAGCACCTGGGTGCCGTCGGTGATGTCGATCGCGAAGAGCTGGTTGGCACCGCCCTTGCGGATCGCCGCGGCGAACTCCCGCGACGGCAGCGCGATGTGCTTGGGCTTCTCGCCGTGACCGTAAAGCACGGCGGGCACCAAGCCGGCCCGGCGGGTACGGCGGGCACCACCCTTGCCGAACTCGGTGCGGGGCTCGGCGCTGATCTTTACCTCGGACACGGGGAAACTCCTGATGCTTTTCGCTGCGGCGGCTTGTCGTCTTGCGGTGCTGGGGCGAGGGGCTCGCTGGGGCTCATGCGTCATGAACGACTGCCCGGAGCACCGCGTCGATGACGGTGCCTCCGTGCGGCGCTTTTCAGCGGCCCGCCGGGCACCCTCGCCGTGGCAACCGCACCAGTCTACCCGAGCTGTTTCCAGGGTTTCCGGCAGTCCCCGTTCACGGCTCCAGACCGGCGCGTCGACGGCGTTCCCATCGGCGTGCCAGCCCCGTTTCCCACCAGACTGCCAGCTTTGTACCCGTCGGCGCGTCGAATGACGAAACGGGGCGCACCCCTCAGCTCAGGCCACCGAAGAGGGTGGTCACCGACCCGTCGTCGAAGACCTCCCGGATCGCCCGCGCCAGCAGCGGCGCGATCGACAGCACGGTCAGCTTGTCCAACTGCTTCTCCGGCGGCAGCGGCAACGTGTTGGTCACCACGATCTCGCTGATCGAGCTGTTCTTCAGGCGCTCCGTGGCCGGGTCCGACAGCAGCGCGTGGGTGGAGGCGACCACGATCTCCGCCGCCCCCGACTCCTTGAGGATGTCCGCGGCCTTGGCGATCGTGCCACCGGTGTCGATCATGTCGTCGACGATCAGGCAGACCCGGCCCTCCACCTCGCCGACCACCCGGTTCGCCACGACCTGGTTCGGCTTCATCGGGTCGCGGGTCTTGTGGATGAACGCGAGCGGGCAACCGCCCAGCCGGTCGGTCCACCGCTCGGCCACCCGCACCCGGCCCGAGTCCGGTGCCACCACTGTCATCGGCCGGCCGGCGTACTTGTGCTCCACGTACTCGGCCAGGATGTCCATCGCGAAGAGGTGGTCCACCGGGCCGTCGAAGAAGCCCTGGATCTGTGCGGTGTGCAGGTCGACGGTGAGGATGCGGTTGGCGCCCGCGGTCTTCAACAGGTCCGCCACCAGCCGGGCCGAGATCGGCTCCCGGCCGCGGTGCTTCTTGTCCTGCCGGGCGTACGGGTAGAACGGCAGCACCACGGTGATCCGCTTGGCCGACCCCCGCTTCAGCGCGTCCACCATGATCAGGGTCTCCATGACCCAGGTGTTCACCCCGTGCGTGACGGACTGCACCACGAAGGCGTCCGACCCACGCACCGAGTCCTTGAACCGTACGAAGATCTCGCCGTTGGCGAACTCGTAGGCGTCGGCCGGCGTCGGCGCGACGCCGAGCACCTCGCCGATCTCCTTGGCCAACTCCGGAAAGCCACGTCCGGAAAAGAGCATCAGGCTTTTGCGGTTTTCGGCGACGATGCTGCCCATGGGCCCGTCTGCTCCCGTTTTGTCGGCGGTACCCGACCCGGTGGTGGTGGGTCGGGGACTATTCGGTTGCAGTATCTCCCGCGCCGGATGTGCCGCCCACCGTCTCGGTCACCCCGTGCATTGCCTCACTGTCGCTTGCGGCGCCGGCCCCCTCCGACGCACCCTTCGCGTCGCCGGAACGCCGCGCACCCTTCGCGTCGCCGGCCCGCTGCGCGGCCTCGGCCGCCGGCGTACCGGCCCGCCGCTTCGCCACCCAGCCCTCGATGTTGCGCTGGCGCGCCCGGGCGACACCCATCGCGCCCGCCGGCACGTCGTCCACGATCACCGAGCCGGCCGCCGTGTACGCGCCGTCGCCCACCTCGACCGGCGCCACGAACATGTTGTCCGCGCCCGTCCGGGCGTGGCTGCCGATCACCGTGCGGTGCTTGTTGACCCCGTCGTAGTTGACGAAGACCGACGCCGCGCCGATGTTGGTCTGCTCGCCGATCGTCGCGTCACCCACGTACGTCAGGTGCGGCACCTTCGAGCCGGCGCCGATCTCGGAGTTCTTCACCTCGACGAACGTGCCGACCTTCGCCTTGTCGGCGAGCCGCGCGGCGGGCCGCAGGTACGCGTACGGCCCGACGCTGGCGCCCGCGCCGACCTCGGCGCCGACGGCGTGGCTGCGGACCACCGACGCGCCGGGGCCGACGATCGTGTCGACAAGCGTGACGTCCGGCCCGATCGACGCGCCCGCACCGACCACCGTCGCGCCACGCAACTGGGTGTTCTGGTCGACCACCGCGTCGCGGTCCAGGGCCACCGTCACGTCGATCCAGGTGGTCACCGGGTCGAGCAGGCTCACCCCGGTACGCATCCACACCTCGTTGACCCGGTCGCGCAGCAGCCGGCGCAGCGCCGCCAACTCCACCCGGTCGTTGCAGCCCAACGTCTCGACGTGGTCGACGGCCATGTGCACAGCGACCGGCTCACCCGCGGAACGGAGCAGGCCGAAGACGTCGGTCAGGTACTCCTCGCCCTGGTCGTTGTCGGTGGAGAGCTTGCTCAGCGCCTCGCGCAGCCGCACCGCGTCGAACGCGTAGATGCCGGCGTTGATCTCCCGGATCGCGCGCTGTGTCGCGTCCGCGTCGCGCTCCTCGACGATCTGCTCCAGGCGGCCGTCCGCGTCCCGGACGATCCGCCCGAGCCCGGTCGGGTCGGGCACCTCGGCGGCCAGCACGGTGGCCGCCGCAGCCGCCTCCTCGTGCGCGGTCACCAGCGCGCCGACCGTCTCGGGACGCAGCAGCGGCACGTCCCCGTTGATCACCACAACCGTGCCGGCGCCGTCCGGGACGGCCTCCAGCGCGATCCGCACGGCGTGTCCGGTGCCGAGCTGCTCGGCCTGGAGCACGGGCGTGGCGTCCGGAGCGACAGCGGTGAGGTGCTCCCGAACCTGGTCGGCGCCGTGCCCCACCACGACGACGGTCCGGTCCGCGGCCAACGGCGCGGCGGCGCTCAGCACGTGACCAAGCAGCGTCCGACCGAGCAGGGGGTGCAGCACCTTGGGCAGTGTCGACTTCATCCGCTTGCCCTCACCGGCGGCGAGTACGACGACGGTACGAAGGTGGGGCTGGGGCACGACGTGGCTCCCGTCGGGACGGCGGACACTTCCGCGGCCATGCTAGCCGCGAGGCCCGGCACCTTTCCCTCTTACCCCCACCTGACCCTAAAACGGACGTAGGTGGGCAGCTCGGCCGCCAGGGTTCGAACCTGAAATACGGGTACCAAAGACCCGGGTGTTGCCAATTACACCACGGCCGATCAGCGACGCGAGGGCATCGCGCGGGGGATGCTACCCCGCCGCTACACCTTAGCGCCCCGGTCGCCGGACGCCATCGCTCATCCCTCCGCCCCGGCGAGCGCTGATTAACCCAGCCCCACTGCGGTCGGGCCATCCAAGCCCTGAGCCACCGCCGCCATCACCCCGGCGATCATGGAGTTGTCGCCCAACACGCCGACGACACGCGCGGACAACTTCATGATCACCGCGTGGGGTGGGGGTGGGCGGGGTGGGGCGGGCGGGCTGTCCCCGCCGCACCCGGGGCACTCGGCCCACCGTCTACACGGCACTTGACCTGCGAGTTCGGCGAGCTGCGCGAGAGTTGTTCGAAACTTCCCCGTGCGATCTACCGGGCCGTAAGTTACGGTGACGTAGGCGTAGCTTCGTGATCGTCACCGTCCCCCTGCGAGGTCTCATGTCCACCACCCTGCTCGATCCGAACCCGGCCCCCAGCGGTCCGAAACCACTCACCGACGGCAGCCAGGCCCCCGGCATCCTGGCCGCCCTCTGGGCCTTCGTGGTGATTCCCTTCGTCGCCCTGCTGATCGCCGTGCCGGTGGCCTGGGGAGGCTGGCTGGGCTGGACCGACGTGGTCATCGGCCTGGTCTGGTACGTCGTCTCCGGGCTCGGCATCACCGTCGGCTTCCACCGCTACTTCACGCATGGCTCGTTCAAGGCCAAGCGCTGGCTGCGCGTGTCGCTGGCGGTGGCCGGGTCACTGGCGGTACAGGGCGAGATCATCCAGTGGGTCGCCGACCACCGGCGCCACCACGCGTTCTCCGACCTGGAGGGTGACCCGCACTCCCCCTGGCGCTTCGGCACCAGCTTCTGGGCGTTGACCCGGGGCCTGTTCCACGCACACGTGGGCTGGTTGTTCCGCCGAGAGCTGTCCAACCGGGAGCGTTTCGCCCCGGACCTCATCGCCGACCGGGACATCAGTCGGGTCGACCGCCTCTTCCCCGTGCTGGTGGTCATCTCGCTGCTCGGTCCGGCGCTGATCGGCGGCCTGGTGACCTGGTCCTGGCAGGGGGCGCTCACCGCGTTCTTCTGGGCCGGGCTGGTCCGGATCGGCCTGCTGCACCACGTCACCTGGGCGATCAACTCGGTCTGCCACGTCTACGGCGAGCGTCCGTTCGCGATGCGCCAGGGCGACCGCGCGTCGAACTTCTGGCCGCTGGCGATCCTGTCGTTCGGCGAGAGCTGGCACAACCTGCACCATGCCGACCCCACAAGTGCCCGGCACGGTGTGCTGCGTGGCCAGGTGGACATCTCCGCCCGGGTGATCTGGTTGTTCGAGAAGACCGGCGCGGCGACGCAGGTGCGCTGGCCGAAGCCGGAACGCCTCGCCGCGAAGCTGGTGAAGCCGGTCGCACCCCGGTAAAACCGGGCGGTACGCCGGGTTGCCGCCTGGCAGGATGGCCGGATGACCGAGCCACGCGGGGGGACCGGACGGCTCGGCAGACGGGGGTCGCACCCGATCCGGGTACGGTCGGACGGCGGCAGGGCGGCCGGACCGCCGGCCAGTGAGGCGACGACGTGAACGGGCACAGCGGAGGCACCATTCCACGGCAGGGCGTCACCGAGCGCCAGCGAGGCGGCGACATGCCTGAGGTCACTGATGGTGAGGGTGTCGGCGGCCGGCGGGTGACACCGCCGGTCCCGGCGCCAAAACCCAAACCCGCCTCCCGAGTCCGCATGTCGGCGGCCCAACGACGCGAGCAGTTGATCGCGACCGGTCGCCAGCTCTTCGCCGAGCGCGGTTTCGACGCCACCTCCATCGAGGAGGTGGCGTCCCGCGCCAAGGTCTCCAAACCTGTGGTGTACGAGCACTTCGGCGGCAAGGAAGGTCTCTACGCGGTGGTGGTGGACCGGGAGGTCCGGGCCCTGCTGGACCGGATCACCACGGCATTGACCGCCGGGCACCCGCGGGAGCTGCTGGAGCAGGCGGCCTTGGCGCTGCTGACCTACATCGAGGAGGAGACCAGCGGTTTCCGGGTGCTGGTCCGCGAGTCGCCGCTGATGTCCGGCACGGCCACCTTCAGCAGCGTGATGAACGACGTCGCGCACCAGGTCGAGCACATCCTGGGCGCCGAGTACAAGAGCCGGGGGTACGACCCGAAGCTTGCCGAGCTCTACTCGCAGGCGCTCGTCGGCATGGTGGCGCTGACCGGCCGCTGGTGGCTGGAGGTGCGCAAGCCGCGCAAGGAGACGGTGGCGGCACACCTCGTCAACCTGGCCTGGAACGGGCTGTCGCACCTGGAGGCGAAGCCGACGCTGATCACCGCCCGGCGGCACTGACCAGTCGTCAGCGTCGGTGCACGTCGGCCACCGGGTGTTTGCGGTTCGTCAGCTCCGCCTCGGCGTGTTCCGGTGGGCCGATCTTGTCGTACAGGCCGGTGCCCAGCAGGATCAGGCCGAACAGCATCGACACGATCACCGTCGACATCGAGAAGTTGAGGAAGTTCGCACCGGTCTGCAGCACCGACATCATCAGGATGCTGGTCACCAGGAACACCACGCCGGCCGTGAGGTTCATGTAGTGGCCGAGGTTGGTGCGCCGGGACGCCCCGATGATCAGGACGACTCCGAAGACCACCGAGGCGAGTGAGAAGGCCAGGTTGGTACGCAGCCCGAGGGCCCAGGTGCTGCTGCGATCGAACAGCGGGTCGCCGATCGTCTCGGCGACACCCCAGACGCCGAAGACCAGGATGTAGACGCCGATCAGACCGGAGAGGACCCGGTAGAGCGGCCGTGCCGGATGGTTAACCGGAAAGTGCGGCATACCCAACCCCCTGATTGACCGTTTCAGGAGGAATTGTCACCCAAGGTAAGACCAACTGTCCGAAGAACCCCAAAGCCGAAAGGGTCCGCCAAAGGCTGGACCCGGTCAGGTTTTCGCCGGAGCCCGAGCTGCGCAGGGATCAAGCCTGACCGCCCGGAGCAGCTCGGGCTCCGGCGAAAACCCACAACCGCAACCAAGCAACAAACTCAGAGAACGAGCCGAGCCTTCCGGAAAGCCTCCGCCTCGTCCTCCGACCCGACCTTGCCGTACATCCCGACCATGAGCAGCACCAGGGCGACGGTCATCACGACCATGACGGTGACGATGCTGAAGTTGAGGATGTTGGCGTCGGTCCGGATGAAGGCGAGGCTGGCCAGGCTGATCACCATCAGGGCGTACGACAGCCACTGGTTGATCGCCACGTCGATGTTGCGGCCGAGCGCGATGCCGACCAGCACGACGAGCCCCAGCAGCACGCTGAGCAGCGAGAAGCCAAGGTTCGTGCCCTGGCCGAGGACCCGGGTGTCATCCTGGGCGAGGATCTCGTTGCCGGTGCTCGCGATGATGCCGAGCACACCGAAGACCACCAGGTACAGACCGGTCAGCCCGCCGATCGCCCGGTAGATCGGCCGCGCGGGGTGGTTGACGGGGGTGTGGGCCATGTCTGAGTCTCCAACGCCGTGGGGTAGGTGTCGCCGACGATTGTCCCGCATGTGGCGGTGTGACGCCGCACACGGCCCCCGGGCCGGTGCGTCCGGCCCGGTCAGCTCTCGGGAAGCTCCTCGGCGAGCGTCATCCAGGTTTCCTCGATCCGCTCCCGCTCGGCGCGCAGATCCTTGAGCTGAGCGTCCAGGTCGGCGACCCGGGCATAGTCGGTGGCATCCGCCGCGAGTTGGCCGAGCAGGGTGGTCTCGCGCTGGTCGAGCTTGCCGAGCTGCCGTTCCAGGCGGGACAACTCCTTGCGGGCCTGGCGGACCTCGGCGGCGGACATGCCGCCTCCCGAGGCGGGCGCGGAGGTCGAGGTCGAGGTGACGCCCGCCCGCGAGAAGCCGGCTCGCTCCGCGGTCCGGGCGAGGTATTCGTCGACCCCGCCCGGCAGGTGCACCAGCCGGCCGTCGCCGAACATCCCGTACGCGGTGTCGGTGACCCGCTCGATGAGGTAGCGGTCGTGGCTCGCCACGATGATCGTGCCGGGCCACGAGTCGAGCAGGTCCTCCAGCGAGGCGAGGGTGTCGGTGTCCAGGTCGTTCGTGGGCTCGTCGAAGAGCAGCACATTGGGCTCACCGGCGAGCAGCCGCAGCATCTGCAACCGGCGGCGTTCGCCACCGGAGAGGTCACTGACCGGGGTCCAGAGCCGCCGGTCGTCGAAGCCGAACACCTCGGCGAGCTGCGCGGCGGAGACCTCCCGGTCGCCGAGCTGCACCCGGCGGGCGACCTCCTCGACGGCTTCGAGGACCCGCAGGTGCCCGGGCAGCTCGCTGAGCTCCTGCGACAGGAACGCGGGCCGCACGGTGGAGCCGGTGCCGAGGCGACCACCGTCGGGGCGGGTGATGCCGGCGAGCATCCGCAGCAGCGTGGTCTTGCCGGCGCCGTTGGCGCCGAGGATGGCGATCCGGTCTCCCGGGCCGACCAGCCAGGTGACGTCGCGCAGGATCTCCTTCGGGCCGGCGTGCAGCTCGACGTTCTCCAGGTCGTACACCTGCTTGCCGAGCCGTGAGGTGGCCATGCGCTGCAGCGACATGGTGTCGCGCGCCGGCGGCACGTCGGCGATCAGCGCGTTCGCGGCGTCGATGCGGAACTGGGGCTTCGACGTCCGGGCCGGCGGTCCACGGCGCAGCCAGGCGATCTCCTTGCGGAGCAGGTTCTGCCGGCGGGCCTCGGTGGCGGCGGCGACGCGCTCGCGCTCGGCGCGGGCGAGGGTCCAGGCGGCGAAACCACCCTCGTAGGCGCGGACGGTCTGGTCGGCGACCTCCCAGGTGTTGGTGCAGATCGCGTCCAGGAACCACCGGTCGTGGGTGACCACGACCAGGGCTCCCTTGCGCCCCACCAGGTGCCGGGCCAGCCAGTCGACACCGCCGACGTCGAGGTGGTTGGTGGGCTCGTCGAGGATGAGCAGGTCGGAGTCGCGAACGAGCAGCGCGGCGAGCGCCACCCGTCGCCGTTCGCCACCGGACATCGGGCCGACCGGCTGGTCGAGGCCGAGGTGCGGCATGCCGAGGCCGTCGAGGATGCCCCGGACACCGGCGTCGCCAGCCCACTCGTGCTCGGCGCCCATGCCCTCGTTGAGCCAGGCGGTGCCGAGGACCACGTCCCGGACGGTGGCGTCGGGCGCGAGGGTGAGCTGCTGCGGCAGCCACAACACGCGGAGGTCGCGGCGGTGGGTCACCCGGCCGTCGTCGGGGTCCTCCTGCTTGGTGAGGAGCCGCAGCAGGGTGGACTTGCCGGCGCCGTTGAGGCCGACCACGCCGATCCGGTCGGCGTCGTCCAGGCCGAGCGAGACGTCCGTGAGCAGCCGCCCTGCCGCGCCGTACCCCTTGGACACCCGGTCCAGATTGACGATGTTCGCCACGTTCCACCCTTCATGATCAAGGCGTCCGGGTGCCGGCGGGCACCTGGACGCCTGCCTCAAGGGTACGCGGACGCCCCGGGCACCCGCGCCGCGCGCCCGCGGGCCGGGTGGGACGCGCCGTCAGCCGACCCGGGCGCCGGCGACCGGACCGTGCGCGACCCGCGCGTGACGGCACACGCCGGCAGCGGTCAGCTCGGCGGCGATCCGCTCCGCGTCGGCGGCGTCGGCGGCGAGGAACACGCAGGTCGGCCCGGAACCGGAGACGATGCCGGTGAGCGCGCCGGCCGCCTCACCCGCCTTGAGCGTGTCGGCCAACGCCGGGCGCATGGCCAGCGCGGCGTCCTGGAGGTCATTGCCGAGCATCCGGGCCAGCACCCGGGGGTCGCGCTGGCGCAGCGCGCCCAGCAGCCCGTCGGTGCTGCCCAACGGGTCACCGGCGGCGCCGGCGTCGCGGAGCCGATCCAACTCCCGGTACGCGGCCGGGGTGGACAGGCCGCCGTCGGCGAACGCCACCACCCAGTGCCAGGAGGTGGGGCGGACCAGCACCGGGCTGATCGCCTCGCCCCGGCCGGTGCCCAGCGCGGTGCCGCCGTAGATCAGGAACGGCACGTCGGAGCCCAGGTCGGCGGCGATCCCGGCCAACTCGTCGCGGGACAGCCCGGTGCCCCAGAGCGCGTCGCAGGCGACCAGGGCGGCGGCCGCGTCGGCGCTGCCACCGGCCAGCCCACCGGCGAGCGGGATCTGCTTGCGCAGGTGCAGTCGGGCGTGCGGCAGCACCCCGGCGTACCCGGCGAGAGCGTGCGCGGCGCGGATCACCAGGTTGCTGTCGTCGAGCGCCAGCTCGCCGGTGCCCTCGCCCTCCATGGTCAGGGCGAGCGTGTCGCCCCGGCGGGCCGTCAACTCGTCGTAGATCGAGATGGCGTGGTAGACGGTGTTCAGCTCGTGGTAGCCGTCGCGGCGCAGCGGACCCACCCCGAGGTGCAGATTGACCTTCGCGGGCACCCGGACCCGCACCGGCCCGATGGCCCCGAGCCGCTCGTCCTCGCCGTCCGGTCGCCAGGCCTCGGTCACGGGGTGATGTCCCGCACGTGCAGGCGGATGTCGAACGGCTTGGCCACGATCAGCTCCTCGGCAGAGTCGGCGGCCAGCTCGTAGCGGCCGTCGACCAGGTCGTACGCGTACACGTGCACCGGATTCTGCTCGATCCGCCAGTAGTGCGGGATCCCGGCATCGGCGTAGTCCGCAGGCTTCTCCAACCGGTCCCGCCGACGCGTGCCGGGCGAGACGACCTCGACGGCCAGCATGACCTGCTCAGCATCGAAGTAGTGGCTGGTGCCAACGAGGGGACGGCGCAACAGCACCACGTCCGGCTCAAGGGTGTTGCGGTGGTTGATCGCCACTCCGATGGCGGTAGCTGGCGACAGATCCAGCGGGGCGTGCTGTCGCAGCCACATCCAGAGCAGGCTGCTGATGTTCTGGTGGTCATAGGTGGGGGAAGGGACCACGACGAGGACTCCGTCACGTAGCTCGACGCGGGGGGCGTCGTCGGGCAGGGCCAGCACGTCCTCGATGGTGTGGTTGGCCAGTCGCTGCCGGACCGGATCCGGACCCCATATCCCCTGGGCGGTGGGCTCGATCGGCTGCGCGGTCACTCGTACACCTCCTCGGCGGGCACGGCGTCAGCCTACTTCGCGGTACGCGTACCGGCCGGAGCCGACGCGGCGATGGCGGCGAACTGCTCGACGGTCAGCGACTCCCCCCGGGCGCCGGGGTCGACACCGGCCGCGGTGAGCGCGGCGGCGGCCCGGTCCGGGCCACCGGCCCAGCCGGCCAGGGCGGCGCGCAGCGTCTTGCGGCGCTGCGCGAACGCCGCGTCGACCACGGCGAAGACCTGCTTCCGGGGTACGTCGGCGCGGGGCGGCTCGTGGCAGGTGAAGGCGACCAGGCCGGAGTCGACGTTGGGCACCGGCCAGAACACGTTCGGCGGCACCTTGCCGGCGCTTCGCGCGTGGGCGTACCAGGCGAGCTTGACCGACGGGATGCCGTACACCTTGGAGCCGGGACCGGCGACGAGCCGGTCGGCGACCTCCTTCTGCACCATCACCAGGCCGTGCCGCAGGGTGGGCAGCACGGCGAGCAGGTGCAGCACCACCGGCACGGCCACGTTGTAGGGCAGGTTCGCCACCAGCGCCGTCGGCGGTGGGTCGGCCAGCTCGGCGGCGTCGACGCGCAGCGCGTCGGCGCGGTGCACGGTCAGCCGGCCGGCGTCCGCGCCGGCGTGCCGGGCGACGGTCTCCGGCAGCGCCCCGGCGAGCACCGGGTCGATCTCCACGGCGTGCACGTGCCCGGCGACCGGCAGCAGGCCCAGGGTCAGCGAGCCGAGCCCGGGGCCGACCTCCAGTGCCACGTCGTCGGGGGTCAGCCCGGCGGCGGTGACGATCCGGCGGACGGTGTTCGGGTCGTGCACGAAGTTCTGGCCCAGCTTCTTGGTGGGCGCGACGCCCAGCCGGGCGGCGAGTTCCCGGATCTCCGCCGGGCCGAGGAGACCGGTCATGGTTGGCAGCGTAGCGACGGGGTCGGGGCCGACCGTCGGGCCGGGCTCACCACGGGCCGAAGGCCCGGTCACCGGTGGCGGAGATGGCCGCGCACAGCTCGTCCAGGTCACTGCCGGTGGTCGCGGCGAGCGCGCGGACGGTGAGCGGGATCAGGTACGACGCGTTCGGCCGGCCCCGGTGCGGCGTCGGCGTGAGGTACGGCGCGTCGGTCTCCACCAGCAGTTGGTCCAGCGGGGTGAGCGCGGCGGCCTCGCGCAGCGCCGTCGCGCTGCCGAAGGTGACGGTGCCGGCGAAGCTCAACAGGTAGCCCCGGCGCACGCACTCGCGGGCGAACCCGGCGTCACCGGAGAAGCAGTGCAGCACCACCGTCTCCGGCGCGCCCTCGTCGTCGAGGATCCGCAGCACGTCGGCGTGGGCGTCCCGGTCGTGGATGACAAGCGCCTTGTCGTACCGCTTGGCGATGGCGATGTGCGCCCGGAAGCTGGCCTCCTGCGCGGCACGCCCCTCGTCGCCGGTCCGGAAGAAGTCCATGCCGGTCTCGCCGATCCCCCGGACCCGGTCGCGGGCGGCGAGGGACTCGATCTCCCGCAGCGCCTCGTCGAGGTCGGTCAGGCGGGGCGCCTCGTTGGGGTGCAGCGCCACGGTGGCCAGCACGGCGGGATACCTGTCGGCGGTGTCCGCGCCCCATCGCGAGGAGGCGACGTCGACTCCCACCTGGACCAGCCGGTCCACGCCGACCGTGGCGGCGAGCGCGATGGCCACCGCGACCGGGTCGTCGGCCGGGCCGCCGCCCGGCACACCGGCCTCACTGACCGTGATGTCCAGGTGGGTGTGGCTGTCCAGCACCGGCCGGGGCAGCGGCTCGGGGGCGGGCGGAAACTCTCCGGCCCGCCGGGCGGCACGCTCTCGACGGGATTCAGTGGGCTCGCTCATCAGCGACAGCATCACACACCGGGCCTGTCCATCTGCCCGCCACCCGACGTTCACCCCGACTACGCCGCGCGACTCTACCGTCGCCGCGTGAGCGAGCGAAGCGAGGCGGCGGCGTGAGCGTCACACCCCACGCGAGCGGCGCGGCCGAAGAACGCACCGGGCTGCACATGGCGTTCGGCGGGGGCGTCTACCCGGCCGAGGAGATCGCCCGGGGTGCCGCGTACGAGTTGTTCAGCGCCGACGAGGTGGCCGGCTTCGAGTGGGCGCCCCGACCGGGCAGCGCCCTGCCGTGGCACCGGTTCGTGCACGTCACCGAGGTGACCGCGGTGCACGGCGCCACGGAGCCCTCCGACGAGCCGGAGACGCCGCTGATGGTGCCCGCGCACCGCGAGCGGGGTTGGGCGTACCTGCACCAGCTCAGCCAGCAGCCCGCCGCGGCGGCCGATCCGACGCTGGCCGCGGCACGGGCGTCGGCGGTGGTCCGGCGGGGCACCCGGATGGTCAAGGTGCTCTCCGCCCAGCAACTCGCCGGGTACGTGCGGGGCTGGTTGCCGCACGGCTTCTGCTACCGCGAACACGACGTGGCGCACCTGCGTACGCCGGCGACGACGACGGTGCTGCGGACCGACGGTGAGGTCAGCAGGGACGGTCCGGAGGTGGCGTACGCGTTGCGCTGGCGGGCGTCCGACCCGGGCGACTACGACGTGCCGGTGGGTGAGGCGCACCGCGGCCTGACCGCGCTGGGATCCCGGGACCGGATCGGCGCGCCGGTGCTGGGCACGGGCTTCGTGCCGAGCAACGGTCACCTCATCCCGGAGTTCATCACCCGCGACTTCGCCGACCTGCCGATGCCGGCGAACGCCGCCCTGATCGCCTATCCGGCGGAGGGGGTGGAGGTGGTGCTCTACACCTACCAGGCCGAGCAGCGCGGTTGGCTGCGGATGGTGGGCCCGCAGTGGCGGCACCTGCTGGCCGCGGTGCCGGGCCTCTCCCCGGACCAGGAGTACGTGCCGAACGCCGACGCGCCGCGTTCCACCCAGCTTGTCGGTTGGTACGGCGACAGCGAGTACGAGGCGGTGGCCGACCTGCCCGGCGGGTTCCGGGTGCTGGCGAAGACCCGGGCGGCCCGTTACCCGGTGAGCGCGGTCGCCCGTCGGGTCCGGTTCGCCCAGTGGCGGGGCGTGCCGTGCCTGGTGCTGCGGGAGGAGGCCGGTTGGTTGCGGCTGCGGCTGCGCTACCCGAACCCGGACGCGGTGGTCGCGGCCGGTGCGCAGTGCCAGGAGCGGGGGGTCTACGAGGCTTGGGCGCCGGGCGCCGAGGTGACCGACGACCAGGTGATGGACGCCCGGTACGTGATGTGACGGCCCCGGGCGGCAGGATGACCCGCCGCCCGGGGCGTCGCGCGTTCAGTCGGCCAGCCGGGCCAACTCCTCGTCGACGATCGACGGGTCGAGCTTGCGGAACACCGGCTTCGGCGCGGCCAACGGCCGGCCCGACTCGATCGACACCGACTCCCAGCGCGCGCCGACGGTGTAGTCCCCGGTCAGCACCGGGTACGCCGGACCGCCGTCCAGGTCGTCGACCTGCTCGATGACCGGCATCGGCGCGTGTACGCCGGTGCCGCCGAGCAGCTCGTGCACCTGCTGCGCGGAGTGCGGCAGGAACGGGGTGAGCAGCGTGTTGGCGTCGCTGATCACCTGGAGGGCGACGTGCAGGATGGTGCCCATCCGGGGCTTGTCCGCCTCGGCCTTGAGCTTCCACGGGGCCTGCTCGGACAGGTACCTGTTGGCCTCGGCGACCACCTTCATGGCCTCGCCGATGGCCTGCTTCTGCCGGTGCCGGCCGATCAGGTCGCCGACCGTGGTGAACCCGGTCCGGGAGACGGCGAGCAGCGCCTCGTCGGCCTCGGTGAGCCCGGCCGGGTCGACCGGCGGGATCGCGCCGAAGTTCTTCGCCGCCATCGAGACGCACCGGTTGACCAGGTTGCCCCAGCCGGCGACCAGCTCGTCGTTGTTGCGGCGGAGGAACTCGGCCCAGGTGAAGTCGGTGTCGTTGCTCTCCGGACCGGCAGCGGCGATGAAGTACCGCAACGCGTCGGCGTCGTAGCGGTCCAGGAAGTCGCGAACGTAGATGACCACCTTGCGGGATGAGGAGAACTTGCGCCCCTCCATGGTCAGGTATTCGCTCGACACCACCTCGGTGGGCAGGTTGAGCCGGCCCAGCTGGCCCGGCTCACCGTCGCGGGAGCCCTCGCCGGAGTATCCGGAGAGCAGCGCCGGCCAGATGACCGAGTGGAAGACGATGTTGTCCTTGCCCATGAAGTAGTAGGAGCGGGAGTCCTTGCCCTCCCCGTCGGTCGACCACCACTTCCGCCACGCCTCCGGGTCGCCGGAGCGGCGGGCCCACTCGATGGAGGCGGACAGGTAGCCGATCACCGCGTCGAACCAGACGTAGATCCGCTTGTCGGACCGGTCCCGCCAGCCGTCGAGCGGGATCGGCACGCCCCACTCCAGGTCCCGGGTGATTGCCCGGGGCTGGAGGTCGTCGAGCAGGTTGCGGGAGAAGCGCAGCACGTTGGGTCGCCACCCGTCCCGGGTGTCCAGCCACTGCCGCAGCACCTCGGCCAGCGCGGGCAGGTCCAGGAAGAAGTGCTCGGTCTCGACGAACTTCGGGGTCTCCCCGTTGATCCGCGACTTGGGGTCGATCAGGTCGATCGGGTCGAGCTGGTTGCCGCAGTTGTCGCACTGGTCGCCGCGCGCGCTGTCGTACCCACAGATCGGGCAGGTGCCCTCGATGTAGCGGTCGGGCAGGGTGCGCCCGGTGGACGGGGAGATCGCGCCCATGGTGGTCTTCGGCACGATGTAGCCGTTGCGGTACATCCCCTCGAACAGCTCCTGCACCACCGCGTAGTGGTTGCGGGTGGTGGTGCGGGTGAACAGGTCGTAGGAGAGGCCGAGGCCGTGCAGGTCCTCGACGATCACCCTGTTGTACCGGTCGGCCAGCTCGCGCGGGGTCACCCCGTCGGCGTCGGCCTGCACCTGGATCGGGGTGCCGTGCTCGTCGGTGCCGGAGACCATGAGCACGTCGTGGCCGGCCATCCGCATGTACCGGGCGAAGACGTCGGAGGGAACGCCGAAACCGGAGACGTGGCCGATGTGGCGGGGGCCGTTGGCGTACGGCCAGGCCACTGCCGCGAGAACGTGACTCATGAGCAGCAAGCCTAGTGACCCGGCCGGGGCGACCGCGAACCAATAGGGGGTGCCGGGCCGACGGACCGGACCGACCACCCCGCCAATTGGTCCGATTTGTCGCCGACACGCGGCTCAACTGCCCGATCCGCCCTCCCGATCGGTGTGCAATGAACCTCGTGACTGGCAGACGAGCGGCGCGGGATCACGAGGACCCTCCCACCGGCCCGACGGTCGACGGCGACCCCGAACCGGCCGCACCCCGCGGTGCCGGGGTCGCGCCCCAGCCCAGGCCGGTGCCCGGTGTCGACCCGGCCTCCGCGCCGCGACCGAGCCCGGCCGCACGTCCGGGCGCTGCCACCCGTCCGAGCCCGGCCCCACGACCGGGCGCTGCCGCACGACCGGGCACTGCCGCCGACCGGCCGGCGGAACAGCAGCACACGCCGTCCAGACGGGCGGTCGCGCCGAGACGCGACGACGGCATGAATCTCACCGCCACCCCGGCCCGGCCCACGCCGGCCGCAACGCCCACCCCGTCCCGTCCGACCCCGGCGGCACCCGTACCCAGCCCAGCCCGACCCGACCCGCCAATCCCACCGGTCGGTGCGGAGGCCGTCGAGGTGGAGCCGACCACCGGGGCGCCGGTGGACGCGGTGCCGAGTCGGGTGCCCGTCCGGCAGCAGAGCAGCCGGGAGCGGGGCCTTCGGGCCGGCGGTGACCAACCGGACGACGACGGCGCCTTCTGGGCGCCGATCGAGCAGGTGCACTGGGACGGCACGCCGGTCCGGGAGGACCCGTCGCCGCAGCGCGACCGCGGCTCACGCCAGGCGCGACGGCGCGCGCCGAGCCGTGGCGTCCCACCGCCGGATCCGCTGCCCGGGCTCGCCGCGCTGGTTTCGCTGACCCTGGTCACGGCCTTCTTCGCCTGGGTCAGCGCCGGCCCGTTCTGGCTGGCGGTCGGGCACGCGCGAGCGGGCACCGTGGTGATCGCCGAGTGCACCGGCGGCGGGCTCACCCAGCGGTGCCGGGGGATCTTCACGGAACGGGACGGGCGGTTCGTCGCGCACGGGGTACGCGTCAGCGGCGTGCCCGCCGGGGCGGACGCGACCGGCACACCGCTACCGGCGCGGATGACCGGCTCCGACGGCGGTACCGCGTACGCGGACACCGGACTGGTCCGGCACCTGCGCTGGCTGCCCGGCCTGCTGGTGGTGCTGTGCTGCACCGCCGGCATCGTCCGGTGGACCGGGTCGGCCCGACTGCCCGGCCGCCGGCACCGCCGCTGGGCCGTGGCGGTCGCCGTCACCGGCCCGGCGCTGATCACCGTCGGCTTCCTGGTCGCCGCCTGGTGAACCCCGCCGTCCGCCCGGACCCTCGGTCAGCTGTGCACGATCGTGTAGACGTCCCGGCGGCGCAGCGCGTACTCGGTCGCGACGTCGGTGATGGCGTCGCGGCGGGACCGGCCGGCGGCCTCCCGCTCGGCGACCGCCGCGCGCAGGGTGTCGTCGTCGGGGCGCTCCGGTGCGGTCACCGGCGCCCCGGCCACCACCAGGGTGATCTCACCGCGCGGGTCGCCCTCGGCGGCCCACCGGGCCAACTCGCCGAGGGGGCGGCGGACGACCTCCTCGTAGGTCTTGGTGAGTTCGCGGCAGAGCGCGGCCGGCCGGTCCGCGCCGAACGTGTCGGCCAGGTCGGTGAGCGCCGCGCCGATCCGGTGCGGGGCTTCGAAGAAGACGAGCGTGCGTTCCTCGGCGGCGAGGGCGCGCAGCCGGGATCGGCGGGCGCCGGGGGTGCGGGGCAGGAAGCCCTCGAAGCAGAACCGGTCGCAGGGCAGCCCGGACACCGCCAGGGCGGTGGTGACGGCGCTCGGCCCGGGAGCGACGGTGACCGGCGCCCCGACGTCCAACGCGGCCCGCACCAGCCGGTAGCCGGGGTCGGAGACGCTCGGCATCCCCCCGTCGGTGACAAGTGCCACCACGTATCCGCCGAGGATGACCTCGACCAGCTCGGGCGTACGCCGCTCCTCGTTGCCCTCGAAGTAGGAGACGATGCGACCGCCGACGGTGATGTCGAGATCGCGGGCCAGCCGGGTGAGCCGGCGAGTGTCTTCGGCCGCGACGACGTCGGCGCTGATCAGCACCTCCCGAAAACGGGCCGAGGCGTCGGCGGGGTTGCCGAGCGGGGCACCGAGCAGGATCAGGCGCCCAGCTTCGGACATTTCACCCACGAATTCGTCTCCTTCATCGACAGCGAGTACCGGTATCGGGGACGACGGGCGCCACCGAGCACCTTGGCAGCCTACGATCGCCGGGTGACGAGTGCGTCGACTGCGCAGAGCCCGAGCGCCGATCCTGCCAAGATGGTCGAGGTGACGGGCGAGCCCAGCCCACACCAGGAGCCGACGGCGCCGCCCGCCGGTGACGGCGGCGTGCCCGCCCAGATCCGGCGACGGTTCGCCACCATCGACAGCCAGGTGGACCGGTTCTCCTGGGCGGCCACAGCCGTGGTCGTGGCCATCGCGGCGATCCTGCGCTTCGTCGGGCTGTCCAGCATCAAGGGCAAGATCTTCGACGAGACGTACTACGCCAAGGACGGCTACGGGCTGATCAGCCGGGGCGTCGAATGGAACTACAAGGACAACGGCCCGTCGTACGTCGTGCACCCACCGCTGGGCAAGTGGCTGATCGGCCTCGGCGAGTGGGCCTTCGGCTACCAGGACGCCGACTCGAAGGTCTCGGTCCCCGGGCACCTGATGACCACCGCGCCGGAGTTCGGCTGGCGGTTCTCGGCGGCCGTGATCGGCACGCTGTCGGTGTTGCTGCTGGTGCGCATCGGTCGGCGGATGTTCCGCTCGACGGTGCTCGGCTGCGCCGCCGGCCTGCTGCTCGCCCTGGACGGCTTCCACCTGGTGCTGTCCCGGGCGGCGCTGCTCGACATCTTCCTGCTCTTCTTCGTGCTGGCCGCGTTCGGCGCGTTGGTGCTCGATCGGGACGCCCGCCGCCGCCGCTGGGCACGGGCGCTTGACGACGGGCTCGACCTGAGCCAGCCGGGCCGGGCCGGCCGACCGCCGACCGGCTGGCGCACCTGGCCGTGGTGGCGGTTGGCTGCTGGCGTCCTGATCGGCTGCGCCTGCGCGGTGAAGTGGAGCGCCCTGTACTTCGTCCCGGCCTTCGCGCTGCTGGTGATTCTCTGGGAGGTCGGCGTCCGCCGCTCGGCGGGGGTCCGCCGGCCGTGGCGGGACGCCCTGCTCGACGAGCTGCCCTGGTTGGTGCTGGCCGGCGTGCTCATGATCGGCACCTACCTGGCCACCTGGTCGGGCTGGCTGATCACCGACGACGGCTACTACCGGCTCGCGTCGGCCTACCCGGCCGCCCCGCTCAGTGACCGCCCGGTGATCGGGCCGCTGATCAACCTCTTCGAGTACCACCGTGCGGCGTACGGCTTCCATGCCCAGCTCGACGACGCGCACAAATACCAGTCGTGGCCGTGGCAGTGGTTGCTGCTCGGTCGGCCGGTGGCGTTCCACTGGACCGGTGACGGCGCCTGCGGCGCGCCGACCTGCGCCTCCGAGATCCTGCTGTTGGGCACCCCGCTGCTCTGGTGGTCCTTCCTGCCCGCCCTGGCGGCGCTGGCCTGGCTGGGCGTGGCTCGTCGCGACTGGCGGGCCGGCGCGATCCTGCTCACCGTGGCCGCCGGGCTGCTGCCGTGGTTCTGGTTCGCCCTCGACGGCCGGACGATGTTCTCGTTCTACACCGCGCCGGCGCTGCCCTTCCTGGTGCTGGCGGTGGTGTACGTGCTGGGCGCGCTCATCGCTCCCGCCGGGGGTGACGTGGGCACGGTGACGCCGCTGGTGCCCGGTGACCCGAGTTACGAACGCCGACTGGTGGGCAGCATCGCGGCCGGGGCGTACGTGCTGCTGGTGGCGCTCTGCTTCGCGTACTTTTATCCGATTTTCGTCGGCAAGACCATCCCGTATGCGGACTGGTTGTCCCGAATGTGGCTCGACGGCCGGTGGATATAAGCACCGACAGGCGACGCGCCGCATAGCGCGACGGAGAAGGGCCCGCACGCCGAAGCGTGCGGGCCCTTCTGACATAGACGCGCGCCCCGATCGCCTGCCACGGGGGAAGCGGGCGATTGGGGCGCGCATGAAGAGCTTAACCACCGCGCACCACCGGCACAACGGGTCAACTTAAGTCAGATTTCCGACCGATGGCGACCGAGCCGATGCTTACCATCGGGCAGTTGACCGAGGGTGACCTGGCGTGGACCCAGCGCGCGATGGGGGCCGGCCAGCGGGGCTCGTCGATTCGGGCCGGGGGTGGCGGGCCGCCAACCCCCGCCATCCCAAGTGATCATCCAAAGTGGATCTCACTACACTGCGGGCCGTGATCAACTTCAAACGATCGGCGGCTGTCCTTCTCGGACTGTTGGCGACCACCGCGCTGGCCGGGCCGGTCCCGGCGCAGGCCGACGAGGAGCCGGTTCCCGAGCCTCCACGGGTTGAGCTCGTGCTCGACGTCAGCGGCTCGATGCGCGCCGCCGACATCGACGGACGCAGCCGGATCTCGGTCGCCCAGCAGGCCTTCAACGAGGTGGTGGACGCGCTGCCGGAGGACACCCAGCTCGGCATCCGGGTGCTCGGCGCGACCTACCGTGGCAAGGACAAGAAGGTCGGCTGCCAGGACACCCAGCAGATCGTGCCGGTCGGTCCGGTGGACCGCTCCGCGGCCAAGGCCGCGGTGGCGACGCTGCGGCCGACCGGGTTCACACCTGTCGGCCTGGCACTGCGCTCGGCCGCGCAGGACCTGGGCACCGGGGCCACCACCCGACGGATCGTGCTGATCACCGACGGGGAGGACACCTGCGCGCCGCCGGACCCGTGCGAGGTGGCCCGCGAACTCGCCGCCCAGGGCACCAGCCTGGTCGTCGACACCCTCGGCCTGGCCCCCGACGAGAAGGTCCGGCGTCAACTGCTCTGCATCGCCAGCGCGACCGGCGGCACCTACACCGCCGCCCAGAGCGCCGAGGAGCTGACCGGCCGGATCAAGCAGCTCGTCGAGCGGGCCGGCGACACCAACACCCGGGCGCCGACGGTCGTCGGCGGCGCGAACGCCTGCGACACGGCACCACTACTCGCCCCCGGCGTCTACGCCGACCGGGAGGCGTTCTCCGAGCACCGCTACTACCGGGTGCCGGTACGCCCCGGGCAGGAACTTCGCGCATCGGTGAGCATGGCGCTGGACCGAGCGGTCAACCGGGACTACGGGGTGCTGCTGCGGGCCACCGCGGCGGACGGCCGGGAACTGGTCCGGGGCGCGGACGCCGGCAGCGGGCGAGCCGACGTGCTCTCCGCCGGACTGCGCTGGTCGGCCACGGCCGACGACGAGGACGCCGCGCGAATCAAGGAGAGTGCCACCCCCGTCGTCGAACCCACCACCGTCTGCCTGGTGGTGAGCAACTCGTTCGCCCCACGCCCCGGCACCGCGGCGACTCCGGGCATGCCGGTGGAGTTGACCATCGACGTGGTCGCCGCCGCGCCCGAGCCGGACGGGCCGGATCTCGGCCGAGGTTGGGCCCTGCTCGCCCTGCTCACCGTCGTCGGGCTGCTCGCCGGCCTGCTCGCCGGCCTGCTCACCCGCTGGTGGGTCGCCACCTGGAGGGAAAACTGATGCGTACCGCACTGTCGCGTTCGCTGGCGGCCCTGCTCGCCGCAGGCGGAGCAGGGCTGCTTCCCGCCCCGGCCGTCGCCGCGCCGACCCCCTCCCCCGGAGCCACGCCGGTGAACCGGGCCGGTACGTCGTTCCTCGGCGCCACCCCGATCGCCGCCGGACAGCCGGTGCGGGTGGACGCCTCGATCGGCGACCACCTCTACTGGTCGTTCCCGGCGACCGCCGGTCAGGTGCAGGAGATCAGCGCCACCGTCACCTTCCCGAAGGGGCGCAGCGGCGCGTCCACCTGGACGGTCGACGTCTTCGACGGTCTGCGGCGGCGTCAGGCGTGCACGGCGGGGGCGCAGACCCCGACCGTGGACGCCACGGCGACGAGCGTGGCGCTGGGCTGCACGCTGCGCGAGGTGCGGCCGTGGGCCGAGCCCTGGTCGGCCGACCCGCTGCCCGGCTCGTACGTCGTCCGGCTCTCCGTGATCGACCTGCCCGAGCCGGACCTGGGCGCGCCGATCGACGTGGACCTGCTGGTCGGCACCATCGCCGACCGGGGCGCCTCGACCGACGACGGCGAGCTGGCCGCGCCGCTGGTGCCGAACACCAAGGCAGGCACGGTGCTCAACGCCGTACCCCCGGCCGACCCGGACGCCGACGACGAGGGTGACGCGGCGGACTGGTTGCCGGATCTCGGCTCGCGGTGGATCTGGACCGGCATCGGCGGCGTGCTCGCCGCGGTCGCCGGCGTGGTCGGCTTCGGTCTGACCCGGCGTCCCCGGCGCGGCTGACCCGCACGCACGCCCTGGTGGCCGCCGCCGGTCGGCGGCGGCCACCGGCGTGTTGCGCAGATCCTCGGAGGCGGCAGCGAGGCAGGAGCCCGGGTAGACGCTGAGGATCGCCCGGCCGGCCCAGTACTCCTCCAGCAACCGGCTGCGCTTGGTCGCGCGGCCGAGCGGGTGTGCTCGCCCTCCCCCCGGCGAAGACCGGAGAGCGCTGCGGAAAAATCCGGCGTTACATCCCTGCGGTACCTTCACCCCTCATGGCAGTCGGAAATTTGACGGTTGACCAGGTGCTGGCGTGGCGGCCGGGCCGGGCATGCCTGGTGGGAGGCGGCGATGCGTGATCTGCTGCCCGCCACGGTCGCGGTGGCCGTCGCCCGGCCGGACGACTTCGGCGGGGAACTGCTGGCGGCCGAGCTGGCCTGCCTCGGCGAGCGGGCCGTGGAGAGCCGCCGGCGCGACTTCACCGCCGGGCGCGTCTGCGCCCGCCGGGCCATGGCCGGGCTGGGTCTGCCGCCGGCGGCCGTGCCGGCCGCCGCCGACCGGGCGCCGGTCTGGCCGGTCGGGCTGGTCGGTGCCATCACCCACACCCAGGGCTACTGCGCGGCCGCCGTCGCCCGCCGGGCCGACATCCGGTCCGTCGGCATGGACGCCGAGCAGCACCGCGAGCTCAACGCCGGGGTACGCCGACTCGTCCTGCTGCCCGAGGAGGAGGCCGACTGCGCGCGGTTGCCCGGCGGCACCTTCTGGCCGATGGTGCTGTTCAGTATCAAGGAGACCGTCTACAAGGTCTGGCATCCGGTCGTCGGCAGTTGGCTGGACTTCCACGACGCCCGGGTAAAGATCGACGCGGAGGCCGGTACGTTCACCGCGCGCATCGCGCCGGCCCGGGTCGACGCGGCGGCCGTCGCCGACCCGCCGAGCACGGTGGCCGGCCGGTTCGCGCTCGCCGACGGACTGGTCCGCACCGCCGCGATCCTCGAACACCGCTGACCGTCCAACGGGTCAACGAGTGGTCGCCGCCGGGTGGGACGGCGCCCGGCGCGACGATCGGGTGGTCATGAGCGCACGGTAGCGTCGGCGGGTTCGGAGAGGCGATGGCATCGAGGCTGGTGGGCTGGCTCTAGGTGGCTCGCAGCGCCAGCGCCGAGTTCCGCCAGGACGGTTGGTAGGAGTTCGGGTTGGCTGCAGTCGCTGTTGGCGCGTAACAGCAGCGTGGTCAGCGCCTCGTCCTGCGGCCGCCGTCACCGAGCCGGGGTGAGCCGGACCGCCGCCGCGTGGCCGGCGGGGTCGCTCACGGCGATCAGAGTGGCCGCGGGCAGCGGGCCGGTCAGTGCCTCCGCGACGGTCAGCAGCCCGCCGGCGCCGGCGCGGTCGACCGGTTGCGGCCGCGGGACGAATGATGCGGTCCGGCCGGCCGGGTCGGCCCCAGCGGCCGCCCGGCGGGCCCCGGCGGCCGGGTCGCGGTCCCAGGTCTCGGCGACCCCGGCCAGGACGGCCAGGGCACGCGCACCCCGGGCGGCCACGTGGCCGGCCGACTCGAGCACCACCACCACCACCACCTCGGCCTGCGGGAAAGAGCCGCGGACCGGCGACGGGACGTCCACCGCCGCCACGACGGCGACGTCGAGGTCGCCCGCCGCCACACAGTCGGCCGCCGCCACCAGCGCACTCAGGCCCGAGCACGAGCCGCTCGCGAAGGTCATCACCGCGCCCTGAGCGCCGAGCCCTTTGGACAGCTCGGAGGCGGCGCCGTTGTAGCTGGACTGCGGCGCCAGCACCGGGCTCAGCGTCGTCGGGCCGGCGCAGAATCCGTCGCGCAGGGCCTCGAGGTACATGCCGAGGCCGGCCGCCGTCGACCCGACGAAGACACCGGTCCGTTGCGGATCCGCCGGAGGCACCTCCAGGCCGGCCGAGTCGGCGGCGTGGTGCAACAGGCGCGCTTCGGGGCTGAGCCGGCGCAGTTGACGCCGTCCGAGCGGCGCCGGAGCCGGGTACGCCTCGGCCGGAATCCGGACCGGCCACGTCGTCCGCGAGCCGGGGTAGGTGTCGGCCGCCGAGATCTCCGGTCCGGTCGGGACGGCGCCGGTGAGCGCGTGGACCCTGGTCAGCAGCAGCTCAGTCACGGCCGTACCCCGATCCGATCCGCGCGAAGACACTGCAGGAAATGTTGCCGCCGAACCCGAACGCGTTGTTCAGCGCGACGTCGACCCGGCCCTGCCGAGGCTCGCCCAGCACCAGCTCGAGCCGGCAGTCCGGGTCGATCCGGACGAGGTTGGCGGTCGCCGGGATCACCGAGTCGCGGATGGCGAGCAGGCAGCCGATCGCCTCGATCAGGCTGGCCGCCCCGTGCATGTGCCCGAGCGCACCCTTGAGCGAGGTCACCGGCAGAGCGTCGGTGACCGGGCCGAAGACCTCGCGGATCGCCTGTGCCTCGATGGTGTCGTTGGCCCGGGTGCCGGTGCCGTGGGCGCTGATGTGACCGATGTCGGCCGGGTCCAGCCGGGCCGAGGTCAGGGCGGCCCGCATCGCGGCCTTCGCGCCGCGGCCCTGCGGGTGCGGCGAGGTGATGTGGTACGCGTCGCTGGTGTCCGCGCAGGCCAGGACCTCGCCGTAGAGGTGCGCCCCGCGCGCCCGGGCGGACGCCTCGGACTCCACCACCAAGGCCGCGCCGCCCTCGGCCACCAGCATGCCGGTGCGCTCGGCGTCGAACGGCCGCACCACGTCCCGGCTCATCGCCCGCAGGCTGCCGAACAACATGAACATGCTCGGCGCCAACTCGTCCACGCCGCACACCACGGCCGCGTCCAGCCGGCCCGCCCGGATCGCCCGGACCGCCACGCTGAGCGCCGTGTTGCCGGCGGCGCAGGCGGTGCCGACCACCACGCTGGGCCCGGCGGCGCCGAGCTCCCGCGAGATTTCCGCCGCCAGCTCACCCGGGCCCGGCACCGGCCCGGCGTCCGGCTGAGCGGCCCCGCCCTGATGGAAGGCCAGCGCCGGCGCCTCCAGCACGCTGCGGTTGCCGAGCACCGCGCCGACGTAGACGCCGGTCCGGTCGCGGCCCGGCGGCAGGCCCGCGTCGGCCACCGCCTGACCGGCGGCCTGCAGTCCGAAGCCGAGGCACAACGGACGACCCCGTACGCCGGCCGGCACGACCTCCCCGCCCACCGCGTCCGGCAGGCCGGGCACCGTGACCCGCCGCAGCGGGCCGGTGCCCACCTTGCCGGCCAGCAGGCCCTGCCACAGCGGTTCGACGCCCACGCCCAGCGACGACACCGCCCCGAGTCCGGTCACCACCACGCGCATCGGTTGCTCCCCCGCCGTCGGTCATCCGGTCATGGCGCGCTCGAGGAAGCCGAGCACGGCCGTGCTGTACTCCGGGCCGCCGGCCCGCAATCCCTGCAGGTGCACCGCGCCCGGCACCACCTCGACCCGCGCGCCCGGGTAACGGGCAGCCATCTCCTCGACCGCGGCCACCGGCGTGATCGTGTCCCGATCGCCGACCAGCATCAGCATCGGCGGCGACCCGGCCCGTTCGACCGACGGCGGCCAGTCGGCCGGCGAGTCCAGGACCGCCGCCCCGAGCCGGCCGTAACTGCGGGCCAGCAGGGAGTAGGCCGGTCGGGCCCGCAGCGGACCCGGCACCGGCACGATGCCAGAGAGCAGGAAGTTCTCCACGACCGCGGCCACGTCGAGCGTCGGCCCGCTGTCGCACACGATGGCCGCGATCGGCTCGGTCATCCGGGACACGGCGTAGAGCATCGGGAACGTGGAGAACGAGAAGCCGAAGAGGGCCAGCTGCGCGCCGTGATACCTCTCGTCGCCACGCACCCGGTCCACGACCGCCAGGACGTCGTCGGTGAACCGCCGGCTGAACGACGTCACCGACCGGTCGTCCCCGCTGCGGCCGTGGTTGCGGAAGTCGAGAAGCACCACGGTGTAGCCGGCTTCGCGCAGCATCGCGGCGTGGCGCAGGCTCCAGGTCTTGTCTAGGCCGATCCCGTGTCCGACGACCACCACCCGGGCCGGATCGGCGGGCAGCACGAGCAGGTCGAGTTCGACCCGGCCGCCGTGCACCCGGACCGGCCAGTGTTCCTGGTGCCACCGCGCCAGCACGTCGCCGGCCTTGGGCTTGCGGCGCGGCGGGTGCACCATCAGGTACGCGAGGGTCAGGGCGTAGAGCGGGGCCAGGGGTGCCAGCAGCACACCGGACAGCCGGTTCCCGGAATTCGTCATCAGCCCATCCTGCCGGCCCCGGCGGTCAACCACAGCCACCGGCGTGTCCCTGGTCCGCGCCCATGCTCGCCCGGTGCGGCTCGGCCGGCGGTTCGGCCACATCGGACGGCACGGCGGCGGTTGCGGCGACGAATGCGGGCAGCCGGTCGATGCCCCAGAACTTCTCCCGGCCGGCCACGAAGAACGGCACGCCGAACACCCCGTCGCGGTGCACGGCCAGCAGTGCCCGCACGCCGGCCGCCCGCCGCTCCGGATCCTCGGCGGCCCCGGTCAGCATCTCCGGATCCAGCGACAGGTCGGCGGCGAGCGACGCCATGGTCGCCGGGTCACAGATGTCGCGGCCCTGCTGCCAGCGGGCCCGGTAGACGGCGTCGATGAATTCGCGGCCCCGGCCGGCGTCGGCGGCGACCAGGTAGGCCAGGTGCGGCACCTCCCACCGCGGTTGCCGGTCGATCGGCCAGGCCACCTCGAGGCCACGGTCGGCCGCCAGCCGCCGGACGTCCTGCAGGATGTAGAAATGCTTGGCCCGCGACATCGCCACGTACGGGAAGTCGCCCCGGGCCGACCGCAGCGCGGTCAGGCTCTGATCGTCGGGCTCGAAGAACATCCGCCACTCGACCCGGGCGGCCGTCTCGGGATAGCGGTGCAGCAGGTCGTGGTGCGCGAGCCACGAGTACGGGCTGCGCAGCGAGAAGTACCAGTGCATGCCTACCTCACATCGCTATTCCGCCGTCGACCCGGACGACCTGGCCGGTGATGTACGTGGCGCGCTCCGACGCCAGGAAGGACACCAGATCGGCGACCTCCTCGGCGGTGCCGAACCGGCCGAGCGGGATCTGTCCCGCCGCCTTGTCCCGGACCTTGGGTGTGAGGTCCCTGGTCATGTCGGTTTCGATGAAACCGGGCGCCACCACATTGGCCCGGATGCCGTACGGCCCGCATTCCTTGGCCAGCGCCAGGGTCAGGCCGATGATCCCGGCCTTGGAGGCCGAGTAGTTGGTCTGGCTGGCGTTTCCGAACACGCCGGCGACCGACGACATGGTGATGATCGACCCGGTACGGCGCTTCATCATCGAGAAGATCGCGGCCCGGCAGGCGTGGTAGACGCCGTCCAGATTGGTGCGCAACACCGTGGTCCAGTCGTCCTCGGCCATCATCACCAGGGCCCGGTCGCGCACCACACCCGCGCACGGCACGAGCGTCGCCAGCGGGCCGAGCTTGTCCTCGACTGTGGTGACGAAGGCGCGCATCTGCTCGCCGTCGCTGACGTCGACCCGTTCGGAGACGATCTGGCCGCCGAAGCCGGCCGCGAGCTCGGCCACCTCGGCCGCCGCCTCCGCACTGGCGTGGTAGCACAGGCCCAGGTCGTACCCGTCCTCGGCGAGGCGCAGCGCGACCGCCCGGCCGATGCCGCGCGAGGCCCCGGTGACCAGCGCGACCGGCCGCGCGCTCATCGTGGCTCCCCGGCGCCGGCCAGGGACGGGCGCAGCACGTCGATCGGGCGCATCGCCATGACGAACTGCGCCACCGTCAGCACTGGTTCGCCGGCCACCACGCTCTCGCCGGTGAGGATGGCCGCGTCCGCGGTGGCTCGCAGCATCCGGACCCGGTGCTCCACGACATCGCCGGGCCGGGTGTCGCCGCCGAACTCGACGCCGTTGATCGCGCCGCCGAGCATCACCGCACCTGTGCGGACGTCCGGGTTGGGCCGATCCCAGGCGACCAGCAGCGCCGCCGCCTGGCACCAGGACTCGACGAGCAGGACCACCGGATACGCCTCGGGTCCCGGCGCGACGGCGTCCAGGTCGGCCGCGTACCAGCTCTCGGCGTACGTGACCGCCTTGAGTGCGGTCAACCGCTCACCCGGCACGATCTCGGTCAGCCGGTCGAGCAGCAGAATCGGATAGCGGTGCGGCAGCGCCGCGGCGATCTCGGGGGGTCCGAGGTTCATCGGCGGTCTCCTTCCCGGTCGGTCTGATAGCGCAGGCGGATCTCGGCCGCCGTGCCCCGGTCCGTTTCGGCCACGCAGCGGAACGCCCCGGCCGGATCGGTCTGTTCGATCCGGAACCGGACCTCGTCGCCGGGCAGCACCGGGCTGTGGAACCGGCTGCGTTCCACCCCGGCCAGCCGCCGGGGACCGGCGACCGCGGTGATCGCCCGGTGGGCGCACTCGATGAGGAAGACCGCGGGGAACACCGGGAACCCCGGGTAGTGCCCGCGGAGTAGGGGAAGGTCGGCCTCGGCGACGGTACGGGCGATGATCACCCCGTCGGCGCCGGAGTGCGCGTGCACCGGGATGCTCAGTGCCGACCGGATGCCGGCGCTCACGCCCGGGCCGCCAGCTTGCCGGACAGCAGCTCGGCGACCGCGTCGAGCGAGGTGACCGACTTCAGCTCGGATTCCTGCATCTTGACTCCGTACTGCTTCTCGACCCGGACCACGATCTCCAGCGCCATCAGCGAGTCGACCTCGAGCTCGGTGACGAAATCGGTGTCGTCGCCGACCTCCTCGACTCCCACGTCGACAGCGTCGGCGATAAGCTGGCGCAGCTCGTCCTTGTCGACCAGCGGCTCGGTGTTGTCACTCATGGCGACCTCATCTCTCTCCGTCACCGGAGCTCATGGATTCGACCAGTCCGAGGCGGTACGCCCCGGACCGGAACTCGGGGTGCCGCAGCAGTCGGCGGTGAAACGCGACCAGAACGACCGGGTGGCCACCGACCCGGGCCGGGCCGTGGATCGCCGCCTCGGTCGTGCCGGACCGCTGCCGGGCCTGCTCCACCCGCTCGGGGTAGGCGATCCGGTCGGTGAAGCCGAGAACGTCGGCCGGCAGCGCGTCGATGCCGACCAGCACCCGGTCGCGCTGCGAGAGCTCAGTCATCGTCTGCCTCGTCGCCGGCCCGGACCCGAACCAGGGCACAGCCGAGCGAGCCGTCCCGGTCGACCGAGGTCACCAGGGCCGTCCCGGCGGACGCCGGCGCGGGCGCGCCGGGCACCGGCAGCAGCGCGGCGATCTGGAACGCCGCCGACGCGGCCGAGGTCTCGCCGAGCCGATCGGCCACCTCCAGCCATCGGGCCCGGGTGCCGGGCAACGCGCTGCGCAGGGCCGCGGACTCCAGCCGGCCGAGCTCGCCGGCCGGCTGCGACGGCACGACCGTATCGATGTCGTGCGGGCGCAGCCCGGCTTGGTCCAGGCAGCGGGTGATGACGCGGGCCAGGACGGTGTCCGGGCTCGCGTGCCGCCCGTGCACCCCAAACTCCAGCCCGAGCACCTCGGCCAGCGGTCGGCGCCCGGCGGCCCGGGCGTGCCCCTCCGGCTCGACCAGGAAGATCACACAGCCTTCGCCGAGCACCCGCTCCCGCGGATCGGTCGGGCGTTCGGTGTGGTAGTCGAGCCAGCACCGCTGGTCCGAGAACTCCTCGGCGGCGCCGCACAACAGACTTGCCGCGTACCGGCCGTGCTGCATGCGGATGGCGTAGCGCAGGGCGAGCAGGGCGGCGGTGCGCCCACCGGCGATGGTGGTGTTCGGGCCGCGCAGGCCGTACCGGATGCCGCACTGCCCGGCGGCGCAGTTCATCACCGTGTTGGGGAAGCGTGCCGGATCGACGTCGTACGGCCGGCTGCGCACCAGCGAATCCCGGGTGAAGTCCATGATGCTCTGCAGGCTGCCGTTGCTGGTGCCGAGCACCAGACCGAGCGGGTCCTCGCCGGCGGCCAGGTCGGCGCAGCCGTCCGCGAGCAGGTTGCCTACGGTCGCCACGGCCAGGGCGGTGACACGGTCCATCGAGCGGGTGCCCTTCTTGCCCAGCGCGGCCGCCGGGGAGAAGCCGGGAATGACCGCGCCCCTGGGGTACGGCATCGCCGCGCCGTCGCCGGGCAGGGTGCTGACCGCGCTGAGCTGATCGCGGAGCCCGTCGGTGAAGGCGGCGGCGCTGGCGCCGAACGCCGACACCGCGGACCAGTGTGAGATGACCGGCCGCAGGGTCATGGCTGGGGTGCTCCTCTCGGGTAGAGCGGGTCGTCAGATTGAGACGAGTTCGCCACCGTCGACTCCGATCACGTTGCCGGTCAGCCAGGAGGAGTCCGACAGCGACAGTCCGAGCACCGCCTCGCCGACGTCCTCGGGCACGGTGATGCGCCGGTGCGGGTTGCGGGTGCGCGCGAGCTCGGCCAGGGCCGGGCCGCCTGGGATGAGCTCGAGGGCGGGCGTCATGGTGATGCCGGCCCGCAGCGCGTTGATCGCGACGCCGGCCGGGGCCAGCTCGACCGCAAGCTGGCGCACGTGCGACTCCAGCGCGCACTTGGCCGCCGAGACGGCGCCGTAGGACGGCATGATCCGGGAGGTGCCCGAGCTGGTCAGGGCGTAGATCTTGGCGCCCGGCCGGAGCAGGCGGGCGCTGTGCAAGGCCTGCGTCCAATAGACCAGACTGTGCGCCATGACATCGACAGTCATCGCCATCTGACGCGGCGCCACCGTCTCGGCCCCGGGTTCGCCGAGGTACGGCAACAGGGTGCCGAACGCCAGCGAGTGCAGGGTGATCCGCAGACCGGCCGGGCCGGTGAGCCGGGCGGCCGTCTCGGTCACCTCCTCGCGGGCGCTGGACGAGGCGGCGTTGCGGTTGAAGAAGTGCGCCTCGACGCCCTGCTCGCGCAGCTCGCCGGCCAGTTCCTCGGCCATCTTCTCCCCTTCGTCGCGGTCGAAGTAGACGCCCAGGACGTTCACCCCCTCGGCCGCCAGCGCCCGGGCCGTGGCCCGGCCCATGCCGCTGGAGACGCCGAGGATCAGCGCCCAGGACCCGCGCAGCGGGACAAGCATCGTGATCTCACCTGCTTCCTTCATGCCTTCGTGCCGGGGTCCGGACGGCCACCCGCGAGCGCGCGAAGGCGACGTTGCCCTCGGCGGCGGCGGCGACGACGACCAGGTCCGCGCCCGGCCGGCGAAACGACTCGGTCAGGTGGTGCAACGGTGTGAGACAGCCCGGGCCGGGCGGGTAGAGCGTCACCCGGTGCCGACGCCGGACCAGCCAGGTCAGCACCGCCGCACCGGTCGCGGTGTCGTCGGCGAACACGCTCACCGCCAGCTCCGGCTGGCCGAGCCGGGACCACACCCGGTCGAGGACCGGCTCGACCGGCTGGTCCGGCGAGAGGTGACCGGTGGCTACCTCGAAGCTTCCGTACGGGTTGAGGTCCGGCCCGCCTGGATGGGGCCGGGCGCAGATCAGCGCCACCGCGCCCACGTCGCCGTCGCGGTGACCGGGTTCGCCGGGCGGCGGGCTGTCCTCCATCGCACCCAGCACGGCCAGGTCGGCTCGACCGGCTGCGATCGAGCGCAGGCACACCGCGGCGGCCTCCAGCCCGGCGGTCCGCGGCGAGGTGATCGTCAGGTTTCCGCCGCGCAGGGCGTACTCGATGGACAGCCGGCCGGCGAACAGGCTGAGCGAGAAGAACGGGGCGAGCATCGGGCTGATGTCGTCCGAGCTGCCGCCGATGATCGCCTCGTCCATCTCGGCGAGCAGGCGGCTGCCGGCATTGTTCGTGCCCACGAAGGCCCCGCGTCGCTCCGGCGGAACTGATCCGATCAGCTCGCCCGAGTCATCGACCGCCCGCTGCGCGGCGGCCAGCAGGTACTGGCAGGCGGCGGGCAGCCGGCGGTAGCCGCGGCCGCTGAACGAGCGGGTGATGTCGAAGTCGGCCGGCTCCCCGCCACCCTCGGTCCGCAGCGCGACCGAGCCGATGCCCCACACCTGGACCGTCCTCACGTCCCGAGCCCCTTTATCAGCAGGGAGACGTTGTTGCCGCCGAAGGCGAGCGCGTTGAGCAGGATCGCCGCCGGGCCGATCGGCACCGGCTCGTCCTGCGGGATCCACACGTCGCACTCCGGATCCTGCTCACCCAGGCGCGGGCTCGGCGGGATCAGGCCGTGCCGCAGCACCAGGGCGGCGGCCACGCAGGCGAACGCCATCGCCGCGCCGGCCGTGTGCCCGAGCGACGACTTGAGGCTGAGCAGCGGTGGGCGGTACGTGCCGAAGAACTCGCACAGGGCGCGGCTCTCCATGACGTCGTTGTGCCGGGTGCCGGTGCCGTGCGGGATCACGCAGCCAATCTGGCCGGCGCCGAGCCCGCTCTCACCGAGGGTCTCGCCCATCGCCCGCAGCAGCTGCCGGGCGGTCGGCTCGGGCGCCGTGGCGTGGTAGCCGTCGCAGCTCCAGGCGCCACCGGCGACTTCGGCATACGGCGTCCGGCCGTGCCGGCGCGCGGTCGCGGCGTCCTGCAGGACCAGCATCGCCGCTCCCTCGCCGAAGATCGTGCCGCGGCGGTGCCGGTCGAACGGCCGGCACCGGTCGGGGTCGACCGCGCCCAGCCGGTTGAAGGCGCCCAGGGCCACCCGCGACCGGCCCTCGGCCCCGCCGACCAGCACCGTGTCGTGCTCGCCGCTGCGGATCATGTCCAGCGCCACCACCATGGCGTAGCCGCTGGCCGCGCATGCGTTGCTGATGCTGGTGCTCGCTCCGGCCAGGCCGAGCGTCGTGCTGACCGCCGCCGCGGTCACCGCGGCCGAGTGCCAGCGCGACCTGGGATCGGAGGCACCGTCGGCCCGCCGGCTCTCGTCCACATCGGAATTGCCCATCTCGGAGCCGAAGACCAGGGCGGCCGCCCGGGTCTCGGGTTCGGTGAGCCCGGCGTCGGCGACCGCGGCCCGGCCGGCGGCGACGGCGAACCGGGCCGCCCGGCCGAGCGGCACGTCGGCCACCGCCTGCGGCCCGGCCGGCACGCCCCGGTTGTCGACCTGGTAGACCAGCGGGTACGGCATGTGGGCCAGCGGGTCACCGATCGCGGACGGTGCCGAGCGCGCCGCCAGCAGACCCCGCCAGAACGCCGGAACGTCCGCGCCGAGGCAGGAGACGGCGCCGATCCCGGTGACCACGACACTACGCAAGGTCGTCACCGCTCAGCACCCGCCGGCCGGACGGCCGGCTGACCGCGTGGTAGAGCCGGTCGTCGAAGTCGACCAGGGTCCAGTCGCTACGGTCCAGGATGACCGCGTACCCGTGGGTGATCTGGCCGGTGGCGGTGCGCACCAGCCGGCCGTCGCGCTCGACGAACCAGTCCAGCCGGGCGGTGTAGGTGGCCCGCTTGAACACCTGCTCGACGGTGAACAGGGTGTAGATCGTCTCCTCCATCAGTGCCTCGTCGAGGATGGTCACGTTGGAGTGCGGGACCACCGGGATCCAGTTCTGCTCGTCCAGCAGGGTCTTGATCGAGGCGCCGCGCTCGGCCAGGAAGACGTCCACCGCCTCCTCCATCAGGCGCAGGTAACCCGACATCTGCAGCCGCTCGGTGAAATGGCAGTAGAAGTAGGGGATCCGGCTGCGCCAGACCACCGCGTTGCCCTCGGCCGCCAGTTCGGCCACCGTCAGCGGCAGCGCCCGCCGGGCGTCGACCGGGCCGGCGTCGCGGGTGATGTGGTCGGTGACCAGATCCGAGACCGCGGACGGCGGCGGACTGGCCGGCCCGCTCCCGGCGGCGACCCGCAGCTGGACCCGGACCGTCGAGGTGACCGCCCGCACCGGGCCGGACTCGCGGTCGACCTCGATCGTGACCGCCAGGACCAGCTCGCCGCCGCTGACGTCCTTGAAGGTCACCGTGGCCCGGGCCAGGTCGTCGAGGTGGAAGGCGTGCGCGATCCGGGTGTTGAGCACCACCAGGTCCAGGCCGAGGGCGTGCTGCTCGTAGAGCTTCCGCGACGGCAGGCCGCTCTGCCGGAAGTAGTCGAGCACAGCCTCCTCGACCAGGTAGTTGACGTGCTTGAAACCGATCCAGGAGCAGATGTTCGAGCCCTCGTAGCGCGGGCGTACCAGGGTCTCGGTGCTGGACAACAGGTCTGCGGTGGCGGGCAGGGTGGTGGTCATCGAAGCTCCTGATCTCGGGTCGGCAAGCAGTGGGCGAGCAGCAGGGCGGCGACCTCGTCGGGCCGCTCGGCCATCGGGAAATGTCCGCAGTCCGCCAGGACGTGTAGGACGGCGTGCGGCAGGTGGCGGCTCAGCGCCTCGGCGTCGGACGGTCGGGCCGCGAAATCGTCCGCGCCGGCGACCACGACCACCGGGCCGGGCCAGGCGCTCAGGTCCAGCGATGCGGTTTGCAGGTAGGCGTCGAAGAACCGCATCCAGCCGTACGGGCCGATCACCTCCCGCAGGCGCGCACCGAGGTCGTGCAGCAGCTCGCCGCTGACCCGGCCGCCGGAGCGGACGGTCAGCCCGGCCTCGAGGATGCGGTGGAAGTCGTTGAGGTAGTAGGTGATGTCCGACCACTCGAAGTCGGTCGGGTGCGCTCGGTAGAACGGCGAGATCAGCATCAGCGCCGGCGGCGGGCCGGCCGGCCGACGGGCCAGGTGGTGCAGCGCGAGCGTCGCCGCGTACGAGTGCGCGACGACGATCTCGCACCGGCCGCCGACGCCGTCGATCGCCGCGCCGAGGGCCGCCACCGGATCGCCGCTCAGCGCCCAGTCAGGGTCGCCGCCGCTGTTCCACGGCAAAGCCGCCTCGTAGACATCACAGGTCCCGCGCAACCGGGCGGCCAGCGGCTGCCAGATCCGGGCGCCACCGGCCAGTCCCGGCAGCAACAGCACCCGGCCGGCTCCGCCGCGCGGCGCCGGGAAACCCGGTGCCGGCCGAACCGTCACACTGCTCGGGCTGGGCACCACGCTCACCTACGCCCGGTCAGCAGCAGGGCACCGGCCGAGTCCGCGTCAGCCGCCGTGGCCAGCACCGGACCGGTGCGCCCGGAGTCGAACCAGCCAATCGCGGCGACCGCCTGCAGCACGCCGAGCGCGCCGGAACAACGGCCGAGCGCGGCCGCGAGATCGATCACGGCTGGGCCGTCCCCGGCCTCGCCGGGCCGGCCCAGCACCAGGGCCGGATCGGTGCCGGGCGGGCAGACGACGCCGATCGCGCCGGCGAGATCGGCCCGGCGGGCGTACCCGGCCACCTCGCCCCGGTTCACCGTGCCGCGGGCGGCGGCCGATCCCTCGGCCTCCAGGACCAGCGCGGCCGCGCCGTCGAACCGGGAGCCGGGCGGCCCGCCCAGCAGCCGCTGGACCACCGTGTTGTCGGGTTCGCAGCCGACGACCAGGACCCGCTCGGCCCGGCCGGCCCGGATCAGTAGCCGGCCCCAGCTCACCGCGTCGAGGCCACCGGCAATGCCATTGCACAGCGTGATGTTCGGCCCGCGCAGGTGGTGCTGGATGGCCAGCCACGACGCGGTGACATTGCTGGACGTGTTGGGTAGGTCCATCGGGCTGGTGCCGTCCACGCCCTCCTTGGCGATGGTGCCGGCGACCGTGCAGACGCTGTCGAGGTTGCCCAGATCGGTGCTGACCACCACGGCGGTCCGGTCCCGGCCGGAAGCCGGCGGCTCGGTGTCGGCCAGCCCGGCGTCGCGCAGCGCCTCCCCGGCGGCGAGCAGCGCCAGCCGGGTGGCACGGTCCTTGTACCGCAGACCGCGCCCGGTCAGCCAGTCCGGTGGAGCGATGGCGGCGGGCCCGGCCAAGGCGAGCAGATCGGCCGGTTGCCGGACACCGGCCACGGCCAGCCCGACACCGCTGATCAGCGTGGCCGTCCCGGCGCTCACGACGCCACCGCCTCGATCACCGAGACCGCGTTGACGCCGCCGAAACCGAAGGCGTTGACCTGGGCCACGCGAACCGGGCCGTGCCACGGCCGGTCCCGGACGAGGTGGAAGCCGGCGGCAGCCGGCGTCGGATCGGTGAGCCCGAGGACGGGCGGCACCACCCCGCGGCGCATCGACTCGGTCGCCATCAGCATGCTGAGCAGCCCCGAGCCGCCGGCGGTGTGCCCGGTGACCGATTTGATGGCGGTCATCGCCGGGTTCGCCCAGGGCGGATCGAAAACCTCCCGGACGGCGCCGGCCTCGGCCTCGTCGTTCAGCGGGGTGCCGCTGCCGTGCAGCATGACCAGGTCGATGTCGCCGGCCTCGACCGCGGCCCGGGTGTGCGCCTCGCGCATCACCCCGGCGATGTTGGCCCGGTCCGGCGCGGTGGGGTGCCGGGCGTCGCAGTTGAGCGCAACCGAACGGACCCGGCCGTACCGTTTCGCCGCCGGTAGCCCCGCGCGCTGCAACACGACGGCGACCGCGCCCTCGCCCATCAACATGCCGCGGCGTGCCCGGTGGAACGGAAGCAACGCCGCCGGCGGTTCGGCGTGGACCCGGTCCAGCAGCCCGAACGCGCTCTCGGTGATGGCGTCGACGCCGGCCACCACGACCCGGTCGGTGAGGCCGAGCTCGATCAGGTCGGCGCCCATCCCCAGGGCGTACAGCGAGGCGGCACAGGCGTTGGCGACGGTGTAGGTCTCCCGGGCGCCGAAGGCGCGGCGCAGGGCCGGCCCGAAGTGCAGATCGTCCGGGCTCAGATCGGCCTCCCCGTACCACCACAGCTCGGCGGTCCGCAGCTCGCGCAGAGTGGTGCCGACCAGCACCGGCGCGGTCAGCGGCTGGTCGCCCAGGCCGGCGTCGGCCAGGGCCGCCCCGATCGCGTGCACCAGCCACCGGGTGGCCCGCAGCGGCTCGTCCACACCGGGCTTCTTGCGGTCGTCCACCTCGTACGCGTGGTGGGTGTGGAACCGGTCGAGATCGAAGGCCCGCAGACCGGCCAGCGCGGTGCGCCCCGCACACAGCGCGGCGAACGAGTCGCCCAGGTCGGCGCCGATGTTGGAGCGCACCCCGGCGCCGACGATGTCCCAGCTCACGACATCAGCTCCGCGGACTGCTCGGGAGCGCGGCCGAGGATCAGCACGGCGTTGTTGCCGCCGAAAGCCAGGCCGTTGTTCTGTACGACGTTGAGCCGGGCCGGCACCGCCTCGTTGGGTACGCAGTCCAGGTCACAATCGGGATCGCTGGTGCGGTGGTTGATGGTCGGCGGGATGAAGTCGTTGGTCAGGGCCAGGGCGCAGGCCGCCGCCGACAGCGCGCTCGCCGCGCCCATCGTGTGCCCGATCATCGCCTTGATCGAAATGGCGCGGGGCGCGTCCGCACCGAACACCTGACGGATCGCGGCCGACTCGGTCACGTCGTTGGCCTTGGTACCGGTGCCGTGGGCCGAGATGAAGTCGATCTCGTGCGGCTTGACGCCCGCGTTGCGGTGGGCCAGTCGCATGCACTCGGCGATGCTGTCCCGGTCGGGGGCAACCGGGTGCGAGGCGTCGCAGTTCAGCCCGTACCCGAGCACCTCGGCGTAGATCCGGGCGCCGCGGGCGCGGGCGGAGGTGAGGCTCTCCAGGGTCAGGATGCCGGCACCCTCGCCGGTGAGGATCCCCTTGCGGTCGCGGTCGAACGGCTGGCACACCTCGGGGGCGATGGTGCCCAGCCGGTAGAAGCCGGTGAAGGTCTTGCGGCACAACGCGTCCGCTCCGCCACACAGGGCGATCTCGACGTCGCCGGCCCGCACCGCGTCGAATCCGTAGCCGAGGGCGTAGTTGCCCGCGGCGCAGGCGGTCGGGATGGTCACGGCTTCCACATCGGTCAGTTCGAGTTCCTGGGCGATGCCGGTGGACAGCCGGGTGGCACCGATCCGGCTCGCCACCCCCGGCGCCATCGCCATCGGCCCGCCCTCGACTTCCTGGCCGACCAGCTGGTCGAGGTCGCGGGACTCGCCGTCGGTGGTGCCCACGGAGACCAGGGTCCGCCGGCCCCGGATGTCGTCCAGACTCAGGTGCGCGTCACGGACCGCCATACCAGCGGCGGCCACCGAGAACTGGGTGGCCCGGCCGAGCTCGTCGACCGGGGTCCGCTCGATCCATTGCCCCGGATCAAAGTCGGCGATCTCGCAACCATTGGCGTACGCGTAGCCCTCGGTGTCGAAGGCGGAGATGGGACGTACCCGGCTGTGGCCGCCGAGCAGACCCTCGAGAAAGGCCTGCACGCCGACGCCGATGCTGGTGACGACACCCAGACCGGTGATGACCACCCGATGACGCGGATCAGTGACGTCGCCCATGCCCGGTCCTGTCAGGCTTTCCAGCCGGCGCTGGACTGCAGCGTCGCGTAGACGCCGGCCAGGTTCACCATCCGCGCCAGCTCGGCCTGGTCGATCGTCACGTCGAAGGCCCGCTCCAGCGCGGCCAGCAGCTCGATGGCCCGCAGCGAGTCGGCGCCGTGGTCCTCCTTGAAGAGGCTGGTCTCGGTCATCTCGTCGAGTTCGACCTCGAGGACCTCGGAGACGATCTCCCGGATCATCTGTGTGCGTTCCTCGTCGATTCCGATCGCGCCGTCGACGGTCATGAGGCAACTCCTCGCATTCGGCGGGATCCGATATCCCGTGAATTCGTCCGGCAGCACCGGAGGACGGGGAGCACGCTAATTGGGCCGGGAGGGCGGCGTCTTCCACACACAATGAAAACGGGGTACGCGTTCTGTCCAAATCTGCGATGGCCGGCTCAACGCAGGCGCACCCAAACCTTGATCGTCATTCAGAAGGCTCCGGCGGTCCACTGTGGCTGACCTCATGGTGTCACTACGAGTAACGGCGCCCGCCTCGCTGTGGATCACCAAGGTCGCGGACCAAGGAGATCATCGAAGGCCAGCCGCCGCGCTGTCAGACCATGACGGACTTCGCATTGATCAAGTCGCTGAACTGGTGACCACGATGTTCGCTCTGCTGGGTTCGCCGGCCACCGTCTCACGGGTCATCAGGCGGCTGCGACCGGTGCTCGGCCGGGCCACCGCCGAGCTGGCACGCACAGGCGAAACGCCCGGCGGTCCTGGGCCGACGGATTCCTTCCCCTACCGGAGAACGCACCGGCGTGACCGCAATGTGCTCCGGCGAGCGGCCGACGAGCGAGTTCAACGTTCGAGCGGAAGCCGACCTGGGCGGCCGTCTGGTCGACACCGGGCTCCCGTGCCCTGGCGCCCGTCAGGACAGCAAGGCCCTGACCGGGTCAGGCACCGCCGAGCGGTGGGCCACACACCTGCGACCGAATGGACCTGGCAGCTCGCCGCCTCGGCTAGCTGGGTACCGCCGCGCTCACCGGCAGGCGCAAACCCCGCGGCCGGGACCTCACCGACGTTCGACGCACCTGCAACAGCACCCGCAATCGGCTGGCACGGACGCCTGGAAGACTTCCCGGAAGTGCTACACACCGTAACGGGCCTGGAGATCCATCGGACCTGGGGCTGGAGACTTTCTGAATAACGCTCCTTGACTTGGCATGTCGACAAAAAAGGATATAACACCGTAATTTGTAATTATCGAGTGCTTTGTTAATAAGAGGTAACGCCGCCGAGATATAGCTTGACGCCGATGATCCGACAGGACATGCTGGGCACCGAGATGGGATTCCTGACGCATTCTGGTCCGATGTGATCCCGGTAGCGTCAATTCCGTCGGCGACCGGCGTGACACCGCCGGTACGGACATCAGCTACCACCGGGCCGGGTGGCGCGGCTGATTCCCGGTGCCGGGTTCAGGGAAGGCGGGCCCGCTTTCCCGGACGACGCGTCGACTCTTCATGGGGGAATGTTGAACTCCGCAGTCATCAAGGTCCAGCTGAGAGAACTCCCGTCCATAGTCCGCGCCGGCGTCGCCGCGGCCCTGCGTAACGAGCCGGACATCATCCTCGCCGACGACAGCGTGGTGACCACTGTGCACCCGCGCGCGCCCGAGGTGATCGTGATCGACCTGATGGAACGCACGCTCGACGACCGGCCGGACGGCCCGGGCGACGGCACCGCCGAGCCGCACATCGTCGCCCTGTGCTCCGGCGCCGAGCACGCGAGCGCCCTGCAGGCGATCCACCACGGAGTGCGGGCGGTGGTCCACCGGGACGGCCCGGTCGGCCACATCGCGATGGCGATCCGGGCGGTCGCCGCCGGCGAGGCGTTCCTGTCCCCGCCACTCACCCGCTACCTGCTCGAAGGGGTCCGGATCGACCGGCCCGGGCCGTGCCGAAGGCCGGTGGCCGCCAGCCTGAGCCGCCGGGAGCTCGAAGTGATCGCCCTGCTGTGCGACGGCGTCGCCAACCCGGAGATCGCGCGCAGGCTCTCCATCTCGGCGACCACGGTGCGCTCACATATCCACCACATCGCCACCAAGTTCGGGCTGCGGGACCGCACTCAGGTCGTGGTGTACGCCTTCCGGCACGGGTTCGCGGCACCGGACCCGGGCGAGGGGTCTTCCGTTGCCTCGGTCCGACCCCGGCTGTTAAGGTCGGCTATGTCATAACGGTGTTATTTGGACGGCGAACGAGGTGGTCGGCATGGCGGTGAACCGGTGGTTGCCCCGTTTCCTGCGGGAGATGCCCCGACTGCCCGACGCCGCCGGCGACCACCTCGGCGAAGCCCCCGGCGACGGACCCGTCATCCGGATGGTGATCGTCGGCGACTCGGCCGTCACCGGCGTCGGAGCCGACCACCTGGACAGCGCCCTGGCCGGTCAGCTCGCCACCGCGGTGGCCGGGCTGACCGGCCGGGGCGTCTGCTGGCGGGCACTGGGGCGTACCGGGGCCCGCGCGCGCACCCTCGACACCTACTTCCTGCGGCACCTCAGCGACCCGTGCACGCAGTGGCGCCCCGACCTGGTGATCGTTTCCATCGGGGTCAACGACGTGACCCGGCTGCTCCCGCCGCGGCTCTGGGAGCGTGACTTGCTCGCCCTGATCGACCGGATCCGCCACCGGCTCGACCGCTCGGTGCCGATCCTGTTCATCCAGCTCCCACCGGTCCGGCAGTTCATCGGGCTGCCGGCGCCGCTGCGGCGGTCGCTGGGCCTGCTGGCCGAGCGGTACAACCGGCGCCTGCGGTTGCTGGCCCGGCGCGACCCCGACGTCTACCGCCTGCCGGCCGATGACCTGCTCGTGCCGCTGGCCGACTTCTTCGCCTCCGACGGCTTCCACCCGTCGCAGATCGGCTACCGGGCCTGGGCCCGGTCGATCGCCTCACAGATCGCCACCGTCGTGGACCTGCGGGCCGGCCGGTCGCCGGCAACCGCCCGGAGTGGCCGGTGACGCCGGCCCGCCGGACGACGCCGGCCCGCAGGCGGGGCGCACCGGCGGCCGCCGCCGAGGTCCGGGAGGCGCTGTTGACCGTCGGGTGCCGCCTGCTCAGCTCGGACGGCCCGGCCGCGCTCTCGGCGCGCCGGCTGGCGGCCGAGGTCGGCACCTCCACGATGGCCATCTACACCCATTTCGGGGGTGTCCCCGACCTGGTCGAGGCGATCGTGCAGATGGGGCTCGACCGGCTCGCCGAGCGGCTGGCGGCGGTCCGCCCGACCGACGATCCGGTCACCGATCTGGCCCGCCTCGCCCGGGTGTACCGAGACAGCGCACTGGCCGACCCCCATCTGTACGCCGTCATGCTGGGCGGCGTCGCGCAAGCCCACTTCGGCCTGAAGCCTCGCGATCTCGAACTCGATTCGCTCACCCTCGGCGCCGCCGACGTGCACGTCCGCCGAAGCATCGAGGCGGGCCGGTTCCGGGCCGGCCCGCACTGGGATCTGACCGTCCGGGTCTGGGCGATGATGCACGGTTGGGTGATGTTGGAAATCGCCGGTTACGGGATCGGAGCCAGCGTTGACGACTATCTTCTCCACGTTCTCGTCGGGGCCGGCGACAGCCTCGCCGACGCCACCCGGTCGGTGCGGCGATCGGCCGGCGTCGGCCCGACGGCTGGGCCTAGCTGAGCAAACAGACTAGATCATCTTGTATCCATGTACGTCAATGCAGTTGTGATCGCGGAAAAAGTCTTACCGGGCTACGCCCAGGCACATTCGCCCGGCAGCATGGTCGGCAGTGACAGCCATCGGGGGGTTGATCGTGGGTACGTCGTCGGCGCCGCTCGCCATTCCTCCGATTCCGTCACCGCTGCGGCGATCTTGCCGCAGCGGACCGCTCCTGATCGCCGGCGCCGCGACCGGGGCGCGCGCGATCAGGCCACCGCCGCGGTCGGCCCGGTCGCGGAACACGGATAACTACTGTGGAGAGGTGCACGGGGGATGGGATATTTCGACAGCATCGACGATCTGCTCGGCCACGACGGCGAGCAGATCGGTACGACCGAGTGGCACCAGATCGACCAGAAGCAGGTCGACGAGTTCGCCGAGGTGACCGGCGACCACCAGTGGATCCACACCGATCCGGTACGGGCCCGCGACGAGGGCCCCTACGGTGGCACGATCCTGCACGGGGCGCTGACCCTGTCGCTGTGCACCGCCTTCCTCGGCGAGATGGTGCAGGTGGCCGGGGTCAGTCACGTGGTCAACGTCGGCTTCGACCGAGTCCGGTTTCGCGAGCCGGTGCCGGTCGGATCCCGGCTGCGGGCCACCGCCAAGCTGATCGGCGTCCGCCGGATGGGCGATGGCGCCCGGGTGATCGTGCAGGTCAGGGCGGAAATCGAGGGCTCGGCGAAGCCGGCTTGTGTGGCCGACCAGGTGCTGGTGTTCTATGGCTGACCCGGCGGCGCCGGCTTCCCCCGGCTCGGCGGCACGGCCTTCTCCGGCCGATCGGGCACCGACCTGCCCAGCCTGACCTGGGCGCGCCGATCGACGTGGACCTGCTGGTCGGCACCATCGCCGACCGGGGCGCCTCGGCCGACGACGGCGAGCTGGCCGCGCCGCTGGTGCCGAACACCAAGGCGGGCACGCGATGACCCGGCGGCCGCGGCGCCGCTGAGGCGTCCGGCCCCGCTGGTGGCCCCGCCCGACGGCGGGGCCACCAGCGGTCAGCCGCGTCGAGGTCGGCGGGGCAGCCAGCCGATGAAGCGGTCCTGAAGCGACATCACCGGGGCGGTGCGCAGGTCCTCCGTGGCCGCGGCGAGGCAGGAGCCCAGATAGACGCTGAGCATTGCCCGATCACTGCCGTACTCAGCCAACAACCGGCTGCGTTTGGTCGCGCACGGCCACTCGTCACCGCAGGAGCCGCAGCTCCAGCAGGGGGTCTTCGGGGCGTGGTCTTCGGCCCGCACCCCCGCCCGTTCGGCACCATCGGTCATCGCACGTCCTTCCAATGTCCACGGGACTGGCCAGCAGCGGTGCCCGGCCAAGGTTCGATGGTGGTCCCCCCGGAGCCATCAGAGAGGGCGGCACGCGGCCCTCCGGTGTTACATCCTTGCGGTACCTTCTCCGGTTGTGGGAGTCGGAAATTTGACGCTTGACCCGATACTCCATTCCTACCGACGGGTAAGCCAGCGCGATGCGTGACCTGTTGCCGCCGACGGTCGCGGTGGCCGTCGCCGGGCCGGCCGACCGGGTCGGCGAGCTGCTCGCCGCCGAGCAGGCGTGCCTCAGCGACCAGGCCGTGCCGACCGCCGGAGGGACTTCACCGCCGGGCGGGTCTGCGCCCGTCGGGCGCTGACCGAGCTCGGCCTGCCACCGATCGCCGTGCCGGCCGCCGCCGACCGCGCGCCGGTCTGGCCGGCGGCACCTTCTGGCCGATCGTGCTGATCGGTGCCAAGGAGACGGTCTACAAGGTCTCGCATCGGGTCGTCGGGAGCTGGTTGGATTTCCAGGACGCCCGACTGGACATCGATCCCGACGCGGGCACGTTCACCGCCCGGATCGCACCGGCCCGGCTGGACGAGGCGGGGGTCGACGATCCGCCGGCGTCGATCAGCGGCCGTTTCGTGGTCGTCGACGGGTTGGTCCGCACCGCCGCGGTGCTCCCCCTGCGCTGACCGCCGAGGGCCATCGGCCCCGCACGGTAGCGTCGGTGGAGTTCGCGAACCGCACGTACCGAGGCGTCAAGGAGTACGGTGACCCACCCCCAGCCCACCGTCGGGCCGCACCACCGTCAGCAGTCGAACCTGGAACCACCGGACCGCCCCGTTCCAGCAACACCGCAGCCGCCGTTCTCGGGTGCCGCGTATCCGGCGGCCGGCGCTGGGCACCCCGGCACCGGTCAGGGTTTCCCGGTGACCGGTCTGCCGGGCTATCCGCTCGTCGCACCGGCGACGGCACGGACACACGCCTCCAAGAGAACCGCCGTGGTCGTCGCGATCACCACGGCCGTGCTCACCCTGCTCTGCTGCGCGGGCGGCATCGTAGCGGCCGTCGTGAGCACCAACCAGGACGACGACACCAAGACCAACACGATCGGGACCACCGGCCGGAACTCGTAACCCAGGCGCGGGGCGGCCGCGCGTGCAGTGTGGGCGGGCACCCGTACGGGTGCCCGCCCACTTGTCAGTTGTCCGTGGTGTCAGCAGCCCGTCCAGCGCACCGGGGTGACTCGCTCCCCGTTGCGGAACCCGACGATGGTGCCCGTGTCGGAGATGGAGCGCGCTCCGATGCCCACCCCGTCGCTGGCGCCCGGCAGCACCCGGGAGGTCGCGCCGCGCACGACGCGGTCAGCGCCCACCACGACGCCCTTGGCGTTGACGTCCTCCAACGTCGGCGACTGCGGGTCGAGCGTCGTGTACGAGCCGTCCCGGAGGTTCCAGCGCACCGGGACCCAGATGCTGTCCGGCAGGTCGACATGGCCGATCGCCCAGTGACCGGCCGCTTCGCTGACATAGGACATCTGCGCGCCGGGGACCGTGAGTGCGTCGTACCGGCCGTTCGGCCGGCGGACCCAACTGGTCCAGTACCCGAAGTCACCGGCGGTACCGACGATGGTCCCGTTGGCGGTGATCCCTCGCGGCTGGGCATTGGCCGGGGCGTCGAGCACCTCGACCGTGCCCGGCCGAGCGGCCGGCCAGCGCACCGCGAAGTACTCCCCGGTGTCGATGTCATTGCCGAGGCCGACGATGTCGCCGGCCTTGTTGATGGCGGTGACGTAGATGCCCGTGCCGGACGGCACCACCGGCAGTTGCTCGACCCGGCCGTCGCGGTACCGCCACGGCTGGCTGCTGTTGCCCCAGCCGTTGCCGATCACGACGCCGTCGGCGTTGACGTCGGCAGGGGTCGCCATGCTCGGCGCCTCGACCTCGGTGAGCCGATTCCGGTCCCAGAACAGCAGCAGGTACTGGTTGTCGGTGCCCTCTTTCCGTAGGGCCGAGCCGGCGACGAAGCGGCCCGTCGGGTCGATGACGTTCGCATCGGCACGGTAGGTGTCGGTCGGGTACGGCAGCGTGCTGATCTTGCAGGTGCCGAGGGCGGCAGCCCTGGGCGCGGCGGTCGCCGGTGCGGAGACAGCGACGCCGAGAGAGGCGGTCAGCAGGCCGGCGGCGGTGACGCCGGCCAGCGTCCGTCGAGCGGTGTGAGTCATCTTTACTCCCCGTGTAAGCCCGGGTGAACCCGAGCGCCGATTACTACTGGTGTCACCCGCGGGTGGACCGTCCGGTTGCGGGGTGTCGGCGAGATGACAGCAGCGGAATCACGCGGACCTACGGTGCCCACTGTTGAGCTGGGGGAACGACCGGCCCGCCAGCGCGTACCGAATTTCATGGTCCTGACACGCCTCGGCCAGGGGATACGGCGTCGCCGCTGCCATCCGGGCACCGCCCGCCGGATTCGGGGCGTACGCGGCGACTGGTGGCGGACGCTCCTCTTTGTTCGGCTTGTCGCACCGGCCGATTATGACCATCAATCCGTGCCGTAATGAGCTGACAGTAACCGCCGGGCAACCGCCCGTGCGGCTGTCTCTCCTCAGAGAGGAACGGGGATGCAGGGATCCTGGCGTAGGGCGGCACTCACAGCCGCCCTGTCGATCGTTTGTGTGTCGGGTGGGTTGGCCCTGACCACGCCCGCACAGGCGCAGATCGTGGAGTCCGGTTCGGTCTCCTTCGACGGCGACCCCGGTGACTACATCACCGACGGGGGCTCCTACCAGTACTCCACCGACGACAACGACCAACTCACGGCGGACAGTCCGCTCGACAACAGCCGCGTGACGGTCAGCATCAGCGGTTACAACGGCGACCAGTGGTCCCTCACCTTCGACGCGCCCGGCAGCGCGGCGCTGGTGCCGGGCACCTACGAGACAACGAGCCGATACCCGTACAACGGGGCCGGACCCGGCCTCGACCTGTCCGGCAACGGGCGGGGCTGCGACGACGCGACCGGCATCTTCACGATCAACAACGCGGTGTTCGGCTCCAACGGCTACGTACAGACCCTGGACGCCACCTTCGAGCAGTACTGCAACGGCGCGACGGCGGGTGCTCGCGGCGAGGTGCACATCGCCAACCCGCCACCGCCTGAGCGGCTGCAACTCGCTCTCGCCGTGGCGACCGACGGCATCGCCCACCGGGTGAACGGCAACGCCGTCCTGCACGGCACGGTGACCTGCAGTCAGCCCATCTCGGTGTCCGTGGACGGCACGGTCACGCAGATCGTCCGGAAGGTATTGGTTCGGGGCAGCTTCTCCACCCAGGTGACCTGCACCCCGGGCAGCCAGGCCCAATGGACGGCCGCGGCCGTCCCGACCGGCACCACCCCGTTCGGCAAGGGGCTCGCCGAGGCCATCACCCGGGCCATCGCCTACGACATCCCGTACGACGAGTACGTCTTCGTGACCGACACCTCGACCGTCAGGCTCACCCGGTCCTGATCCGTCCCGCCTGGCGGCCGGCACGACCCGGCCGCCAGGCGCTACGGTGGCCGGGCCCACGACGGAAGCACGACGAAAGATGGCACAGATGGCTGCCAACCCCGTGCACACCGCGCCTCGTCCAGCGGTCACCACGGCGCATCGGTCACCGTCCTCGCTGGACTACTACCTGGTCCTGCCTCGACGCGACGACCCTGACCCGCCCAGCGGGGTCGCGGGGCTCGTCGTCGAGGAGTTCACCCGGGAGCACGACCACGTCAGCACGGGCCTGGACAGCGCGGGCTGGACGCCGGCCGCCGGTTGGTGGAGTTCCGCCGCACTCAGCCGGAGCATCCGCACCGACCCGGACACGTCGGCGCGGATGGTCCCCACCTCTCGCGTCGAGGCCGAGGGTCACTACCGCACGCTCGGTGGCGGGCATCTGCCCGACGACACGGAGCTGCGCTCGTACTTCCTCGTCCACCAGCCGATTCCGACCGCCGCGCCGCTGCGGCTCGGCCCGGCACAGCCGCCGGCCGGCTGGCACGAGCGGCGCGTCTACCGGGTCCTCTTCGCCAAGGATCTCCGTCCGGACCAGGTGACGAGCCTCCGGGCGAGCTGGCGTACGCCGGTTGACGCCACGGGCGCATCGGCCGCGAGCGGTCACCTGGAGAAGGGCGGCGACCGGTTCGACTGGGAGCTACGGCGGGTCGCCCACACCCGGGCCTGGGCTCTCGACGTGACAGTCCTGCTGGTCGCCGCCGCCGACGGCGCGGTGGGTTCGACCCTGTCCGACCTGACGACAGTCCTGCGACAGCACGGTCTGATACCCGTGACGACCGAGCGGTTCAGCTAACGCGGTCCTCACCGGGTGTCCGGTGGTCGTCGTGAGCCCAAACGACCACGCCAGACCGACCATCTTCCGATCTTCAGGAGGTAGCGGCATGGATCAGTTCGAGGGCCGCTGCTGGCTGGACTGGTGGGCCAACACCTCGACCCTTCTCGGCAGTGCCGAAGTGGCCGTCGTGATCACCGCCAGCGACGCCGGCTGGAACGGCCACGGGCGCCTGGTCAGCGACAGTGACGAGGACCGCGACGGCTTCGCGTTCCTCTGCGAGCTAGATCCCGTCTTCACGCTGCGCTTCGAAGACGGAAGCACCGTCGCCGTCACCGTCCACCCCACCGACGACCACCGCCGGTTCGACCTCACCGAGTACAGCGGTCCGACGCATCGGCCGGTCGAGCATCACATCGAACTAGCCCACCCCAAGCCCGTTTACGATGAACCCTCCGAACCGCCCCTAGGATCACTCCGTCAACCATGAGTTGGGACGGAAACGTCGCTCATGCCAAACGGAGATGACCTGCCCTTCTCCGTACTCCTCGATTATGCGAAACAACGAAGAATTTCACCAGGCCACCGCGCCGGCGTCCCCGGTGAGCGGACAATCACACCACGCCGCGGGTCAGTCCCGGACCAGCATCAGCCGTAGGGCCAGGCCGACGAACACCCCCGCGGTGGCCACGTTGAGCGCCTTGATGATCCGCCGGCTGCGGCGCAGCAACTGACCCGCGTGCCCGGCGGCGAGGCCGATCACGCCGTCGATCAGGAGGTCGATGACCACCAGGGTCAGGCCGAGGATGAGGAACTGGCCGGCGACGTTGCCGAGTTGCGGGTTGACGAACTGGGGCAGGAACGCGGCGTTGAACAGAATCACCTTCGGGTTGAGCAGATTCACCACGGCCGCCTTGCGGAACGCCACCCAGCGGTTCACGCCGGCCGGCGCGGCCAGCGCCGTCTCGTTGCGTTCGAGGTACGTCTTGACGGCCAGGTAGACCAGATAGGCCGCGCCGGCCCAGCGGATCACGTCGTAGAGGAACGGCGCCACGGCGAAGATCGCGGCGAAGCCAAGGATGGCCGCCACCGCGTGCACGGCGAGGCCGGTCGCCACGCCCAGCGCGGCGGCGAATCCGGCCAGCGGACCGCCGCCGACGCCCATGGTGATGATGAACGCCATATCGGGCCCCGGCACGATCACCAGAATCACGGCCGCCACAAGAAATGTCTGGTATAGCGACAGATCGATCACCGACATAGTGTTCCACACCGGCGTGGACAAGTAGGCGCCGCCAATCCGTCCGCCGTTCCCAGCATTCGGGCGGCCGACTCCGCAAGGAAAGAATGTTGAATTGTTGTCAGGTCATCGCAGGTCGGCCGGATCGGTGTTCGCGCCGCACAGCACGACCGCCACCCGCTCCCCCGGCGCCGGCCGGTACCCGCCACCGGTCAGCTCCGGCCACGCGGCGGGGCACTGGGCTCGACCGCGATCCGCCAGCGCCGCCACAGGTCCCGCCGGGCGAAGACGATCTCCTCGTCGTCGACCAGGACGGAACGCACCCCGGGCCGGGCGGCCACCGCGTACCCGATCTCACCGATCCGCCGGGCGCCCAGCGAGTCGGCGGCGGTCCCGGACACCGGCACGTCGACCGGGCCGCCCTCGGCGACGGCGGTGTGCAGGGTCGGGATGGTGCGCGGCTCGACCGCGACGACCCGGGCGGTACCCCCGACCGCCGCCGCGACCCCGGCTCTCAGCCCACCCCCGCCGCCGGCGACCAACACCGTGTCGAGCCGGGCCGGCGTGGCCAAATCGCATCGACAAATATTAGGGCCCTGGCCAGCGTTTCCGCTGATCAGGGCCCTGAACTGGGTGGAGCTGAGGGGATTTGAACCCCTGACCCCCTCGATGCGAACGAGGTGCGCTACCAGTCTGCGCCACAGCCCCCCACCGGCGAACCGGCTTCGGTCCCACCCGGCTTACACCGGGCGGGCCGGCAGCAAGGCTAACAGGTCGCCGGCCCTCACCGCGAATCCGCCCCCGGTGCGGCGCTCGACCTGGCCCGGAGATCCACTCGCGTTAGAGGAACCCGGGGCATTCGGGACGCCCCGACACCCCGATTTCCGGGAAATCGAGTCGATCAAGCGCCCGCCGGCCGGGCAGCCGGCCGGGCAGCTGGCCAGCACGAGGCGCCGGCCAGCACGGGATGCCGGCGGTCAGGCGCCTCGGCCGGCCTCGTAGGGGCGCCCGCGGAGCCCGCCGGCCCGTCGGTACGAGACCGAGCCACCGTTGACCGCCGCCGGCAGGTCGCCGGGGCGGTCCAGGCCCATGGCGGCTCGGCGCACCCCCTCGCGCTGGGCGGCCAGGCGGCGCTGGGCCTCCCGGCGGGCCGCTGCGCGGCGGGCCTGCTCCCGGCGTACCTCGGCCTGCCGGGCGGCCAACCAGGCGGCCTCCCGGGCTCGGGCGCGGCGGCGGCGACGCCCGGCGAGGGCGCGACCTCGCAGGTGGACGACGTACATGGTCAGGAGCAGGAAGGTGACCGCGAAGCCGATCCAGAATCCGGGGCTGGCGAACAGCACGCCGATCAGCTCGACGACGTTGAGCAGCAGCAGGGCGGCGAGCACCCGGCGACGCCGGTACACGGCCGGGGTGTGCTGACGGCGGGACGACGGGCGGCGGCGGGATCGCTTCGATGCGGGTGGCACGGCGCGCAGTCGACCGGAGCGGCGGCCCGCCGGCGGCCCGGAGACCGGCGCGGTCAACGCTCCGGTAGCCGCGTCCTCGCTCAGGGTGACGACGAGTGAGCGCGGCGGGTGAACCGGCTGCCGCCCGGGGACAGTACGTCGCCGCCGGCGGCGCTGGAGCACCCGCGCCGTCGACTGCGCCCGCTCCGCCACCAACCGCTCGGTGGCGTCGTACCGGCGAACCAACGCCGGGGCCAGGGCGAGCAGGCCGGCGGCGGCGAGGACGGCGAGGAGCACCGAGGTCGGCACCCTCACCCCTCCCGTCACCGAATTCGGAGCAACCGCCACCCCACCGCAGGATCTTCCACCGATCGCGCCTAGGTGCGTGGATCGTCCGGCCGGAGAGCGCTCGCCGCAACTTGCAGTTACTTGAGGTTACGGTGGACCGACCAGGAAGCCGTCGCGCCGCGCCGATCCCGTGCGTGGGACAGCCTCTCAGCGGGCGGAGGCGCGGACCCGATGCCAGCGGGCCAGCAGGCCGCCCTCGGCAGCGATCTCCTCACTCGTCATCGCGTATCCGATGTGGTCACGCCAGGCACCGTCGATGTGCATGTAGCGCACGTGGTACGACTCCTCGCGGAATCCCAGCTTCTCCACCACCCGCCGCGACGGTCGATTCTCCGGACGGATGTTGACCTCCACCCGGTGTAGCCCGCCGGGGCCGAACGCGTGGTCCACGGCGAGGGCGAGCGCCGTCGGAATCACGCCCTGGCCGGCGACCCGGGCGTCCACCCAGTAGCCGACATAGCCGGAGCAGAGCGCCCGTCGCACGATGCTGCCCACGTTGATGTGCCCGACCAGCAGGTCCCGACTGCCCTCGCGGAGACAGACGGCGAAGGGCATGCCGTCACCCTCCCGGGCCGAGCGCCGCTGGTCACGCAGCACCCAGCGGAACGCGGCAGGTGAGTTCAGCTCGTCCCAACCGCCGGGCAACGACGACTCCCAGGGCGCCAGCCAGGCCCGGTTGGCCCGGCGGATCTCCGACCACGGCACCGCGTCGGAGCGCCGGTAGGGCCGCAGCAACACCGGGCCGTCCGCCAACTCCACCGGCCAGCCCGGTGGCCGCGGGGGTCCGAAGAGACTCACCCCTACAGTCTCCCGCGCGGGGCGGTGACGCGCGCAAGTGGATCCGTCAGGACCCGCCAACCGTCCGTCCGGGACACCGTCACCGGCGGCGGTCCAGCAGCAGGACGTCCACGGTAGAGCCGGCCGCGGCGGTGGTGACCCGCTCACCGAGCACCAGCAGCCCGTTCGCCTCGGCCAGCCCGGAGAGGGTGAACGGTCCACCGCTGAGTGGTTGCACCGTGTACCCGCCCCCGCGCCGCTCGGCGACGTGCGCCGGCCGGAACTCACGCAACCCGGCCGGGGACGACACGGTCTCCAGCAGGTGCGCTCGCACGCTGGGGCGGAACACCGGTTCGGCGCCGGCGAGCAGTTGGATGGCGGGACGGGCCAGCACCTCGAACCCGATCAGGGCGGCACCCGGGTCGCCGGGCAGGCAGACCACCGGCACCTCCTCGGCGCCGACCGTGCCGAACCCGAGCGCGGTGCCGGGATAGAGCGCCACGTCGGTGAACGTGACCGGCCCGACCCGGCCACCCTCGCGGCGGGACAGGATCCGGCGCACCATGTCTCCGGGGCCGGTGCCGGTGCCCCCGGTGGTGATGATGAGGTCGGCGCGCAGGGTCTGGTCCTCCAGCAACCCGCGCAGCCCCTCCGGGTCGTCGTCGCAGATCCCCACCCGGTACGCCAGTGCGCCCACCTCGGCCGCGGCGGCCGTCAGCGCGTGCGAGTTCGCGTCGACGACCTGCCCGGGCTGACTGCCCCGACCCACGTCGACGAGTTCGTCACCGGTGGCCACGATGACCACCCGCGGGCTGGGGCGGACCACCACGTGCCCGATGCCGGTGGCGGCGAAGACCGCGACCAGGGCCGGGGACACGTACGTGCCGGCGCGGGCGAGCAGGGTGCCGGCGGGCAGTTCCGCACCGGCGCGCCGGACCCCGTACCCCCGTTTGGGGGTGCGGAAGATCTCCACCGCGGCCATGCCCTGGTCGGTCCACTCCACCGGGACCACGACGTCGGCGGCGACCGGCAGCGGCGCCCCGGCGGCCACCGAGAAGCACGAGCCCGGGGTGAGTCGCACCGGCCGCCAGCTCGCCGCCCCGAGATCGCCGACCACGTTGAGCCGGATGGTCCGGCCACCGCGTGTGCCGGAGGGGGCCGGGACGTAGCTCGGCCCGCGACCCCCTCCGGAAATGTCCTCCCAGCGCGCCGCGTAGCCGTCCACGGCCGCCTGGTCGAAGGCCGGGAAGGCGTGCGGCGCGACGACGTCCTCGGCGAGGACGTTGCCGTGCGCCTGGGTGAGCTCGAGGTCGAGTGGCGGCAGCGCGCGCAACCTGCGCAGCACGCTGCCCAGGTAGTCGGCGAGCGGCGTCAACTCGTTCGCGGCCGCCTCGGCGTCGGCCGTCGCGGTCATGTACCAGATCCGCCTGCCGCGTCGGCCTTGACGAAGTCGGCCAGCCAGGACCGGAACTCGGCGCCCAGGTCCTCGCGCTCGGCGGCGATCTGCACCACCGTCTGGAGGTAACCCAGCGGCATGCCGGTGTCGTAGCGGGTGCCCCGGTAGACGATCGCGTGCACCGGAGTGCCCTCGGTGCGCAGCAACTCCATCGCGTCGGTCAGCTGGATCTCGCCGCCACTGCCCGGCTTGGTCCGCCGGATCGCGTCGAAGATCTTGCCCGGCAGCACGTACCGGCCGAGCACCGCGAGGTTGCTCGGGGCATCCTCGGGCTGCGGCTTCTCCACCATTCCGGTCACCCTGACGACCTCACCGATGTCGGTCAGCTCCGCCTCGGCGGGCTCGACGGAGGCGATGCCGTACCGCTTGGTCTCGGCCGGGTCGACCTCGAAGAAGGCGAGCACCACACCGCCGGTGCGGGCCTGCAACTCGAGCATCGCCGGCAGCAGCGGCTCCGAGGGCTTGACGAACTCGTCGCCGAGAAGCACCGCGAAGGGCTGGTCGCCGACGTGCGACTCGGCGTACCCGACGGCGTGGCCGAGCCCGAGCTGCTCGGGCTGCCGCACGGTGTAGATCTCGGCCAGCTCGCTGGGCCGACGCACCGCGGCCAGCCGCTCGGTGTCACCCTTCTCCTCCAGCCTGGTCTCCAGGTCGGGGCGACGGTCGAAGTGGTCCACCATCGACGTCTTACCCCGACCGGTGATCAGCAACACGTCACCGATGCCGGCCTGGGTGGCCTCCTCGACGATGTACTGCAGAACCGGCCGGTCCACCACCGGCAGCAACTCCTTGGGCACCGCCTTGGTGGCGGGCAGGAACCGGGTGGCCAGTCCGGCGGCCGGGATGACGGCCTTGACCGCCAGGGGACGGCCGTTCGCGGCGGCCGTCGATGAGGGGTTCGCTGAGTGCTCCGACATGCCGCGAGACTATCGGCCACGGCTCTGTCGCGGCGGGTGTGGCCCAGAAGACGCGCCGCCACCCGGCCCCGGCCGCGCGGGATCCGGGCCGGCGCGGGCCGCATCCTCGTCGATGTCCGCCGGGTCGTCGGCCGGAACGGGCCACGCGTGCGCCGGCGACCCTTCCGGTACGCCCACCGCCGGCTCCGAGCGGGCGGACCCGCCCGGCTCCCGGTTGACAGGCACCGGCTGGCCGGCGCGCGGCAGCCCGTCGGGTGGGCTGACGGCACCCGCGAGCACCGGTATCTCCCGGGTGGTCACGTCCGGGCGTACCTCGGCGACCCGGTAGGTGTCGCGGCCGGCCGCCTTGGCCGCGTAGAGCGCGTCGTCGGCGGCCTCCAGCACCTCCCGGCCGGTACTGCCGTTGTCCGGGTAGACGGCGATGCCCACCGACACCGTCACCAGCACCGGCCCGGCGTACGCCTCGACGGCGATCGGCGTCTCGCGGACCGACGCGCCGAGCCGCTCGGCCACGATCGCCGCGCCCCGCGCGTCGGTCTCCGGCAGCAGCAGCACGAATTCCTCACCGCCCTGCCGGAAGGCGAGGTCGACCTCGCGGATCTCACCGCGCATCCGCCTGGCGAACTCGGCCAGCACGGTGTCCCCCGCGGCGTGCCCGTACGTGTCGTTGACGTCCTTGAACCGGTCGAGGTCCAGGGCGAGGACGCTGAGCATCCGCCCGAAGCGGCTGGCCCGTTCCACCTCACGTCGGATCGACTCGCGCAGGTAGCGGTAGTTCCACAGCCCGGTGAGCGGGTCGGTGAGGGAGAGTCGTTGGGCCTCCTCGTGCACCCGGACGTTGTCGACAGCCACCGCCGCGTGTCCGGCGAAGGTGCGCAGGGTGGCCAGGTCGTCGTCGTCGAACTCGTCGGCGCCCAGCCGGTCGTAGAGGGCCAGCACGCCGAGCGCCGCCGCCACGCCGGCCTCGTCGGCCGGGCCGGAGGATCCGCTGAGGGTGGTCGCGGCCGAGCCCGGGGTGGCGAACGGGACCGCGACGTACGTGCGGCAGCGTGGCTCGATGGACGGGGCGTCGGTCGGCTCCGCCCTTCCCCGCTGTGGCTCCCCGGTGGCGGCGACGGCGCCGACCACACCGACCCCGACCGGCACCCGGAGCGTCGGCGGCCCGTCCCCGTCCGCCTCCGGCCAGCGCCCGTCCAACCCCTCGGTGCACTGCGCGACGAGCATCCCGCCGGTCTCCACCAGCAGCACGGCGCCGGCACGCGCGCCGGTGGCGCCGATGGCGCTGCGCAGGATCACCTGCAGGATGCGTTGCAGGTCGTGCGTGCTGGCCAGGGTGTCGCCGAGCACCGCGAGGTGACCGCGGAGCTGGTCGCGGTTGCTGGTCAACGCCGCGACGTAGGAGCCGGTCTCCCGGGTCATCCGGTTGAACGCGGCGGCGAGCCGGCCCAACTCGTCGCGGCTGCGGACCGGCACCCGGGCGGTCAGGTCGCCGTGCGCGACCCGGTCGACCGCGCCAGCCAACTCGATAAGCGGTCGGGTGGTCATCCGGGCCAGCCGCCAGGCGGTCAGCACGGCGAGCAGCGCGGCCACCACGACCACCCCGATCAGCGTGGCGTGCAGCCCCGCCGGGCGCTCGCTGGGCACGGACACCACGAGCGGCAGCGGCTGCGCGTCGGTGGGCCCGATCCTGCGCACGTACCGGCCCTGGCTGGTCTCGGTCACCCGCTCACCGTCGACGGCGCTGGCGGCGGCCAGCACCGCGTCGCGTACCTCGCGGGATTCGGTCGTGTGGGTGACCCGGGCGGCGCCGGCTCCGCTGTCGAGCAGGGTGACCGCCACCCCGGTCACCGCCGCCAGCCGGGCCACGAACGCCGGGTCGACACGGTGCGCGGCGGTCACCGTGCCCAGCAGCGCGCCGGCGCGGTCGCGGAGGTCGACGTGGGCGGCCAGCGCGCGGACCGGACCTGTCGCATCCGTGGTCGGGCCGGAGCAGTCCCGCCACGGGGTCGACGGCGCCCCGGGCGACAGAAAGGTGGTCTCGCCGCTCACGTCGGTGATCAGCACCGCGGCGACCAGGCCCCGGCCGATCAGTTGGGCGGCGGCGACGGACGGATCGGCGCTGAGAGCCAGCACGTCGGCGGTGGCGCGGAGCTGCTGGCAGAGCGCGTCGACCGAGGTCCGCACGGTGGACGCCGCCACCGCCAGGCGCTCGGTGGAGCGGCTGCGGTCGACGGCGCTGACGGTGGAGGCGACGAAGAGCGCGCCGAGCAGGACCGGGCCGAGCACCACCACGAGGAAGGCTGCCGTCAACCGCCCGCGTAGCGTCACTCGGTCCCCCCGGAAGTTCCGCCTCCGTTGCTTGCGATGCTGACACAGTGCAACCGCGAGAGAGGCGTTGCGTCAGGAGTGTTGCGTGGCGGAATTTTCTGATGAAGCGGAAGTGACCCGAATGGCGAAGCGGGACGCCCGCGTCGAGCTGCTCGCCCGCCGCCGGTCACTGAGCGGCCCCACCCGGGCCGTCGCCGCCGGGCGCGTGCAGGCCGAGCTGGTCACGCTGGTACGCCGGCTGCGCCCCCGCCGGATGACGGCGTACGTGCCGGTCGGCTCCGAGCCGGGCGGCGCGGACCTGCCGGAGGTGCTGCGCGCGGCCCTTCCGGCCGACGCCGAGCTGCTGCTGCCGGTCCTCCTCGAGGACCTGGATCTGGACTGGGCGGCATATACCGCCCCCGGGGCCTTGATCGCCGCCGGCCGGGGTATCCGGGAGCCGACAGGTGCCCGTCTCGGGGTGGCCGCCGTGGCGGAGGCGGACCTGGTGCTCGTACCGGCCCTCGCGGTCGACCGCCTCGGTCGGCGACTCGGACGCGGCGGCGGCTCGTACGACCGGGCACTGGCCCGGGTGCCCGAGACGACGCTGACGGTGGTGCCCCTGCACGACGGCGAGCTGGTCGAGGCGCTGCCGGCGGAGCCACACGACCGTCGTGTCCGCGCGGTCGTCACCCCCGCCGACGGGGTGCGTACGCTTGACGCCGACCCGGGTGCGCCGCATGATGTCGCGCCTCACACGTCCGCTGGACGAACCCGGGGCGAATGACGCACCATTGGCACTCGAATACGTCGAGTGCCAACTGGCTGAGCCCAGATCCGGAGGAGAACGTGCCCACGTACCAGTACGCCTGCACCACGTGCGGTCACCAGCTCGAGGCGGTGCAGTCCTTCTCTGACGAGCCGCTGACCGAGTGCCCGGCGTGTCAGGGGCGGCTGCGCAAGGTCTTCAACTCGGTCGGCATCGTCTTCAAGGGTTCGGGCTTCTACCGCACCGACTCGCGGGCGTCCGGCTCTGAGGCGACGGCCGGCGGCACGACCGGCAAGCCCGGTAAGTCCGATTCATCGTCCTCGGGTGCGGACTCCGGGTCGTCTGGCTCGTCCTCGTCGGGGTCGTCCTCGTCGGGGTCGTCGTCGTCCGGGTCGTCCTCGTCGGGGTCGGGCTCGTCGGGGTCGTCCTCCTCGGGGTCGGGCTCGTCCGGCGGGTCGAGCGGCGGCGGCAAGGCCGCGGCGGCCAGTTCCGCGTCCTGACCCGCCACGGTCGACTCGCTCGGCGACCAAACTTTGATCCACTCGGGTTCACGGAACTCGGCCCGTCCAGGCAGGCCGGACACCCCGGCTTCCGTGACCCCAAGTCGATCAGCGGGCCGCCCTGCTCGGCACCTCCGCTCGCGTAGCAGATCGAGCCGGCAGGCGGGCGTTGTCCACAGGCCGTCGAGTTATCCACAGGCGCCGGCGAACGGCCGGTTGACCACGGCGTGAGCCGCCTAGTCTGCCGCCCACGGGTCGTCACCGCGACGCCCCAGGGCGGGAGGCGACAGAGGCGATGGGCGATCCAGACTCCGCGCGGGCGTTACGGCCACTGCGCCGACCCACCCGGCCCGGCGGACCCCTCCTGTTCCGGGCCGGAATGGTCGCCGCCCTGCTCGGCCTGGCCGCAGCCGTCCTGCACCCGCCGACCGGCTGCCCACCGCCCGCCGCGCCCTCCGACGGGCCGACGGGAGCGGCTGCCACGTCCAGACCGGACGCCGACGGCAGTCCGATCACCAACGGCAGACCGGACGACGACGGCGCGGCCGGCCCCACGGACGGTGGCGGACCGCCCGGTCCACCCCCAAGCGGCCCAACCACCGGGAGCGGCACGGCGGGTCCGCTGCCGCTGCCGAGCGGCGCCGTCGGGGTGCCGGTCCGGCTGGCCGAGCCGGCCGCCCTGGCGGTGGCCCGTCCAGGAGTCCGGGTCGACCTGCTCGTGGTGGCACCGGGCGGGGTGGGCACGAAAGCGGTGTTGCTCGCTCCGGCGGCGCTGGTGCTGGACGTGTTGGGTGCCGCCCCGACCGACAGGTCCCCGGCGCTCTATCTGGCGCTCCGTCCGGACCAGGCGCAACGCACCGTCGGGTTGCCGGAGGGCACGCGCTTCGCGATTGTCGTCCGCGACTGAGTCGCGCCGGGAGTTGGCCGCGCTCCGCGTCAGTCCCAGTGCGGAGGACGCTCGGCGAGCAGCCAGTCGTCGTTGCCAGCCGCCCGCTCGCCCCAGCCCCGGTCGGTGTCGTCGGAGGTCTGCTCGGGCAGCACCACGAAGTCCTCGCTCAGGTCGACGGTGCGGTCGTCGTCGGGCGCGGCCTGGTTGCCGGGTTCCATGGGGCTCACGAGCGGCAAGACTAGCGCAGCGAACGGGCAGTGGACCGGTCGCCGACGGTGGCGCGTCGCGCAGAAGCGGACGGGCCGCCGGTCGCGTTGGTAGCGTCGGACGGCGTGACGACCCCCAGCGGTGGCAGCACCCCGGACGACTACTGGCGACGGCCCGGCACCGGTGACGAAGCGGTGGCGGCCCAACCCCCCGCCTCGTCCACGAGCACCCCCGCGAGCGGCTATGTGGGCCCGCCGCCGACCGTGCCGCCGCCGACCGGTTGGCGGCCACCCGTACATCTGCGGCCGGCGCCGCCACGACGGCTGCCGCCGCAGGACATGGCCGAGTTGGACGTGGCTGAGCAGCGCTCGCAGCGGGTCACCTACGGCTTCGGGGTGGGGGCCGCCGTGGTGTTGGTGGTCGTGGTCTGCCTGCTCTGCTCGCGAATCATCTTCTGAAGCGGGTCAGAGGGTGGTGCCCCAGACGGCCTCGGCGCCGCTGTGGCCGGTGAGATAGACGTAGACCAGGGCGGCGATGGACAGCGCCACGACCGCCACCGCCAGCACCGGCGTGACAAGCGTCGGCAGCCGCGGCACCCGGGGATGTCCACTGGTCGCCACCAGCAGCAGAATGGCCCCGATCCCGAGCGGCACCACGATCCGGAAGAGGATGTCGCCGTAGCGGGAGTGTTCGAAGATCTGGTCGAGGATCGGTCCCTGGAAGCCCCGGGCGACAAGCGCGTCGGTGAACACCTCACCCGACTTGACGGCCACGAACGCGGTCACCGGCGCCGCCACGGCGAGGAGGCCCAGAGCCCAGTCCAGCCGGTGCCGCCACCGCGGCAGCCCCACGTACGCCATGGCCAGCACCGCCAGCAGCGGCACGAACACGACGACCGCGTGGACCACCAGGACGTGTCCCGGCAGACCGAGGATCTCCTCGAACATCGAACCCTCCAGGTGGATCATGGTCAGGAGAGCGCAGGCGTACGGCCCGACCGGCCGTCCCCAGGCTCTCGACCGGTCACACGCGCGCCGCGTCGATCGGGTTCACCGTCGGAGGCAGCAGGCCCGATCTTCCCGGGCTGTGTCGGCGACCACCTGGGCCGGGCGACGGTTGTCGATGCTCGTTCAGCCGGCGCGTCCGGGAACGCCTCGACTCGGTCTCCACCCAGGCGGCGTACGACGTGCTGGGCGCGCTGTCCCGGGCCGGGTCGTCCCGCCGGATCGAGCCGGCCGGCGGTCCCGCCCGCTACGAGGCGCGTGTCGGCGACAACCACCATCACGTGGTCTGCCGGGGCTGCGGCGAGATCGACTGCGCGGTGGGCGGCGCACCGTGTCTGGAGCCGAACGTCACGCACGGGTTCGAGGTGGACGAGGCGGAAGTGACCTTCTGGGGTCTCTGCCCGGGCTGCCGGGCGCGCCGCTCCGCCGACGTGTGACCGGGCGGCGCCGACGGGACGTGTCCGACGGGGTCGGCCCGAGCGTGGCACTCTTGGGCGGTGGACTCCGATGACCTCGGCCTCTTCGGTCCAGGTTCGGTCACGTGGAAGGTGCACGAGGAGCCGATCCTGATCGTCGCCGGCCTGCGCTCGCTCTACCTCCAGGCGTTGCACCCTCGGGCGATGGCCGGGGTCGCGCAGAACAGCAACTACCGCACCGACGCGTGGGGCCGCCTGGTCCGCACCGCCACCTATGTCGCAACCACCGTCTACGGGACCACCGCGGAGGCGGAGGCGGCCGGAGCACGGCTGCGCCGACTGCACGACCGGCTGCGGGCCACCGACCTGCGCACCGGCGCGGAGTTCCGGATCGACGAGCCGGACCTGCTGCGCTGGGTGCATGTCACCGAGGTGGAGTCGTTCCTCAGCACGGCCCGGCGGGCCGGGCTGCCGCTGAGCGACGACGAGGTGGACGGCTACTACACCGAGCAGCGCCGATCCGCCGAGCTGGTCGGTCTGGACCCGGCCACCGTGCCGGGCACCGCGGCCGAGGTCGAGGACTACTACCGCGACGTACGGCCGGAGCTGCGGATGACCCGCGAGGCCGCCGAGACGGCGATCTTCCTCACCGCTCCGCCGCTGCCGTGGAAGCTCAGCCTGCCGGCCCGGTTGGGGCTCACCCTCGGCCCGCCCCGCTGGGCGTACCTGGGGATTGCCGGCACCGCCTTCGCACTGCTGCCGGCCTGGGCGCGCCGGATGTACGGCGGGCTCGGTCTGCCGACCACCGCGGTGTCGGCGGACCTGACCGTGCGCGCGCTGCGGCTCGCGTTCGCCGCCGTGCCCCGTCGTTACCTGGAGGGGCCGTTGATCCAGGCCGCCAAGGAGCGGGCCGCGCGTCACGCCGCCAGCCAACTGGCCGGCTGACCCGGCCGCCGCCACCCGAGGTCAGCCGTCGACGTGCCGGTCCATGGCCGCCCACGGCTCCTTGCCCGGCACCTGCGCGCCCGTTGGGCAGTGCCGCCGGAAGTCGCACCAGCCGCAGCGCGGGCCGGGCGCCACCGGGAACGCCTCGTCCGCGTCGGCGCCGTCGGCGACCGCCCGTTCGGCGGCCATGATGTCGCGGGCCGTCTCCTCCGCGCGGGTCAACTGCCGGGCCAGTGACTCGACGGTGTGGTCGTGGCCGGCGACCGTGCCGGTCGGCAGGTGGTGCAACTCCACCCGACGGCACGGCTTGCGGAACACCCGCTCGGCCGCGTACGCGTAGAGCGCCAACGCCTGCGAACCCCGGGCGTCGTCGGTGTCCAGGCCGGTGCGACCGGTCTTGTAGTCGACGATGACCAGCTCGGGCCCATCCGGCCCGGGTCGTGAGTCGATCCGGTCGGTGCGGCCGTTGAACGCCAGCACGGCGGTCTTGACCGCCACCACCCGCTCCACACCGAGCGGGTCCGAGTCGGCGTCAAGCGTCTCGACGTACGCCTCCAACCAGCCCAAGGCCCGTCGGTAGGCGGCCCGCTCCTGCTCGTCGTCGCGGTAACCCTCGCGGACCCAGGTGCCCTTGAGCAGGGTGGCCAGGGCTTCGGGGCGACGCCGGTCGGCGGGCAGCGCATACCAGTTTTTCAGGGCGGTGTGCACGCTGGCGCCGAGCGAGTTGTGCGCCCACGGCGGGCCCTTGGGCGGGGCCGGCCGGTCGACGTAGGAGTAGCGGTAGCGGCGCGGGCAGTCCGCGTACGCGCCGAGCTTGCTCGGGGTGCAGACGAACAGGCGCTCCGGCATGCCCTCGAAGCCAAGCTGCTCGGCATCGCCGGCGCGCTGTCGGGGAGCCCGGCCACCGGCCGCCGGCCGTCCCGCTGAGGAGGATCGTCGCACGCCTGCGATCCTGCCACCCACCCCCGACACCGTGCGGGAGCCGGTCAGGTCATGTTCACGTACTGGGTGACGAAGGCGAACACCGCGTCGGCGATGAGCTGCACGGCGATCGCGGCCAGCAGCAGGCCGGCGATCCTGGTCAGCACCTCGATCCCGCCCGGCCGGAGGATCTTCACGATGCCGCCGGAGAAGCGGAGGACGATCCACACCGCGAGCATCACGGCGAGGATCGCCAGGGCGATGGCCGTGAAGTCGCCGAACCCGTCGGCCTGCTGGACGAAGAGCATGGTCGCCACGATGGCGCCCGGACCGGCCAGCAGCGGGGTGCCCAGCGGCACCAGGGCGATGTTCGAGGTGGCGTCCGCGCTCGGGCCGTCGGTCTTCCCGGTGAGCAGTTCGAGTGCGACGAGCACGAGCAGCAGCCCACCGGCCGCCTGCAACGCCGGTAGGTCCACGTGCAGGTAGTCCAGCAGGGTCTGCCCCGCCACCGCGAAGACCACGATCACGCCCAACGCCAGCGTGACGGCCTGCCAGGCGGCCCGGTTACGGTCCCGGGCGGGCAGCGGGCCGGTCAACGCCAGGAAGATCGGCATCATGCCCGGCGGGTCGGTGATCACCAGCAGAGTCACGAAGACCTCGCCGAACAGCTTCAGATCCACGTGATCAACCTAGCCGCGCCAGAGTGGGCAAAATACTCGGATCAGCCCGAAGCGACCTCGGTCACCCCGGCGGCGACGATCCGCTCGTACGCATCGACGCTCGTGGTGAAGGCACCGAGCTGGACGGCTTTGTGGGTGCCATGGAAATCCGACGAACCGGTGACGAACAGCCCCAACTCGGCGGCGAGCGCTCGCACGTGCTCCCGTTCGGCGGGGCTGTGGTCCTCATGGTCGGCCTCGAGCCCGGCCAGCCCCGCGGCGGCCAGCTCGGCGATCAACTCGTCGGGCACCACCCGACCGCGCCGAGTGGCCCGGGGATGGGCGAAGACCGGCACGCCGCCCGCCGACCGGACCAGGTGGATCGCCCGGAACACGTCGATGTCGTCCTTGGGCAGCCGGTAGCGCTCGCCCAGCCAGTCCGGGCCGAACGCCTCCCGGGTGCTGCTGACCAGGCCGGCCCGGATCAGCGCCTGCGCGATGTGCGGGCGGCCGACGGTGCCGCCGCCGGCACCGGCCAGGATGTCCGGCCAGCTCACGTCGATGCCGTCGGCCCGCAGCAGCCCGACGATCCGTTCGCCGCGCTCCTCCCGGGCGGCTCGCACCCGGCCCAGCTCGGCCACCAGTTCCGGGTGGTCCGGGTCGAACAGGTACGCGAGCAGGTGCAGCGGCACCGCCGGCCGGGTGCCGGACCATCGACACGACAGCTCCGCCCCCCGAATCAGGCGTAGTCCCGGTGGCAACGCCCGCACGGCCGGCGCCCAGCCGGCGGTGGTGTCGTGGTCGGTGATCGCCAGCACGTCCAGCCCCGCCTCGGCGGCAGCCCGAACCAGCTCAGCCGGGGGCAGCGTGCCGTCGCTGGCCGTCGAGTGGGTGTGCAGGTCGATACGCGGGGCGGAGCCGGTACGCGAGGTCACCGTCCGACGCTACCGAGGAACAACCGAGCCCGGTTCACGGAGGTCACCTCGATCGGTCGGGTCAGAGGCCGGCCACCAGGACCGGCCGGTCCCCGGCCGGCACGCCGGAGACCGCGGCGGGGCTCGCGGGTTTCCCGGCCCGAACCCGAGCGATGTCGACCTGGACCAGCGCGCCGGCGGCGTCGAGGTAGGAGGCGTGGGACTCGTCGGCCCAGACGATCGAACCGGTGATCGGTGGCCCGGCCGAGACGGCTGTCGGGTTCGACCCGAGCCGCCGCAGGTCGACCAGCAGCGCCCGGCTGGTCTTGCCGACCCGCCCGTTCACCAGCAGCCACCGCCCGTCGGCGGAGATTCCGCCGACGCCGTCCTGGCTGAGCTCCGGCCCGCAGCCGGTCTCGACGGGGCGCAGGTGACGGGTCGGGTCGAGCACGGCCAGGCACGTCCGACCCGGGTCGGTGGAGATCTGCCCGACGAGCCGCCCGTCGGGCAGCCCACCGTAGAAGTTGAGGGTTTCCTGGTTGACGGCCTCGGTCAACGGCCCCGCGCCGGGTCGCCAGAGGGTGTGGCCGGCGTCCGCCGGGTCGGGTCGGACCAGCACACTGTCGCCGACGAACCGGACGGGCACCGCGCCGGCGGGCGCCACGGTACGCGCCGCACCGATCAATTGACCGCCGACCACCCCCGCCACCAGCAGATCGCTGCCGTCCCGCCAGGCGACCTGGCGGCTGTCCGGGGCCAGCACGATCGAACCCGCTCCGGCCAGCAGCACCTGCACCAGGCCGTCGTTCTGCACCACCCGGAGGGAGCGGCCCGCGGTGGTCCGCGTACTGACCACCAGCCAACCGCCGCCACCGGGCAGGAGTTGGGCGCTTTCGGCCGACCCGACGTCGGGCAGCACCAGCCGTCGGCCGTCGGGGCTGACAAGCGTCTCGGCCCCGAGCAGGGCCGCTGACGGTCCGGGCGAGGGATCGGTGCCGGAAGCGCTGGCTGTCGGGATCGGCCGACCGGACAGGTCCGGGTCACCGATCACCACGATGGGTGAACCCTCGCGGCCGGTCTCGGCCCCGAGTTGTGCCATGCCGGCGCTGAGCAGGACGGTGGCGACCGCCCCGATGGCCAGGCCGGCCGCGGTACGCCGCCGCCGGATCCGGTTCGCGCGGCGGATGGCCTGGCCTGCCGGGTCGACGCCCTGTGGGCGGGCGAGGGCGACCTGGCGCGAGAGGGTCTCCCGCACCGCACCTTCCAGCTCGTCCGGCCGCACCTGGTAAGAACGCCGCGGGCCGTCCGTCCGGTTGTCGGGCTGGCCCGGCAATGCGCTCACTGCTGCTCCCCGGGGCCAGTGCCGACTGGCACGGGCGCCGGGGCGGAGGGGAGCACGACCTGCGGGCCGATCGGCTGCGGCGCGGCCGGGCGGGGAGTGGCCGGGCGGGGCTCGGGGCGGCCGGCCGACTGGCGCGCTCTGCGCGCGGCCGCGGCACCGGCGGTCGGGACCGGTCCGGTCGGGGCGCTCGAGCCGCCGGACCGGCCGGCCGCGGCGGCCGACCCGCCGGCGGCACCGGCAGCGGCCGGCCGACCGGCAGCACCGGCTGCGGCGGTCAGGTCCGGCGTGTCGGCGCCCATCCGACGGCGCAGCGTGGCCAGCGCCCGGGACGACTGACTCTTCACCGTGCCCGGTGAGATGTTCAGCATCGCGGCGGTCTGCGCCTCCGACAGGTCCTCGTAGTAGCGGAGCACCAGCACCGCCCGCTGCCGGGTGGGCAACTCGCGGAGGTGCCGCCAGAGCAGGTCCCGGTCGAGTTGCTGCGAGATCTCGTCGACACCGGCGCGTTCCGGCAACACCTCGGTGGGGCGTTCGCCGTGCCAGCGTCGCCGCCACCAACTGGTCGACGTGTTGACCATCACGCGTCGGGCGTACGACTCGACGGCCTCGATCCCCCCGAGCCGCTTCCAGGCGAGGTAGGTCTTGGTCAGCGCGGTCTGCAGCAGATCCTCGGCCGTGGCCCAGTCGCCGGTGAGCAGATAGGCGGTGCGGAGGAGCGCGGCGGAGCGGGCCGCGACGAACTCGCGGAACTGCTCCTCCAACGGATCCCTGCTCGCCACCGCCCACCTCCACACCCCAGCCGTCCTGGCAGAGTGCCACGTCAGAGGCGTACTGGTCCATGGCGAAAGGTGCGCACTTGCTCCGATGTTCGGTCGGAAACCTTCACGCCCCGTCGTCGGCCTTGGCCTCGTCGGCCTCCTTGCCGAGCCGAGCCTCGACTGCCTGCGGCTCGTACATCTCCTCGACCACACGCAGGTAGAGCTCGTTCGGGTTGGGCAGATTCTTGACCTCGCGGAGCGCCTGTTCCTGGCCGGCGGACTCCAGCACGAAGGTGCCGTAGTTGAGGGCGCGCCCCGTCGGCGTCTGCTCGTACTTCATGTCGGTGACCCGGACCAGCGGCATCATCGCCACCTTGCGGGTGACGATGCCGTTGACCACCATGACCCGCTTGTTGGTCAGGATGAAACGGTCATACCACCAGTCGGCGACCTTCCACGCCACCCACCCCATCACCGCGAACCAGAGCAGCACGGCGATGGTGGTCAGCGCGCCCACGTCGTTGCCGGCGAGGAAGCCGGAGAGGTAGCCGAGCACGAAGGTCGCCGCGACGCCGATGAGGAGCGGGTTGGTGAGGTGGATCCAGTGCCGCTTCCACTCACCCCGGTAGCGCTCGGTGGGGAAGAGGTAGCGGGCGACCAGCGAGCTGGGCTCGTCCTCCAGGGGCAGCACCCGTCGAGGAGTCGCGCCCGTCGCGTCGGCGCGCAACCCGGCCAGCTCGTCCTCGGAGATCTGCGGCTGCTGGTAGCCGGCCTCCGGGTCCCGGATCCACGCTCGACCCGAACGACCCTGGCCGGCGTAGCCGGGCCCGTCGCCATAGCCGACGTCGTCCGAAAGGGACGGACCGTCGGACAGGCCGGGACCGGCCCCGTAGTCCGGGCCGTCATCAGGCCCGATCCGTGGGATCGGCTCAGTGTCTCGCTCGCGACGTTCCCGGTCGGGGTCGTCCGGGTCGAAGGGTGGACCGGAAGGGCTGCCCATCGGCGGTTAAGCGACGAGGCTGGTGAAGAAGTCGCCGAACCCCTGGGCGATATCCATGATCCCGCCGCCGAGCGACTTGAACACATCCGCCGCCGAGTTTGGCCGGTAGGCGACGAAGAAGATCAAGAATGCGATTCCGGCCCAGGTGAGGACCTTCTTGACCATGGCGGGCCATCCTCTCGCGCGGCGCCGGGTCCCATTACCGCAGCGGCACCCAGAGTATCAGTGTGGTGTCGTACAGTGAAGATCTGCGTCCGTTCTCCGTCAACCCGGAAAGCTTGTCAAGCCCTCCCGGGTAGGTACGGGGACGGTGCGCCGTACACGAGCTCGGGCGGAGTCCACTCGGTCAGGTCGTGTAACACGACGTCTTCCGCGAGGAGATGACCCGCACTCGCCGGCCAGGCTATCGCATGGAGCCACATTCCCCGAGCTTCGCCGGCGTACGCGCTTCGATCCGTCGGAGAATTAACCAACCACAGTGGAGTCGGATGGCCGCCGACCTTGATCTTCGCCTGTCCGACGTGGTCGGGGTGACCTGGCCCCGGGTCGGTCAGCGCGCCGACCAACTCCGGCCCCGGGTCCGGGCCGGCCAGCCCGGCGAGTCGGGTACCCAGGCCCACACCGGGTTCCTCGGCCACGAAGACGAGATCCGCCGGACCACCGCCGAGTGGCGCCGGACCGGCGCAGGCCACCGCGGTCGCCCGCACTCCCGTCCGCTCGTCCCCGGCGTACGCCACGCCGGTGAGTGTCCAACCGGGGGGCAGCGGCCACGGGCACCACAACGGCGTCACCGGTGGATCGCCGGTCGCGGTGATCTGCTCCACCACGCTCGCCACGATCTCCGCTCCGATGTGCTCGGGCACGTGCAACGGCGGCACCGGGCCACAGCGCACGCACCTCGAGTCGGTGTGCATCAGATCCGGCGCCCGTACCGGGCCCCCGCATCTCGGACAACTCACCGCGACACTCACATCCCCACCGTCTCCCCGGACCGCCGGCACGTCAAGCCGGAACGTCCGATTCGGCACCGTACGTGGGTCAGTCCGGCGGCGCGCCGGCGTGCGCACGGATCCAGGCGTGCATCGCGATACCGCTGGCCACGCCCGCGTTGATCGACCTCGTCGAGCCGTACTGGGCGATCGAGTAGAGCTGGTCGCACGCGGCGCGGGCCGGCGCGGAGAGGCCGGGCCCCTCCTGACCGAACAGCAGCACACAGTGCCGGGGCAGGGTGCCGGTCTCCAGCGGGAGCGAGCCGGGCAGGTTGTCGATGCCGAACACCGGCAGTCGCCGATCGGCCGCCCAGGCGACGAACTCCTCGATCGTCTCGTGGTGTCGCACGTGCTGGTAGCGATCGGTCACCATGGCGCCGCGCCGGTTCCACCGGCGCCGCCCGACGATGTGCACCTCGGCGGCGTTGAACGCGTTGGCGTTGCGGACCACCGTGCCGATGTTGAAGTCGTGCTGCCAGTTCTCGATCGCGACGTGGAAGCCGTGCCGGTGCCGGTCCAGGTCGGCGACGATCGCCTCGTGCCGCCAGTAGCGGTAGCGGTCGACGACGTTGCGCCGATCCCCCTCGGCCAGCAACTGCGGGTCGTAGCGAGGGTCGTCCGGTGGGTCCCCCGGCCAGGGGCCCACGCCCACCTCAAGCTGGTCGTCGGTCACGATCACCAGAGGGTACGGACCGTGCCGGCGCTCGGCGCGACGGCCTGCCGGTCAGCCCAGACCGAGCGCGGCACCGAGTCGGTCCAGGAAGCGCCGGTCCGCCGGGGTGGCGGGCTGGTCCACGCGGCGTTCGCCGGGGCCGGGCACCGCGCGGCAGACCCGGGCCGCGACCGACTGCACCCACTGGCGGTACGCGGCCGAGTCGGCGGGGTCGGCGCGCCGCCCGAGGACGCGACTCGCCGCCCGACAGGCGGCCAGCAGGTCCACCAGGTCGGCGAGGCGTTCGACCGGCGGCGACGTGCCGTCGTGCCGGGCGTAGATGGCGGCGACCACCGCACGGACCAGGTCGCTGTCGGAGGCCCGGCCCGCGGCCACGGCGTCCAGGCCGGTCAGACCCGCCAGCACTCCTCGATCCGGGCGACCGGGGCGGGGCGCCGCGGTGGCCACGAGAACGCGACCGGGCAGGCTGATGAGCAGATCCCACTCGGCGGCGGAGTAGACAGCGGTGGTCAGGGGTGCGGCTCGACGGCCGGCAGAGGGCGGCTCTCCGGCGACGGAGTGGCTCATCGGAACCTCCGGCGTCAGCATATGTCCCCCGCGACCCGGACAGCGCCCCTTCGCCACACAACCCGCTGACGGGTGAGCTGGGCCGGAGTACGGGCGGCGGTCGGCCCGCCGCGCCGCTCAGCGTGGCTCGGGGAAGCTGGGCCGCTCCGGATCCACTCCCTCGGGGGCGGCGGCGGCCGCGTACTCCCGCTTGGGGACCATGACCTTGCGCCGGAAGACGCAGACCATCGTGCCGTCCTGGTTGTATCCGCGGGTCTCCACCGACACCACGCCCCGGTCGGGCTTGGAGCCGGACTCACGCTTGTCCAGCACGGTGGTCTCGCCGTAGATGGTGTCGCCGTGGAAGGTCGGCGCGACGTGCCGCAGCGACTCGACCTCGAGGTTGGCGATCGCCTTCCCACTCACGTCCGGCACCGACATGCCGAGCAGCAGGGAGTAGATGTAGTTGCCCACCACGACGTTGCGCTTGAACTGGCTGGCTGTCGCGGCGTAGTGCGCGTCCAGGTGCAGCGGGTGGTGGTTCATGGTGAGCAGGCAGAAGAGGTGGTCGTCGTACTCGGTCACGGTCTTGCCCGGCCAGTGCCGGTAGACCGCGCCGACCTCGAACTCCTCGTAGTAGCGGCCGAACTGCATCCTGGTCCCCTTCGACGGGCGGCGATGGAGTTCGGCACAGCATGCCTTACCGGTGGTTAAGGAAACTGCCCGGGAGCGACCACGGCGGAAATGTCACACCGGTCACCCACAAGGGGGGAGACGCAATGAGCGGCGGGGCCCTCCCCGGCACCCGCCGCCCACGCTCTGATGGGGAGAATTCTGCCCTACGGATGCGTAGGTCCGACAGAGACTGAGGTCACATTTATCTTTTTGTAACACTACTCTCAGTGATGGACCGAGAGTTGATCAGCGATCTCCGCAGGCCGGATACCTCCTCGTCAGGCACCAAGTTACCGATTCGTAGCGGGCAGGCGGGTGGATCTCCCTGGAACCGCTCCCATCACCGCAGGTCACGCAAGTGCGTCATGCATTTGCGTTCCGCAGATCGAGATGAACAGACGTGGGTCGATGACCCGCAGCGCCCCCCGGCAGGCCGCGCACGTTTCGGGCCGGACCGCCCGGGAATTCGATACGGTCAGCCCTGGTTCTACGGGACGTAGACAAACCGCGGTGATCGGAGAGTGCAATGGCAACCGTTGAGCTGACCTCGGCGAACTTCGACGAGGTGACCGGCAACGACGGCATCGTCCTGGTCGACTTCTGGGCCGACTGGTGTGGTCCGTGCAAGCGGTTCGCCCCGGTCTACGAGCGCTCCTCGGAGAAGCACCAGAACATCGTCTTCGGCAAGGTCGACACGGAGGCTCAGCAGGAGCTGGGCGCCAAGTTCGACATCCGGTCGATCCCGACGATCATGGCGATCCGCGACGGCGTGATCGTCTTCGCCCAGCCGGGCGCCCTTCCGGAGTCCGCCCTCGAAAACCTGATCGAGCAGGTCGAGGCACTGGACATGGACGACGTCCGTAAGCAGCTGGCCGAGCACAAGCACTGAGTCGTCTCCACGACGGCATCCGAAGGCCGGGCCCCGGCAGGGGGTCCGGCCTTCGTCGTGCCCCCTTCGTGATCAGCTGCCCGGGCAGGCCCACCTGACCGTCGGAGGGACCCGAGGCGGCCGGTACATCCCGTATCGTCACGACCTGATGGAGACCCTGACCACCCGCGGGCGCGTGACCCGGCTGGGCGCGACCGCACTCGTTCTCGTCCTGCTGCTGGCCGGCACCTTCTGGGGCAGCGACGACGACTTCCCGTTCGGCCCGTTCCGGATGTACTCCACCTCCAACCCGCCGAACGCACCCGCGCCGGACACCCGCGTCGAGGGGGTGACCAGCACGGGCGCCGTGGTCGACCTCGACCAGAACGCGACAGGCATCCGCCGCGCCGAGATCGAGGGGCAGCAGGACCGGTACGCCGCCGACCCGGCGCTGCTCGCCGAGGTCGCCGACGCGTACGCCGAACGCCACCCGGATGCCGCCGCGCTCGTCGAGATCCGCATCGTCATCCGCTGGCACGGCATCCGTGCCGGCCGGCCGACCGGCAAGCACACCGACGAGACCGTGGTCCGCTGGCAGGCTCCCCGATGAGCCGCTGGCTGACCGAGGCCGTGCCGCGCGGTCGCATCGCCGCGTTCCGGACCGTGATCTACCTCTTCGTCGCCGCCGACCTGGTGTTCTTCACCCCCTGGGTGCGCACCCGGGTCAGCGTGCCCGGCGAGCTGTACCAGCCGCTGCTGGTCGGCCGCCTGCTCCCACTACCGACGCCGACCCCGGCGCTGGTGGCGGTCATCTTCTGGGCACTGCTGCTCCTCGCGCTCCTCGCCGCGACCGGGCGCGCGCCCCGACTGCTCGGTTGGGCGGTCTGCGCGCTGTACCTGGAGTGGATGATCATCGCGATGAGCTACGGGAAGGTCGACCACGACCGGATCGGGCTGCTCGTCGCACTGGCCGTCCTGCCCACCGCCGGTCGAGCCCGCCACGGCGACACCACCCACACCGAGGCCGGCGGGTGGGCGCTGCGCGTCACCCAGCTCGCGGTGATCTGCACGTACTTCCTGGCCGCCTTTGCCAAGCTGCGCTTCGGCGGCCTGGACTGGCTGACCGGCTCGGTGCTGGCTCGCGCGATCATCCGGCGCGGCACCGACCTGGCCGACCTCATCGCCCAGGTGCCGCACCTGCTGATCGTCGCCCAGTTCGGCATCGTCGCGTTCGAACTGCTCAGCCCGGTGGTCTTCCTGCTGCCGGCCCGCTGGCGGCTCGCCATGGTCGGCTTCTTCTACTCGTTCCACGTCGTCACCATCGCGACCATCACGATCTCGTTCGCGCCGCACCTGGCCGCGATGACCAGTTTCCTGCCGCTGGAGCGGGTCCGCCCGGTGGTCTGGGCCCGCCGGCTCGCTGGCCGGGACACCCCCGGATCGACCTCGACGGACGTCGACACCGCATCGCCGCCGCCTGACCAGGAGCGGGTCGGCGCCAGCACGGACCGGACACCGCTCGGCGATCAGGCCCCGGTGGTCGGACGTCCGGCCGGACCGTAGAGCCGCTCGCGCGCCTCCTGCGGCAGCGAGCACGCCGCCGTGCCGCCCGGCAGGCGGTGCCGGTTGCGCGCCACCCAGCGGTACACCGGCCAAGCCGCCGCGCGCACCGGCGGGAACCGCAGGCCCGCCCCGGCCATCCGCCAGACCGGGCCGCTGTCGGCGAGCAGCTTCGCGATGGCATCCGGACCGGCGGCACGTACGCCGTCCGCCCCCACCCACTGCACGGCCTCCTCACACTCGGCCACGGTGAGACCGAGCGCGTCCAGGTCGGAGAACTGCCAGGGCACCACCCGCGCGCCCGTGGGAATCCGGCGAGCGATGAACTCGGCGCACTGCGTGCAGAACGCGCAGTCCCCGTCGTAGACGAAGGTCGACGTCTCCATACCGTCCATCCTCCCCTCTCCGACCACCCGAACGACCACCGGTGTACGGCGGGTCACTTGCACTCCACTCGTACGCGTGTTCGAATAGTGGCCATGCGCTGGGACAACCTCACCGCTCCCCCGGTTGAGGGAGACCCCGAGCGGGCAGCGCCAGCGACACCACCCCTGCCGCTGGCGCTGCCCGGCGCCGTCGCCCGCACCTTCGACACTCCCGAGTTCGCCGGGATGACCTTCTACGAGGTGCAGGCCAAGTCGATCCTCAATCGGGTGCCCGGGCAGTCCCGCGTCCCGTTCGAGTGGACAATCAACCCATATCGGGGCTGTTCCCACGCCTGTGTTTACTGTTTCGCGAGAAATACTCACACTTATTTGGATCTCGACGCCGGTGCGGACTTCGACCGGAAGGTGATCGTCAAGGTCAACGCCGGTGAGCTGGTCCGACGGGAGTTGGGCGGGCCGAAGTGGCGGGGCGCGCACGTGGCGATGGGCACCAACGTGGACTGCTACCAGCGGGCCGAGGGTCGCTACCGGCTGATGCCGCAGATCATCGCGGCCCTGCGGGAGTTCGCCAACCCGTTCTCGATCCTCACCAAGGGCACGCTGATCCTGCGCGACCTGCCCCTGCTGCGGCAGGCCGCCGAGGTCACCACCGTGGGCATCTCCTTCTCGGTGGGGTTCGTCGACGAGCAGCTCTGGCGTTCCGTCGAGCCGGGCACGCCGCATCCTCGCCGCCGGCTGGACGCGGTCCGGGCGCTCACCGACGCCGGCTTCTCCGTCGGGGTGCTGATGGCCCCGATCCTGCCCGGCCTCAGCGACAGCGACGAGTCGATCGACGCCACCGTGTCGGCGATCGCCGCGGCCGGTGCGACGAGCGTGACCGCCCTGCCCCTGCACCTGCGTTCCGGTGCCCGGGAGTGGTACGCGCACTGGCTCGCCCGGGAGCACCCGCACCTCGTGCCCCGCTATCGCGAGCTCTACCGGGCCGGCGCGTACGCCCCACAGGCCTACCAGCGGGAGTTGACCGCGCGGGTGCGGATCGCGTCCCGCCGGCACGGGCTGCACCGCGGGGAGCGGGGCGACAACCGCAGCCTGCCCGAGCCACCCGCAGCGCCGGCCTCCGAACAGCTCACCCTGCTCTAGGGCAGAGCTACAGTCGGCGGGTGCGTACCGCTTCGCAGATCCTCGCCGACTCCGCCGTGATCGCCGTCGTGGGCGCGTCCCGCGACCCGTTGAAGGCCGCGCACGGCGTGCCGTTGCAGATGCAGCGGTACGGCTGGCGCATCATCCCAGTCAACCCGACGGTCGACGAACTGTTCGGGGAGCGGGCGTACAAGTCGCTTGCCGACATCCCGCATCCGGTCGACCTGGTGGACGTGTTCCGGCCGGCGGCCGACGCCGTGCAGGTGGTTCGGGACGCGGCGGCGATCGGCGCCCCGGCGGTCTGGCTGCAACTGGGCATCGTCTCGGCCGAGGCGCGGCGGATCGCCGAGGAGGCCGGCATGGACTACGTCGAGGACCGCTGCCTGATCGTCGAGCGAGCCGCCGCCAACCTGACCCGCCTGACCTGACCCCACCCCGCTCCCGGTGGTCGGCGGCAGGGACACCGTGCCCGCCGGCGCGGACGACCTCGGCGGGGAGCGTGATGCCGGTGAGTCATATTGATGCCTCACAGTCATCACGCTCTTGACCGACGACGGCGCTGGACGTCCGAGCGGAGGGTGTCGGCGGCGGGCAGAGCGACCAGACGACCGGCGACCGGATCAGCAGGCGCGGGTCAGAGCTTGTACTCCTTGAGCAGGCCGCGGGAGATGATGGTCTTCTGGATCTCCGAGGTGCCCTCGCCGATGAGCAGGAACGGGGCCTCCCGCATCAGCCGCTCGATCTCGTACTCCTTGGAGTAGCCGTAGCCGCCGTGGATGCGGAACGCCTCCTGGACGACCTCGGCGCAGTATTCGGAGGCGAGCAGCTTGGCCATCCCGGCCTCGACGTCGTTGCGCTGGCCGGCGTCCTTGAGACGGGCGGCGTTGACCATGAGGGCGTGCGCGGCCTCGATCTTCGTGCCCATTTCGGCGAGCTTGAAGGCGATCGCCTGGTGCTTGGCGAGCGGCTGGCCGAACGTCTTGCGCTGCTGGGCGTAGCTGACCGCCAGTTCGAAGGCGCGGATGGAGATGCCGCAGGCGCGGGCGGCCACGTTGACCCGGCCCACCTCGATGCCGTCCATCATCTGGTAGAAGCCTCGGCCGACCTGGTCGGCGCCGCCGAGGATCGCGGAGTCGGGCACGGTCACCCCGTCGAGGATCATCTCGGTGGTCTCGACGCCCTTGTAGCCCATCTTCTCGATCTTGCCGGGGATGGTGAGGCCGGGGGCCGTCTCGCCGAAGCCCGGCTCCTTCTCCAGCAGGAACGTGCTCATGTTGCCGTAGACGGAGTCCGCGCCGGTGTCGGTCTTGACCAGGGTGGCCACCACCGAGGAGTACGCGCCGTTGGTCAGCCACATCTTCTGGCCGTTGAGCACGTAGTTGTCGCCCTCCCGTACGGCCCGGCTCTTGATCGCCGCGACGTCGGAGCCGGTCTCCGGCTCGGACATGGAGAACGCGCCGCGCACCTCGCCGGTGGCCATCCTCGGCAGCAGTCGGGCCTTCTGCTCGGCGGAGCCGTGCTGGGAGATCAGGTACGCCACGATGAAGTGGGTGTTGACGATGCCGGAGATCGACATCCAGCCCCGGGACAACTGCTCCACCACCAGCGCGTAGGTGAGCAGTGATTCGCCGAGCCCGCCGTACTCCTCGTCGATGGTGAGGCCGAACAGGCCCATCTCGCGCATGCCGTCGAGGATGTCGGTGGGGTACTCGTCGGCGTGCTCCAGCCGCTGCGCGTGCGGGATGATCTCCTTGTCGGCGAACTCCCGGACGGTCTCCAGGATCGACGTCTGCACATCGGTCAGGCCGGGCGTCTGGGCGAGTCGGGCCATCTCAGCCTCCGGGGATCCGCGCACTACTCGTGGGTAACTGAACGCTGGGTCAGTATCGGCCTCCCGCACCGACGAGGCCAAGGTGACCAGTCCACACAACCGCTGTGAAAAGGTTCACCGCTACGGGTAGCGTCCGGCAAGAGGGACTTTTCCGGCACCGGCAGGAGGAGGACAGCGCGTGAGCCACCCGCCGCCGTCGGGACCACCAGCAGACGAGCAACCGCCGTCACCCTACGAGCCACCCCGGGACCAGTCGCCGTACGCGCCGCCGCCGGCCGGCCAGTCGCCGTACGCGCCGCAGCCGGACCAGCCGGCGTTCGAGCTGCCGACGGAACGCTCACCGTACGGGCCGCCAGCCGACGAACCATCGCCGTACGGGCAGCAGGGGCCGCACCAGTCGGGGCACTGGGGTCAGCAGCCGCCGTACCCCCCGCAGGGCCCCTACGCCCAGTACGGCCCGCCGCCGTCCGGACCGGGTCGGGGCACCAACGTGCTGGCGATCCTGTCGCTGGTCTTCGCCTTCGTCTTTCCGCCGGCCGGCGCCGTGCTCGGTCACGTCGCGAAGCGGCAGATCCGCACCAGCGGCGAGGAGGGCGACCAGCTCGCCACCTGGGGGCTGATCCTCGGGTACGTGTTCACCGGGCTCACCGTGCTGGCCTGCTGTGGCTGGCTGGCCCTGGTGGCTCTCGGTAACACCGGCGACAGCGGGGGCTACTGACCCGCCGCGCCGGTCAGCGGAACCGGGCCTCGCGGACGCTGTTGCCGCCGTCCACCACGAGCATCTGACCGGTGATGTACGAGGCGGCCGGCGAGCAGAGGAAGCTGATCGCGGCGGCGACCTCGTCCGGAGTGCCCGGTCGACCCACCGGCGTGCCCAGCCCCTGCTTGATCTCGGCCATCGTGGACGCCGCAGTGTAGATGGTGCCGGGCGCCACCGCGTTGACGGTCACCCCGTCCGCGATCATCTCCATGGCCAGCGCCCGGGTCAGCCCGACGACCCCGGCCTTCGCCGCCGCGTACGCGGCCTCGGTGGGTAGGGCGTTGACCGGGCCGGCCGTGGCCGACAGGTTGACGATCCGGCCCCAGCCCCGCTCGGCCATCCCGCCGATGAACGCCCGACTGCACAGGAACGCGGTGGACAGGTTGCGGTCGATCTCGCCGCGCCACTCGTCGTAGGTCAGCTGGGCGACCGGTCGCAGCACCCCCTGGCTGGCTCGACTGGCCAGGCCGGCGTTGTTGACCAGCACCTCGACGTCGCCCAACTGCTCGGCGACCGCGTCGGCCAGCGCGCCGACCTCGGACTCGTCGGTGAGGTCCGCGACGAATCCGGTCACCCCCAGCTCGGTCGCCCGCTCGTGGATGCGCCGGGTGGTGGAGACGATGGCCACGCGCGCGCCCAGGTCGGCGAGGCGCCGGGCGGTGGCGTACCCGATGCCGTCCGGGCTGCCCGCCCCGGTCACCAGGGCGACCCGCCCGTCGAGGCGCATGGTCACCGGGTCGGCGAGCGCGACCGGCTCATCCGGGCCCGGGCTGCCCGCCGGCGTGGCCGCGCGGGCGCGCCGGGCCCCACCCGGGCGGCTGACGTCCCGTCTGGGTCGGCTGCCGGAACGGTCCGCGGCGCGCGCGTCGAATGCCATGCCAGGATCCTGCCCGTTAGGACCGGTCCGAGCAACGCGGCACCCGGTAGTGGGGGCAACGGGTTTGGTCACCCCTGGCTACCCTGACGGCGCACCCGACCTGACGGAGAGAGCTCGCATGACCAATCCCCCGCCGCCCGGCAACTGGTCCGACCCCACGTGGTCGGCCCAGCCGTCGAGCCACGCACCGGATCCGACCCTCGTGGCCGGTCAGCCGGTGCCCGCCCAACCCGGCCCTGCCGACCCGTACGCGCCGGTCGACCCGTACGCCGGGGGCCAGCCGCCGTTCGGTGAGCCGATGAAGGGTTACGCACCGCCGGCCTACGGCCCACCCGGTTATCCCCCGCAGTACCCCGGCTACGGCTACCCGCAGAAGACCAACGGGATGGCGATCGCGGCGCTGGTGCTCGCGCTCGTCGGCATCGCGTCCTGCATCACCGCGCCGGTCGGCGCGATCCTCGGGCACGTGGCGCAGAAACAGATCCGGCTCAGCGGCGAGGGCGGTGCGGGGATGGCGAAGGCCGCCATCATCGTCGGGTGGATCCTCACCGGGCTGCTCGGGCTGCTGATCCTCTTCTACGTTGGCGCGATCATCCTCGCGGTCACCACGGGCGCGAGCAGCGACAGCAGCTACTGACCGACGGGCGGGATCGACGTACCGCCGACTGTCGGGCCGGACCGACGGCCGGCGGCGGTCGTCCCGGCCCGACCGGTCATTCGGCCGGTGGGGTGAACGACGAGGTTCGGCTCATCCCGGCGGCCCGGCCCTTGGCGGCGATGACGAGCGCCATCTTGCGGGAGGCCTCGTCGATCATCTCGTCGCCGAGCATCACCGCGCCCAGCTTGCCGCCGGCCTCGGAGGTGTAGTGGTCGTACGCGTCGAGGATCAGCTCGGCGTGGTCGTAGTCGGCCTGCGCCGGCTGGTAGACCTCGTTGGCGGCGTCGATCTGACCCGGGTGCAGCACCCACTTGCCGTCGAAGCCCAGCGCCGCCGAGCGCTTGGCCACCGCGCGGAACGCGTCGACGTCCCGGATCTGCAGGAACGGGCCGTCGATGGCCTGCTTGTCGTGCATCCGGGCGGCCATCAGGATCCGCATCAGGATGTAGTGGTACGGGTCGCCCGGATAGTCGGGGATCAGGCCGCCGACCACCATCGACTTCATGTTGATGGACGCCATGAAGTCGGCCGGGCCGAAGATGATGGTCTCCACGCGCGGCGAGGCGGCGGCGATCGCGTCCACGTTCACCAGACCGGCGGCGTTCTCGATCTGCGCCTCGATGCCGATCCGGCCGACCTCCAGGCCGAGCGTCTTCTCGATCTGGGTGAGCAGCAGGTCCAGCCAGTGCACCTGCTCGGCGGTCTGCACCTTCGGCAGCATGACGCAGTCCAGGTTCGCGCCGGCGCCCTCGACGACCTCGATGACGTCCCGGTAGGTCCACGGGGTGGTCAGGTCGTTGACCCGCACGACCCGGGTCTTGCCGGCCCAGTCGCCCTCGTTGAGCGCGGCCACGATGTTCTTGCGCGCGTCCGGCTTGGCCAGTGGGGCGACGGCGTCCTCCAGGTCCAGGAAGACCTGGTCGGCGGGCAGCCCCTGTGCCTTGCCGAGCATCTTGACGCTGGAACCCGGCACGGCGAGGCACGACCGGCGGGGACGACCGACTGCGGCCATGGATGCGCTCCTTCCAGCGTCCGGCGGGCACGCCGACGCCACCCACGAAAACTTAACGATCCTAAAGGGCGTTGTGACGCCACGGTAACCTCGCGCCATGACCGGGGTGAATGGACCTGTGGAAGATCTCACTGGGCGTCGACTGGTGGTGGTGACCGGGGCCAGCTCCGGCATCGGCCTGGCCGCCGCCGTGCACCTGGCGTGCCGGGGTGACCGGGTGGTGCTGGTCGGGCGGGACCCGGCCCGCCTGCAGGCCGCAGCCGTTCGGGTACGGGAGGCCTCCGGCGAGCGTCCGGAGCTGTTCCGGGCCGACTTCGCCAGCCTCGACGACGTGCGCCGACTGGCCGAGCAACTCCGGGCCGCGTACGACCGGATCGACGTGCTCGCCAACAACGCCGGCGCGATCGCGTTGCAACCCCTGCGCACCGTCGACGGCTTCGAGATGTCGATCCAGGCCAACCACCTCGCCCCGTTCCTGCTGACCAACCTGCTCGCCGACCGGTTGGGCCGGATCGTGGTGACCGCCTCCGGCGCACACCGATTCGGCGCACTCGACCCGGACGACCTGAACGCCCCGCTGCGCGGCTACCGCTCGATGGGCGCGTACGGCACCAGCAAGCAGGCGAACGTCCTGTTCGCCGCCGAGGCGGCGCGGCGCTGGCCGGACGTTCCCGCGTACAGCTTCCACCCCGGGGTGGTGCGCACCCGGTTCGCGAACGACAGCAGGTTGGTGGCGTTCGGCATGCGGATCATTCCGTTCCGCAGCCCGGAGAAGGCCGCCGAAACCCTGGTCTGGCTGGCCGGTCAGGACCGTTCCCGACTCGTCGACGGCGCCTACTACATCGACCGTCGGGTGCGTCGCCCGTACCGGAAGGCAGCCGATCCACACCTGGCCGCCCGGCTGTGGGAGGCCAGCGCCAAGGCCGTCGGTCTCGACTGACGTGGGCGGCATGCTGACGCTCGTCGCGCTCGTCGAGTTTCCCGCCGGGGCCGAGGCCACCGGGCGGCGCTACGAGGACGCCGTGCTGGCCCTGCTCGGGCGGCACGGCGGCCACCTGGACCGGCGGCTGCGCGGCACCGACGGGCAGACCGAGGTGCACGTGATCCGCTTCGACGGACGGGCCGGTTACGAGTCCTTCCTCGTCGACCCGGAGCGGACGGCCCTGCGTGCCACTCTCGGCGACACCGCGCCGACCACCCGGGTCATCGAGGTGCACGAGGTCTAGGTCCGAGCCCTCGCGGGCCGCGCCAGCGGCGCAGCAGCGACAGCACGGCCCGGATGACGAGAACCGCCAAGACGAACCCCACCACGAGCGCCCAGAACGGCGGTGGCCCGTAGTGGGGGCGGCCGGACTCGCGTACCGCGCCGCGGATCGCGAGGTCGGCGGCGACCGACAGGTCGGTGATGCCCTCCGGCGTCCGGAAGAGCACCTCCGGCGCGGTCGCCCCCCGACGTAGCGCCACCAGCTCCACCGCCTCCGTGCCGACCTCGTGATACGGCCCCCAGGCGATGTCGTGCTCCTCCGGGCTGTCCACCGCCTCCGGACCCGGCACACCGACCAACGCGACCGCCTCGTCCGCCGAGCGCCAGCCCAGCAGCTGCACGAACGAACGGGAGCGCAACGTTGGGAACGCCGCGCCGGCCAGCGTTGTGCCGTCGGCTGCGGACCGCACCGACAGTGTCCAGGTTCTTCGGTAGGACGGAACCGGGCAGTCGGTACAGGTGGACCGGCCGAGGACAGCCACCGAACGGCCGTCCGGCAACCACGACCCGGCCCCGGCGAGCCGCCCGCCCGCCAGCGGCAGCTTCCGGTACGGCGTGGCGACCCGATCCGCGCCCGCGTCGCCCACCCGGGTCAGCCAGACCTCGTCGCGGATCTGGAGGGCGAGGTCGCCGCCGTCCGACGACAGCGCGGCCGTGCGCCCCGGCGGGACCCAGGTGGTGCCGACCGGCACCCGCAGCACGTCCGCTCCGCGATCCCGGTCGTAGACCCCCACGTACGGGGTGGCGTAGGTGTTCGGGGGCGTGAACGTGGTGCCGTCGTCGGCGTAGACCAACCGTTTCCCGTTCGGCGCGAAGGCGAGCGGATAGCCGTTCGGGCGATCCGGGGTGGTCTTCCCCGACGTCAGGTCGAGGAGGGAATCGCCCACCCAGACGTACCGGCCGTCCGGGGAGAGCATCGCCTCGAAACCCGCGACTGCCGGATCGCCGTTCAGCACGCGGTACCGGTCGTCGTCGGCGGCCACCACACCCATCCGGGTCTCGAACCAGTTGGTGCGCACGGCGGGACCACCGAAGAGCATCGCCGCCACGCCAGGTGCCGAGTAGCCGACCGAGGCGGTCCGCAGCGGCGGGTCGACGAGCCTGGTGGGCAGGCCCGGGGTCTCGTGCCGCGGACCGGCGGGCAGCGGCAGGGCCACCGGGTGCAGCGCGTACCCGGTGCCGAGAAGGAGGACCAGGACGGCGAGCGCGCCGGCGACGACGGCCCGGCGACGGCGGTGCCGGGTCCGCGCCGCGTCGAAGAGCCCCTCCGGTACGCGTGCCGGCGGCACGTCGTCGGCGAGGCGGCGCAGCGCCGCGGAGAGTCGGGCGGTCACCGGGCCACCTCCTGCGGGTCACGGCCGACGAGTTCGGCCAGTTCGGGGGCGAGGACGCGGAGTCGGCCGAGGGCGTGGCGGGTCTGACTCTTCACGGTGCCGACCCGGCAGCCGAGCAGTTCCGCGGTCTCCGTCTCGGTGCGGTCCTCGTAGTAGCGCAGCACGAGGACCGCACGCTGCCGCACGGTCAGCCGGGCCAACGCCGCCGACAGCACCAGGCGCAGATCGGCGTCGTCATCCGGACCGGATCGTTCCGGCAGCGCCCCGCCCAGCCGCTCCGCCGGGCGAGCCCGCCGCCAGCGCCACCAACTGGCGGCCTGGGTGCAGAGCACCCGACGCAGGTACGCGGGTGGGTCCTCGATCCGCTCCCAGCGCACGGCGACCCGAGCCAGCGCGACCTGGACCAGGTCCTCGGCGTGGTGCCGATCGCCGGTCAGCAGGTACGCGAACCGGGTCAGCCCGGCGGTCTCCGCCCGGACGAAATCGACGAAGCCGTCCCGGGTGCGGTCCTCAGTCGTCAACGGATCGCCCTCCTCACCCGGATAGACGCCGGGCGGGCACGCCGCGGAGGGAACCAGTGTCCATGTTCCTCACCTCGCCGCAGCGCCGTCGCGCGGTCAGTCGGCCAGCGGGGTCGGGTCGGTCGGCAGCGCGGTCGGCGCGACCCGGCGAGCGGCCCGACCACCGCCGAGCACCACCACCGCCACCCCGACCAGCAGCAGCGCCATCCCGACAAGCGCGTACGGGCGGGGCAGCTGCCCCAGCCACGCCCAGCCGAGCAGGGCCGCGCCGGGGGCTTCCAGCAGGATCAGCACGCTCACCGTGGTCGCCGAGATCTTCCGCAGGGCGTAGTTGAACATCGAGTGCCCGAGCAGCTGGGCACCGGCCACCAGGGCCAGGATGGCCAGCCACGTGTGCCCGTCGAACCCGGTCAGCCGTACGCCGCCGACCAGGCACACCAGCAGCAGGATCAGCGCGCAGATCCCGTAGCAGATGGTGGTGTACGTGGTGGTGCTGATGCTGGCGCGGGCCCGCTCGCCGAAGGCGGTGTAGCCGGCCGCGAACACGCCGCCGGTCAGCGCCAGCACGTCACCGAGGACGGCCGCGCCGGAGACACCCACGTCCGTCCCGGTGGTGATCGCCGCACCGCCGACCGCCACCGCGATGCCGAGCCACACCACCCGGGGCAACCGCCGCCCCTGGGCGCGGGCGATCAGCCCCTGCCAGACCGGCTGCGTGGCGACCAGGGCGGTGGACGTGGCAACCGAGGTGAGCTGGGCGCTCGGCACCCAGGTGGCGAAGTGCCCGGCGAGCGCGACCCCGGCCAGAACGCAGAACAGGCCCTCCCGCCGTCCCGCCCCCACGGTCAACCTGCGGAACTCGGCGCGGCGCCGGGCCAACGAGAAGGGGCTCAGCACGGCCACCGCGAGCAGGTTGCGCCAGAACGCGATGGCCAGCGCGGGAGCGGCCGCGTACGCGATCAGCGGCGCGGACGACGACACGGCGACCACGGCCAGGCCGACCGCGCCGGTGGTCGACAGGTCCGGGGACGGACGGTGCGGAGGTGGGGACACGGGACGTAATCCTCACACGTATGACGGACAACACGGACCGTCAGCACTCCGTTACGATCACGCGGGTTCGCGCCGGCGACCCTCGACCGGCCGGAGGCGTTTTGCCATGCCCAGCTACCAGGCGGTCCTGTTCGACTTCTTCGGCACCCTGACCCGTTCGGTGCAGCGTGGTGTCGCGCACGTCGGCACCGCCGAGCTCCTCGGGTGTCCCACCGAGATCCTGACCGAGGTGCTGAACCGCACCTACTACGAGCGGGCCAGCGGCCGGCTCGGCGACGCGGAGGCGACCCTGCGCTGGGTGTGCGCCCAGGCCGGCGTACACCCCAGCGACCATGCGGTGCGGGCGGCGGTGGCGTCCCGACACCGTGCGGTCCGCGCGGACACCTGGCTGCGGGCCGAGGCCGTGCCCGTCCTGGCGGCCCTGCGCCAACGCGGCCTGCGGACCGGCGTGATCAGCGACTGTACGCACGAGCTGCCGGCCTTCCTGCCCCAACTCGCGGTCGCCCCTCTGCTCGACGTGCGGGTGTTCTCGGTGCAGGTCGGGCGATGCAAGCCGGATCCGGTGCTCTACCTGACCGCCTGCCAGCGGCTCGGGCTGGCGCCGGCGGACTGCCTCTACGTCGGTGACGGCGGCAGCCAGGAGCTGACCGGCGCCGAGCGGGCCGGGATGACCGCCGTCCGACTCGCCGCGCCGGACCTGGCCACGCACATGGTGTTCAACGCCGACCTGGACTGGCGAGGCCCCACGCTCGGCGCACTGGGTGAGGTGCTCACCCTTGTCGACAGCTACGTCGACGTGGTCCCGGCCGGCTGACCCCAGCAGCGGCGGCGGCCCCCTCGTGGGCGGTCGCCGTCAGCGGCGACGGACCCGGTGCAGGCGGAACGGTTTGCGGGTGGCCCGGACCGCCGGGGTGGGCCGGGGTGGCTCGGCCTGGGCGTCGGCGGGCAGGTCCGCGCCGGCCAGCGACGTACCCGCCGGGGTGAGCCGGTTCACCGCGCACCCGTCGGATGCCCAGCGGGCCACCAGGTCGGCGGTCGGACCCGGTGCGTTGAGGCGCTTCGCCGCGACCAGCGGCGCGGCGGTGTCCCACGCCTCGGTGCCCGGCAGCACCCGGCTCACCCGGGCCGGCCAGGTGACGATCCGACCGCCGTGATCGCCGCGCAGGGTGACCTGCGCCTCGGTCGCGTCGGCCAGCCCCGGCGCGGCCTGCTCGCCCGGCCCGGAGACCACCAGCAGCGCGCCCTCCAGTGGGGCGCACCAGAGGGCGAGCGCCGGCCCGCCGGACACGCTGACCCAGGCCACGGCGGCCTTCTTCATCGCCTCGTCGACAAGCGGTGTGCCCCCGGGGGCGTTCTCGTCCGTCACACCCGCATCCTCCCGCATCGGCACCCCAGCTCACCCCACGAAGGGCGGGACGGTGATCTCGCCCCGGGCCACCGGCATCACCTGACCGGCGACCGTCGCGCCGACCGCCACCCCGTCCACCGCGGTGACCGTGCACGCCAGCGCGGACGGGCGGTTCATCTCCACACCCTGACGCACCGCGTACTCCGACAGCCCCACACCGGGCAGCAGCCCGGTCGCCACCAGCCAGACGCCGAGGCCGAGCGCCGCCGAGCCGGTCGCCGGGTCCTCCGGGACGCCCATCCCCGGCACGAACACCCGCGCGTGCGCGGTTTGCGCGGCGGCGTCCCAGGAGAAGACGCTGACGTGCGACACCCCGTACCGCTGCGCCGCCGCCGCGTTCACCCGCGCGCGGGCCACCGACTCCGGACGCACCGGCAGGTACGGGAACTCCAGCCCGCAGCCCGCGACGCGGGGAGCGGGACCGACGTGGTCGTCCGCGGTCAACCCGGCGATCTCCAGCAACGGCTCCGGGTCCAACTCGGGGCCGAGGGTCGGGGTGCCACCGGTCAGCGTCGCCCCGGTCGCGGTCACCTCGATCGGCAGCACTCCGGCATGGCACTCCTGGGTGACCTGCCCCACACCGAACATGCCCCGCCGGCTCGCGGTCACCGCCGCGCCGACGCTCGGGTGCCCCGCGAACGGCAACTCCTCGACCGGCGTGAAGATCCTGGCCCGGTAGGTGGCACCGAACTGGGTCGGTGGCAGCACGAACACCGTCTCGGACAGGTTGAACTCCAGCGCGAGCGCCTGCATCTGCTCGGTGGCCAGCGCCTCCGCGCCGAACACCACGGCCAGCGGGTTGCCGGCGAAGGGGCGGTCGGTGAAGACGTCCACGATCTCGTAGGCCAAGGTCGACATGTTGATAAACACTAGGCGCTTAGGCTGGTGCCCGTGAGCACGCCGACCCGGGTCTACATCGCCCGTCTCGCCGGAGTCGCCGTCTTCGACCCGAACGGTGACCAGGTGGGGCGGGTTCGCGACGCCGTGGCCCGGCTGCGGGCGACCAAGCGCCCCCCGGAGGTGGTGGGTCTCGTCGCCGAGATGCCGATGCGTCGCCGGATCTTCCTGTCCATCAACCGGATCACCTCCATCGACGCGGACGCCGTCGTGCTCGGCTCCGGCACCCTCAACCTGCGCCGCTTCGAGAAGCGCCCGAACGAGCTGCTGGTCCTCCAGGAACTCCTCGACCGGCGGGTGCAGCTCGACCCGGGCGGCCAGCCCGGCGCCGTCGTGGACGTCGCGATGGAGTGCACCCGCGGCGGTGAGTGGTCGTTGACCCGCGTCGCCGTACGGGAGCAGACCGGCCGGCTCAGCCGCCGCGGCCACCTGCACCAGGTCGAGTGGGACCGGGTGCGCGGGCTCAGCGGCATCGCCGACAACCGGGGTACGGCCAACCTGCTCGCCGTCCTGGAGGACATGCGCCCCGCCGACCTGGCCAACGCGCTTCAGGACCTGCCCGACGCACGGCGTAACGAGGTGGCTGCCGCACTGGACGACGAGCGGCTGGCCGACGTGCTCAGCGAGCTGCCGGAGCACGACCAGGTGGAGATCCTCGCCGCACTGGACCGGGAACGGGCCGCGGACGTACTGGAGGAGATGGACCCGGACGACGCGGCCGACCTGCTCAACGAGCTGCCCCCACCGGAGCAGGACGTGCTGCTGGACCTGATGGAGCCGGACGAGGCCGACCCGGTGCGTCAGCTCCTGAAGTACACCCCCGGCACGGCGGGCAGTGTGATGACCTCGGAGCCGGTCATCCTCCCGCCGGACGCCACCGTCGCCGAGGCGCTGGCCCGGATCCGGGAACCACAGCTCTCCCCCGCCGTCGCCGCGCAGGTCTTCGTGACCCGGGCGCCACAGAACACCCCGACCGGTCGCTACCTGGGCATGGTGCACTTCCAGGCGCTGCTCCGTGAACCGCCGGCCGACCTGCTGGGCAAGGTGGTGGTCAACGACATCGACCCACTGCGCCCGACCACCCCGCTGCCGGAGATCACCCGTCGGATGGCCACCTACGACCTGGTCGCCATGCCGGTGATCGACCGGAGCAACCGGCTGGTCGGCGCCGTGACGGTGGACGACGTGCTGGACCACTCGCTCCCCCGGGACTGGCGGGACCGCGACGCCCTGGCCGCCCCGGGCACCACCGACGCGACGCTGGACGGCGCGGATGGCTGAGCGGCGGCGTAACGAACGCCTCGACCAACCGCGTGAGCCCCGGGGCATCAAGCTGCCCCGGTTCGACGCGGAAGCGTTCGGCAGGTGGTCGGAGGGCATCGCCCGGGGCATGGGCACCGCGAACTTCATCGTCGTCATGACGGTGGTGATCACGATCTGGTTCGTCTGGAACACGTTGGCCCCGGCGGACCTGCGCTTCGACCCGTACACCTTCACGTTCTTGACCCTGGTGCTGTCGTTGCAGGCCAGCTACGCGGCGCCGCTGATCCTGCTGGCGCAGAACCGGCAGGCCGACCGGGACCGGGTGGCCCTGGAGGAGGACCGGCGGCGAGCCACCGCGCAGAAGGCGGACACCGAGTACCTGGCGCGGGAGATCGCGGCACTGCGGATCGCGTTGGGTGAGGTGGCGACCCGTGACTTCCTCCGCTCCGAGCTGACCCGGCTGGCCGAGGAGCTGGACGAGGCGGGGCAACGCCGGCAACGCCTGGAACGCCGCCAGCAGGACCGGGACAGCCGGCAGGAGAAGCGGAGCCACCGGCCGACCGACGGTGTCGGCCTGGACGAACCGCGCGACGACCTGGACGGCGACTTCACCCGGGACGTCCGGCCGGACGGCGCCGGGCCGCGCCTGCCGGAGGGCTGATCCGTGGGGTCATCGATTGGCTCACACCACCCCGGGCAGCAGCGGCAACGGATGCCCCGCGACGTAGCATTGCGGGCATGTCAGCACCCGTGAGCACCGTCGAGGACGCGATCCAGGCCGCCCTGGCCACCGTCAACGACCCGGAGATCCGCCGGCCCATCACCGAGCTGGGCATGGTCCGCTCCGCCACGATCGCTGCCAGCGGCGTCGTACGCGTCGAGCTGCTGCTCACCGTCGCCGGTTGCCCGCTCAAGGACAAGCTGCGTACGGACATCACCACCGCGCTCGCCGCGGTGCCCGGAGTGACCGGTGTGGAGATCGACTTTGGGGTGATGACCCCCGAGCAACGACAGTCGTTGCAGTCGCAGCTGCGCGGTGGCGGCGCCGCCACCGAGGAGCCCGTCATCCCGTTCGCGCAGCCCGGCTCCCGCACCCGCGTGTACGCGGTGGCCAGCGGCAAGGGTGGCGTCGGCAAGTCCAGCGTGACGGTCAACCTGGCGGCGGCGCTCGCCGCTCGTGGGCTCTCCGTCGGCGTGGTCGACGCGGACATCTACGGCCACTCGGTGCCCCGGATGCTCGGCACGGAGGCCCGGCCCACCCGGGTCGAAGACATGATCATGCCGCCGCAGGCGCACGGCGTGAAGGTGATCTCCATCGGCATGTTCACCTCGGGCAACGCCGCCGTGGTGTGGCGCGGCCCGATGCTGCACCGGGCGTTGCAGCAGTTCCTGGCGGACGTCTACTGGGGCGACCTGGACGTGCTCCTGCTCGACCTTCCCCCGGGCACGGGTGACGTGGCCATCTCGCTGGCCCAACTGCTCCCCAACTCGGAGATCCTGATCGTCACCACCCCGCAGACCGCCGCCGCCGAGGTGGCCGAGCGGGCCGGCGCGATCGCCCTGCAGACCCACCAGCGGGTGGTCGGCGTCATCGAGAACATGTCCTGGCTGGAGCTTCCGGACGGCTCCCGGATGGAGATCTTCGGCTCCGGGGGCGGCACGGCCGTCGCCGAGTCGCTGAGCCGGACCATCGGCGCTCAGGTGCCGCTGCTCGGTCAGATCCCGCTGGACACCCGGGTCCGTGAGGCCGGCGACGCGGGCAACCCGATCGTGCTGGCCGAGCCGGAGTCCCCGGCCGCGCAGGCCCTCGGCACCATCGCCGACCGGCTCGCGCTGCGCCGTGAGTCACTGCTCGGCAAGCCGCTCGGTCTGAAGCCCGCCGGCCGCTGACCACCACGTCCCACCGCCAGCCCGTCGGCCGCTGTTGGCCGGCGGGCTGAGTCGTGTCGGTGGGTGGCCGCAGCCGGCACAGCCCCGGCGTAGCCGGCACCGCCGCGTAGCCGGCACCGCCGCGTAGCCGGCACCGCCGCGTAGCCGGCACCGCCGCGTGATCGACTCGGGTTTCTGAAAGTCGCGGCGTCCTGGGCCGGTTGAGGGGCCGAATTCCTGAAAATCGAGTCGATCAAGGCACCGAGCGCGGGCGGGCCGGGCGGGCGGGCGGGCCGGGCGGGCGGGCGGGCCGGGCGGGCGCGGGTCGGTCAGGTGGCGTCGTCGTAGCTGGCGCGGGGTGCCGGGGTGGTGCTGCCGGTGGCCGTGGTGGGCCGCGTCCCGTTCGACCGCAGGTCGGCGGCGCTGGCCACGTCCTTCAGGTCGTCGTGCACGCCGCTGACGTCCGCGCGGAGGTTGTCGTAGACGCCCTGCAACGGCTTGCGGATCGCCGCCTCGTCCTCCTCGCTGAGGAGGTGCTTGCGGATGAAGGCTTTCGGGTGCAGGTCTTCCAGCTGGATGTCGGTGCCCAGCTCACGACTCAGGTCGCCGGTGGCGTTGCGGGCCATGTTTCGCAGGTTGCGCACCAGCCGCAAGCCGTCGTTGATGACCGCGGGCAGCCGATCACCGAAGATCAGTAGCGCCAGGAGCAGCAGCGCCCCGATCTCCCACCAGTTCAGGTTCTCGAACATCCCGCTGGCCTCCTCTCCGCGTCAGCAGCAAGACTACGCACGCCAGGCGGCGTTCGAGCAAGGGGTGAGCCGTGTTCACTTCGCGTCGGCGGCGAGAGTTACCGAGGTGTTCTGCCGGTCGGAGCCCCGTCGAAACTCGACGGATACCACCGAGCCCGGCGCGAACTTGCGAACCAACGCGGTCAGGTCCGTCGGCTCGGTCATCGGCCGACCATTGATCTTGAGGATGACGTCACCGACCTTCAACCCGGCGCTGTCCGCCGGGCCGGACGGCGCCACCTCCGCCAGCCGCAGGCCACCCCCGGCGACCCCGGTCGGGCCGTCCGCCCGGGCACCGATCACCGTACGCCGGGCCTTGCCGGTGCCGATGATGTCCTGGGTCACCCGCTTGGCCTGGTTGATCGGAATGGCGAAGGCGAGCCCGATGTTGCCCGCCTCCTGCCCCTCGGCGACAAGTGACTTGATTGTCGAGTTCACCCCGACCACCCGCCCGGCGCCGTCGACCAACGGCCCGCCCGAGTTGCCGTGGTTGACGGCCGCGTCGGTCTGGATCGCCGCGTAGTAGCGGATCGGACCACCGGGCTCGCCGGCCTGCATCGTCCGGTCCAGGGCACTCACGATGCCGGCGGTGACCGTGTTGGCCAGCGACAGCGGCGAGCCGATGGCGAGCACCGGGTCACCGACGGCCAGGGCGTCGGAATCGCCGAACTCCACAGGTCGCAGCCCGCTACGGCTCACCTTGATCACCGCGATGTCCGACTCCGGATCCTGACCGACGATTGTCGCCGGCGCGGTGCTGCCGTCGTTGAAGACCACCGAGGCCTTGCCGCTGCCGCCGGCCACCACGTGGTCGTTGGTGATCACGTGGCCGTCGGCGGTGGCGACGAAGCCGGAGCCCTCGCTGGTCCCGCCGAGGCTGCTCACGCGGACGGTGACCACGCTGGGCAGGACACGTTCGGCGACACCGGCAAGCGATTCCGGCTTGCGCTGGGCCAGCGCGGGGGGCTCTGCCGGCGCACCGCCGAGCACCACTCCGGCAGCCCCGCCGCGAACCGCGAACGCGTAGCCCAGCGCCCCGCCGAGGGTGCCGGCCAGCAGCGCGGTGATCACGGGAATGAGCAGCAGTTGGCGTAGCGTCGGTCGACCCGGCGCGTCCGGATCGGTGACCGGCTCGGGCTCGGAACCGGCCGCCACCACCCCCGGCACCACCACCGCGGTCGGCGCCGCCGGGTCCCGCCAGGGATCGGCGAGCGCGTCCGACCACCAGGGCGACGCCCCGGCCGTCCCGGGTCCGCCCGCGACAGGTACCGGCCAACCCGGTGACGGCCCCACGGGCGGCACCGGCGGGTATCCGGCTGCCGGCACGCCTGCCGGCGGCACAACTGGCGCACCCCCCGGCGGCCCCACGGGCGTGCTCCCCGGCGGCCCCATGACGGGCGTGCTGCCCGGCGGCACCACCACGGGCGTGCTGCCCGGCGGCACCACAGCAGGCGTGCTGCCGGCCCCCGGCATGGATGGCGATCCCACCGGCGGGGCCTCTGCCCCGGGCGGTCGCGCCGGAGCCGGAGTCTCACCGCCCCGGCGCCAGTCCCAGCCGTCGGTCACGTCGGTGCCTCCCAGTCCGTCCCCGGATCCCGCGCCGCGTCGCCCGGCCACGGGCCGGTTCGGTCGCGGCTGACGGGATACCGCTTCCAGGATTGCACGGATGCGCGCGGTGGAGTCAGCGGTTGCCCCCGGCGATCGCTTCGGGCGGAGGCCCGGCTGCGCCCCCTGGCGGTCGCCTCTACGCTCACAGTGCCAACCCGCCCCCGCACCACGCACCGCCCCCGGAGGTGCCCCATCGCCATGGTCGCCGGTACCGGCAGTTCGACGGCCCAGGCTCAGCAGTTCGCTGAGTCGTACGTCACCGAGGATCTCGTCCTGCGCACCGCCCGTAGCCTGGCCCTGGAGGTGGGCCTCGACGCGGTCACCCCGGGCGCGGGAGCGGCGTTGCGGCTGCTGGCCGCCGCCGGCAACGCCCGCGCGGTGGTGGAGATCGGCACCGGCACCGGCGTGAGCGGTGTCTGGTTGCTGCGCGGCATGCGCGCCGACGGTGTGCTCACCACCATCGACGTGGAGGTGGAGCATCAGCGGATCGCCCGGCGGATCTTCGCCGAGGCGGGCTTCGCGGCCGGCCGTACGCGGATCATCACCGGTCGGGCGCTCGACGTGCTGCCCCGGCTCGCCGACGGCGCGTACGACCTGGTCTTCGTGGACGCGGAGGCCACCGGCTTCCATGCCTGCGTGGAAGCCGCACTGCGGCTGTTGCGACCGGGCGGAGTGCTCGCGCTCAACGGCGTGTTGGCCAGCGGCCGGATCGGTGATCCGGCCGCCCGGGACGCGGAGACGGTGACGGTCCGCGAGACGATCAAGGCGGTCCGGGAGTCGGAGCACTGGATCCCCGCGCTGCTTCCGGTCGGGCACGGGGTGCTCGCCGCGGTGAAGTGCTGACCCGGGTCAGTCGACGCTGGCCAGCCAGCGCAGCAACCACCGAACGCCCCAACCGGTGGCGCCGCGGCTGACCTCGGCCTGGTCGCCGTCCGCCCAGGACGGGGCCGACATGTCCAGGTGCAGCCAGCGGTCCCGCAGCTCGCCGGTGAACTCGCGCAGGTAGAGCGCGGCCAGCACCGAACCGGCACCCTGTGTCGGCGCGCTGTAGAGATCGGCGACGTCGCTGCCCAGGTATTCGGCGTAGTCGTTGTGCAGCGGCATCCGCCAGGCCGACTCGCCCGCCGCCTCGGTCGCGGCCAGCACGTCCGCGGCCAGTTGGTCGTTCTCGCTGTACAGCGCGGCGGTGCGCTTGCCCAGCGCAACGGCGTTGGCGCCGGTGAGGGTGGCCAGGTCGAGCAGTAGGTCCGGTTCGAGCTGCTGCACCGCGTACGCCAGGGCGTCGGCGAGGACCAGACGGCCCTCGGCGTCGGAGTTGGTCGTCTCGCTCGTCGTGCCGCCGTAGTGCCGGATGACGTCGCCGGGGCGGAACGCGGAGCCGCTGACCATGTTCTCGGCGAGCGGGGCGAGCGTCGTGATGCGCACCGGCAGCCGCAGCGCGGCGGCACCGAGGGTGGCGGCGACGACCGCGGCCGCGCCGGCCATGTCCTTGCGCATCAGTTTCATCGCCGGTACCGGCTTGATCGAGATGCCGCCGGTGTCGAAGGTGATGCCCTTGCCGACCAGCACCACGTGGGTACGCGCGTCGGCGGGGTGCCAGTCCAACTCGACCAGCCGGGGGCCACTGGCCGAGCCGCCGCCCACGGCGAGGATCCCGCCGAAGCCCTCGGCGGCCAACTCGGCCGGGCCGCGAACCCGCAGTCGCAGGTCCGGCAGGTCGGCCGCGGCGGACGTCACCTGGTCGACGAACCACTGCGGGGTCTTCGTCGAGGAGGGCGTGTTGGTCAGGTCACGGGCGAGATGGGTCATCGCCGCGGTGGTCCGGGCCGTGGCGACGGTGGCCTCGAACGTGGTCGGGTCGTCGAGCAGCAGGTCGATGCCGTCGAGCGTCGGCGCGTCGCCGGCCTCGGTCAGCCGGTACCGGTGCGAGGCGAGCAGCAGCCCCTCGGTCAACCCGCGCACCGCGGCCGGAGTCAGCTCGCCCGGCAGCGCGATGGTGATATGCGTCTCATTCGCGGCAGACCGGGCCAGGGCCGCGCCGGCCGTCCGCCAGGCTGCCTCGCCGCCGTCGCCGATGCCGAGCAGCAGAAGCCGGCCGGGGGTACGTCCGGGGCGCAGTTGGGTGTGGATCTCGCCAGCTCGGCCGTTCAGCCGGGCCGCCGACACCAGTGCGGTCGCCTCGTCGGCCGTGTCGTCCGGCGGGGCCGCGGCGGTCGACACGGGCTCGGCCGAGGCGTCACCTCCGGCTGCCGGATCGACGGGACGGACAGGCAGGACGAGGACGTCGAGCCGGTCGGGCTCGGCGATCAGACGGATGGCGAGCACGCGGAACCGTACCTCCAGGAAAGTGTCGCGGAGCGGAACTCAGCCCACCTGCCCGCAGTGATGAAGACCCTGAGCCACCGGCGGTACCGGTGGCTCAGGGTCACGGAACGCTCCGGGCGGTGCGAGCCGCCCGGACCACTCCTTACTCAGCCGGCCGCCGCCTTCAACGCGTCACCGAGCGCGTTGGCCTCGTCGGGAGTCATCTCGACGACGAGCCGGCCACCGCCCTCCAGCGGGACCCGCATGACGATGCCCCGCCCCTCCTTGGTGACTTCCAGCGGACCGTCGCCCGTCCGCGGCTTCATCGCCGCCATGTTGTCTCCCCTCAGACCTACACCAGGGTCGGTGGGTTGCCCCACAGCCACTTCGTCACGACCACCCGCAACGGTCGCGGGGGTGTCGACAGCGATTTTCCCTGATGAACACCGCCGGACCCAAACCGGAGCAGCATTGATGTAACAGCATCTAGCTTATCTTGAGAAGGCCTGTCACAATGTGCGGTCATGCAGGCACGGTCGGCACTCTTCGACCTGTACGGCGACCACCTCCGACCGAGGGGTGGCCGCGCACCGGTTGCTGCCCTGGTCAAACTGCTGGCGCCGCTGGGAATCGCACCGCCAGCCGTTCGCACCGCCGTGTCCCGGATGGTGCGTCAGGGCTGGCTCGAACCGCTCCGGTTGATCTCCGGACCGGGATATTCGATCACACCGAAAGCCGCCCGACGACTCGACGAGGCGGCCTCCCGGATCTACCGGACCGGCCGGGTCACCTGGGACGGCCGGTTCGATCTGCTGGTGCTGGAGGCCCCGGGCTCCCGACGGGACCGCCAGCGGCTCGCCGCGAACCTGAGCTTCCTCGGCTACGGCACGCTCGACGAGCAGACCTGGGTCGCCACCCGTCCCGCCGAGGACGTCGACCTGATCCTCGCCGAGGCCGGCATCCGGTTCGAGCGGTTCAACGCCGCACACTTCGCCGGCACCCCCGGTGCGATGGGCGTGGTCCGGCGAGCATGGGACCTGACCGAGATCGGCCGCGCCTACGAGCAGTTCGTCGCGGACCAGCGCCCACTGCTCTCCGCCGTGACCGTGCGCAGCAGCGACGAGGAGGCGTACGCGACCCGGTTCCGGCTGGTGCACGCGTGGCGTACGTTCCTCTTCCGGGACCCGCAGCTACCCCCGGCGCTGCTGCCCGAACGCTGGCCCGGCACCGCCGCGGCCAGTTTCTTCGACCGGCACGCGGCCCGCCTGCGTCCGGCCGCGGACCGGTACGTCGAACAGTGCCTCGACGCCGGCAACCGCCTCGTCCGACAGAAGGGTCGTTAGACACGTGACCGAGCCGCTGCTGGTCGACCGGACCGACGCCGTCGTCACCCTCACGCTGAACCGGGCGAACGCGATGAACGCGCTCGACGTGGCGCTGAAGGAGGCGCTGCGGGACGCCCTGGCGGAGCTGGAGACCGACCGGTCCTGCCGGGCGGTCGTGCTGGCCGGGGCGGGCGGGTCGTTCAGCGCCGGTCAGGACCTGCGCGAGCACGTGGCGACGCTGGAAAGCTCCGGGAACGATCCCCTGGGCACCGTGCGGGCGCACTACAACCCGATCGCCGCCCGGCTGGCCAACCTGCCCAAGCCGGTGATCGCCGCGGTCCGTGGCATGGCCGCCGGTGCGGGCGCGTCGCTGGCCTTCCTCGCCGACATCCGCATCGGTGGCCCGACCACCAGCTTCCTGATGGCCTTCGCCAAGGTCGGCCTCGCCGCCGACACGGGCGCCTCCTGGACCCTGCCCCGGCTGGTCGGCCACGCCAAGGCGGTGGAGCTGCTGATGCTGGCCGAGCCCGTCCGTGCCGAGGAGGCCTGCCGGATCGGCCTGCTCAACCGCCTGGTGGATGACGACGAGTTGGTCTTGCCGACCGCCCAGGAGCTGGCCGCCCGCCTCGCCGCCGGCCCGACGGTCGCCTACGGGGCGATCAAGCGGCAGCTCTCCATCGCCGACGCCGGCACCCTCGCCGACGCCCTCGCGGCCGAGGCGCAGGCCCAGTCGATCTGCGGTGCCACCGCCGACCACCGGGCGGCCACGTTCGCCTTCGTCGGCAAGCAGAAACCGGTCTTCGAGGGACGCTGAACGCGATTCGCACGCCGCCCTTACCGTCCTCGAACACGGGCGGCCTAGCGTCGGCCGGTATGAGCGATCGTGAAGCGGTGGCGCACCTGCTGCGCCGGGCCACCTTCGGGCCGACCGCAGACGAGGTGGACGCCGCCGAGCGGGCCGGTCCGGCAGCGACCCTGGACCGGCTGCTCACCCCGCCCGCGACGGACCGGGGTGCGGCGGCCACGCCGATCCCCACGCTGTCCGCCGACCCGTACGCCGGGCTGACCAAGGACTCCACCCGCGAGCAGCGGCAGCAGGCCAACGCGGAGCGGCGCAAGCAGCTCCAGCAGGTCACCGCCTGGTGGCTGGACCGGATGGTGGCCGCCGAGGACGGGCTGAGCGAGAAGCTGCTCTTCTTCTGGCACGGGCACTGGGCGACAAGCGCGCAGAAGGTCAAGTCGGCCCGGGTGATGCAGGGCCAACTGGACACGCTGCGCCGGCACGGACGCGGGCCACTGGCCCCGCTCGTCACCGCGATGGTGCGCGACCCCGCCCTGATCATCTGGCTGGACGGGCAGAAGAACACCCGCAAGGCCCCGAACGAGAACCTGGCCCGCGAGCTGATGGAGTTGTTCACCCTCGGCATCGGCGCCTACACCGAGGCCGACGTGAAGGCCGGCGCGCGCGCCCTGACGGGCTGGGTGGTCGACAGGCGTACCGGGACGGCCCGCTTCGAGGCCAAGCGGCACGACCCCGGCGAGAAGACCATCCTCGGGCAGAGCGGCCGGTTCGACGCCGAGGCGTACGCCGGGCTGCTGGCCGCCCAGCCCGCGGCGGCGACGTTCGTGGCCGGCCGGCTCTGGTTCCGCTACGCCGGCACCGACGTCCCGGCACCGGAGGGCCTGGCCGGCGCGGACACCATCACGACCCTGCGGGCGATCCTCTCGGCGCCGGCCTTCGCCCAGACCAGGGGCACGCTCGTCAAGCAGCCGGTGGAGTGGCTGGTCGGGGCGCTGCGGCAGCTCGGCATCCGACCCTCCGCCCTGCCCGAGCAGGAGCACAAGCAACTACTGGCCGGCCTGAACGCGCTCGACCAGGTGCCGCTGCGACCGCCGAGCGTGGGCGGCTGGCCGGCCGGGGCCGCCTGGCTGACCACCTCGTCGTTGCAGGCACGGCTGCGGACGGCCGGGATGCTCGCCGCCGCGGTGAATCCCACGGTGCTGGCCCGGCTGACCGCCGCGCCCACCGCCGGCCGGCCGGACGCGCTGGCGCGACTGCTGGTGGTCGACGGCTGGAGCGCGCGTACCCGGGCCGCCCTCACCCCGCTGGCCGGCGATCCGCGCAAGTTGCTGGCCGCCGGCCTGGTCAGTCCCGAATACACAGTCAGCTGAGCGGAGGAGTCGACATGGACACCCAGACCCGACGCAGGTTCCTGCTGACCAGCGGGGTGGTCGGCGCGGGCGCGCTGGCCGCCGGCGCCGGCGCGTACCGCCTGCGGGACCTGCTGGACACCGGCGGGGACCGTGATCCAGAGGCCCGCACGCTGGTGCTGGTGACCCTCTACGGCGGCAATGACGGGCTCAACACGGTCATCCCGTACGGCGATCCGGCCTACCGGGCGGCCCGTCCCGAGCTGGCGTACCCCGACGGGGAGGTGCTGCGGTTGGACGACGGCTTCGGCCTCAACCCGGCACTGGCCGGTCTGCACCGGCGCTGGTCGGGCGGTGGGCTGGCGATCGTGCGCGGGGTCGGCTACCCGAAGCCGGACCGCAGCCACTTCCGGTCGATGGACATCTGGCACACCGCGCAGCCGGACCGGCCGGGAAACACCGGTTGGCTGGGTCGTTGGCTGGACTCCGTCGGTGGCGACCCCCGGCTGGCGGTCTCCTTCGAGCCGGCGCTGCCGCCACTGCTGGCCGGGGAGCGGAGCGCGGGCGCCGCCGTGCCGGTGGCCGACCGGAAGGCCGCCAAGGGGCTGCCCGCCGAGACACTGACCGCGCTCGCCGCCGCCGAGGCGGGTGAGTCGGCGGCCCGGGGCCGGGCCGCCGCCTGCTTCGCCGACCTGCGGTCGGTGGACGAGATGATCCGCCAGGTACGCGACTCCGCCGACCCGGACGCGGCGGAACCGGACGGCGAGCAGGCGCCCGCGACGGCGACCGGCGGTGCCCGCACCCCGCTGGACGCGCAACTCGACCTGGTCGCGCAGTGCGTCGAGGCCGGAGTGTCCACCCGGGCCTTCTCGGTGTCGCTCGGTGGCTTCGACACGCACGCCGACGAGAAGCAGTTGCAGGCCGTCCTGCTGGGTCAGGTGGACCGGGCGCTGACCGGGTTCGCCGACCGGATGAGCCGCACCGAGGCGGGTCGGAAGGTGGTGGTGGCGGTCTACTCCGAGTTCGGCCGCCGCGTCCGGGCCAACGCCTCGGACGGCACCGACCACGGCACCGCCTCGGACGTGCTGCTGCTGGGTGCCGGGGTGCGCGGCGGCTGGCACGGTGCACCGCCGAGCCTCACCGATCTCGACGACGGCGACCTGAAATACACGACCGACTTCCGGGACGTCTACGCCACGCTGCTGGAACGGGTGCTGGACACCGACCCGGGACCGATTCTCGCCGACTGGCGGGGACGCGTGGACAAGCTGTTCTAGTCGTCCTCTTCCGGGTCCTGGTTGGCCTCCGCGCCCAGCACGAACGCCTGCATGGCCAGCTCGTCGTCGGACGGCGAGACGAAGGCGGGCAGCTCACGCGGACCCAACTCCTGCACGTACGACCAGAACAGCCGGACCGCCTCCGCCCGCGTGCCGGCCTCGATCGGCAGGTCGAGGCTGACCAGCCAGGTGCGCCGCTCCGGGGGCGGGCCGAGCTGGTCGGCCAGCGCCCGGAAGGCCGCCGGCTCCAACGCGGTGACCGGCCCGTCGAGCGTCAGCAGGTCGGCCGGCACCGGCTCGTCGAAAACCCGCCGGGTGTACGACACCACGACCGTCCCCGGCTCGACCGGGGACTGCGGGTCGTCCGGGTCTTCGCGGTGCCGGCGACCCGGCGCGCGGACCCGGCCGAGCGCGACCAGCCGTGGCGGCGCGTCGACGAGCACCGCCACCTGGTCTCCCGTGCTCGGCCGGCGGCTGTCGGTCAGCCCGGTCAACTCCAGCGTGTCGTGGTGCACGAGCCGCTCGGCCTCGTACCGCTCGGCCGGCAGCAGCACGGCCCACGCGCCCACGCCGTCGGCACGGCCGGATCCACCGGCCCGGTACGCGGTCTCGGTCGTCATGCCTGCCATCCCATCATGTCGCCGCGGGAAGGGTGACGTGACAGCCGACGATGTGATCGTCGACCATGCCGGTGGCCTGCATCAGCGCGTACGCGGTGGTCGGGCCGACGAACCGGAAGCCGCGCTTCTTGAGCGCCTTGGCCATCGCCGTCGACTCCGCGGTGATCGGCGCCAGCTCGGCGAACGAGGCGGGGCGGGCCGGTCGGGGCTCCGGGGCGTAGGACCAGAGCAGCTCGGACAACCCTTCCGGCACCTCCAGAGCGGCGCGGGCATTGGCGATCGCCGCCTCGATCTTGGCCCGGTTGCGGACGATGCCGGCGTCGGCGAGCAGCCGGGTCACGTCGGCGTCGGAGTATCCGGCGACGGTCGGGATGTGGAACTCGTCGAAGGCCAGCCGGAACGCCGGGCGTTTGCGCAGAATGGTCAGCCAGGACAACCCGGACTGGAACGCCTCCAGCGTCATCCGCTCGTAGAGCGCGTCGTCTCCGCGCAGCGGCCGACCCCACTCGGTGTCGTGGTAGATGGCGTAGTCGGGGGTGCTCGACCCCCAGGCGCAGCGGGCCAGCCCGTCGACGCCGATCACCAGGTCAGTCACGTCGTACACGCTAGGGCATCGCTCCGACACCCCATCGCCGCCGGCACCGGCTGGCCGCCGGCGCGGTCAGGGCAGCCGGCCCTGCTCGACCAGACGGGCGAACCTCTTCAGCGCCTGGGTGAGGCCGAGCTTGGAGCCGGGCCAGAGCACCGGCCACGCCAGTCGACCGGCCCGGCCGCCCGGCAGGTGGAACCACTCGTGCCAGACGACCTGGGTACGGTTCCGACCCAGCTGGGTGCAGCGCAGCACACCCGGGCCGCGCAGCAACTGCCCGTAGTGCACCACGCCGATCTCGTACGGTTCGTCGACCCGGACCACCCGCATCTCGTCGCGCAGCACGGCCCGGCCGAGCGCCGTCACGGCCTCGATGCGGCTGCCCTCGCGCCCGTCGCCCTCGACCACGCGCACCCGCGTGAACGGGATCCAGTCGGACTGCCGCTCCCAGGCGAGCAGGGCGGCGAAGACCCGCTCGGCGGGGGCGTCGACGATCACCGTGGCGGTTACCTCACCAGCACCGGGTTGGGCGGCCTCACGAAGATCGTCGGCGCCCCCCGGGCCGGTCACGCCGACTCCGACCGAACCGTCGCGCCGTGCTGCCCGGTGCCGTCGGCGGAGGCGCCGTCGGTCTGCTCAGGATCGCCCGTCGTACCACCGGACGGCACGGCGGCCGGTGCCACACCGTCGGAATCCGCGGGTGACGCGGTGGCGGTGGGTTCCAGGCTCGCGCTGGTCGAGCCGACCGGGGCAGCCCCGGAGCCGGTCGCGTCGGCCGGCGGCTCGACCGCGTCGGACGTCGCCGCGTCGGACTCGGCAGTGGTGGACTCGGCGGCGTCGGACTCGGCCGCGTCCGCGGTCGTCGCCTTGCTGACGGACCGAACACGAGCGTCGCGCAGCACGTCCGCGTCGTCGATACGGCCGGCACGCAACGCGGTGACCTCCGCCTCCAGTACGCCGATCAGCTCCGACTTGTAGCCGATGTCGTAGGCGGCACGTCGCATCGCCTGATCGACCTGGGACATCCGGTACCCGCGCAACGCGGTGTCGAAACGGACCGCCCCCACGTCGGATTCGCGCAGTGGCCGGGTGCCGGGCAGCGCCACGGCCTGCGAATCCGGCTCGGCGGGCGCCAGACCGGGATCACGGCCGCTGACCAGCACCGTCACGCCGAATATCACCGCCGCGACCGTCAACGCCACGACCAGGAGGAGCAGAAGCTGACCCATGTACTGATCGTGGCACGGCAGCCGGCCGGGAGCGACCCCGCCACCCGTCCCGATCACGATCCGTACCGACGCCGCCCGGAGTTGCGGTCGGACCAGCGACTAGCGTCGGGGTCGGCCGACGTGGCAGCGACGGCGGACTCTCGGGAGGCGGGCATGGCCGGGGCGCTTCGGCTGGGTGGGCGCACGTTCGCCCCCGACGAGCTGGTGGTGATGGCGATCGTCAACCGCACCCCGGACTCGTTCTTCGACCGGGGGGCCACCTACGCCGCCGACAGCGCGCTGCGCGCGGTGGAGCGGGCCGTGGCGGAGGGTGCGGCGATCATCGACATCGGCGGCGTCAAGGCCGGCCCCGGCGCGGAGGTGGACGTCGTCGAGGAGATCCGCCGCACGGTGGACACCATCGCCGCCGTCCGGGTCGCGTTCCCAGAGGTGGTGATCTCCATCGACACCTGGCGCGCCGAGGTGGCGACGGAGGCCGTGGCGGCCGGCGCCGACCTGCTCAACGACACCTGGTCGGGTGCCGACCCGACCCTGGCCCGGGTGGCCGCGCGCACCGGCGCGGGCCTGGTCTGCTCGCACGCCGGCGGCCTGGTCCCCCGGACCCGGCCGCACCGGGCCGCCTTCACCGACGTGGTCACCGACGTGGTCGCGACGGTGACCGGGCTCGCCGAGCGAGCGGTCGCAGCCGGGGTACGCCCCGACGGCATCCTCATCGACCCGGCCCACGACTTCGGCAAGAACACCAGGCACTCCCTGGAGATCACTCGCCGACTGGGCGAGCTGACCGACACCGGTTGGCCGGTGCTGGTGGCGCTCTCCAACAAGGACTTCATCGGTGAGTCCCTGGACCTCCCGGTGCCGGAACGCCTGGAGGGGACGCTCGCCGCGACGGCGGTCTCGGCCTGGCTGGGCGCCCGGGTGTTCCGGGCTCACCAGGTCGGCCCGACCCGCCGGGTGCTGGACATGGTGGCCTCGATCCGCGGCGACCGCCCACCGTCGGCAAGCCGCCGGGGCCTGGCCTGACGCGGTGACGGTCAGGTCCAGCGGAGGATGTTCCTACGCCAGGCGTAGAGGATGCCGAGTGCGAGCACGGCCACGAACACCGCCATCTCCACCACCGTCACCAGGCCGAAGCCCGGCCGGTCGAAGACCACCGCCCAGGGGAAGAGAAACACCGCCTCGACCGCGAACAGCACGTACAGATACGCGTAGACGTAGTAGCGGATCTGCATCTGCGCCCAGTCCGCGCCGACCGGGTCGAGCCCGCACTCGTAGCTGGCCCGCTTGCCCGGCGGGTCGGCCGGACGCGCGGGGCGTAACACCCGGTTGGCCGAGAACGCCGTAACAAAGAACAGAACGCTGGCGAGCAGCAAGAGCCCGAGCGTCGCGTACGAGCCCAGGTATCCGGTCACAGTCGGGAGCCTACCGTCCGCCCGTCAGGGCCGTCCCAAACACGTTACGGATTTGTTTCCTGTCGGGACTAGTGCGCCGGGGCAACTGTTACCGACCATTGGACACCCACCCATGCACCGGAGGACAGATGGCCCGCCTGAAGGCATCGCCCGGTAAGCGGGCGGCGGGGCGGCACCCCATGTCCCTGCTGGGGACCTCGCTGGCGCTCGGTCTGCTCGCGGCGCTCGCCGTGGGGCCGGCCTGGGCCAGCGCGGCGACGCCGGAGGCGGACCCGGTCGTGTCGGCTACCGACCCGGTCGGTGAACCCGGGGGTGAGCCGGAGACCAGCCCGACGGACGAGCCGCCTCCGACCGAGGAGCCGGGCGGGTCTCCGGAGCCGACCAACCCGGCGCCGGAGACCACCGCGCCGCCGCCGGAAACGCAGCCGCCGGCACCGGAGACCACCGCGCCGCCGCCGGAGACGCAGCCGCCGGCACCGAGCAACAACGCGCCCGCGCCGGGCGGACCAGCCACACCGGCACCCCCGGCACCTCCGGCACCCCCGGTGCTGCCGGCGCCTCCGGCCCCGCCGGTCCGGCCGCCCGCCCCGGGTGCGGAGGCGCCGCCGGCGAATCCGCTCGGTGTGCAGGTCACCACCCAGGACGTGACGCTCTCCAAGGCGTACTGGAACGCGGCCAGCACGGCCACCACCCTGCAGGTCACGGTCAACAACACCGGCACGACGACGCAACGGATCCGCCTCTCGTACACGCTGCCGGTCGGGCTGACCGACGCGGGGACGAAGGGCTGCGCCGCCGCCGGCGGAGGTACGTACCACTGTGGGGCCTGGACGGTCGAAGCCGGCGTCCGGTTCAGCGCTCTGCTCCGCCTGCGGGTCGACGGCACCGCATGGCAGAAGATGCCCCTCGCCGGCTCCGTCCAGGTCGTCGCGGACGCGCCGGGGGTGCCCGGGGAAGCGGTCGACGACCAGGGCTTCGCGGTGCTCTTCCCGCCCGGTCCCCCGGTTCCCGGCATCACGCTGGCCGCCGACGAGGTCGCCTTCGACATCAGCGGCACCGCCAGCACCCTCGCGCTTCGGCTGGGCAACACCGGCGCGGTGGACGCCGCCGGCCGGGTCGAGGTCGTCCTGCCAGCCGGGGTGACCATCCCGACCCCGCCGTCCGGCTGCGTGGCGTCCGACCCGAGCCGGATCCGCTGCGACGTGGGCACGGTGGCGGCGGGCCGGACCACCGAGTTGCGGCTGCCGGTGGAGGCGACGCCGCAGGCCCAGCGGGAGGCACCGTTGTCCGGTGCCGTGATCGCCCAACTCGACCCACGCAGCGGCGCGACCCGGCAGGTACAGATGAGTTTCCGGATCACCGCCGCGGCCGCGCTGGCCACCCCCGTGGTCTCACCGCCCGCGCCGGCCGGATCCCAGGGCGTGCTTCCCGGAGGGGCTGCCGACGACGACGGAACGACCTCGGTACGGCGTACCGCGATCATCCTGATCGTGGTCTCCACGCTGCTGGTGGTGCTGGCCCTCACGCTGGCCACCATCTCGCTGCGCCGCCGGTTGTCCGGCCCGGCGCCCGAGCCGGTGTCGCACACCGCCGACTGAATCGACGAGCGGCCCCGGACCGCGTGTGTTCGGTGCCGCCGGCGTGCAACCTCTGGTGATCTGAATTACGGCGGGCGGGGCAAAAGCTCGCAAAGTCGGATATTCCTACTCCCATTCCGGTCCCAGTCGGCGGACCTCCGGCGATGGTTAGGGCTCCCTTAGACGTAGGCTCTCAGAAGAGGTACGACAGCGGCCGGACCAGCCTGGGGCGGTGCGGCGAAACGTCGCGTCAAGGAGGTCCCGTGGCCGGGCAAGGCGAGCTTCTGCGAGCCCCGCAGTCGCGAACGAAGGTGGCACAGTGACCAAGCAGATCCGTCAGCTCGACCGGGTGGTCATCCGGTTCGCCGGTGACTCCGGCGACGGCATGCAGCTGACCGGCGACCGGTTCACCTCGGAGACGGCGCAGCTCGGCAACGACATCTCCACGCTGCCAAACTTCCCCGCCGAGATCCGGGCTCCCGCCGGCACCCTGCCCGGTGTGTCGAGCTTCCAGGTGCACTTCGCCGACTACGACATCCTCACCCCGGGCGACGCGCCCAACGTGCTGGTGGCGATGAACCCGGCGGCCCTCAAGGCCAACCTGGCCGACCTGCCGCGCGGCGCGGACATCATCGTCAACACCGACGAGTTCACCAAGCGCAACCTCGCCAAGGTCGGCTACCAGGCCAGCCCGTTGGACGACGACTCGCTGGCCGGCTACGTCGTGCACCCGGTGGCGCTGACCTCGATGACCGTCGGTGCGCTCGCCGACTACCAGGTGTCCAAGAAGGACGCCGAGCGGTCGAAGAACATGTTCGCCCTCGGCCTGCTCTCCTGGATGTATTCGCGGCCCTACGAGTCGACGCTGCGATTCCTGGAGCGCAAGTTCGCGTCCCGTCCGGAGCTGGTCGCGGCCAACGTCGCCGCCTTCCGGGCCGGCTGGAACTTCGGCGAGACGACCGAGGACTTCGCCGTCCGCTACGAGGTCAAGCCGGCGAAGATGAAGCCGGGCACCTACCGCAACATCACCGGCAACGCGGCGCTCTCGTTGGGGCTGGTCGCCGCCGGGGTCCGCTCCGGGCTGCCGGTCTTCCTCGGCGCGTACCCGATCACGCCCGCGTCGGACATCCTGCACGAGCTGAGCAAGCACAAGCGCTTCGGCGTCACGACCGTGCAGGCCGAGGACGAGATCGCCGCGGTCGGCGCGGCGCTGGGCGCGTCGTACGGCGGAGCGCTCGGTGTGACCACCACCAGCGGCCCCGGCGTGGCACTCAAGAGCGAGACGATCTCCCTCGCGGTGGCGCTGGAGCTGCCCCTGGTGATCGTGGACGTGCAGCGCGCCGGCCCGTCGACGGGCATGCCGACCAAGACCGAGCAGGCCGACCTCAACATGGCGCTCTACGGTCGGCACGGCGAGGCCCCGGTCGCGGTGATCGCACCCCGGTCGCCGTCGGACTGCTTCTTCGCGGCGCTGGAGGCGGCCCGGATCGCGCTGACCTACCGCACCCCGGTGATCCTGCTGTCCGACAACTACGTCGCCAACGGCTCCGAGCCGTGGCTGCTGCCCGACGTGGAGTCGCTGCCCGACCTGCGGGTCGAGTTCGCCACCGAGCCCAACGGCGAGGACGGCACCACCTTCCTGCCCTACCTGCGTGACCCGGAGACCCTGGCCCGGCCGTGGGCGATCCCCGGCACCGCCGGGCTGGAGCACCGGATCGGCGGCCTGGAGAAGGCCGACAAGACCGGCGACATCTCGTACGACCCGGCCAACCACGATTTCATGGTGCGCACCCGGGCCGCCCGGATCGAGGCGATTCCGGTGCCGGACATCGAGGTGGAGGACCCGGACGGCGACGCCCGGGTGCTGGTCCTCGGCTGGGGCTCGACGTACGGGCCGATCGGCGCGGCGTGCCGGGGGGTGCGCCAGCGCGGGCTGTCCATCGCCCAGGCGCACCTGCGGCACCTGGCCCCGATGCCGGCCAATCTCGGTGCGGTGCTGCGCGCGTACGACCGGGTGGTCATCCCGGAGATGAACCTGGGCCAGCTCGCCCACGTCATCCGGGCCCGCTACCTGGTCGACGCGATCAGCTACAACCAGGTCCGTGGCCTGCCGTTCACGGCCACCGAGCTGGAGACGACGCTGGAAGAGGTCCTGAAGAATGTCTGAGCCCGTCGCCCTCAAGCTCACCGCGAAGGACTTCAAGTCTGACCAGGAGGTGCGCTGGTGCCCCGGCTGCGGTGACTACGCGATCCTCGCGGCCATTCAGCAGTTCATGCCGGAACTGAACATCCCCCGCGAGCGGACCGTCTTCGTCTCCGGGATCGGCTGCTCGTCGCGCTTCCCGTACTACATGAACACCTACGGGATGCACTCGATCCACGGCCGCGCCCCGGCGATCGCGACCGGCCTGTCGGTGTCCCGGCCGGACCTGTCGGTCTGGGTGGTCACCGGCGACGGCGACGCGCTCTCCATCGGTGGCAACCACCTGATCCACGCCCTGCGGCGCAACGTCAACCTCAAGATCCTGCTGTTCAACAACCGGATCTACGGTCTGACCAAGGGTCAGTATTCTCCGACGTCCGAGGTCGGCAAGGTCACCAAGTCGACTCCGTCCGGCTCGGCGGACGCCCCGTTCAACCCGCTCTCGCTCGCCCTCGGCGCGGAGGCCAGCTTCGTCGGGCGGACCATCGACTCCGACCGCAAGCACCTGCAGTCGGTGCTGCGGGCCGCCGCCGAGCACGAGGGCTCGGCGTTCGTGGAGATCTACCAGAACTGCAACATCTTCAACGACGGTGCGTTCGAGCAGCTCAAGGACCCGTCCACCCGGGACAACTACCTGATCCGCCTGGAGCACGGGCAGCCGATCACCTTCGGCGCGGACGGGCAGTTCTGCGTGGTACATCCGCCGGGCGCGTTCGGCCTGGAGGTCCGGGAGACCAGCTCGGTCCGCCCGGAGGAGATCGTCGTGCACGACGCGACGGTGGCCGACCCGGCGTACGCCTTCGCGCTGTCCCGGCTGCCCGGCCTGGACCTGCGCAACACCCCGATCGGGGTGTTCCGCTCGGTGGACCGACCGTCCTACGACAGTGTGGTGCAGGGTCAGCTCGCGGCCGCCAAGGCGACGGTCACCGAGACCCCCGAGCAGCAGCTCGCCGGCCTGCTGACCAGTGGCGACACCTGGACCATTCTCTGACCTGTCCGACCTGACGAGAGCGGCCGTCCCCGAACCGGGGGCGGCCGCTCTCGTACGTGCCGGTGCTGGCTCAGCGCTGGGCGGAGGCCGGCGTCCAGAGGTTGTCGATCTCCTTCTCGGTGGCCGCGAGGCTCGCCTCGTGCAGCGGGATCAGCTCGGCCATCGCCGGCACCGAGGGCGCCAGGGTCAGCTCGGTGCTGATGAAACGCGGCTCCAGGCCGGTCATCGACAGACCGTGCGGGAGCCACTGCTCCGCGTGGTCCCAACCGTGCCGCGGGGTGCCCTCACCGTAGCCGCCTCCCCGGGTGGCCAGCACCACGAACTCGCGGCCGCCGAGCAGGCCCTCCTGGGTCGTCGGGTCGTAGGTGAGGCCGGCGACGATCAGGTGGTCGACCCAGGACTTGACGCTGCTGGGCGCGCCGTAGTTGTAGAGCGGCAGCCCGAGCAGCACGACGTCGGCCTGCTTCACCTCGTCGACCAGCCGCCCGCTGAGTTCCCAGGATTCGCGCTGCGCCGGGGTGTGCTGGTCCGGCGGAGTCATCCGAGCCAGACCACCCGCCGCGTCGAGGTGCGGCAGCGGTTCCGCGCCGAGGTCCCGGTAGGTCACCGTGCCGTCCGGGTGGGCGGCGCGCCAGGTGTCGACCGCGCGGGCGGTGAGCCGACGGCTGACCGACCAGTCACCCCGAATGCTCGAGTCGATATGCAGCAGATGCATTATTCCTCCTCCAAGGATCGTCTGTGCAGCACCAACTATTTATAGCAGGCCGATGTTCCATCAGCTCGGTAGACTGGGTCACATGTCCGCCCCGCTGCCCGCCCCCTCGGAGCACCGCTCTGGCGCGCTCCTGGACCATCTGGCCCGGCGGATGCGGCTACGGTCGGAGTCGGTGCTGGCGCCACTCGGCCTACGGCCGCGGCACCTGGTCGCGCTCACCGTGCTGCGCGCCGGCGGCGGCACCAGCCAGCAATCGCTCGCCTCCATCCTGGAAATGGACAGCACCAACATCGTCGGGCTGCTCAACGACCTGGAAGCGGAGCAGTTGATCGAGCGTCGCCGCTCACCCGAGGACCGGCGCCGGCACGTCGTCGAACTCACCGAAAGTGGTGCAAAACGCCTCAGCGAGGCCGAATGTGCCCTCGCCGGAGCCGAGGACGAGGTGCTGGGTGCGCTGGCTCCCAGCGAGCGGGAGACGCTCTACGAGTTGCTGCGGCGGGCCTCCACCACGACGCCGGTCAGCTGCACCGAGGCGATCTGCGCCGCCGACGACACATTCTGACGCGCCACGCCTGCACCAACACCCCGACGACGCGCCTGCACCGCCACCCCGACGACGGGACGATCAACCGGCCGGACGACAAGCTGCGCCGGGACGGGCGGTCAAGCGTGCGAGGGCGGGACGGTCAGGAGGTCGTCGCCGACTGCGGACGATCGTCGCGGACATGCACCAGCATGTCTCCGGTCTCGATCACCGCACCGGCCCGGTCGGCCAGCGTGACCACCTTGCCCCGTCGCACCAGGGCGATCACCAACGAGTCCAACTCGCGTGGTGAACGACCCACCTCGTCCCGCTCCGCCGAGCGCATCGCCAGCGCCATGCCCTGACCGGGGGTGAGCAGATCCTCCACCACGTCGATCAGCGGCGGGGCCGAGGTGGACAGGCCGAGCAGCCGACCCGCGGTGGCCGACGAGACGATCACGTGATGCGCACCGCTCTGCTTGAGCAGCGGCGCGTTCTCCGCCTCGCGGGCCGCCGCGATGATCCGGACCTGCCCGGCGGTGAGCTGTCGCACGGTGAGCGCGACGAGCACCGACGCGTCGTCACTGTCGGTCGCGATGATCACGGCCTTCGCGTTCTTCACGTGCGCCTCGTTCAGCACCGACGAGCGGGTCGCCGAGCCCTCGATCGCCACCAGCCCGGCGGAGGTGGCCTGCCGCAGGGCAGCGGCGCTGCGCTCCACCACCACGATCCGCGACCGGTCCAGACCATTTTCCAGCAGGGCGGAGACGGCGCTGCGCCCCTTGGTGCCGTAGCCGCAGATGATGACGTGGTCCTTCACGGCTCTCCTCCACCGCGACAGGCGACGGCCGGTCCGGTACTGCTCGGTCAGAACTTCCAGGGTGGTACCGACCAGGATGATCAGGAAGATCACTCGGGCCGGGGTGATGAAGAGGACGTTCACCAGCCGAGCCGACGGCGCGGCGGGCGTGATGTCGCCGTAGCCGGTGGTGGAGAGCGACACGACCGCGTAGTAGAAGCAGTCGAGCAGGGTGAGGCCGTCCTCGTTGACATCACGGTAGCCGTCCCGGCCCAGGTAGACCGCGGCGACCACGGCGAAGACCAGGCCCAGGGCGGCGGCGAGCCGCAGGCTCAGCGCGCTCAACGGACCCCTGCGCTGCGCGGGAAAATGGATCACCGTCGAACCTGCCCCGCCACCGTCGCCTGCACGAGCACAACATAGCGGGTACGCCGCCCCCGGCACGTCCGGGTTGGGCAGGGACGACCGACGTCCCTCCCGCACCGGCTGTCGGACGACAACGACGAACCGGTGCGGGCCGGCAGACGGAGGCGGTCGCGACCCTCGCGACGACCAGCCGCGGACGACGCGACCGAGAAAGGATGGGACGGTCCGGATGGCCCGGGAAGGGCATGATGAGGGTGTTCCCGACGACGACCGCGAAAGTGAGGCCGGCATGTCGTTGCTGCGACGAGTCATCGGCGGAGTGCTGCGCCGACTGCGTCAGAGCCAGGGCCGCACGCTGCGCGAGGTGGCCGCCACCGCCGGAGTCTCCGTGCCCTACCTGTCCGAGGTGGAGCGGGGCCGCAAGGAAGCCTCGTCGGAGGTGCTCGCGGCGATCTGCCGAGCGCTCGGCATCCGCCTGTCCGACCTGCTGGAGGAGGCCCGCGACGACCTGCGGCGCGTCGAGCCTCGAATCCCGGCCGCACCACGGGCACAGCTCAACCGGATCGAACGGGCCGAGGTCGTCCGACACGACGCGCGCCAGCACGCCCTGCGGACGAGCAGGCCGATCCCCCACCGGGCACCCGGGGCGAGCGGCCCGACCCTCTGCGTCGGGGCGACGGCGTCCGCTGGTGGCTCGCGCTCCGGTCCGCGTACCGCCGCTCTGCGGGGTTGTGCGTGGGCTCGGGCGGGCGCGCGGCGGCTGACCGCCGCGTAGGCCGCCCGGTTCTGCCGTCGGCGGATCTGCCGGCGGCAGAATCACTGGGCCAGCGACCACCGTCGCCCGCACGCTGGAGGGGCCGGTCCACCGGGCGGTCCCACCGCTCGCCGGCGTGGTGGAAGGCGGCGGCGTGATCTCCTCCGGGGTACGGATGCTGGACGGCGCACAGCCGTCCTTCGGCGACCAGGTGTTCGAGCGATTGCTGCGGGAACGGATCGTCTTTCTCGGCACCGAGGTGACCGAGGAGTCGGCCAACCAGATCTGCGCGCAGATCCTGCTGCTCTCCGCCGAGGACGCCGAGCGGGACATCTTCCTCTACATCAACTCGCCGGGCGGGTCGGTGAGTGCGGGGATGGCGGTCTACGACACGATGCGCTACGTCCGCAACGACGTTGCCACGCTGGCGCTCGGGTTCGCCGGTTCGATGGGGCAGTTCCTGCTCTGTGCGGGCGCGGCCGGCAAGCGGTACGCGCTGCCGCACTCGCGGATCATGATGCACCAGCCGTCCGGTGGAATGGGCGGCACCGCCTCGGACATCACCATTCAGGCCGAGAACATGCTGCACGTGAAGCGGACGATGCAGGAGCTGATTGCCCAGCACACTGGACGAACCCTCGCCGAGATCCAGCAGGACTGGGACCGGGACCGTTGGTTCACCGCCGAGCAGGCCCGGGATTACGGCCTCATCGACCAGGTGATCACCCGGGCCGAGCAACTGCCCACGATTGCCTGATCCGTCCCGGCCTGTCGACGCTGCCACCACTGGCGAAAATCCGGTGGCGGCCGTTTATTAGGGTCACGTCTATGCGCCGACTGATTCCCACCCTGTCGATAGTCCTCGCCGTCGCCCTCGTCGGCGGCTGCGGCACCAAGTCCGACGACTCCGCGAAGCCCGACGCCACGGCCGCGGCACCGTCCAAACTCGAACCTGTCGCGGCCGTCAAGCAGGGCATGGACCGCAGCCTCTCGGGCACGCTCAGCATGCAAGCCTCGATCAAGGCCGGCAGCCAGTCGATGACCCTCGGCGGAAAGATGGATCCCGTCGCCAAGGCGATCCAGATCAGCGGCAAGGCCCCGGAACCGATCGAGGTCCGGATGCTCGACAACACCGCCTACATCAAGTCCGAGTCGATGGAGGGCGAGAAGCCCTGGATGAAGATCGACCTCGGCAAGCTCAAGCCGACGAGCACGCTGCGCCAGTCGTTCGACGTCAAGTCGCAGACCGGCCTCATCGGCGGCACCGTCTCCGCCCAGGAGGTGGGCGAGGGCCGTTACACCGGCGTCGCCGATCTCAACAAGGCGGCCGAGGTCGCCAGCACCGAGGCCGGAATGCGGGAGGGCCTCGAGTCGACCGCCAAGTTGGCGAAGGACCCGACGGCGATTCCGTTCGAGGCGACCCTCGACGCCGACGGACGCCTCACCACGCTCTCCTACACCATCGCCACGAAGTCGCTTGGTGACCTCGTCACCGAGATGCGGATGAGCGAATTCGGCAAGCCGGTCACGGTGGAAGCCCCACCCGCCGGCGAGACCGAGGCGGCCGCCGACGAGATGTACGCGTTCCTCTGACCGACCGGCACATCGTCGGCGTCACAAGCGTGGGCTGCGGGTCTCCCGCAGCCCACGCTGCGTCGGACGCCCGACACGACCCGATGTGGCACACGCTGTGCCTCAGGTCACAGCACCGCAGGTAACAATCCGCGGCACCGATCCGTCCTTGAGGCAGACAACCACAGGGAGGGCACATGTTCGCCGCGTACGTCACGCTCACGATTCTTGCCTCGGTCTTCACCGGCATCGCTGCCGTCACCTACCTGATCGGCCACGACTATCCGAAGGCCCAGGCCGACATGAAGCGCGTCCCACACTCGTGGTTGCCCCGGTTGGGCCTGACGCTGGCGGCGGGATCCCTGGGCCTGCTTGTCGGATTCGCCGTACCGCTGCTGGGCACCCTCGCCGCCGCCGGCCTCGTGCTGTACTTCGTCGGCGCGCTCATCGCGCACCTGCGGGTGGGCTCCCGCCAACTGGCGGGGCCGGCCGTCTTCTTCACCACCACGGTGGCCACGCTGGCGGTGAATGTGGCCTACCACTGGTGATCCGAGGGCTCCGCGCCGCCTGCGGTAGCCACTTATTTGTGGGTACTTGCCGGCGCGTGGGCGCGGCATGAGTCTGGTGGTGGGCAGTCGCGAGGGCCGGATTACGGGGAGGTGGCCGATGGTTCAGGAGGCCCCCCGGCCTCGATGAGCTTCTCCAGGCGACGGTGGCCCCAGTCGGAAACGGGGGCCAGCGCCTCGGAGAGGTCCCGGCCGAACGCCGTCAGCGAGTAGACGGTCTTCAACGGCAGCACCTCGTGCACCTCCCGGTGCACCAGTCCGTCGGTCTCCATCTCACGGAGCGCCTGAGTCAGCACCTTCTCGGTCAGGCCCGGCAGTTGACGGCGCAGCTCGCCGGGCCGGTGCGGACCGGATTCCAGCAACCAGAGCAGAGCCGTCTTCCACTTGCCGTCGATCACGGCGATCGCGGCGGTCACCCCGCAGACATTCAGGTCCTGTGCACGACTGCGCGTCATATCCGTCCTATTCGCTGCTTTTACTATGCTTTCCGGGAGTTGAATCGTGTCCTCGTACTCCGAAAAGTCTGTCACGGTGCTGGGCCTGGGGCCGATGGGACGAGCCCTGGCCGACGCATTCCTGGACGCCGGCCTGCGGACCACGGTCTGGAACCGGACCCCGGGCCGGGGACGAGAGTTGGTCGAGCGGGGCGCCACCGCCGCCCGGTCGGCCGAGGAGGCGGTCGCCGCGAGTGGGCTGACCGTGGTCTGCGTGGTGAACTACGACGCGTCGGACGCCATCCTGAGACCCGACGCGGTCACCGATGCGCTCCGGGGGCGCACGGTGGTGAACCTGACCGCGGACACTCCGGACCGGGCCCGGGACTCCGCGCGATGGGCGGCACGGCACGGCATCGGGTACCTGGACGGGGCGATCATGACGCCGATCCCCACCATCGGGACGCCGGACGGGGTGTTCATCCACAGCGGACCGACCGACCTCTACCAGGAGCACCGGCCGGCGCTGAACGCGCTGGGCGGGACCCACACCCACCTCGGCGACGAGATCGGCCGGGCAGCGGCGTACGACATCGCGTTGCTCGACATCTTCTGGACCGCGATGGCGGGCTACGCGCACGCGTTGGCGGTGGCGCGGGCGGAAGGTGTCACCGCACGGGAACTGGCCCCGTTCGCCAAGGGCATCGGTGCGATCCTCCCGCCGATCTTCGAGCAGACCGCGGAGGAGGTGGACAGCGGCCGCTTCTCCGGCGAGGACAACCCCATCACCTCGGCGGCATCCTCCATGGCCCACATCGTCCACACCTCGGAGGCACACGGCATCGACGCGGGCGTCATGCGCGCCGTCGAGGGCATGGCCCGCCGCGTGATCGGACTGGGCCACGGCACCGACGGGTTCATCCGGGTCACCGAGATGCTGGGACGGCGCTGAGGGTCGGACGCCGGTCCGCGACAGAGCCGCATCCCAGTCAGCCAGAGCATCCCGCCGGTTGGCTGCTCGGCTTCCTCGTCTGCCGATCTGCGCGCGCCCGAGCACGGCGGCAGCGATGCCGACGACAGGGCGTGCGGGCCATGGGCACCCGGTCGCTGAGGGCTCGCCTCCTGGTCGTTGTCTTCGTGGCATCATGTTGCGCTGTGGATCATCAGGGGCAGTTTTGTCGTGCAGCGCTCGCGTTGGGCGTCCCGGACGACGAGGTCAGCCGGTTCAATCAGCACCTCCGTTTGTCGATCCGGTTGAGCGGAGGATCCGGCGGTGTTCCGGTCGGGCAGTTCGGCGGGTTGCCCCGGCTGCCGGTGGACATGGACTGGCCGTCCGACGGGGTCGATCCGTTGCCGTTCATCTTCTCGGTCGACTGTGCGGCACTGCCAAGAGTCGACGGCTTCGGCCTGCCGGCAGACGGCTCGCTGCTGTTCTTCCTGAACCACGAGCAGGCCGCTGCCACCGGGGAGCGGAGGTACGGGCGAGTCGTGTATGTGCCGGCCGACGCCGATACCGAGGTGGCGGCAGGGTCCGCCGGCCACGCGCTCGTCGACAAGCAGTACGACGTCGGCGCCACGCTGCGCGCGGAGTTCCCCGATTGGTTCGAGGCAGACGAGGACGAGGACGAGGACGACCTGTCGCCCTTCCAGCAGCAGTTGGCCCGTGACCTCGAGCGGGACCTGCCGCACCTTGACGAACTTCGCACCCTGGCCAACGATCTCTGGCCGCCTGACAACGGGTACGCCAGCGCCTATATCGGTGGGTACGCCGACGAGGAGGTAATCAAGAGCATCGCGGAGCAGACCCTCGCGTGGCGCGAGAAAATCGGCGAGATCGTCATCCCGGTCGCGAAATGGTATTCCCATGTGGAGAAGGAGACACACCGGCTAACGAGTGAGTGGGTGTCGCTCGCCCGCTTCCCCGTAGACAACGAGTCCTATTACCGGAGTGACGGGAGTTTCGTGATCCGTCACGACGACCTGGCCGCCGGCCGGCTGGACGAGGCACTTTCCGTGGCTGAGTTGGTCCCATAGAAGAGCGGGTCTGGCGCCTGCACGAAGTCCAGGCAGCCCGGCGCAAGGCGGGCCACGTCCACAACCCCCGGCGAGGTAGCGGTCGCGGTCGGAGGGGTCGACGTGAAGCCTTCCAGCACGTCCGGAATCTGTGGGCGGATGCGAACCCGGCGGCCACCCCGGCCTACTGGTCGGCGATGCGGTAGCCGACGCCGGCCCTGGTGGTGATGATCTGCGGTTCGCCGAGTTTGCGGCGCAGGCGGCCGATCGTGACCGTGACGGTGTTGGTGAATGGGTCGGTGTTCTCGTCCCAGACCTGGTCCAGCAGCGATTCGGCGCTCAGGAACGTAGGCGCCGCCCGCAGCAGCGCCTCCAGCAGGGCGAACTCTTTGACCGACAGGTCCAGCCGGCGGCCGTCGCGGGTGGCGGTGCGCCGGGCCGGGTCGAGCTCCAGGCCAGCCGCGCGCAGCGTCCTCGGCTGCGCCGACGGGCGGCGGCGGGCCAGGGCGCGGATCCGCAGCACCAGCTCGGGGAAGTGGAACGGCTTGGCCAGGTAGTCGTCGGCGCCGAGCGTCAGGCCGGTGACCCGGTCGCCGGGCGCGCCAGCCGCGGTCAGCATCAGGACCATCGGGCGGTCGCCCCGTTCGGTGATCATCTGGCAGAGGGTGTCGCCGTGCAGGCCCGGCAGGTCGCGGTCAAGCACCACCACCTCGTACGGCGCGAGGTCCAGCTTCTCGGCGGCCGCCAGGCCATCCACCGCGACGTCAACGGCCATCCCCTGGTCACGCAGGCCCTCGGCGATCACCTCGGCGAGCGCCCGCGCGTCCTCGACCACCAGCACCCTCACGCGGCCTCGTCCTCCCCGGACGCCGGCGGTATCAGCGGGAGCCGGATCGCCACGTGCAGGCCGCCCTCGGGCCGGGCACGCAGCACCAGCGTGCCGCCGTGCGCCGCCGCGACGGCCGCCACGATCGACAGGCCCAGCCCGGTGCCGCCGCCGGCGGTCCGCTCCAGGCCGAGCCGCTGGAACGGCTGGCCGAGCCGGGCGACCTGATCCGGGTCGAGGGGCGGGCCGCCGGTCTCGACGGCCAGCAGTGCCGTGCCGGCCTCGGGCGCGGCGACCACCCGGACCCAGCCGTCCGGCACGTTGTGGGTGATCGCATTGTCGATCACATTGCCGGTCATCTGGGCGAGCAGCACCGCGTTGCCGCGGGTCCAGGCGTCCGGCCGCATTTCGGCGCGGACCGTCAGCCGCTTGGCCTCGATGTCGGCGGCGCGGGCGGACACCACCTCCGTGACCAGCGCGCCTACGGAGACCGGTTCGCGGTCGGCGAGCGCGCCGTGCTGGATGCGGGCCAGGGTGAGGAAGCCGTCGAGCAGCCCGTCGACCCGGTCCAGCTCGGTACGCAGCCGGCCGGCGAGCGCGACCGTCTGCGGCGGCACCGGCCCGGGCTTCGCGACCGCGACGTCCAGCGACGCACGCATCGTGGCCAGCGGTGTGCGCAGCTCGTGGGAGGCGTTGGCGACGAACCGGCGCTGCGCCGCGAACGCCTGCTCCAGGCGTTCGAGCAACTCGTCGATGGTGTCGGCGAGCGCCTTGACCTCGTCGTCGGGACCGGGGGTGGCCAGCCGCTCGTGCAGGTTGTCGGCGGTGATCCGGCGGGTGGCCGCGGTGATCGTGCGCAGCGGGCGCAGTACCCGCCCGGCGACGGACCGGCCCAGCAGCACCGAGGCCACCCCCATCACGGCCAGCGCGATCGCCGAGCCTCCCAGCAGTTGCCGGGCCTGATCCCGGTGCACGGCCTCCAGTCGGGCCTCCAGTTCGGCGATCCGCGCGGCGGAGGCGTCCGGCCGTTGTTGCTGCGCGGGCACGACCGGGGAGGTAGTGCGGGCGATCGTGAGGAAGCTGGTGAGGCCGAGCAGCGCGACGCCGGAGAGCATGAACAGCGCCACGTAGATGATCGTGAACCGCAGCCGAGCCGTCCGCATCCGTTCCCCCTGCCGCGCCGCCGACCGGCACGTGACCAGCATTCCGGTCCGGACCTAACAACGGCATAACGGTGCGCGTTCGACCGCTGTTACGGCGCGCGCCGTAGAACCGAGCCCATGGAATCCACCATTGAGGTCTCAGACCTCCACAAACGGTACGGGCGCACCGTCGCCCTGGACGGCATGTCCTTCACGGTACGGCCGGGGCACGTCACCGGCTTCGTCGGCCCGAACGGCGCCGGCAAGTCCACCACCATGCGGGTGGTCCTCGGTCTCGCGGCCCCGAACGCCGGCACCGCGCTCGTCGGCGGCGTGCCCTACCGGACGCTGCGCCGGCCACTGACCCACGTGGGGGCGCTGCTCGACGCCGGGGCGCTACAGCCGAGCCGCTCCGCCCGCAACCACCTGCTCTGGCTGGCCCATTCGCAGGGCTTCGCTGCCCGGCGGGTCGACGAGGTGCTGGAGCAGGCCGGGCTGGGCGAGGTCCGCCGCCGCAAAGCCGGCGGCTTCTCCCTGGGCATGCGGCAGCGGCTCGGGATCGCCGCCGCGCTGCTCGGCGACCCGCCGGTGCTGATGCTGGACGAGCCGTTCAACGGCCTCGACCCGGAGGGCATCGTGTGGATGCGCGGGCTACTGGGGACCCTCGCCGCCCAGGGGCGGGCCGTGCTGGTCTCCAGCCACCTGATGAGCGAGCTCCAACACATCGCCGCGCACGTGGTGATCGCCGGCCGGGGCCGGGTCCTCGCCGACACCACCGTGTCCGAACTGCTGGCGGCGACACCGGGGGGAGGCGCGGGCTCGCTGGAGGACGCCTACTTCGCGCTGACCCGCGACGCGGTTGAGTTCCGCGGGGAGGTGACCCGATGAGCGAGCGTGCGGGCGAATCAGCGTCGGAGCGTAGCGGCGGTGGCGGCATGAGCGACTTCGGACGACTCGTGCGGGCCGAATGGACCAAGTTCCGGACGGTCCGCGGCTGGGTGCTCGGCATCGTGGCCGCGGCCGTGGTGACCGTGCTGCTGGGGCTGTACGTCGCGTCGAACAGCCTGTCGTCCTGCTCTCTGGGGACTGTCGAGGTCGAGTGCCCGACGCCCCCGGTCGGCCCGGACGGCGAGGCGGTGCGGGACAAGTTCTACTTCGTGCACCAGCCGCTGGCCGGGGACGGCGCCATCACGGTACGGGTGACGTCGATGACCGGCCTGATCACCTACCCGCCGCCGAATCACAACGAGATCGTCCCCGGCCTGGTGGAGTGGGCGAAGGCCGGCGTCATCGCCAAGGACGGCACCGCCGAGGGATCCCGCTATGTGGCCGTCATGGTCACGGCCAAGCACGGCGTGCGGATGCAGCACAACTTCATCCACGACACCGCGGGCAGACCAGGCGCCGTATCCGCCGACGCCCCGCGCTGGCTGCGGCTGACCCGCGCGGGTAACACGCTCACCGGAGAGGAGTCGACCGACGGCGCATCCTGGACCAGAGTCGGCACCGCGACGCTGGCAGGCACCGTCCAGATCGGACTCTTCGTCACCTCACCCAGTGACCTCACCGTGGATGGTGGTGTCGGAGGCGGGACCGCCCAGGCCCGGCTGGCCAAGGCGACCGCCACCTTCGACAACGTCGGGCTGACCGGCACCGCGCCCGGCGGCGACTGGCTCCGCGACGACGTCGGGGCCAAACCGAACCTGGACGGCACCCCGCACCACCCGGGCAGCGTCGAGGAGGCGGGCGGCGTCATGACCCTTTCCGGCAACGGCGACATGGCACCACTCACCGGCGAAGCCGGGCCCGCTGTCCCGCTTGTACTGATCGGACTGGTCATCGGCCTGATCGTGGTGATCGTGGTGGCCGCCCTCAACGTCTCGACCGAACTCCGGCGGGGCCTGATCGGGATGACGCTGCTGGCGAGCCCACGGCGGGGTCGCGTCCTGGCGGCGAAGGCCGTCGTGCTCGGCACCGTCACCTTCGTCGCCGGGACGGCCGCGGCCGCGCTGGTCATCCCGCTCGCCTGGGACCTGCTGCGGGATAACGGCTTCCGGCAGCCGGGGTTGCCGCCGCCGACCATCGCGCGGGTGGCCGTCGAGGCCGGTCTGCTGGTTGCCGGCACGGCGCTGCTCACCCTGGGGCTCGGCGCGCTGCTCCGGCGCGGGTTGGCGGCGGTCGGCATCGCCGTGGCGGTGGTGGTGTTGCCGTACCTGGCGGTGATCATCGGAGGCCTGCCGACCGCGGCGTCGGAATGGCTGCTGCGGCTGACCCCCGCCGCGGCCTTCGCGATCCAGCAGGTCACGCCCGAGTATGCGCACGTGGTGGCCAACTACACACCCGGGTCCGGCTACTACCCGCTGCCGGCATGGGGCGGCCTCGCCGTCATGGCCGGGTACGCCGCGCTGGCCCTCGGCCTGGCGGCCGCACAGCTGCGCCGGAGCGACGCATGAGCGAGGAGCGAGCTTGCGAGCCCCGCACCGAACGCACCTGGGGCACGGCGTGAGCCGGGCGCTGCACGCCGAGTGGACGAAGCTGCGGACCGAGCCGGCCGCCCGCTGGCTGCTGCCGTGCCTCGTGGTGGCGACGGTGCTGGTGAGCCTGTTCGCGGTCGCCGCGGCGAGCTGCAAGGTGGGTGGATGCGGTGTCGATCCGGCGGCGCTGAGCCTGGCCGGGGTGCAGTTGGGCCAGGCTGTCGTCGTGATGCTGGCCGTGCTGGCGATCGGCGGCGAGCAGGGCACGGGCCTGCTCCGCACGACGTTCACCGCCGCGCCCCGCCGGATAGCGGTGCTGGCCGCGAAGGCGGTCCTGATCGGCGGCCTGACCCTGGCCGCCGGGACCGTCGCCGTGCTCGGCTGCGTGGCCGCCGGCCGGGCGATCCTGCCCGGCAACGGCATCGCCGCGCCGTCGCTGGCCGACGGTCCCACGCTGCGGGCGGCCGTCGGGTCGGTGCTCTATCTGGTGCTGATCGGGCTGCTCGCGCTCGGCGTCGCCGCCGCGATCCGAGACTCGGCGGCCTCGGCGGGGGCGATGTTCGCCCTGCTCTACACCGTGCCGCTCGTCGCGGCGGTGATCAACGACCCGGAGCTGCAACGGACGCTGCGCCGGTTCGCGCCGATGACGTCGGGCCTCGCCATCCAGGCCACCACCGACCTGGACAACCTCCCGATCGGCCCCTGGGCGGGCCTCGCCGTCCTGGCCGCCTGGTCCGCCGCGTCCCTACTCCTCGGCGCCCTCCTCCTCCACCACCGCGACCCCTGACCCGCCCCTCCCCGCGACCGTAGGCCCCACCGAGCAAGAACTCCTCTCGGCGATCAAGGACTTATTGGACTCAATTGGAGTCAAAGCACAATGATATGTCCGATTGAATGCCCCGGGGTGGTCCGCAGAGCATCCACGGGCACTCCAGAGGGCCGACGGTCGGCGGCAGGCAGATCCGCGACATCGGTGTCGGCCCGCGAGAAGCCTGGCGAGTGTTTAGCGCCGACCGTCCACTTCCTTTGATTCTGCGCCCTTAGAAAAGCTCACCGAATCCGTGGTCACGATCCTTGGCTGGAGCAGGAGCGGGCGAGTTCGTCCTCGACGAACGCGGGCTTGGCCAGCGTGAACGCCGGGATGACCGCCACGAGGGCGACGGCGAGCAGAAACAGCAGCGGCAGGGTCCATCCGCCGTTCACGTCGTGCAGCAGCCCGACGAGCAGAGGACCGAGCGCTCCCAGCGCGTACGCGATCCCCTGCGCGAAGCCGCTCAGCGCGACGGTGCCGCCCTGGGTTCGGGTGCGTACGTTGACGAGTACGAGGCTGACCGGGAACAGGATCGAGCCCGAGCCGATGAGCAGCACCCAGAGCAGTGTGAGTGTCGCGGGCGCGAGCAGCAGGCCAAGGTAGCCGAGCACGAAGCTGGCGGTACCGGCGGCGATCAGCCAGCTGACAGAGCGCAGCCGCGCGACGAGCAGGGGTGCGATGAGCGCGATGGGGGCGCTGATGATGCCGGTGACGGCGAGCAGCACACCGGCTTCGGTCGGCGTCGAGCCAGCGATGTCGCCGAGGATCTCGGGCAGCCAGGCGAAACACGCGTAGGTAAGGATCGTGCTGGTCGAGAAAACGACGGTGATCGACAGGGCCACGCGTGACCGCCACAGTCGCGTGACGAGGGTGGTGGGCGGGGACTCGACGGCGTCGGCGTCCGAGAGTCGTCGGCGGCGCTCCCGCGTGCTGATGACGAGCCACGGAACGAGCGCAACCACCGAGGTCGCCGCCCACATGCCGAGCGAGAACCGCCATCCGACCTGCTCGGCGACCGGGGAGGCGACCGCCGCGGGCAAGGCCGTGCTCACTCCCAGGATGCAGACGTAGATGGCGGTCAGCAACGCTATCCGGTCGGGGAAGTAGCGCCGCACGATCGGCGGCAGCAGCACATTGCCGATGCCCGTGCCGGCGAGCGCGACGACGCTGCCGACGAGCAGCACCGCGTAGCCCGGGGCGGCTGCGCGCACGAGATGGCCGAGGGTCATGAGCAGCAGCGCCAGCACGATGCCGCCGTCGAGGCCGATGCCGCGGGCGACGCGCGGCGCGACGAACCCCGATACCGCCAGCAGGATCGGTGGCAACGTGCCGAGCAGCCCGACGCCGATGTTCGAGATCGGGATGTCCGCACGGATGTCACCGAGGATCGGCGACATCACCGCAACCGTCTGGCGCAGGGTGAGCGCGACAAGCACGATGCCCAGCAGCGCGGCTACGCGTCCCGCCCATAAGGTAAGGGGTCTATCCGCAGACATCTCCTTACCGTAGTGCTCCCGGCGGGATCGTGATCATCAGGGTTCGATGATTCTCAGCGCTCACGGCGAGGCGGTTGACGGCTTGCGAGGGCTCGGTGGATCAGGCTGACTCAGTCGTCGCCCGCTGACTTTGCCGGCGGGCTCGGCACACCTGAGCACCTAGCAGCCCCACGGAGACTCGCAGAGAAGTGCTAAGGATGTCGGCTTCTTGCGGAAGTGGTGAGGCCACGCCCGGTGCCAGATCAGGGAGGTGATCTACGTTTTGCCTGGTGCCCCCGGCAGGATTCGAACCTGCGACACACGGTTTAGGAAACCGATGCTCTATCCCCTGAGCTACGGGGGCGCGAGTGCTCAGTGTAACGACCTGCGGGTCGACCCGCGTTGGCAGGGAGTGACCCGCGTTGACCTGCGTTGACCCGGCGAACCGCCCGACCGACGACTACACGGCGACCACACCGGGCCGGTCGGCGACCATGATCATTAACTAGGGCCGACCTGGAGTGGCACGGATTGACCCGGGGTGACCTTCGGCTATGTGCGGCTGCCCATCGACGAGACCGGCCTGCGCGTCGCCCCGCTGTACACCGAGCCACGGGTGGCGGTGCTGCCCGCCGGCCATCGACTCGACAGCCGTGTTCTACTCCCACCCGGAAGTCAGCTATGTGTCCGTCACGGACCTGGCGCCCGACCAGGTGTGCCTCGCGGTGGCGGCATTCCGCACCTCACCGGTGGTCAGCGACTTCCTCGCCACGACCCTCGGCCACATCCATCGATGGTCACGATGGCGACGCCGACGCCAGCACCGCACCAAAACAGCCCACTACCAGCGAAGATGCCGACTCCACCAAATGCGGCTGGAGTACTAAGCACGGGTCGTCCTTCGGCCCGGAACGCCCGCTCATACTTGACGACTGCGCGTCCGAGTAGACACATCTCGACGGGCTGCCCGATAGCTCTGCGGCTGTGGCCAACGATGTGCCGGCGATTCAGCTACGCATCGATGCTGTGGGTGGCCCGATCCACGAGGTTGAAGACCGTGTACGGATCACGCCCGCCGAACAGCAGCGAGATCACGATTGCTGCCATGGCCTCGAGGTGGTGCGCGTGTCGGAGGTCGCCGATCGGCAGTGGTTCGCCGCCAAGGTCGGTGATGAGCTGCCGGGTCATGTCCAGTGCGGCGGAATGTTCACCGCAGTAGGGGACCACGAGACGGCGATTGTCGAATACCGGCGGTTCCATCTGCCACACGAGCGCCTGGCAGAGGTTGAACGCCTTGACGACGTGACCGCCGGTGGCCGACTCGATCTGCTGTGCCATCGACCGGCCGGGTTCGGTGACCAGTGTGAAGTGTTCGATCTCGACTGCGTTGTTGCAGTCGACGATCGGTTTGCCGCGCAACCCGTCACCGATCTCGGCCAAGGTTGCCGGCATGCCTTGGTAGAGGACCGCGATCAGCGCGATGTCGCCGAACTCGGCCACCTCCTCGAAGCTGCCGGCGCGGGTGCCCCACTTACGGGCCAACGCGTCGGCCTTGACCGCCGTCCGGCCCGCGATCATCAACTCGTGGCCGGCCGCCGCCCATCGGGTGCCGAGCGCATCGGCCATCACTCCGGCACCAAGAACACCTATCTTCATGACAGCGACGTTAGGCAGCCGTGGGGCACTATCCGGTTCCCCGCCTGGTCAGCTGCCGTCGTCGACTGCAAGGTCGTCGGCATGGTCCTCGGCCCACCGAGCGAGGACCGACACCGGCCCGAGCAGGCTCTGCCCGAGGTGGGTCAATCGGTACTCCACGCCCGCAGGCGCGGTAGCCAAGACTCGTCGCTCCACGAGGTTGTTGCGCTCCAACTTGCGCAGTGTCTGAGTGAGCATCTTCTTGCTGATCCCGCCGATTCGATCGCGAAGATCGCTATAGCGGTGCGGACCACGTCCCAGCCCGAACACCACGACCACCGACCAGGTGTCAGCCACCAGTTCCAGCGTCGTACGGGCAGGGCAGTCAGCGAGAAACACGTCGTAGTCACTCACGCAACGCCCACCTTCGCTTCTCGTCATGCCCTCCGGCGGTCAGCCCAGGGCCTGCTCGAGCATGGCAGAACCGCTTGGCGCAGTCGGCCGTCGCATCCTTCGCTTCCCCACGCTCGCCGCCAAGGCGGGGCGGCGGTGTCCGTAGCCGCGATGAGCGCACCTTGGTCGATGTCCGCTCGGGCGACCCGTCGTCACTCGGCATTACCGTCATCAGTGACCCGGCTTCGGGCCGAGGGCAGTGCCATGGGAGGACGTCAGCAACAGCCGGCACGACAGCGGCTCCGTCGACTGCCTCAAAGCCCCTGTCCCAGGGTTCAACACATCAAGATCGACGTCATGCACGTGAAGGATCCCGGCTGGGGAACCAGTGACCGTGGAGCGGGACCTGGCCCGGTTCAAGAGGGGCGTGGACCAGCGCTGGGGCGAGCTGGTGTACGACGGCCTGTGGTTCTCGCCGTTGAAGGACTCACTCGACCCCGTCGCCTGCTCGAACGGGGCATACGGGCTCAACAATGCCCAGTCTCCCGGGGAATAGTGCACGGGCGCGATAACACCCTCCCACCAGTACTGCGCACGACCGGCTGACCGAGCGTCCGGCGGGGCGGCGCCTTGCCCGTGCGGGAATTGAGCTGTCCGTGTTCACTGCCGCCGACGTCCGCAGTACGCCGGGCCGCGGAAGCTGATCAACATGCTGAACTCACCTCACGGATTGCAGCTGTGATTGCGCGCTTACCACGCGGCGGCTCTGACGGTCTACGCCTGCGGTTGAGCTGGCTCGGTATCCGGACACAGCCGATGAGCGTGGACTCGCGGGCGCGCTGTGTGGGAGAACGCCTCATGCTGTGACGGAAGTTGCGTGACCGTCGCCCTACCGTCTGTTGCAGGTCGTCCGGTCCGGTCCCCCCGTGCCGGACGCGACCGGGCGGCGGCGGTTGAAGCGACCTGCGCACGCCGGTGTGTGCCAGCACCGCCGCCGCCCAACCCCCCATTGCGGGCGGGGGCGGACCTGGGGTGCCCCCGCCCCTCCCCGGGCAGGAGGGGCCAGACGGATGTGGCCATGCAGAGGTCGACGTGAGCGCCCGGTGCCGCTGTTGGACCAGACAGGCCCGGCCACCCTCTACGGTCGGCCACCCGCTGCGCCGCCGGCCCGCCCTTCCGACGCGGCAACACCGAACCCGCCGCCCGCCGGTGATGCCAACGACACCCGAACGGACTCGCCGCGGTGAACCGCCCCGTGGTCATCGCCGGCCTGAAGCCGCAGAAACCGATCGAGCACGCACCCAACAAGCCCGGGTGGGACTGCCTTCAGTGCGAGCAGCCGTGGCCTTGCGCGCCAGCGAAAGTGACGCTGTCGGAGCTGTATCAGGGAGAGGCGCAGGGCCTGGCCATGAGCTTGGCCGGCTACTACTACGACGCGGCGAATGACCTCCCTGGTACGCCGCGAGAGGAGTTGTATCAGCGGATCGTCGCCTGGTCCCGCCCTACCTGTTCGAAGATTCGGTTCGCGCGCAGATGATCCGCACCGCGAAGGCGATCATTGACGATCACTGGCCGAACCCGGACCGGTGCCCCATCTGCAACGTGGCCGCGTGGCATAGCCCGCAGCAACGCGGCCTACTACCTCGAAGTCGTGGGTGAGCCGGTGTACGAGCCCGAACTGTTGACCCGGGCGGCCTGAAGCATTGGTGCGCGGGTTGCCGATCCGGCCAACCCCTGGATCTGGGGCACGATTGCGCTCGGGTGATGGTCGTTGATGGCCGGGAGGTGCCGTGCTGCTGCCCCGAGCCGCACGCACCACCCGGTGATCTGGTTGTCGCGAGCATGATCGCGGACCTGCACCGCAACGACCGTGCCTGTCACCAGTGCGCCCCCGACGGCTGCGAGCTGACCGATTGGAGCCGACCCCGGTTGGAGGCGTTCCGGCGGGAAGTCGCTGCCCGCCGTCGATGACCCTGGGACGACGAAAGGCGCCCCGCTCCACCGACCGCGATGTGCGGCTTGGCGGAGCGGGACGCCTTGGTTTTCGAGTCAGGGTTTGCGACCAACTTCAGAATCCGCCGCCCGGATTACCTGTTCAAGGCGGCATGACGACGCACTAGGCACCCTTTGTGGACCGGATTAGGCGCAAGAGAAAGTAGTTCCGCCATACTCCAGATAACCCTCCCAGACCCAGCCGTACACGGTATTCCGCGTACGCAGGTAGGTCCAGTAGCCGCTATCGTCATCGCCCCAGCGCCAGCAATGGTAGTCGACCTTATTGCCGACGCTCGCAAAACCCACCACCCCACACTCCCAGCTTGGGCCGCTGCGAAGGTGGACGCTTTCGGTGAAGTGATATCCGTACGGATTGAAGTCCTGGTCCGGCCCCGTACGAGACTGGCAGGCTGCCGACACTGCTGCGGCTGACGCAGGAGTTGTGACCCCCGCCAGCAGGCGCCACTGTCGCCCTCCGCCCATCGATGAGATTCGAAGCTAGCCCGCTTCGATTGTGACCTCAAGACAACGAGGCCGCTATCTCTGTCCCGAACAGTCCCGAACAGTCCCGAACACGCCTCGGGCAGCCATCACTCCGCATGTCGCCGCCGGCAGTGGCCGTTCGTCTCGTTGCTGTCCACCAAACCCGCAGCCCGTCAGACAAGAGCTTGGGGCGACGGTCGTGGGCAATACCAACCTTCGATTTGCCTGTCGCAGACGGTGAACGGACGGCGGAAACCCCGACAAGAGGCTGTCACTCCTCCGCCTCGACCTCTCGAACCGTCGCCGCTACCGACTGCACGGCGTTGGCATTCCAATGGTTCTAATACCCGACGTTGCCATCAGACATCACCCGGGCGATCCGGGCAGCGGTACCGCTCGGCGCAGTGCTCGACGGTGAGCTGATCGTTTTCGAGCGCGGGCGCACCAATTTCGCCCAGTTGCAGCGGCGCGTCACCGCCGGCCGCGGACTTCTCCGCCTGGCCCACGAATGCCCCGCCCACTACGTGCTCTGGCAGGGAGTGACCCGCGTTGACCTGCGTGGGCGCGACACCCTGTTCTGATCGACACCGATCGTCAGCGGCTCCAGTGCCACTCGGACGGGCGGCAGCCCGGCGCGTTCAGCCGTGATGATCGTGACGACGACGTGTGAGCGCGAGTCGCGTGGTCAGCCGTACGCCCGGATGATGCGGCCGGTGTCGTCACCTTCCACGCAGTGCAGGTAGTGGCCGACGAGTTCGTCCATCGGCACCGGACGCATGCCGGGGAAGTGTTCGGCGAAGGCGTCGAGGGAGTCGCCGATCATCGTGGGGCTGACCACGTTGATCCGCATACCCCGCGGTAGCTCGATCGCGGCCGACAGGCCGAAGCTGTGCAGGGCGCCGCTGATGACGCCGCCGCCGGTGACGTGCGGCCATGCTTGGTCGGCGAAGATACCGGAGGTCAGGGTGAACGAGGCACCGTCGGCGCAGTGGTGCTGGCCGGTGAGAACCAGATCTGCCTGCCCGAAGAACTTGGCTCGCATGTTTTCGAACAGCGCGTCGGATGTCAGCGTCGTGAACTCGTCGAGCGCGCCGTGCGCTGCGATGCTCACGACGCTGTCGACCGCCCCGACCTCGCGGTACATGGCCTCGATGGTCGAGTGCGAGGTCAGGTCGACATGGACGTCACCCGAGGTGCGTCCGGCCACGACAACGTCGTGGCCGCGCGATCGCAACGCGGGCACCAAACGTCGCCCGATGGTGCCGGCGCCGCCGACGACGACGATCCTCATCGTGCTTCCTCCTTCCGGGACAGGGTTCCTGGCGCGACGCGTCGTACGAGGCTCTGTGCCAGCAAGGTGAGCGCGTCGGCATCAGATGTGCCGGGACGCGCGTAAAACAGGCCGATCTGCTGGTCATCGTCAGGGAGGGTGACCGTCTCGTTAGCCAGAGTCACTCGCCCGACGATCGGATGGTCGAGTTCTCGTAGGTAGTACGAGCACGTTCGGACGGGGCGCCGCGCCCACATTCGCGCGAACTCCGGGCTGTCGACGGCGAGTTGGCCGACGAGCTGTTCGAGCACTGGGTCGGCCGGGTGCCGCGCAACCGCCTGATGCAGGGCCGCGACGGTGACCTGCGCCTTGGCGTGCCAGTCGCAATACAACGCGCGATGGTGCGGGTCGAGGAACAGCATTCGGGCGATGTTGGGCCGAATCCGCAGGTCCGGGGCGTCGACGTCGACATGGCCGGCCAGCAGAGCGTGTCCGAGGCGGTTCCACGCGAGGACGTCGGCGCGGTGATCGATCACGATCGCCGGTGTTGCAGGCAGGGCGGCGAGCAGTTCACGTACTGAGGGCCTGAGCTTGCTTCTACGGGCACGAGGACGAGTCGGTCGTCGCGGAGCAGCAAGGATCCGCAGATGTTCGTGCTCCGCCGGAGAGAGCTGCAACGCCGCGGCCAGCGCGTCGATGACGGCGGCAGAGGCGCTACCACTGACCCCCTGCTCCAGTCGCGTGTAGTAGCCGATACTTACCCCGGCGAGTTCGGCCAGCTCTTCCCTGCGCAGTCCCGGGACTCGCCGACGAGTGGCGCCGGGCTCGATACCCGCAGCGTCTGGCGTCAGGCGTTCGCGCCGGCTACGTAGAAAGCCGCCGAGATCGTTCGTGCCTTTGTTGACCACCAGCTCATCGTCGCGCCGATCGCCGATCTCCGCCTGCCCCAAACAGGGACACCTTCGCGGACCTCCGCGTGTTGCCTACTCCTCCCATGAACGGCCCTTTGCACACGGGTAAGATCAAGAATGAGCTGGCGCCGCAGGGCGTGGACGAAGTTCCGGCCGCGGAGAACACCGCACCGCCGACGCCGTCAGACTCACCGCCGACCAACTCAAGCGCCTCGACTCGCTCACGCCCGCCGGCGCCCGCCACGACGAGGCCAACATGGCCTCGATCGACCGCTGAGCTGAGTACGGCGGCAGACGTGGGTGTGACATTCAGGTCCAGGCGCGTTGTCCTGATGAGTACGCCCATGCCCCACGCAACCTCGGAGAATTCGTGTCAGAAGCATCAGAGCAGGGCCGAGGTGGTCGTCATCTCATCGCTCTCGGCATCGTCTTCATCGCGGTCGGATTGTCCGCCGCGATGGCCACTCCCTACCTGACTCTGTTTCTCGACGAAGCGCTGGGTGCTGACACCGCTCGCATCGCGGTGTTTCTTGCTGCCGCACCGATCAGTGCCGTGATCGTCGCCAGCCTGTTCGGCCGCCTCTCCGACCGGTTGCCCCACCGCCGTGGCATTTTGCTTATCACCGCACTGGCCGGTGTCGCATCGAGCGGGCTCTCCGCGATCGTCCGTAACTACTGGCTCTTTCTCCTCATCACCGTGACGCTGACCGCCGTCGCCAACGCGGTGATGCCCCAGATCTTTGCCTACGCCCGCGAATCACTGGGCGGCGGTAGCAACGTCGCGATGCAGATGAGCACGTTCCGCATGCTCTTCTCCGTCTCCTGGGTGGCCGGTCCACCTCTTGCCTCGCTGCTGCTGGCCGCCGGCGGCTTCGCGATGACCTACGCCTTCTCCGCACTGATGTACGTCACGGTCGCCGTCGTGGTCCTGGCGGTCCTGCGGCGGCGACAACCGGCAACAGCCGAACATGATCACCTGCCGCACGCGGTGGAAGCCGCTACCTGGCACCCCGCTATCTGGTTGAGCGTGGGCGCCTTCACGCTTCTGTACGCCGCCAGCAATCTCGCCGTCCAAGCCCTACCCCTGTTCGTCCTGCGCGAGCTCGACGCGGGCATCGGCAGCGCCGGGCTGCTCCTGGGGCTCTGCGCAGGTTTGGAGATACCTCTCATGATCGGTTTCGGGTATCTCGCCACCCGCGTCCCGATACACCGGCTGCTCGTCATCGGCACTGGTTGTGGCCTCGCCTACATGGTGTCGGTCGCCTACGCCACCGATGTCTGGCAACTCATGGCCGCGCAGCTACTCAACGCGGCGACGGTCGCCGCCGTCGGTGGCCTCGGCATCACCTACGTCCAGGACCTGCTGCCCCGTGAACGGGGACGCGCCTCGACGCTCTACACCAACACCATCCCGATCGGTGCCCTCCTCGCCGGCCCCGTCCTCGGTGCGGCACAGCAAACCGGCTACCGCGTGTCATTCGTCATCGGAGCGTTTCTCTATGCCGGCGCAGTACTGCTGCTGTTCCTCACCAATTTCCTGAACAGAACTCGCCTGCCCAAGACGCCCGGCCCTGCAACTCCCGTCATCGACCAGCGAGCCGCCGGGCCGGACAGCACCGACAGCGACGCCCCAACGGAGGATTGGTCTGGCACGGCCTCATCCGGCGCCAAGGAGTTCACCCGGCACGTGTCCTGATCACCGGATCCACCGACGGCATCGGCCCGTGCCGCTGCTGAGCGACGACCACGAGGTCGTCGTACACCGGCGGGTGCTGGAACGCCGGACCGGCCGGACGGACGCCGGCCGGCACGATCGCGGCACGCCGGCAGCTACAGGCCAGCAGTGGTCTTCTCCAGGATGCCGGCGAGTGCACCGAAGTCGACGTCCTGCCCTTCGGTGATGTCGACGGTCTTGCGCTCCCCCTTGCCCATCGCCCGGAGGAAACCCTTTACCTCGGGTACGTCCGTCGCGTTGAAGACCATGAACGAGACCTTGGCCTTGGCCACCGCGATGACGGCCGCGTAGTGGCCGTTCTTGAGGTAGTGCGGCTTGCCGTACTGGAGTCGTTCGTCCACGCCCGGAACCGTCTGGTCGATCATCGCGCGAAGCTTCTCGCAGACCTCGACCTGCCACGGCTGCGCCTTGTTGATGTACTGGGTGACCTCGTCGTTCACTAATTTCTCCCTCATCGGTGCTCGCTGGTCTTGCACACGTGCCGTAGCCGAGGGTCGGTGACCGCCTCGCTCCCACCCTGCAGTGCCAACCGCCTCGGGCGAATCCTCCCGCGGTACCCCCCGGCCCGTCTGCCCCGTTGCGGGCTGAGCCACGTCGGCAATCTCTCCAGGCAGCGACTCAGCCACCTTGCGGTGCCGCCCGGTGATCGGGTGAGCTGCGGCGTGTGCCCTGCGCCCTCAGCCGATGGGGGTTCCGATCAGGTTGTAGGTGAAGGCCACCATCAGATAGCTGATGGCAGCGACGGTCGTGATCGTGTACGCCATTCGGCCCTGGACGGTCCACCATCGCCTGGCCCACGCCGCTCCCGTGCCGGCGATCATCACCGCCGTTGTCGCCACCGCTATTGCGTTCAGGGACAGCAGGACCGTCAGCACCACCGAGCCGAGCACGACCGATTCGGTGAGGGCGTTCATGTCTGACGCCAGCACGGCGAGCCAGCCGATGAATACCGTCGTCAGTCCGCCGGTGAGCCACGCTGCTACCCGCGCCGCTTGCGCCCAGCGCGAGTGCGCCGGCCTGCCCTTCCGCTGTCGTACCAACGCCAGGATCGGGAGCCAGAGGAACGCCACCAGCAGGACCATCACGCCGGCCCCCAGCATGATCTGGTGCAGGGTCGGCGACGAATACCAGGCCAGTTTCGTGAAGGCGACCGTCGGGTCGTCCGACATGAACAAATTGCCCTTGCCGTCGAAGGCGATCTGAGCCTGGCCGGCTTGCTCCTGGAACAGTCCCGTGCCGATCGGGTACCAGTGCTGGTCGCCCGCGTTCGGATTCAACGACAGACCGCTCGTGGTCAGCGAGCCGCCGGGGGCCACGGCGACGGTGACCGTCGAGAGCAGCGCCACCACCTTCGTCACCTGGGTGTGGCTGATGCGGTTGACCCGATAGTTTCCCGCCAGACCGGACGTGTCGATCCCGCTGACCGCCTTCGGTGCTGGACTCGTGTCCGGGACGTAGCGGTCGACGATCTGGTGGATGAGGTCCCTGCCGCTCCAGCTCGCGACGCCGTTCGTCCCGTCGCCGTTGTAGACCACGTAGATCCCGATTTTCTGGTCGGGCAGCATCGCGAGATTGGCGTGGAAGCCCGGGACGTCGCCGTTCTTGAACAGCAGCGGCTGTCCGTTGCGCGGCGCCTGCTGCAGCATCCAGCCCATCCCCGGCAGACGCGGGTCCATCGTGAAGTGCTGCTGCCGCAGCGATTGGGCGACGCCCGCGCCGAGCCGTGGGTCGTCGGCCATCTGGGCGATCATGAACGTGCCCATGTCGGTCGCGGTGGCCACCGTGCCCGCCCCGGTCGGTGACCACGCGCCGTACTGGCCCTTTTCGCGGACCTGACCGCGACCTACGGGACGGTAGCCGACCGCCACGTGCGCCTGGATCGCGGCCGGATGCGGCTGAACGAATGTCGTGCCGCTCATCCCCAGCGGTCCGAAGACGTGGTCCTGGACGTACTGTGCGAACGGCTGGCCGGAGACGACCTGCGCCAGATATCCGGCCAGTGCGACGCCGTAATTGTCGTATCGCGCCAGGGTTCCCGGCGGGCGGACCCGGTCGGGCTGGTGCGCGGCGAGGTATTCCCCCAGGGCCGGCACGGCTGCGGGGTCGGCCACGGCGACCCCCCGCGGGTCGTCGTCGAAGCCCGCCGTGTGGGTCAGCAGATCCGCCACCGTGACCGGGTGCCCGGGGTAGGTGTCGCGAATCTTGAAGGCCTTGAGGTACGTGTTCACGTCGGCGCTCGGATCGAGTTTGCCCTGGTGGATCAGCTGCGCGGCCGCCGTCGCCGTGAAGATCTTGGCCACCGAGCCGGTGAAGAACACGGTCGAGGCCGCATCGACAGGCGTTCGGGCGGGGACGTTCGAGACGCCGTATCCCTTGGCGAAGACCTGCTTTCCGCCGGCTACGACGACGACCGCAGCGCCAGGGATCCGGTCCCGTGCCAACTGGGTCGAGACGACCTGGTCCACCAGCTGCCCGATACCGGTTAGCTCGGAGGCCGGTGCTCCCGCCGGCGCCACGGCAGGGTAATCCCGGGTCACGAGCGCCGCGGAGGCCGCCGAGAGAGGAACGAGCGCCAAAGCCCCAGCGCTAACCCCGGCGACCAGCATGCGCATCGGGCGGGTCAGGTGCATACCCCGAGCCTTCCGAAACGGCGGCCGGATACCGATCATGCTGGCACTCGTCTACGGGGTAGGGCTATCCCTACCGAGCCGCCGACCGAGCGTCCGAGATGGAGAAGGACCACCCGGGATGTGGACCAGCCGCCAACCCCACCCCACACAAGGCGGTCGGGCCGAGGTGGAGGTCGGGCGGCGATCCGGCAGGGCGCGGCTTCGCGGAGCGGGTGCCGCCGGAGGCCGGTCCGGAGTTCATGCAGGCCCTGTTGCAACGGTTCCGGATGAGCTACTACAGGTTCGTCGACGAGAGCGGCTGAGCCAGGAGGTCCACCGGCACGACAGGCCGCTGACCCGCCACCCTTCGTCACTGCCTACGGGCCGGCTGTCCGGGCGGCACGGCGACGTTCGGTGAGCCGTCGTGCCTTTACCGCGTTACCGCAGTCGGCCATGCGGCACCAACGGCGGGAACCGCTGCGGCTCTGGTCGAGAAACAGCCAGCCACAACCGCCCTCGAGCACCGGGCAGCGGCGTACCCGGGTCAGGTCGGCCGTCAGCATGACATCGAGGGCGGCCGCGGCGATCCGGTCGGGCACCACCATGGCCGGCACCGTGCCGTAGGTCAGCCGCACCCGCGACGAGTCGAGCACGAATCTCGCTCGGGCGGCAGCGCCGGACCAGCGCTGATGGAGTGCGACCAACGCGGCTCCGGCCGCGACCGGGTCACCTGCCGTGCCCGCGTCCGCGTCGGTGATCGTCGCGAGCAGCACGAGATGCAGCGCCTCACGAATGTCCCGGACGGCGACCACTCCCGCGTGCGCCGCCGCGGGCTCGTCGCGCCACGCACGGCCAATCTCGTCGACCTCCGCGTCGCTGATCACGCCCACCCGGACCGACCAGCGCAGCAGAGCGGAGCTGTCGGACAGGAAGTCGTGCGGCGACGCGCCCCCTCGCTCACGTGTGTTGACCAGATCGAGCACAGGGTGCCCACCAACCAACGGTAGCTGGCACACATCGAGGGGCATGCCGAGAGGCTACCATCTAAGCCCTCCGGGGCGGTTGCGGCCGATTGGAGTAGAGCCGGGTGAGCGCGGTGAGCCCGGTGAGCCCGGTGAGCGGCCACTCTGGAGAACGGCGTCGGCCCATGCCACGGCGAGGAATTTCCGACTGTCTATGCTACCTTCAAAACCCGTTTTGTTGGAATCACGCCCGTGCAGCAGCGATGAGTGATGCCATCGAGATGATCGAGGGCTTCCCGCGTACCGCCTGCCTGGCTGTTTCCCGCTACGCCTTGTCCAGGATCTGGGAGGTAGCCAATGGCGCACCAACGACGCGCGGCCTATGCCCTCGCCGCGCTGTCCGCCGCCACTTTCTGTTACGTCACCACCGAGGTGCTGCCGATCGGGTTGCTCACGCTGATCGCCCCAGACCTGGGCCGCTCCAGATCCGAGGCCGGTCTGCTGGTGACCGGGTACGCCGTGGTGGTCATGATTGTGGCGCTCCCGCTGACCCGGGTCACTCGGCGACTGCCCCGGCGCCCACTGCTCGCCGGCTCCCTCGGTGTGTTCGCCGCGGCGACGACGGTGTCGGCCTTCGCGACCTCCTACGAGGTGCTGCTCGCCGCGCGGCTGGTGTCCGCCACCACCAACGGGGTCTTCTGGGCGGTGGTGTTCCCCGTAGCGATCTCGATGTTCCCCGCGAACATCCGCGGCCGCATCGTGGCTCGACTGTCGATCGGCAACGCTCTCGGCCCGGTCCTCGGCGTACCGCTGAGCACCTGGTTGGGCGGGCAGGCCGGATGGCGGGCCGCCTTCCTCGCGATGGCCATCCTCGGCTTCGTCACCTGCATCGCGGTCGTCCTTCTCCTGCCGCGCGACACGGCGCAAGAGAGTGCGGGCAGTTTCGGACCCATGCCGGATCGGCCCCGCTTCGTCGTGCTCCTCGTCGCCACCATCCTCGCGGTCACCGGCGCCATGGGCGCGTTCACCTACATGACCGTCTTCCTCCTCGACGTCAGCGGGTTCGCCGCCGCATCCCTCGGCCTGCTGCTCTTCGTCCAGGGCTCGTTCGGCGTCGCCGGCACCTGGGCGGTCGGCCGGGTCCTGGACCGGTTCCCGATCGGTGTCGTGCTGGGCCTGCTCGGGCTCATCACCGCCGCGATGCTCGGCCTCTACGGGGTGGGAGCGAGCAAGGCACTGACGATCCCGTTGCTCGCCGTGGCGGGGATGTCCTTCAGCTCGCTGATCGCGGGAATCCAGCACCGCATCATGCAGGTGGCCCCGTCGACCACCGACATGGCATCGGCCAGCCTCAGTGTCGCGTTCAACGTCGGCCTCGCCGCCGGCTCGCTCATCGGTGCGGGCCTGCTGGCGACGTTCGGGGTACGCGTCATCCCGTTGTTCGGTGGCCTGCTGACGGCCGCGGCGTTCGCGCTGCTCGCCTGCCACGAGACGTCCCGGAGAGGGAGAAGCCGACACCGGGAAACCGGCAGTCGCCATCCCGACCTACCACCGGTCGGACAATCCGTAGCTGCTGCTTGAGTCCGTGCACCGGAGCAACTGAGTCGACGAGTCCTTCACGCCCATTGGGCCCGGCCGTCATTCCGGCACCGGCCGGCCCGTACCGCAGGACGCGCACGAGCCCGGCGCGGAAAGGTCCTCCGCACCGGGCTCGTGACATCGGGTGGGGTCAGCTGGCCGCACAGATGGCCGACGCGCCCGGACCGGTGCCGGTGCCCTGGAAGCCGAAGCTGGTCGACTGTCCGGCGCCGACGCTTCCGTTGTAACTCACGTTCGTGTACCTGATGGTGCCGCTGGTGCCGCTGGCCTGGGCGCTCCAGACGCCGGTGACCGCGGCGCCGCTGGGCAGCGTGATGGTCGTGGTCCAGCCGTTGATGGCCGCGGATCCGGCGGTGACCGTCACGCTCGCGGTGAAGCCGCCGGACCACTGGTTGACCGCCACCGACGCCGAACAACCGTTACCGGTCGGCGGCGGGGTGGTGGGGGGAGCCGTGGTCGGCGGAGCGGTCGTCGGCGGAGCCGTGGTCGGCGGAGCCGTGGTCGGCGGCGCCGTGGTGGGCGGGACCGTGGTCGGCGGCGCCGTGGTGGGCGGATTGGGCACACCGTTGGCCAGGCTGTAGGCCAGGTCGGGCTGGAACGATCCGGCCGTGTAGCGGCAGCCGTCGGCCTCCCCCGGCGGCTTCACCCAGAGGTACGCGTCGATGTTGCTGTCGCCGGTGTTCGTCGTCGGGTACTGCCCGATGCGCCGGTCGCTGTTGTCGTCACCGCACCAGTCGCCGCTGGCACCGCCGTTGCGGCTGGTGTCGATGACCTGGCGCTTGCCCGAGAGGCCCATGCCGTTGAGGGAAGAGATGACCGCCCGGCCGAAGTTCGCCTCGTTGGCTGTGGAGTTGTAGTTGGACACGTTGCTGAAGAAGCCGTCGGCGTACTGCACGCCGGCCGCCCGGAGGCGGTTGGCCGTCTCACCCGCGCCGTTCCAGGTGGAGTGCCCGGCGTCGAGGTACACCTTGGCGTTGGGGTTGCCCGACTTGATGGTCCGGGTGGCCGTCGAGATCGCCTGGTTGCGCGCGTTGATCTCGGCGCTGCTCAGGCACGTCAGCAGGGCGAGCGAGTCGGTTTCCAGGATGATGATGACCGTCTGGTTGCCCAGTCCCCGGGCGAAGTTGGACACCCACGTCTGGTACTGGTTGAGGTCCGGCGCCCCACCCGCACTGGCCCCGCCGCAGTCCCGGTTGGTGATCTCGTACACCGCCAGCACCGGGATCTGCTGCGCCGCGTTGGCCGCGCCGATGTACCCGGACACTTCGGACTGCACCGTGGAGGGGTTGAAGTTGGCGAACCAGCGGGCCTGCGGCTGACTCGCGATCTTGTCGCGGATGACGGCGGTACGCGAGTCGCCGGGGTTGGCGGCGACCCAGCGTACGACTGCCGAACTCGGGTCGCGGTAGAGCGATCCGGACAGCGTGCCCGCGGAGGCGCTGCCGACGGTGAGGCAGACGCCGACAGCGGTGGCGCCCGCGACGGCCGCCAGGCTGGTGGCCACCGATCTGCGGCGGAGCGAGGAGAGGATAGCCACGACGTGTTGCCTCCTGGTCACATAGACGTTTCCAAGTGTGTGGGAGCGTTCCCATGGACGGTAGCGGAGGCACGCGTCGCTGCCAAGACGTGGAGACCTATCGATGCAGTACCGGGCTGCGGTCGGTCGCCCGCAACGGCGGCCACTGCCGCTCGGTCCAGGCCCGCAACACCCACTCCATCGGCCCGTACCGGAACCGCGCCATCCACGCCGCGCTGACGGCAAGCTGCACACCGTAGATCGCGACCGCGATGAGGACGACGACCGCAGGTGCGACGCTGCCGGCGAGGCCCAGACCAACTCCGGTGAACACCAGCACGCAGAGCAGCGACTGACCCAGGTAGTTCGACAGGGACATCCGTCCGGCCGGCGCGAGCACGGCGACGACCCGCCGCCCCCGGTCACTCCTGAAGAACTGGAGCACGCTGGCCGCGTACGCCGCCGCGAGCAGGGGCGCGGTGAGCACGCCCGCCGTCAGACCGGTCAGGTTGGCGGTGCCCCCGCCCGAGGCGAAGATGACGCCACCGGCCAGGCCGATCGGGTAGCCCACCTGCTGCACCCGGCGCAGGAGCTGCCGGTTCTCGCCAATGGTGGCGAGGAGCTTGCGCCGCCCGGCCACATAACCGAAGAGGAAGGCCGAGAAGGCGAGCGGCCCCTGCACGAGGAGCGCGCCGAACATCGCCGGCAGTTGGCGTACGTGCTCGGCGATCACCGAGCCGAACCCACCCTGCAGCGCCTCGGTCGACCGCTGCCCGGCCGCGAGTGCCGTCGCCGGATCGGTGACCAGCTGCACCCCGCCGGTGGCGGCGAGCGCGAGGACGAAGCCGATCCCGCCGGTCACCAGCACGGCGGTACGCAGCGCGGTCCCGACGGCGACTCGTCGCATGGCGAGCAGGATCAGACCGAGCAATGCGTACGTGGTCAGGATGTCGCCGTGGAACAGCAGCACCGCGTGCAGGATTCCGAGCACGAAGAGCCCGGCCAGTCGTCGCCGGAATCGTGGGGCGAAATCGACGTTGCGCCGTGCGGCGGAATCGAGCTGGAGCGTGAAGCTGTAACCGAACAAAAAAGAGAAGAGCAGGTACGCCTTCATCGCGAAGAGCGCCTCGACGAGCCACCGGACCGCCTGGTCACCCCACGAGTCGTGGGCGGGATCCGGAACCAGCTGGAAGGAATAGCCGTCGGCGAAGTAGGCGATGTTGACGATCAGGATGAGGAGCAGCGCCACGGCGCGCAGAGCGTCGACGTCGACGATCCGGGAGGGCGTACCGGCTGGTGCTCGGTTCCTGGCGGGCGGGTCTTCGATGGAAGGGTTCATTGGCCACCTCCGGAGCGACAGGAGTTGTGTTGGAGGACTCTCCTGCAACGCTAGGAAATGGGCCGTCCAGGTGACAGCCAGTGAGCGGGAAGGCCGCCGGTGGGGCAGGCCCTACCCAGGCTCCCTCCAGGCCGCAACCCGCCGGACACGGCATTGACATATTTCACTGTGCGATCTAGCGTCGAGGCGAATTGATTCGATGTTTGGCCGGGCGCTCCGGCACCGTCCGGCGGTCAACCGTTGGTGTTCGGGCAACCACGGTGTCCGTCGCCGACGATTCATCGACCAACTGGTCCCGCGTGGGCGGCGGGCCAGCCGCGGGAACCTCTGGCGATGAGCCGGCCGGGCGCCATGGGCACATCGCGTCCTCCAGGGTTTCCTCCGCCAGGAGTGCGGTCGGCGGGGGCGACGGGAGTGGCGCGTCATAGCGGCGTGGGTGTCGCCGTGGACCCCTGCGCCTAAGTCAGTTCGTGTCGAGTGGCGGGAGCCTCATCATGACAAGACGTAGACCCATCCTTGGTCTTCTGGCAACGGCCGCGGCTGTCGTCGTGACCGTGAGCGCGGGGGCACTGGCCGGCGGCCTGGGCACCACCGCGTCGGCAGCGGACATCGTCCCGGCCGCGGCGACCGCCGGGTGCGGCAAGGCGCCCACGTTGACGAGCGGTCAGCGGTCCATCCAGAGCAGCGGCCAGAACCGCAGCTTCATCCTGCGGATCCCGGACAACTACGACCGAAACCACCCGTACCGGTTGATCTTCGGGTTCCACTGGAACGGCGGCACCGCCGGCGACGTCGACGGTGGCGGGTCGGACGGGGCGGCCTGGTCCTACTACGGGCTGCGGCAGCAGGCGAACAACAGCACCATTTTCGTCGCCCCCCAGGGCAACGGCAACGGCTGGGCCAACCCCAACGGCCAGGACGTCACGTTCGTCGACAACATGATCAGCCTGATCGAGGCGGACCTGTGCGTCGACACCACGCAGCTCTTCGCGCTCGGCTTCAGCTACGGCGGAGGCATGAGCTACTCGCTTGCCTGCTCCCGGGCGACCGTCTTCCGCGCCGTCGCGGTCTACTCCGGCGGGCAGCTCAGCGGGTGCAGCGGCGGCACCCAGCCGATCGCGTACATGGGTATCCACGGCCTCGGGGACTCGGTGCTCAACATCTCCGCCGGACGGTCCCTGCGGGACAGGTTCGTCCGGAACAACGGTTGCACCGCGCAGAACCCGCCCGAGCCACGAGCGGGCAGCCTGACCCACATCACCACCACCTACTCCGGCTGCCGATCCGGCTATCCGGTGGTGTGGGCCGCCTTCGACGGTGGGCACGGCCCCGGCCCGGTGGACGGCGGCGGCGAAAGCGGCGTCCGGACCTGGACCAAGGGCGAGGTGTGGAGGTTCTTCACCCAGTTCGGCAGCACCGATCCGACACCGACCCCGACCACGTCGCCGACCACGTCGCCCACCGGCAGCCCGACTACCCCGCCGCCGGGCGGCACGTCGCCCCTGCGCAACGCGGCCTCCGGACGGTGCCTGGACGTCAACGGCGCCTCGCAGGCCAACGGCGCGGCGGCGATCATCTGGGACTGCCACGGCCAGAGCAACCAAAGCTGGACCGCGACCGCCGCCGGGGAGCTGCGCGTCTTCGGCGGAAAGTGTCTCGACGTCAACGGCGCCGGCACCGCGAACGGCAGCTCGGTGATCATTTGGGACTGCAACGGCCAGTCCAACCAGCGGTGGTCGGTAAACGCCAACGGCTCGATCACGGGCGTTGGCTCGGGCCGCTGCCTGGACGTGGTCAGCAGCGGTACGGCCAACGGCACGCGCATCCAGATCTGGGACTGCAACGGCGGGGCCAACCAACGATGGAGCCGCAGCTGAACCCTGCGACCGTCGCGGGAGGGCAACGGTAGGTCCCGGGTCGCCGGCCTTCGGCACAGGGGATCAGAGGCTGACCCGTCGGCCTCCGGACGAGGACTCGTACCCGGTTCCTGGCTGCCGGCCGCTCACCTGAGCGGCCGGCAGTCGTCCGGTGGCCGTGACGGGAGGGGTCGACGGACCGTGCCGCCGGCAGACCATGTCGGCGGGTCCGTTGGTTGCCTATGCTCGACGGGTGGAGGACAACGATCAGGCCGTGCTGGCCGGGATGCTCCAGTCGGCCGAGGAGGCCGCTCCGGTCGAGGCTGTCGAGGCTGTCACCGGCGCCGTCGCCACGGCGTTGGGTGCGCTCGGCGTCTCGCTGCTCATCGCCGACCTCAGTGGCCGGGCACTGGTCCGGCTGACCCATCAGACGATCATCGGCCGCCCCGATCGGCGTCAGGGCACGGAGGCCGCCCAGGTCTTCCCCTTCGACGGCGGGCCCTACGAGCGGGCACTGCGCCAGCAGACCACCCTGGTGCTTCCCGGAGACGGCCACTGGACGGTGCTCGCACCCGTCACCGAGCGCGGCGAGGCCATCGGCCTGCTGGAGATCGACCTGCCCGACGAGCCGGACACCGCCGCGGTCGCGGAGATCGCCCGCACCGCGCACGCGCTGGCGTTCGTGGTCATCGCCAACCGTCGGCACACCGACCTGTTCGAATGGGGTCAACGCAGCACCCCGTTCTCTCTCTCCGCCGAGATCCAACGCCGCCTGCTGCCCGCCTCGTTCACCTGCGAGGCCGGCTCGTTCGCGCTCTCCGGCTGGCTGGAACCCGCCGCCAGCATCGGCGGGGACACCTTCGACTACAGCGTGGCCCGCGACGTGCTGCACGTCAGCGTCACCGACGCGATGGGCCACGGCGTGGCCAGCGCGCTCACCGCCACCCTCGGTGTGGGTAGCCTGCGCAACACCCGCCGCCGCGGGGACAGCCTGATCCAACAGGCCGAGGGGGCCAACCGGGCCGTCGCCGAGCACGCCAACGTACGCGGCGCCTACGTGACCGCCGTGCTGGGCCGCATCGACCTGGCGACCGGGCGGTGCGAGCTACTCAACGCCGGGCACGTTCCGCCGATGCTGGTCCGGGACGGCCGGGCCACGCCGCTCGAACTGCCCGCCAACTTCCCGCTGGGCATGTTTCCCGACGAGGGCTACCGCAGCGGCGCGGTGTCCCTGCTGCCCGGTGACCGGCTGGTCATCGTCACCGACGGGATGCGTGAACGCAACGCCGCCGACCTGGACCTGCCCGCCGCCCTGCTCGGCATCTCCCACCTGCACCCACGCGAGGCGGTGCGGGCGCTGTCCGACGCGGTGCTGGCAATCGCCGGACCGGTCCTGGCCGACGACGCGACACTGCTCATCATCGACTGGTACGGGGGCGAGGGATCGCGGTCGAGCACTGCCGGCGCGGACACCTCCCGCGCCAGCATCTTCCCCTAGGGAGGGCGGTCACGACACCACCCGTGCCGCCTCCTCGGCGTCGTCCACCGTGTCGAAGACGTCGATGACCCGGTCGACCGAGGTGATGGACAACACCGTACGCACCGAACGACCGACCCCGGCCAGGGCGAGCGAACCGCCCCGCTCCCGCAGGTCCTTGTAGGCGACCACGAGCGCGCCCAGGCCACTGGAGTCCAGGAAACCGACGCCGGTCAGGTCGACCACCACCACCTGGACCCCGCTCTCCGCCAGCAGGCGCAACTGGTCCCTCAGCTCGGGCGTGGTGCTCATGTCCAGGTCGCCGACGACCTCCACCACGGTGCCGATCCGCCCCTGCCGCGTCGACAGCGTGAAGTCCACGTAACCCCCTCGATACGGCCGTCACCGGCACTCGGCAACACGTCGCGCCGTACTCACGGTGCCAGAAACTGGCCGCGATCGCTCGTCGACGCATGGGCGCCACCGCGCGGGGCGGTCGGCAAGGGCGAAGGATCGGTACGGTGGAGCGCATGATCCTGCCCCCCAGTCGCACGAACGCGGAGGCGCACCTCTACATGGACCTGCGGCCCTGCTCCTGCGGGGAGACGCGGTTCCCCCGGCAGAGCGCGGTCGTGGCGCTCGAGGACGGTGACCTGGCCGCCCGCTACACCGGCGCCTGTCCCACCTGCGGCCAGCCACGCGAATTCGTCTTCCGGTTGCCGGCCGAGCCCGCCGTGGCTCCCGCGGGTGATTTCCGCTACGGCGGGGACGAGCCGTCGCACCTGCTCGATCCCGGCGAGTGGCTCCGGGTCGCCGACGGGTACGCCAGGTCGGTGCCGGCAGAGGTGGCGACCGGGGACGCGGCGCAGAGGGCCCGCGCCACGCTGATCCGGGCCGTCGCGGCCCTGGACGAGGTGCTCAAGTTCGTCCCGCCCGGCGAGGACGTGGTGCCCGCCGCCGCCTTCACCACCGAGCAGGGACGCGATCTGCACCGGCGGGAGCCGGGGCGCTTCCGGCGCGACCGGCTCGCCGCGGTCCGCGCCGCGTACGCCGGGATGCTGCCGCAGGCGGTCTGAGTCGGCGCGACCCGCGACCGGGATAGCAACCCCTCAGGCCCGCCAGGCCCTGGATGCGGCGGTCCTCACCGGCGGGCCTCGTCCAGGCAGGCGGCGTTCGCGCCGACCAGCAGGGGCAACACGGCCAGGAACTCACGCAGCAGGTGCCGAGGGTCGTGCTCGCGGGTGTCCGCCACCTCGGCCTCCGCGCCGGCGTCGGCGAAGACCTGACAGACGTCCCACAGGCTGGCGCCCACGCTGCTCCACTGCCACAGGTCGTGCGCCAGCGCCGGCAGCCGCAGCACCGGGGCGGTACCGAAGAGACCGATGCCGTAGCGCAGTGGATCCTCCGGGGTGTTGCCCAGCGACACCATCAGCGGTTGCACCCGATGAGCGCGGGCGAAGTCCTCAACGTCCGGTGCGTCCGGCGTGACCTCCACCAGCAGGCCGTCCTCCAGGAACTCCGCGACGATCCGGTCCGGGTGGGTCACGCCGAGCCGCATCGCCGCCTCGCTAACCGCAGCCCGGTCCCAGGTCGCCTCGGGCCGGTCGAGGGGGCGGTGCGCCGCGGCCCAGACCGCAAAGGCCTTCGGGTCCTCGATGGTCACCGAGAGGCGGCCGATGCTCAGCGAGTGGTACTTCGCCGGGGCGCCGACGGCCGGGTGGAACTCCCCGGTGTACCACCCTACTGGCAGGATCAGCGAAGCGGTCATCGCGGGATTCCTCGTCGTATCGGTCACGGCAGCGGGTCCAGGTAGACGACGCTGGCCCTGAGCAGGGGGTGGGCGGTGTAGAGGAACGAGGTGAGCAGCCGTTCCGGGTCGACCAGTTCCGGTTCGGTACCGCCGGCCTCCCGTTCCTCGTCGGCGAGCGCCTGGCACATAGTCCACAGGCTCTCCCCGGACGGGCACCGCTCCCACAGGTCGTAGACCGTGCGGGTGACGCTCACCACCGGGCGCTCGAAGAAGCCGATCGACCAGAGCCAGGGTTGCTCGGCGCTGTTGCCCAACCCGAGCATGCGGGCGCCGACCCGGTGCCGGCGAGCGAACTCCACCGCCTCGCCGGGGGCGACCTCGACGACCAGCCCTTCGGCCAGCAGCCCGTGCAGCAACGACGCACTGTCGACGCCCGGCAGTTGGCTCGCCGCCGCTTCGGATACCGCCGGCACCGTCCAGGGCTGCTCGGCCGGTCGGTCGCCGGTGCCGTGCGCCAGCGCCCACAGGGTGAAGCGCTGGTCGTCCAGCTCCCACACCTCGTCGCCGAGGCGGACCCGGTGATAACGCTCGGCCGAGCCGGCCACCGGGTGGAAGGTGCCGAAGAACTGCCCGACCGGCAGCAGGATTGCCTGCGCGGTTTGCGTCGTCGTCATCGCTGTTGATCCTCGTGCTGGGAGTGGCCGGGCTCACCGGGCCAGATCATTTGCACTGGCGGCAGGTCGGGCAGCTCGATTGGGGTCAGCTTGCCCAGGAAATAGCCGATCGAGCGGGCAATCGGTACGAGGTGCCGTTCACGCGCCGCAGCACCCGCGGGACCCATCGGCCCGCCCAGGGCGGTGTCCGGCAGGAAGTAGATACCCTCCCGTTCCTCGTCGCGCTCCCGCAGCGTGAGCACCAGGAGACCGCCGGAGAGGTTCGCGATGACCAGCAGGTCCGGCGAGAGCCAGGGATCCCGGTGTACGCGCTGCGCGTGCACCAGGTCGAACGGGGGGTACTGCGGGTGGACGCCGAGCAGGGGGCGTTCCGGGATGAGCGCGAACGGCAGGCCGGGAACGTGGTGCTCGACCTCGGGCTGCGCCCCGTTGTTCTGCCCCAGCCACCTCCGGTAGTTCGCGGGCAGCTGAGCGCCAAGCTCGGCCTCGACCGCCAGCAACTGCGCCTCGTCCAGTTGGCCGTAGGGCCGCAGCTTCACCCCCTTCCAGACATGGCCGGTTGGTGGCGTCATCACCTCGTTGTCGTCGACCCGTCGGACGATCACCTGCCACTCGTCGGCGCTCTCCATGTCGACGTCCGCGAAGCGCCAGGTCTCGTCGCCCACGGGGAAGGTCTCGCCCAGGGTGACTTCGTAGTGGGAGGACTCCCCGTCCCAGTGCGGCATCACGACGATATCCGCCCGGACCGGGGGACCCTCGTCGATCCACCAAACGCCGAGCCGAGCCGGGCCGATGTCCGACGGCGCGTTGTTTTGGATCCACATGACGTCCGTGTAGGAGCGCAACGGCTCTCCTCCCAGCTCTCTCTTCGGCAAGGTCAGCTGTCCAGCATGTCGTGCAACGTCGCCTCGTCGGGCAGCGCGAAGCCGAGCACCTCACGCGCGATCCGCTCGGCCTCGGCCCGGCCGACCGGCAGCGAGCCACCCGGACCGGGCGGCGCCCCGCCCACCGTCCAGTGGGCTGAGCGCTGCCCCTGCTCGGACGGCTCGACGACCCCCAGCCCACTCACCGTACCGTCGCTTGCGAGCAGGGCGTAGTACACGATGACGTACCTCGACTCCTCCAGATGGGTCCGTCCGAGGGTGTGCCGGCGGGGGACGTGTTCCGGTGAAGCCGGCGACGTCGGCGAATACGGCGTTGCCGGCGGAAGGTGCGGCGGAAGCGGCGGTGGAGGTGGAAGTGAAGGTGCCGGCGGAAGGTGCGGCGGAAGCGGCGGTGGAGGTGGAAGTGGAGGTGCCACGGTAGCTCCGGAAGTCGCAACTGGTGGGGCCGGCTGCGGCTCCAGGTAGGCGAATTCCGGGTCCATCAGATCGAGAAACTCCCGCACCGTCATCGGCGTCGGGTGTTCCATGTTCCACGGGTTGCGCAGCTGCACTTGGCCGTTCCTGACCGCCACCATCTCGTAGGCGTGTCCGGCGCGGAGATTGTGCGGAAGTTGCCTCCGGATCGATGCCGGGTAGTCCTTCTCCGCGAGCGTTCCGGTGATCACCGGGCTACCGGCGGCCAGTAGTGCGGCCAGCTGGGCCTCGACGGCGGCCTCCCGCCCGGGTGTGACGTCGAACATCGCGGCACGACTCGGCACTCCGGTGAGCTGGGTGAGGAGCTCCGCCTGCATCCGCGGGCGACTGCCGACGTTCAGCCGGGCGTAGCCGGTCGGCGCGGCCATGTGCGGATCCGGTGGCCTTTGCCACGAAAGCCAGTCGCGCTGCCACTGCACGTGCCGCTCGGCGCTCCACGTCCGGTCCACGGCGGCGAGCGCCTTCTCCAGCAGCGACGCCCAGGAGCTGCCGTTCGCGGACTGATCGGCGTAGGCGGTCACGCCGTTGTAGCCGGGCCGGAGCGGCACGTCCGGCTGCACGGTGATCCGCAGTCGCCGGCCCGTCGGGTTGATCGCGTTACCGAGCAGGGTGCTCTCGTGCAGCAACACGTCGACGGTGCCGTCCGGGTTGGGCTGGAAGAGCTTGGCGATCACGTCGGGCCGGTAACCGGCGACGGCGGCAGCGCTGGCCAGCATCCCGCAGTCCCCGAGCAAGCCCTGCCGCACCTGCTCGCGGCGAGGCGGTCCGTCGAAGAGCGGCGCCGGCTGCCCGGTCCGCGCGTCGTGCGCCTGGCCGTACTCGGGGACGACCTGGTTCTTCTTCGGGGCCGGCAGCGTGACGTGGTCGGCGACCACCGCGGTCTCGTGGGCCGTGACCGTCGCTTCGACCTCCACGTCCAGCGGCGGTGCGCCGGGCACCAACGAGTGCAACGCCCGGGCAAGTACGTCCGGCACCAGGGCCAGCACCCGGGCAGTCGTCAGGTAGTGGAAGTCGTGCGTGTTCAGCGCCGCCACGGCGGCGGGGTTCGCGCCGTACTCGGCTCGGTACGCGACCCGGGTGCGAACCCGATCCTCGGCCAGCAGCGACTGCCGCCCCACCTCCGTACCCAGGTCGAAGGCCGCCGTCGACTCCGCCAGTTTCATCTCCGGTGCGCCGTCGAGCACGTACGGGCGCAGGTCGAACCGGCCGGTCAGGTCGACGTACACGCCCTCGGCGGCGATCCGGTCGGCGAGCTGCGGATCCGCCTGCCGGATCAGGTCCAGCTGGGCCGGCGGCAGGCCGATGATCTGCCCGGCGCAGGCCGGCATCCGCGGCAGGCTCGACTGCGCCTGCTCGCCCTGAATGGCCAACTCTCGCAGCCGGGCATCCACCACGTCGGCCGCGGGCACCGTGAAGTCCGGCGCCAGCCGGGACCGGTAGTCGATCGCGCGGAAGCGCTCGACGAGGCTCGACGGAGCACCGCGGAGCACTCCGGCGATCGAGTCCGGGCGCACCAGCGGCACACTCAACTGCATCAGGTGCATCGCCACGTCGCCGGGGAGGACGCCCCAGCGGGCATGCGAGTCCGGGGTGCCCAGGCGCAGCCCGAGGTGCTCGGCCAGGGCGTCGATCTCGGTCCGGAGGGTGAGCCGGGCCGCCGGATCCGCGCCGGCGTACGACGCGGCGAGGACCCGCAGCTCGGCCAGCCGACCCTGGTCCTGGGCGGTCAGGCCGGCGGGGTCGATCGGCCCGTCGCGGTGGTCCACGTCCAGCTGACCGACCAGTGCCTGGCCGGTGTCGTGCAGCGCCACCAGCTCCGCCACCTCGTGCGCCAGCGCGCGGGTGACCGCGGCGTCAGTCGCCCGGTCCGACACGGTGAGTGTGAACGAGCCGTCGAGGTTCCGCACCGTCTGGGCCACCGCGCCGTCGGCGAGCGGGCCGGCCGCCACCCGCACCGACAGCGGGTCCAGGCCGCTCACCCGCACCTCGAAACGATCCGCGGTGACCGCGACGATCTGGTGGGCCCGTACGGCCGCCGTCACGGTGGGCAGCGCGGCCCGGGCCGCGTCCACCACCGCGATGGCGTCGGCCGCCGGCCGACCCAGCCCGTTGAACGACGAGCCCGGCACCGCCGGGGTCGCGGTACGGGCCAGCTCGACGTGCGCGTACCAGGGGCTCATCAGGTCGAGGAAGGCGCGCATCGGCATCGGTGTGGGGTGGCTGCTGTTCCAGGGATTACGCAGCTGCACCTCACCGTTGGCGATACTCACCACCTCGTAGGCGTGTCCGGCGTACAGGCCGTGTGGAAGCTTCCCGGTCGGGTACGTCGACGCCGATCGCGTGCCGGTGATCACCGGACTGCCGGCGGCCAACAGCTCCGCCAGCCGCGCCTCGGCGACGGCCTCCTGACCGGGCGTGGTGTCCAGCTGGTTGACCGACGTCGGCAGGCCGGTCAGTTGGCTGAGCAGCTCCGCCTGCGCCAACCGCGAGCTGCCGTTGTTGAGTCGCGCATAGCCGAGCGGGGCAGCCTGGGTGTCGTTCACGCCGGGTTGGTTGGTCCACTGCTGCTGCCACTGGTCGTGGCGGTCCTGCGTCCAGGTTCGGTCGACCGCGGCGATTGCCTTCTCCAGCAGCGACGCCCAGGCCACGCCCACCGTCGACTGGTCCGCGTACGCCGTGCGGCCGTTCGGGCCAGGTCGCTGCGGCCCGTCCGGGCCGGGGTGCAGCGGCACGTCCGGTTGGACGGTGATCCGCAGCCGCCGCCCGGTCGGCGTCACCGACGAGCCGGGCAGGCTGGTCTCGTGCAGCAGCACGTCCACCGTGCCGTCCGAGTTGACGTGGAACAGGTCGGCGAGCGCGGCGGGCACCTGGCCGGCCACCGCGCCGATCACCGCGATCATGCCGCAGTCGCCGAGCATGCCCTGTTGCACGTCCTCGCGCTTGGGCGGCCCGTCGAACAGCGGCGGCGGCTGGCCGGTCCGACTGTCGAGCGCCGGCCCGTACACCACGCCCGGTTTGCCCGCCTCCGCGGCCGGCAGGGTGACCCGGTCGGCGACCACGGCGGTCTCGGCCGGGCCTACGGCGACTGTGGTCTCCGCGGTCGTCGCCTCGGCGATCGGGCTGAACCCGCGCAACACCTGGGTCAGCGCATCCGGCACCAGACCCATCACCCGACCCGAGCCCAGGTAGTGGAAATCGTGGGTGGCGAGCAGCGAGACCGTCCGGCCGCCGGTGTGACCGCGCAACGCGGCGCGTGCCCGGACCCGGTCCTCGACCAGCAGCGCCTGCCGGCCATCCGGCGTCCCCAGGTCGAACGCCGGTCGGGCGTCACCCACGTTGATTTCGGGCTGACTGTCCACCGCGTACGGTCGCAGGTCGAACTGACCAGTCAAATCGACGTACACGCCCTGGGCGGCGATCTGGTCGGCGAGTTGCGGATCCACCTGCCGGATCAGGTCCAGTTGGGCCGGCGGCATGGCGATGATCTGTCCTGCGTACGCGGGCATCCGCGGCAGGCTGGTCTGGGCCTGCTCACCCTGCACCGCCAGCTCGCGCAGCCGCGCGTCGAGCTCGCTGGTCGCCGGCACCTGGAAGTCCGGGGCAAGCCGGGCCCGGTAGTCGATCATCCGGAACCGCTCGACGTCGGTGAGCGTCGGGCTGCCCTTCAGCACCGCGGCGACCGCTTCGGGTGTCACCGACGGCACGCTCAGTCGCATCAGGTGCGCCAACGCGTCAGACGGTAGGGCAGCCCATCGCGCGCGTGCGGCCGGATCACCCACGCGCAGGCCGAGATGGTCGACGAGGGCGTCGATCTCGGCCCGCACGGCGAGGCGGGTGGCCTGGTCGCCGGTCTCGTACTCGGCGGCGAGCTGGCGGATCTCGGCCATCCGACCCCGGTCGTGCGCGGTGAGCCCGGCCGGGTCGATCAGCCCTTCGACGTTGCCCGGGTCGAGCGGCCCGACCAGGGCCTGCCCGGCCTCGTGCAGGGCCACCAGTTCCGCGACCTCGTGCGCGAGCGCCCGGGCGACCACTCCGTCCACGGCCCGGTCCGAGACGGTCACCGTGAACGACCCGTCCGGGTTGCGCGTCGACTGGGCCACCACTCCGTCGGTCAGTGAGCCGACGGTCAGTTGCACCCGCAGCGGATTCAGACCGGCCGCGCGCACCTCGAAGGTGTCCGGCCCGACCGCGGTGACCTCGTTCACCCCGGCGAACGTGGCTACCTGCGGCATCGCGGCGCGGGCAGTGTCCAGCACCGCCGCCGGGTCGGCAGTCGGGCGCCCCAGACCGTGGAAGCCCGAGTTCGGTACGGCCGCAGCAGTGATCCGCCCCGAGTCGGTGCCGGGGTCGCCGTTGCCGGCGGGGTCCGTGGGGTTATCCGGGTTGCCGCCGCTCTCCGGGTTGGTCGCGGCCGGGTCGGTCCGACCATTGTCGGCGGTGCCCAGGAGGCGGGACAGCAGGCCGTTGCGGCGGTGGGTCTCCGCCAGCCGCTCGGCCAACCGGTCGGTGGCCACCTCGGCGGCGGCCAGCCGGCCCTCGACCCGGTCGGCCGCCTGTTCCAGCTCTGCGACCGGCTCGTTCAGCCGATCAATGACCTGGTCGACCCGATTCGCGGCATCCCGGGCATCGCTACGCCCGTCGAACCGGGTACGCACATCGTCGGCGGCGAGGCCCTGCCGCTTGGCGTGCCACTTCGCCAACCCGATCACCGGCGCGGCGGCTACCGCGGCGATGGGGATCACCGGTGCCAGCGGACTGGCCACCGCGAATGCGATCGCGGTCGCCGCACCAGCGGTCGCGGCGGTGGTCAGCACGCTCGACACGAGGTAGGTCCGCAGTCGGGGAATGCCCGCGGGACGAGCGTCCTCGGCGGATCGCCGCTCGCCCCGGAGCGTCCGGAGCTGCCGCGCCCGGCCCGAGCGGTCGCCACCGAACTCGGCAACCACCTGCTGGGCCTCGGGGGGTAGTTGCGCGACCCGGTCCGGCGCCCCGAGCATGCCCTCCCGCAGACCCAGCCGGTCGATCACCGCGTGCAGCTCGCGCAACGCCGGCTTCAGAGAAACCCGATCAGCGGTACGCACGTGGTGCGCGGCCGTCTGCACCTCCCAGGCGTCCGCCCTGCTCAGCGGGTCCGGACCGGCCCCTTCCTGGTTCTGGTCTGGGGCGGTGGCCGCCGAATCCGGGGCTCCGGTGGCGGCTGCCTGGTCGGCCCCCGCCGTGGGGTCGGTCGAACCGGGCCTGGTGGTGCCGATGCCGGTCTCCGGAGATGTGGTGCCGGGGGCGGTGGTTCGCCCCTGCGCCAGCCGCTCCAGGGTCGCGTTCATCTCGTCGAGGTGCCGCGACGCCGCGTCGAGCTGACCAGCGGCGTCGGTCAGGGTCGTCGTTGACGGGCCGGCGAGTCCTGCCACCCGTGCGGTCGGGTCCATCGCCGGGTTGGGGTTGGCCAGGTCCCAGGTCCGTCGAGCGTCCTTGAACCGGGCCTCGACACGCTTGAGCAGCAGGTCGCGGAGCGGCCCGAGGAGACCGCCGGCCAGCATGTTGCCCGGTCCGGCCCCGGCGGCCACCTGAAGTGCCTGGGCCACCCCGACCGTCGTACCGGCCTGAATCAGTGGTCCGGGTGTCTGCTCGACCGCGTACACACCGAGGTTCGGCACGTTGCTCGGCCGTGCGGTGCTGTCCGTCGCCTGTGCCGGCGTGCGGGTGAGCCGCTGCGTCGCCCGGTCGGTCAGGCTCGGACGACCATGCCGCTCGACCACCGGCCGCAGCTCCGCCGGCACCAGCTCACGGCGCTGGTCCACGCCCGGCGTACCCTCGCGCAGGCCGAGCTGGTCGACCAGGACCCGCAGTTGCCGGGCCACCGACGGGCGGGCCAGCGGGCCTGCGGCCGCGTGCCGTGCGGCGAGCTCGGCGAGCCGTTGCAGGGCTGGCGTGCGTGGATCGGCCGACGGAGCCGCGCTCGGACCGGTCGACGTCGCCGGGTCGGTGGACGAACGCGGCGCAGGGATGGTGGCGTTCGGCGGGGCCAGCCCGGCCCAGGCCGGATTGCCGAAGAGCAGGTTGCGGAACGAGTCGGCGACGCCGTTGCGTCGCTGCGACTCGGCGAGCCGGCGTTCCACGTCGGCGAGGCGCTGCGCCAGGTCGGCCGTACGTTGCACGGCGGCGGCGGCGCGAGCGTCCACCGCGCCGATCGGGTCGACGAGCGCCTCGGTCGCCTGCGACAGCAGCGCCTCCGCCGGCAGCGCCGGATGTTCTGCGTCCCAGGTGTCCCGGGCGTCCTTGGCGGCGGCCTCCTTGCGGGCGACCACCGGGTCGACCGCCACGCCGGTCGCCGCTGCAGCGAGCGCGCCCACGATGCCGGACCAGCCGAGTTGCAGCTGGCCGAGGATGTCACCGACCCCCACGATGGTGGCGGCCGTCAACAGGTTCGGGGCGTTCTCCGTCACCGACATCCACCACGGCGCGACCTTGCCCGGCCGCTGACCATCGGCCGGGTGGCGGTCGACCACGGCCCGGGCCCGGTCCCGCACCGCCGCCGTCCGCGAGCCACCGAACCGGTCGACGAGCGGCCGCACGTCGGCCGGCACCAGGTCCCGGCGCTGCTGGACACCGGGCGTCCCCTGCCGCAGCCCGAGGCTGTCCAGCAGCGCCCTGACCTCCCGGCCGGCGCCGAGCCGCGCCCATGGCCGCGCCCCGTCGTGCCGGGCGACGAGACTGCGCAACTCGGCAAGTCGGCCCTGCTCGTGCGGGGTCAGCCCGACACGTGACGGACCGCCGTGGCCGGCGGGCGACGTCGTACCGTTGCCGGGGTCTTGGCCGGTGGCCGCCGATGGGTCTGCGCCGACCGCCGGGCGCTGGGGGGGCCGGCCCACCAGCCGGTACCGGCGCTCGCCCTGCTGCAACTGCTCCTGGACGGCCCTGAGCTGCTCACCGAGCCCGGTCACCGCCTCGCCCAGCTCCTGGACCGCCGGGCTCGCGTCCCCGGTCTGGGCCGCGAGCGCCTCCGCGGTGGTGGTGTCCGTCTCCGCGGCGGTACGCGCGTCCTGGCGGGTGTCGTACCGCGCCCGCCGGTCCTCGGCGGCCAGGCCGGACCGCTTCGCCAGCCACTTCGCCGGGCCGGTGGCGACGGCTCCGACGACCGCGCCGGCGCCCAGCATCAGGGCGAGCTCCGGCCGCCCTCCGGCATCCAGGGTGAGCTTCGTCGCCAGCGCGACCAGGATCGAGTTCACGGTGAAATGCGTGGCCAGGTACGTCCTCATCCGCGGCAGGCCGACCGGGCGGCCGTTCGCTTCCGCCAAGGCGGTGCGGCGCTCGGCTCGCACTCTGGAACGCTCGCTCGTCCACGTCGAACGGTGGCTTGTCGCGTCGGCCAGCGCGGCCCGCACGTCGGCCGGCAGGGCGGCCATTTTCTGCTCGGAACCGAGCATCCCGTCACGCAGACCCAACCGGTCCACGATGGCGGCCAACTCCCGCCGCACCGCCGTCCGGGACGACGCGTTGGCGATCTCGACCTGGTGCGCGGCCGTCACCAGCTCGGCCACGTCGGCGGGGCTGAGCGGCGTCACGACCGGTGCGCCGTCCGCCAGTGGCTGACCGAGGGCAGCCAGTTCGGCCACCTCGTGGGCCACCGCACGATCGATCACCGCGTCGGCCGCCCGGTCGGAGACCGTCACCACGGCCGTACCGTCGGTGTCGAACGCGCTGGCCGCGACCGCGCGGTCGGCCACCGGCCCGCTGTCCACCCGGAGGTTGAACTGGCTACCGTCAGCGCGGGTGACCTGGTACGTCCCGTCGGCCAGGGCGGTCACGGCCTGCACACCGGCGTGCGCGGCCACACCGGGTAGCGCGGTCCGCGCCCGGTCCAGGACGGCGTCGGGATCGGCCTGTGCCCGTCCCTCGCCATGGAAGGCAGTGCCGGGCACCGCGCTCGCGGTGATCGGCCCGTCGGTCGCCGCGTTGGCGTCGGTGGGCGCGTCGGTGCTGCCCGGGGTCGCCGGTTGCGCGGTGTCGGTGTCGGTGTCGGTGTCGGTGTCGACGGTAGGCGCGGTCGTGTCGGTGTCGCTGTCGACGGCAGGCGCGGTCGTGTCGGTGTCGGCAGCGGTTGGGGTCAGTCCGGCTGGGCCAGTTTCGGCCACACCTGCCGGCCGGTTACCCGACCCTCCCGGCGTGCCGCCGCGTACCGCTTCATCACCAGGGGTGGCGGCAGGCTGGAGTGGGCCGTCACCACTCCCGTCTCGTCGATGATGAAGACCCCCTGGCCCAGATGCCTGCCCTGCGCTCGTTGCTGTGGCGAGAGGGTCTCCTGAGCCGCCCAGCCGAACTCGAACGGGATCACCGCCACCGGGTTGCTGGTCCCCAGTAGGCGGGTTATCAGTTGCCTGGCTTCCTCTTTGGTCATCGCCATCGCTCGGCTCCACCTCCATCGACCATAGGTCGTACGTCCCATCAACGTAGTCTCCGGGCAGCGCCTCCGAGATGGTGTCGCCGCTCTGCGGATCCCACCAGACCGGCCCGTCCGCACCCTCCGGAAACACGATCAGGAAGGCGTGTTGCGCGGCCCCGAGCACGTTGCCGTCTTCGTCGAGCGCGGGTTCACCGGTGTTCTCGTCGAAGGCGAGCCACTCGACGACCACGACCGCCGCTGCCCCTGGGCCGGCGTCCCGAATCCGCTGGTAGAGCTCTGCGTACCGATCGGCAACTGCCGCAGCGCGTTCAGCGGGAGCCGACGGCATCGCGTCGCTGTCGCCGGTCCACTCGCCGCCGATCCAACTCTCCACCCGGCCGAAGCCGTCCAGTTCACCGGTCTCAGTGTCGAGGGAGCCATCTTCGAGCTGGTCCGGCCAGCGCGGAAGGGCTACCTGGGGATCGCCCAGGAAGCTGGCCAGCGCAGCCAACGCGCAATCGATGCAGTTGTTGCTCCGGCCAGGCTGGCCAGGGCCACCGTCGTTGATCAGCTGGCCGTATGGGTGGACGGACGGATCCCTGAGGGTGGCGTACCCGTCGGGAGTCAAGAGGCTGTCGGCGACATCGTCCTGGAATTGGGGATCCTCGAGCTGCGTCAGCTCGTCCGGCCCGAAACGCCTGGTGTCCGGCATCGGCCAGCCCCGCATGTCCGGGTAACCCTCGGCCTGGTCGTCCCCGGACAAGTCTTCGACGGTCTGCTCGCCGGCCGTCTCCTCGGCCAACGCGTCGCCAACGGTCAGGTCCCCTGGCGGCAGATCTCCGTCAACTCCGCTTCCGTCGGCAGCGGGACCGTCGTGAAGTGGGCCGTCTCCCTCTCGGCCGTGGCCCGGTCGACCTTCCGGCTGGTGTGGATCTCGTTCCAGTCCGTGTACAGGATCGCCACCGCCACGTCCGGACTGTATTTCCACGTCCCGGTCCGCCGGTGCCAGCTGACCGCCTGCGTCCCCGTGGACGTCTCGGCCACCGCGATCACGTTGGCCGGTGGGCCCGTCGGTACGTCCGGCCTCATCACCAGGAAGTAGTTGAAGTTCATTTTCTCCATTTGTACCCCTCAAGAGGCCGACGTCCAGACCGGGCACGTCGGACCTGCTCAGGCCGCGGTCGGTCAAGGATTCGTCGAATGTACGGCCCTGCTCAGCCAGCCAGTTCGTGTAGGCCCGGCGGACCCCGTCCTGGGCAGGCTTGGTAATCCACTTGGCGAAGCTGGTGTCCTTGGCCTCGCCTACCCGATCCTGCAGTGGCCGCATGCCGCCAGGCAGTCGGCTCACCGACTGGTTGACGGCCAGAATGTCCAGGAACGCGTGCACCCGGTCGACCGCACCAGCCCTGGGGTCTCGCACAATCGCGTACGACGTATGCGTCTGCTTGCCCGCCGCCCAACTGCTAGCGGTGGGGAACTGGAGCTCGAAGGTCCGGCCGCCCGGCGCCTCCAGCGTGCAGTTCAATCCGAGATAACGGTTACCTGGGTGCCAGAAGTTTTTGGCGTCGGTGAGTCGATAGCCTTGGGCCTCCAATGCACCAAGTACGGCATCGACGCCCGCTCCGTAGGCGTCCGTCTCGGGGGCCTGGATGGAGAACCGGACGACGTCGTTCAACTGAGTGAGTGCGGTCGGAACGTCGAGGCCGAGCGGCTCAAACTCGGTGACGTACTTGCGCGCAAGCGACTCGGTGTCCTTGACCCGGTTGCCCTCGCCCAGGGTCCGCAGCGCATTCTCGCCGGTCAGTCCGAGTTGCTCGTTCACCTCGGCGGCGACGCCCCGCATATCGGCGAGGATCTGGTTGGCATCCTGCAGGGCAGCAGCGACGGCCTCGACCAACGTCGTCTGGTCGGTGTCGGACAACCCGCTCAGGTACTCGCTGTCTGTCGTTCCCGTCGAGTCCGGCGCGGCCGAGGGGTCGTTGGCGCTGATCTCGGAATTCGGATCCGCCGGTGCGGTGGAGTGCGGCGGCACCGGGTCTGGCTCTGCGGCCGTCGCGTCGGTGCCGGTCCGGTCGACTGCCGGCGTGATCGGGTCACCCTCGGCGTCGAGCGTGATCGACCAGACATTGTCGACGCTGTGGATCGGGTCCGTGTCGGAGACCTCTCCCGTCTGAGCGTCGACCCAGACGATCGTGCCCTGGTGGTTCACCGCGTTCCAGGTGTGCGCTCGGCCGTTGGCGTCCGCGGGTGCGGTGATGATGAGGGCAGCCGAGCCGTGACCGGCCTCCCGCAGAGCAGCGGCGACATCGGCCAGCCCGGCCGGTCCGGTGCCACGGTGGCTGAATGGGGTGCGCAACGCCTGTTCCTGCCGGGCGGTGCTGTTGCTCTCGACGCTCCCCGGGACCGCCACGGCCGCTGCCACCTCGGGTCGGCCGAACCAGGTGGACAGGAAGGAGAGCCCCGCGTCGGCGCAGTTCCGCGCCCGACCGGAGACCGTTGGGCCGCCGTCGTTGAGCAGGCGTGCCCATATGCCCTGACGAGGGTCGGGGTGCACTTCGGGCCGGCCGGTGTCCGGGTTGCGGGGCACGGCATCGTCGAGTGTCTGCTGGTCGGCCGGGTCCGGCGGGACCAAGCCCTGGGGATCCCCGAAGGGACGAGCGTCGCTCAGCGGTCGCCCGGTGCCCACCACCCCGGGGACCGGAGGCTGGTAAACCGTCGGCGACCGTTCCGGGTCCGTGATCGGGTCGACGTTGAGCCGCGGCAGGAAATCCGTGCAGGAACGGCACGGCGGACGATAGTGGCCCAGGTCGTACCGGACCCCGGCGTCATCGAAGCCGGTTTTGACCTGGTGCGTAACGATCTTCGACCCTTGAAAGGCATCCTTGGCGTACTGCTCGAAGGTGCCCGGCTCACCGGCCTCCCGCCACTGCTGCTCAAGCTTGTAGAGCTGATCCGATACCAGGGCCACCTCAGCGCAACTGCCATGCCCTTTACCGATATCAGGGCCGAGCGCGGCCTCGACGGAATCTAGGACGGCCTGAGCGAGCGGGTGCACCGCCGGTTGGGTGGCCGGCTTGGTGCTCTTATCGCCCTGCATGCTGGTGTGGGTGGTGATGTCACCGTTCGGCATCATCAGCGCGCCCGCCATGCCCGGCATCTTGCCCTTGGAGATCGTCTTAGCCTTGACGGCCGTCCGGACTGTCTCGGCCAACGTCCGGGACGCCTCGATGAGCATCTGCTCAGCGTCCGGGCCGCTTGGGTCACCGGGGACGGTGATTGGGTCGAGGTGCCAGCTGTAGGTGCCGTTTCCGGTCGGCCCCTTGGAGCGCTTCAGCGTCGCCGGGTCCACCGTCCCGGTGTTGGCATTTGGCGCGGTCGGAGTACCCGTGGTCGGGTCGGTGGTGCTGGTCGAACCCGGGACGACGATCACCACGCCGTCGCCGGGAGTCCGCTGGGCGGGAACCGGGTCCGTCGTCGCATCGGTGCTGGCGTCCGGGTCGGCCGCCGGGTCGGTGTTGGCGTCCGGGTCGGTGTTGGCGTCCGGGTCGGCCGCCGCGTCCGGCGTGTTCGACGGGTTGGCGTCACCGCTCGTCGCCGGAACAGCCGGCGCGGCGTCCGGCCGAGTCGACCCATCCGGCGCGGCATCCGGCCGAGTCGACCCATCCGGCGCGGCGGCAACGTCCGTGGGCCCAACCCCGACAACAGGGGTACGCCCGTCGGGCCGTCCCGACGGACTGGCCTCGCTGGTGCCGGGCTGGTTGGTCTCCGCTTGCTGCGCCGGGGTGCCCGGCTGGTTCGTCGTGCCCTGAGTGGTGCTGCCGTCCGGCACGGTGTTTGTCGTCGGGGCACTTGTCGAAGGCGTGGTGGCGGGGCTGAGCGAGATGGAGCCGGCCGAGTTCGCCACCGTCGGGTTGACCGTCGGAGTCGGGCGCCCGGTGGTCGGCTGGGTGTTCGTGCCAGTGTTGGTCGCCTGTGTGGTCTGGGGACCCGTCGTGGTCTGGCTGCTCGTGCCAGTGGCAGGAGCGTTCGTGGCAGGAGCGTTCGTGGCAGGAGCGTTCGTGGCAGGAGCGTTCGTGGCAGGCGCGTTCGTGGCAGGCGCGTTCGTGGTGGCAGCCGGTTGCGCGGTAGTCGGTGCCGGCGACCCGGCTACGGCGGGGTTCGTGGCGGTGCCACCCGTGACCGGCGCCGACGACACGGTGCCCGGTGCAGGTCCGGCGGCCGCGGGGGTGCCCACCGTCGTGCCGGGTACGACCGCGGGTGCCTGGTCGCTGGAGAGCGGGTCATTCGCGGAGTCCGACCTCGTGTCACCCGGCACGGAACTGTCGGGGACCCGCGACGGCGAGCTATCCACCGTCGAGCCCGACGAGGGTCCACCGGAACTGCTCTCGTTGGTCGTGGACGTGTCGACCTGAGGGCCGCCGGTGGTCGAGGTGTCTGACCCTGCTCTGCCACCACCGGACGTGTCGCCGTCGACGCCACCAGCCGAGTTGCCGGAATCCACCCCGGCGTTCGTGTCCGCCGCGGGAGGGACAGCGGTTTCGGTATCGGGTCCGGTGCCCGGGGCGGCGCTGGCGTCGGAGTCTGTCCCCGCACCGGAACTGACGTCGGCGGAGGCCTGGTCGGCAACCGGACCAGCGGCGGGCGCCTCGGCGGCGACCGGGGTGCCGGTGGCCGGCGAACCGGCGGTCGCGGCCGGATCGGTGCCCTGACCGGTGCCCGTGCCCGACGGGTCGGACGTGTCCGCGACCGGCGGAGCGCCGGCATCGACGGTCGGTGGGGCGAGTGAGATCGATCCGGACCCGGTGTTCGGCGCGTTGCTCGGGCCGGCATCGGTGCTGCCGTCGCCCTGGCTGCTGTCGCTCGAACCGCTGCCCGACCCCGAGCCGGACCCACTGCCCGAACCCGAGCCACTCTCCGCACCCGATCCACTGCCCGAACCCGATCCACTGCCCGAGCCCGACCCACTGCCCGAACCTGAACCACTGCCCGAGCCCGACCCACTCCCGGAACCGCTGCCCGAGCCCGTGCCATTGCCCGTGCCGCCGAGGTTGCCGAGGTCCGCTTCGCCAACGGTCGGGTCTCCGGTGCCCGTGCCGGTCCCGTTGCCGGTTCCGTTGCCGTTGCCCGTCGCGGCGGCGGGGTCAAAGCCGGCGTGCTTGTTGTGCCAATTCGCCAGGCCGGCACCGGCGTTGCTGGCCGCCAAGGTGGCGCCGCCGCGACCGGCACCGCTGGTGAAGCCACCGAGGAACGCCTCGCCCCCGGGCATGCTCCACTGACCGGACATGGCGCCGTTGGCCAGGACGCTGGCGGCTGGTGAGATGACGGCGTTCTGCGCACCGGCCGCGAGCGAGTTGCCGCCCCAGCGGACGACCCCGGCGCCACGGAAGTTCATCGCGGGCGGGCTGAACGAGATCGGCATCCGCGGCGCGACATTGTTGCGGGCGAAGCGGGTGCCGGCGTTCAGGCCGGTGCCGAGGACCGCGCCGAAGGCGCCGCCGACGCCTGCGGTGGCGGTACGGCGAACGTCCCACTCCGTCCGCGTGCCGTTCTTCATCTGGTAGGCCTGAGCGCCGATGTCGATGATGAGTTCCTCACCGACCTCCTCGGCGAGCTCGAGGGCGAACCGCCGCCCGGCGTTGCGCAGCGTCTCACTGGTGACCCGCCGGGTGATCTGGGTGCCCGCGGTACGCAGGGCCGCCTGCATCCCGGCGCGGGTGAGGAGTTGCCGGCCCATCTGCGCGATCAGCCGCCGGAACGCGATAGTCACGGCATGCCGCCCGGCGGCGAGGATGCCCGGGATCGCTCCGGCCGAGACCCCACCCAACCAGGCCATCAGCAGCGCCACGAAGACCGCGATCACGGTGATGATGACGGCGATGAGGACTGTCAGTTTGGCGTACTCGATCTCCATGGCCGCGTTGTCGCAACCGCTGGCGAAGGCGGACGCGGCCTCCTGCATCAGCGGCAGGCCGGAGCCCGGATCGACGCCGATCTGGTTCCAGAGCTGCCCGAAGGCGCCGCCGGCGCCGCCACCCCAGTTCTGGAGGATCTTCATGGCGGCCGGGTCCGCGTCGGCGAGGGCGTCGCCTATCGCCTTGGCCAGGCCCTCCCACGCGTCGGCGAGGTCGCGCATGCGGTCCTCGTCACCGGTCGGCCATGCCTCACCGGCACTGGCCCAGCAGACGGCGTCCCAGACCCACGTGTAATCGCCGAGCAAGCCCCTGGGATTTGGTACCGCCACCCGCTCTGCCCCTCTGTCCTCACCAGACCATTCGGAGGTCGGACGTTACTTACCGTCGCCGCCGAACCACTTGTCGACCATGTCGTCGACCTCGACCGTGCCGTCGACGGCGCTGAGGACGTCCGGTCCCAGCACCTTGATCAGGTCCACGATGGTCTTTCCCCCGCTCAGGACGCTGGTGGCGGGGGCTTTGTCGCCACCCTCCAGGTAGTGCTTGTTGAAGCCCTGGCCCGGCTCGTCGGTGCCCCAGGGGGCGGAGGCGTTCAGCGACGAGATAGTGGCGGCGTGCTGCGCCCAACGGCTGGCCAATGTCGCGCCGGCGACGCCGAGCCGCTGGGCACCAGCCCGGGCGGCGTCGGGCTTGAGGAAAGTTTCGTCTGCGTCGGTCATCGGTCGTCCTCCCGTGGAAGTTCGCTGTCCAGCTGACGGAAGATGCCGTCCAGGTCGTGGCCCATGTACGCCTGGAACTGGCTGTCCGGCACGAAGGGCCGCATCAGCTCTTCGACCTCGGTCATCGCCTTCTCGGTGGCCCTCCGGATCGTCTCCGTGACGGTGGCGGAGAGTTCCTTCGAGTTTGGCCGGCGGTAGATGCGCGGGTCGAACTCCACCTTGACCACCTGACCACGCGGGCCGACCGTCACCGAGACGAAGCCGTCCTCGGAGGTGACGGTGGCGTTCACTGCCTTGAGCCGCTGCTGAAGGTCACCCACGCCCGAGCGCATCCGCTCGAACTGGGCCATCAGCTCGTCGGCCCGAGCGCGCAGTCCTTGCGTGTCCATGGCGTCCTCCCCCTGCACGTCCACGTGCCGCCGCAACCCGCCAACGGCGTGACACCTCGACCATACTGAATCGACGCGACATCGGGGATCCGGTAATCGTCCGAGGATCGTTACGATGCACCGGCGCCGTAGTGACGGGAGGTGAGCGCGGAATGGGTCTCGACCGTCGTACGTCCGCCGCTGCTCTGGTGGTGGCGCTGATGGGTTCGACAATCCTCGGCGTGCCGGTTCGGGCTGTCGCGGCCCCGGCGATCTGCAAGAACCCGAGCGATCCGGGTCAGGTCATCAGCGAGACGCCATGGCATCAGCGGTGGCTCGCGCCGCAACGGGTGTGGCCGTTCAGCACCGGCGTCAACGTCAAGGTGGCCGTCATCGACTCCGGCACCGACGACACCCACCCGCAGCTGAGCGGCAGGGTGGCCACCGGCTTCGATTCCCTGCGTGGGACACCCGGTGGCAACGTCGACTGTGTCTCGCACGGCACCGCGGTCGCCAGCCTCATCGCCGCCCGCCCGCAGAACGGCGTCGGCTTCCACGGCCTGGCCCCGGGCGCGACGATCATCCCGATCCGGGTCAGCGAACGCGCCGGCAACGAGGGCGAGGAGGCGCGGGGTCAGAGTGTCTCCGCGGAGGTCTTCGCGCAGGCCATCCGCGGGTCGGTCGACGACGGTGCCGCCGTGATCAACATGTCCGTGACGCTCTACCGCCCCGACCCCGCCGTCGAGAGCGCGATCAAGTACGCGCGGGAGCACGACGTCGTGCTGGTCGCCGCTGCCGGCAACCTGCACCAGAACGGTGACCGTCCGGATCCGGTGCCCTACCCCGCCGCCTACGACGGTGTGATCGGGGTCGGCGCCATCGACCAGGAGGGCGTGCGGGTGAAGCAGTCGCAGGTCGGGCCGTACGTCGACCTCGTGGCCCCTGGCGGCGCGGTGGTGGCGGCGACCCGCCTCGCCGGCCACGACGTCTGGAGCGGCACCAGCTTCGCAACCCCGCTGGTGAGCGCAACGGCCGCCCTGATCCGTGCTGCCGAACCCGGCCTGCCCGCAGAGGGGGTCAGCCGCCGTCTCCTCGCGACGGTGGACCCGGCGCGTGGTGGCCCCGGGGAGGGCTACGGGCGTGGCCTGCTGAATCCGTACCGGGCGGTGACCGAACGGCTGACCAATGACGCGCCGGTTGCCCAACCCCCGATGCCCGACCCGTCGTTTGACGCGGCGGCGCAGGAGCGTTCGGAGCGGTGGAGCGTCTTCGGCCGGGTGGCCCTCTGGGTCGGGCTGCTGGTCGCAGTGATCGCGCTCGCCATCGGCGCGATGGCCTCCTTGCTGCCGCGCGGACGCCGGTTGCGGTGGCGACCGACTCGGCCGGCGGCCCCGCCGACTCCGGTCGGCGAGATCGACGAGCCCGAAGAGTTGTTCTTCCGGGTGCCCACCTCGCTGCCCCGCGGCTGACGGCCCGCCCGAGGCCGACACGCATCGTCACGACGCCCGGCAGTCGCGGCACAGACGACAGTGCGAACGACGATGGCCCGGCACGCGGCCGGGCCATCGCTTCGTACGGTCGGGCTCAGTCGCCGAACTTCGCCCGGTTCGCGGCCTCACGGGCCTGCATCCTGGCCGCCGACTCGCGCAGCGTCTTCTCGATGCGCCCGAGCAGGTCACGAAGGTCGTTCGCCGCCGCCTCCCAGTCGCTCTGCCGACGGAAGTACGCCTCGCGGGCGTCACCGTCCCAGGTAGCAAGCAGCGGCGCGATGCCCGACTTGAGCCCTTCGAGCTCACCTGTCACATTCCGCACGGCACCGCCGCAGCTGTCCGCGGCAGCGTTCAGTGCACCGAAGTTGTAACGAATTTCCATTTCGGAACTCCTCCCCCGTCAGAGCTTGAGCGCTGCGGTGATCTGACCGGCAGAAGCGCCGGCAGAGGTCATCTCGGACCGGAGCTCGTCGTCACTGACGTCGTAGTCCTTACCAGCGGACCCGACGGCCTCGGCGATCGCCCGCAGCGCCACGTTCAGCCGGGCCATGTCCTCGTCGAACTTCGTCCGAACCTCCTGGAAGGAGCCGGCAGCGGCACCCTTCCACTGGTCGTACAGCGGTGCGAGCTGGTCCATCAGCTGGTTCAGGTTACCGGTGAGCCGATCCGCGACGGCATCTACGTCGCCCTCGGTCTTCACCATCAAGCCGGTGTCGGTACCCATCGACATGGTGAGTCACCCCCGTCCTCATCGATAGCCCCCCATCGCCGGGGGCAGCCTCTATTGTGGCGCTGTCGCGCCATTGCTCTACGAACGGTAACGGGTCGAGTCCAGCCCGCGCTAGGCCGGCCGCATTCAGACTCGCAACTACCTCCACTGTGGCAGCTCCGGTCACTCCGGGTCCAGTGCCCGCTTCGCGTTGGTTGGGTCGAGTGCCGGGCCGGCCGGAAGCCGGACGACCAGACTCGCGGGCAGTTCGACGGGTCGCGCACCGCGGTAGCCGAGCATCTCCGACACCTCCTTCGACGCCAGCGGATACCGGTAGCCCAGGTCGGTCACCAGGCTCAGGGTGCCCGTCGTGATCTCCGGTGACGCCATGGCGGCAACCAGGACGCCGTACCCCGGCTCGATGACCACCCGGTCGGCGAGCGGGATGCCGTCGCCGGTCTGCTCGGCGGTGCGTACCGGCTCCTTCACCGGCTGCACCTGCGCGTCCAACAGCAGGGTCGGCTCATCCTGCCCCGGACGGTAGGCGGCGCAGATCGCCGGTTGATCACCGGTCAGCCGGGCGATGTCGGGGCGTTCGCCGGGTGCGCGGTGCCGCCCCTCGGCCGGAGGCGGCGCCTTGGGGGCCGCCGCGGCGGCCCCGGCCCCGAGCGTCAGGGCCTGAGGAGCCGACTCGCCCTGGTAGGACTGCCGTGTCTCCGGGTCCGCGAGCAGCACGTCTGCCTGCAGCGGAGTCAGCGGACGCAGCCGGTCGCGGTTGGCGAGGTAGTACTGACGGCTGCCGTTCTGACTCTGCACGACGAAGATCTGGCCGACCCGGGCGTCCTGCAGTGCGGCCGACGACTCGCCGCGGCCAGCCACGTCCTCGGAGCCGATCGGCTCACCGGCGGGCAACGCGTTCAGCCACGCCCCGCCAACCTCGACCACCGGTTCCGCGGTCATGGTCAGTCCTTCGAGGACGACCGCCTGGTTGCGGATCTCGTACCGGTGGTCGTGCCAGACCAGGTGCAACCGCTTGGTCGTGGTGTCCTTGACCAGCAGCGCCGTGTCGCCCATCTCGCGCCCACCGTTGGGTGCTCTACCGAGGGTGAGCACCGTCGTGGCCACGGTCCCACCCGCCTGGTCCCGCGCCGGCTGGGTGCAGAGCGTCCACGGGCCGGTGAGGATCCGTTTCGGGTCGGGCAGGGCGTCCGGTGCGTTCGGGATGCCGATCCGGGGCCCGCGCGGCGTACCGACAAGTGAGTTGCGGGAGACGGAGATGGTCGGCACCGCCGACCCCATCGCGAGCAGCGCGGACGAGTAGTTGACCACCGGGTGCAGGCGGCCGTCCCGGTAGACGTACCGCGTGCCGGTCTCCTTCTCCAGGATGACCGAGTCGGCCGACTTCCACTTGGTGGCGCCACCGGGGCGGAGCAACCCGTAGACGCCCACCGCGGCGAGGCAGAGCACCGCCACCATGATGCCCGCGAGGCCGGCGCCGCCGAGCCGCCGGAACGGCGCGGCCTCCGGATCAGGCTCGCGCGCCACGAGCGCGGACGTCATCCGCTGGACGAAGAACTGGTACGACTGGACCTGGTCCCGCCGTGACGGCATGGCACCTCCCCCTGGCGTACGGTCGGCACGGACAGGTGCCGGACCGCGGTGCCTACGATAGGCACCGCGTCGACCGCTGTGGTGCCGGCATCCGGCCGGGGCCGGTGACCAGGACGACCACGACGCGAGGAGTTCCGATGATCAGTCGTGACGAGGCACTGGCCCGAGCCCGGGAGTGGGCCGCCGCCGGCCACCCCGGTCCGCCGCCCGAGGTCGACATGTACGAGTTCGACCTCGGCTTCGTCGTCTCCCGCCGCGAACCCCGGCCAGAGCCGACGAACGGACCACCCCGACCACCGTCGGCCACCGGACAGCCCACAATCGTCATCGACCGGGAGACCGGCGAGCTGTCCGAGTGGCCTTCGCTGGCCGGTGCGTCAATCGCCAAGCGGTACGCGCAGCGCCGCGCCGCCGAGGGCCGCTTCCCGCCGGACGTCCGAGCGGTACTGGACAAGGCCGGCTGGTTCCCCGGCCGCGACATGACCGCCTCCGTCGACCTGTGGCTGACCCGCTTCGCCGACGACCTCGCCGGCCTGGACTTCTTCCCTGCCGCACGGGCCGCACTCGTCGAATTCGGCGGCCTACGTCTGCCCCAGTTCGGCCGAGACGGCGTTTCGGGAAGCGGCTACGGGAGCGCCGTCCATCCCACCCAGGGCGGGGTGCTGGCCGAGGGTTCCGAGATCTTCGTAGAGGAGTATGGGATTCCGGTCTTTCCGCTCGGCAACAACGCCGACGGACCCTCCGAACTCGTCATCGACGCCCAGGGGCGCGTCTTCCAACTGCATTGGGTCGACGACTTCTTCGTCGGCTCCGACATCGACACCGCGATCATCGCGCTCATCCGAGGAGGTAAGACACCGGCAGTCTCCGACGTCACCCTGTGAGCCTCGGGTGCAAACCCAGACAGGTCAGCGGACCGTTGGCGTCAGCCGTTCAGCGCGCGCATGAACGCGTACAGGCCCAGCACGCTGCATGCGACCGGCACCACGGCCAACTGCAGCAGGATGTCGAGGGTGTCCCCGAGACGGGCCAGCCGGGGCGACGGGGCACGACGGCTGTAGGCGAGCCCGGCGCTGACCGAGATCCCGGCCGCGACCACCGCCACCGGAAGCACGGCCAGTACGCGTAGCCCGGTCCCGGCGTCGGCCGCGCCGACCAGGGGCAGCAGGGCCAATCCCACCAGACCCCCGGCGAGCAGCGGCACGCGGTGCCGCACGGTCGGCACCAGCCGGGCCCGCAGCAGGTGACCGAGCGCGACCACACCGGTCAGCAGCAGGGCGGCGACCGAGCCGTGGGCGGTCAGCACGATCAGGCAGCCGACGGTGACCAGGAACGAACCGAAGATCATGCCGGTGAGGACCTCGTCGGCCCGGGCGGTGGCCTGATAGACCAGCTCGCGCCGGGGCTGCGGCTCGTCGCGCAGCAGGTCCTCGGCGGTGCGCGGCAGCGCCGGCATCGGCATCTTGCCGAGTCGTACGGCGAGCAGCGGCATCGCTGGCAGCAGCAGGGTCACCGCGCTGACCATGATCGCCGCGCCCTGCGCCGCGTCCATCGTGCCGAGGGCGAAGAGGCCGCCGAGCATGCCCCAGAAACCTGCGAAGACCGCCGCGACGAAGACCCGGGTCGCGTCGCCCACCCCGAGGAAACCGAGCAGGCCGGTGAGGAACAGGATGGCGGAACCGAGCAGCACGTGCGGTGCGCCGAGTGCCCAGACGGACTCGCCGGTCCCGATCACCAGGACGCCGCCGACGAAGGCGTAGGGCAGGCCGGCCGCGGCGACCACGGCCCCGGCGAGGGAGTCGGCCATCGCCCGGGACAGCACGATCCCGACCAGCAGCAGCACCCCGGCGGTGCCGAGGGCGATCACGCCGCCGAGCATGCCGGGCTCGTCGGACGTGACGATGACGACCAGGCCGAGCAGCAGCAGCACACCGGCGACGATCAGGCCCGTCAGGCGGGTCGCGAGCGGGCTCCAGGCCACCCCGCGTCGGCGGGCGCCGGCCGCGACGGCCTCCATCAGATCGTCGTACGCCAGCTCCGGCCAGTCGGTGCGGCGCGGCACGAGATGCAGCGTCTCGCCGTCCCGAACGTTCTGTACGGCGAGCGTACGATTGAGGTCCACAGTGGTGCCGTCGGTGCGGCGCAGCATCCAGCCACCGTGTGCCGTCCCGTCCGACGGGTGCTCATCCGCCTGCCGTAGGACGGCGGGGAGCAGCCCGACCAGCGGCAGATGCTCGGGTAGAGCGAGATCAAGCCGCCGGTTGGGGGCGACGACGGCGATGCGCGCGAGTCCGGTTCCGGCCTGGGTGACCACTGACGACCCCTCGAACGAGGAGCGGGCCGACGTGGCCCGCGGCTGTCATGACGAGAGAAGGCTACCTACCATGTGCCATGGCGCGGGCGCCGGTTCGGTCCGGTCGGGTCCGGACCCCAGCGGGGAGGTCTGATAGGTGAGCACGGTCGTCGTGAAACGCCCGGCCCGACAGCCGGAGCCGGAGTACCCGTCCGGCGAGGTCCTGCTGGAGGCGCCACCCGAGGTGCCCGCGCCCAGCGGGCGTGCCTGGGGTCAGATGATGATGATGCTGCCGATGCTCGCTGGTTCGTTCGCGATGGCGCTGATGTTCGCCGGCCGAGGCGGCAGCACCCTCGGTTACGTCACCGGAGGCCTCTTCGGCCTCTCCGCGATCGGCATGCTCGGCTCCCAGCTCACCAACAACTCCGGCGGCCCGAGCAAGCAGGAGATGCTGCAGAAGCGACGCGAGTACATGACGCACCTGTCGCGGCAGCGCCGGCGAGTGCTCAAGACGGTCCAGAAGCAGCGCGAGGCGGCGTTCTACCGGCATCCGGACCCGGACGCGCTGTGGTCGGTCCCGCTCGGGCCACGGCTGTGGGAGCGCCGGCGCGGCGACGTGGACTTCGCCACCGTACGCATCGGTCTTGGCCCGCAGGAGCTGGCCACGCCGCTGGTTCCGCCGCCCGCGACGTCGCTGGAGAAGCTGGAGCCGATGTGCGCGCTGGCGCTGCGCCGCTTCCTCACCACGTACGGCGAGGTGCCGGATCTGCCGGTGACGATGGCGCTCAACGGGTTCGCCCGGGTCCACCTGCGCGGTGACGACGAGGCGGTCCGAGGGCTCGTCCGGGCGGTGCTCGCCCAGGCCACCGCGTTCCACGCGCCGGACGACATGCTCGTCGCGGTCTGCGTCGCCGCCGACCGGCGGGGCGCGTGGGAGTGGACGAAGTGGCTGCCGCACGCGCTGCACCCGAGCCGCACCGACGCGCTCGGTCAGCTCCGGCTGGTCGCGCCCTCGGTCACCGGGCTGGAGGCGATGCTCGACGACGTGCTGGCCAGCCGGCCCCGGTTCAACTCGTCCGGTGGGTCCCCCCAGTCGGGCGGGCCGCATCTCCTGGTCGTCATCGACGGCGGCGACACCGCCGGGTCGGACCACCTGATGACCGAGGGTGGCGTGGAGGGCGTCACCCTGCTCGACCTCTCCAACCCGGCGCCGCGGGTGCTGGACCGGGCTCGGCTCGTGCTGGAGGTGGGCACCGACGGCCAGTTGCACAGCACCACCGTGGATGGTCAGGCGGAGATCGGGCGGGCCGACGGGTGCCGGGTCGCGGAGATCGAGGCGCTGGCCATGCAGCTGGCCCCGCTGCGTCTCTCGGCCGCGTCCCGCGGCGGCGACGCCCCGCTCACCAGCGAGCTGGGCCTGGCCGAACTGCTCAACATCGGCGACCCGTACGAGTTCGACATGGAACTGGCCTGGCAGCCCCGGCCCAACCGGGACCGGCTGCGGGTGCCGATCGGGGTGGGCGTCGACGGGATCCCGGTCGAGTTGGACCTCAAGGAGTCCGCGCAGGACGGCATGGGGCCGCACGGCCTGCTCATCGGTGCCACCGGTTCCGGCAAGTCCGAGCTGCTGCGCACGCTGGTGCTGGCGCTCGCCGTCACGCACAGCTCGGAGAACCTGAACCTCGTCCTGATCGACTTCAAGGGCGGCGCGACCTTCACCCGGCTGGACGCCCTGCCGCACACCAGCGCGGTGATCACCAACCTGGCCGACGAGCTGCCGCTCGTCGACCGGATGACCGACTCGATCAACGGCGAGTTGGTGCGTCGGCAGGAGCTGCTCCGCTCGGCCGGCAACTACGCCTCGCAGCGCGACTACGAGAAGGCCCGGGCCGCGGGTGCTCCGCTGGCGCCACTGCCGAGCCTGCTCATCATCTGCGACGAGTTCTCCGAGCTGCTCACCGCCAAACCGGACTTCATCGACATGTTCGTGCAGATCGGTCGGGTCGGCCGGTCGCTCGGCGTACACCTGTTGTTGGCCTCGCAGCGGTTGGAGGAGGGCCGGCTGCGCGGCCTGGACACCCACCTGTCGTACCGGATCGGTCTGCGGACCTTCTCGGCGATGGAGAGCCGGGTGGTGCTCGGTGCCACCGACGCGTACGAGTTGCCCCGTTCACCGGGCCACGGCTACCTGCGCTTCGGCATGGAACCACTGATCCGCTTCAAGGCCGCGTACGTCTCCGGCACCTACCGCAGCAAGACGGCCGAGGCGGTCGCCGCCGGTGACGGCGAGGAGCGGGTGCGGGAATACAGCACCGCCTACGTCGCGCCGCCGGTTACCCGTAAGGCCCAGGAGACGACGCCGGAGCCGGTCGACACGGGCGGCGACAGTGTGCTGGACATCCTGGTCGGCCGACTCACCGGACGGGGCGCGCCGGCCCACCAGGTGTGGCTGCCCCCGCTGTCGGATCCGCCGACGCTGGATCAGCTGCTGCCGCCACTGACCGCCGACCCCGCCCGGGGTGTGACGGTGGCGCACGCCGGCCTGGTGGGCGAGTTGCAGGTGGCCGTCGGCATCGTCGACAAGCCGTTCGAGCAGCGGCGGGACGTGCTCTGGTTCGACCTGGCTGGTTCGGCCGGCCACGCGGTGATCGTGGGCGGTCCGCAGAGTGGCAAGAGCACCGTGCTGCGCACGATCGTGACGTCGCTGGCGCTGACCCACACACCGCGGGAGGCGCAGGTCTACTGCCTCGACCTGACCAGCAACGCGCTCTCCTCGCTACGCGACCTGCCGCAGGTCGGCGCGGTGGCGACCCGTCTCGATGCCAGTCTGGTCCGCCGGACCGTCGCCGAGCTGCAACTGCTGATGGGCGAACGGGAGCGGCGGTTCGGCGAGCGCGGGGTCGACTCGATGGCCGCGTACCGGCGGGCCCGTCGGCACGGCCAGCACAACGACGACCCGTTCGGCGACGTCTTCCTTGTCATCGACGGCTGGTCCAGCATCCGGTCCGAGTTCGAAGATCTTGAGCCGACCATCAACGACATCGCCAACCGCGGTCTCTCCTTCGGCGTCCACCTGATCGTCACCGCGGGTCGCTGGATGGACCTGCGTCCCGCCGTTCGGGACGTCTTCGGCACCCGGCTGGAGCTCTGGCTGTCTGACGCGGGCGACTCCGCCCTGGACCGTCGGGCCGCGATGAACGTGCCGGAGAAATCACCCGGCCGAGGCATCACCGCCGATGGGCACCAGTTCCTCGCCGCCCTGCCCCGCACCGACGGCGCGCAGGAGGCGGACACCCTGCCCGAGGGGTCCCGCAAGCTGGTGAACGACCTGGCCGGCGCCTGGCAGGGGCCGGGCGCGCCGCCGATCCGCCAGCTCCCGCCGGTGGTCCCGCACGGCAGTCTGCCGGCCACCGGTCGCCCCGGGGTGCCGGTCGGCATCGCCGAGGTGGACCTGCAACCGGTGCACCTGGACTTCGCCGCCGACCCGCACTTCCTGCTCTTCGGCGACAGCGAGTCCGGCAAGAGCACCTTCCTGCGGGCGCTGGCACAAACGATCGTCGACCGCCACGAGCTGACCGAGGCCCGGCTGGTCATCGTCGACTACCGGCGCAGCATGCTCGGCGACATCACCAGCCCGCACCTGATCGGGTACGGCTCGTCGGCCCAGCTCACCGAGAAGATCATCACCGAGGTCGCCGCGGTGATGCGGGACCGGATCCCTCCCAACGACGTGACGCCGGACCAGCTGCGGGCACGCAGTTGGTGGAAGGGACCGGACCTCTACGTCCTGGTCGACGACTACGACCTGGTGTCGAGCGCGGGCAGCAACCCGCTGACGCCGCTGCTCGAATTCCTGCCCCAGGCCCGGGACATCGGCCTGCACCTGGTCATCGCCCGCCGCACCGGCGGTGCGAGCCGGGCGCTGTACGAGCCGGTGCTGATGCGGATGCGGGAAATCAGCACGCCGGGCATCGTGATGTCCGGTAACCGGGACGAGGGCGTTCTGCTCGGCACCGTCCGCCCCGGGCCGCTGCCACCCGGCCGAGGTTGGCTGGTCACGCGGCGGGAGGGCACCCGGCTCGTGCAGTTGGTGAACCTTCCGTCGCGAGCCTGACCACACTACGGGGTTGCCCGATGACGCTACCCTCGGCCAGAGTGGACTGTGAATGTCGCGGCTCGGGACACAGCCGCGGTGTCGGCATGTGGACGAAACGGGGAGACAGATGGGCGACGAGTGGCTCGTCGGCGAGGACATCGACGTCGACATCCAGCAGCTGATCGACTTTGCCAAGGCCATTGAGAAAGAGCTGAACGAGCATTTCAAGCCCAGCTTCGAGAACGGTGTACGCCCCATGCTCACCGTGCAGGCGCCGTTCGGCGCGGGTGGGATGAAGGAGGGCGCGTTCTTCCGTGTCCGGCACGACGACAGTCGCGTGGCGGTGGGGAAGATGCTCGGTGACGCGATGAAGGGTCTGGTGTCGCTGCAGATGGCTGCCATGTCAATCGCCAGCGAATACCGCACCGGAGACGCGTTGGCCCAGGCCGACACGGACGACATCTACAACGCCTTCACCGCCGTCGATGGTCAGAAGACGCTCGACGACCTCTGGCGGCAGGGCGACGACAAGAAGACCTCGGACCCGGCGAAGGCGATCCCGCCGGAGGTCCTGGATCCGGAGGCTTACTTCGCCCCGGAAGCCAATAACAGTCAGGATCCGGAGGCGACGCCGGAAATCGACAAGTCGGAGACCATCGGCGAGGGCACCGGCGCCTATACGGTCCAGGGCGACAACGAGCAGATGTACGGCGACCAGGTGGCCCGCCCGGACCTGCGGTCCTGATGGTGGGCGGGGAACGGGACGCGGAGGAGCGGGGATGAGCGACAAATACTACGGATGGACGCCGAGCTACACCCCGGGTTACACCGGCGTCCCGGACGACTATGCCGCGGATCGGGCCGCCGGGGCCGCACCGTACGAACCCACAGCCTGGGACGGGCTCACGATCGAGACCATGTGGGAGCAGGCCCGCAAGGAGAGCGACGAGCGCACCGTCGCCCTGGCCGAGACCTGGCGGCGGACAAGCGTTCTGTTGCAGACGACACGGGAAAACCTCAAGCGGCACGCCGACTCGCTGGACGCCAAGTGGCGGTCACCGGCGGGCCGGGTCTTCATGGGCAAGGTCGGCGCTGCCCTCCACTCGCTTGACGAGTGGAAGGACGTCGCCGACAAGACGGCCAGCGGTCTGGAGCAGATCGCCAGCAAGATCCAGACGACGCAGACCGAGATGCGCAAGCTCTGGCTGGAATACAAGGCAGAGCAGGAGAACCAAGCCCGGCAGCGTAAGGAGGATGCCGAAAGCACCTCGCTGGGCGACATCTTTGGATTGAACAACCCCAAAACGGTCTCCGATGTGCAGAAAGAATTCCACGAGCGGGCGAAGAACATCGTCAAGCCGCTCGCGGACCTCTACATCGACGTCTACATCTCGAACATCTCCCGCGGCGGCACCTACAAGGGGCCGACGAACGCAGTCGTCATCAACCCGTCCCAGATCCCGCGTCCGTCTCGCCCGAAAGGACCGGTCGGGCCGGGCCCGGCGGCAGTCAACATGACCGCTGACGGGCGGATCCGCCAGGACCCGCCCAACCGGCCCGACGCGCCCAACCGGCCCGACGCGCCGAACCGGCCCGACGTGACAGCCCTGCCCACCCCAACGCCTCCGCCGGACGGCCTGCCCGACGGTGTGGGGCTCGCCGGCACCATTACCGCCCCTCCCCCGCCGCCGGGGCCGCCGCCCGTGGCGCCGCCGGTCACCGGCACGCCAGGAGTTCCGCCCCCTCCGACGCCGGTGCTGCCGGGCGGCCTGGGCGGTCCGCGTCCGAACGCGCCGAACACCGGCGGTCGGCCCGGCACCCCCCGCACCACGCTGCCGGGAGCCGGCGGTCCCACCCCGGGCACCCGTGGCCCGGCACCGAGCCGACCCACCCTGCCCGGCGCGAGCAACCCCGGCGGAAGCCCGCCCAGGCGCGGTGCCGCGCCTGGGCGGCCCACCCTGCCCGGCGGTGGTGGCAGCCCGGGCGGGAGCCCGGGGAAGGGCGCCGCGCCGAACCGACCCACCCTGCCTGGCAACACCGGTGCCGGCCGGCCGGGCGGATCCCGTCCCGGCGCGCCGGGGCTCGGTAACCGGTCGGCCCCGCCGGCCAGTCCGCGCCTGCCGGGCAGCACCGCCGGTCCCCAGCGCACAGGAGGCACTCCGGGCCGACCGGCGTCGCCACCGCCGAGCCTCGGCGGCCAGCGCGGCGGCTCTCCGGGTGCGGCTCGTCCGGCCACGCCGAGCACCGGCGGCACTCGTGCCGGTGGTGGCCCGCTCACCCCCGGCAAGGGCGCCCGTCCGGATCTCACCGGTCGCGGCGCGGCGCGTCCGGCTCCCACCACCGGGCCGGCGCCGTCGCTCGGCGGTCGCCGGGGCGGCCCGGCTGTCCCCGGCCCCCGCCCCGGAGCGCGCCGGGCGGAGGACGAGCAGGAGACCTGGGAGTACGGCGAGGGCGACGACGAGCTCTGGACCACCGACTCGGCCGCGGTTGGCACCATCGAGGCACCAACGGAGCACCGACCGCAGCAGCAGGGTAAGGCGCTCGGTCAGGGTTGACACACGGACGGGCCGGTCACCACACCATGGGTGGCCGGCCCGTACCATGCGGTGACCGTCCAACCGGCCGCTCGACGGCCCACAGAGGAAGGTACGCGCAGATGCGCCTCGTTCCCCGTCCGGCGTCCGCAGTGGCCGCACTGACGCTGAGCGTCCTGGCTGCCCTGGTCGTCCCGGTCGCGCCGGCACACGCCATCGACCGCAAGGACGCCTGGTACATCGACGCCCTTGAGCTGACCGAGATGCACAAGATCACCCAGGGTGAGGGCATCACGGTCGCCGTCGTCGACACCGGTGTGGACGCCAGCCACCCGGACCTGAAGAACAACGTGCTTCCCGGCGTGGACTTCTACGACGACAAGAGCAAGGGACATGAGGACCGGCACGGGCACGGCACCGCGATGGCGTCCCTGATCGCCGGGCACGGGCACGGCTCGGGTGGCAGCGAAGGCGTGCTCGGCGTCGCACCGAAGGCCAAGATCCTGCCGGTGACCGTGCAGGGTCGCGAGGGTGTGTCGATCATCGAGCCGGTCGCGATCGCAGCCGGGATCGACTGGGCGGTGGATCACGGCGCCGACGTCATCAACGTCTCGCTGAGCAGCTCCAACAACGTCGACCTCGACAGAGCGGTCAAGCGGGCGTACCAGAAGAGGGTGATCGTCGTCGCCGGCGTCGGCAACGAGAAGGACGTGATCATCGGCAGCCCGGCCAACCACCCCGGCGCGATCGCGGTGACCGGCACCGACCGCAACGGGCAACTGAGCAAAATCGCCCACATCCCGGCCGAGGAGACCGACCTCGCCGCGCCCGCTGACGACCTGTACGCCGCGGAGCGCAACGGGGGGTACAAGATGGCCGGCGGGAGCAGTTCCGCCACCGCGCTCGTCTCCGGCGCGGTCGCCCTGGTCAAGGCGAAGTACCCGGACCTCAAGTCGTACGACCTGTTCAAGCGGATGATGGAGACAAGCAAGGACGCCGGCAAGCCGGGTCATGACCCCGACTACGGTTGGGGGCTGCTCAACCTGCGCCAGGCGCTGACCGGTGAGCCGGACGGCCGTAACAGTCGTAGCCAGGCGGCCGAGGAGCCCGAGGCCGACCCGACCCTGGCCCGCCCGTCCTCAAGGGAGTCGAATAACAGATACGGCACCTTGGTGCTCCAGTTGGCAGTCATACTCGCCGTCCTCGGCCTCGTGGCGACGGCGGTGGTACTGATCTTGCGGCGGCGGCGCCGCAAGCGGACCCTGGCATCCTCGGCAGAGGTTCCCACCCCGGTCGGGGCAGCCACCGCCACCGGTACGCCGTACCCGCCCGCCCCACACCTGCCATCCAGCGGAACGCCGTACCCGCCGGCACCGCACCTGCCAGCCGGCGGTACGCCGTACCCGCCTGCGCCGCACCTGCCAGCCCCCGGAACGCCGTACCCGCCGGCACCGCACCTGCCATCCAGCGGATCGGCGTACCCGCCCGCACCGCAGCCCCCGGCACCAGCCCCGGGCGTGCCCCCGCAGGGCGGGCAGTCGACCCACCCGACGGAGCCGACCGGTGAGGCCGGCTGGCGTCGGCCGGGCACCTGACGACCAACGGAGACGAGATGTCGACCCTCCCGCCCGGTGCCGTACCTCCTCCCGGCGCCGTGCCGCCGCCCAACCCCGTACCGCCGCCGCAGTTGGGGGCCGTACCCCCGCCTGCCGGACCGTCCGGTGTGCCGGTGCCGGCGGCCGGGCGGCGGCCGGCGGCGGTGATCGCGGCGATCCTGCTGATGGTCCCCGTGGCCGTCACCTGGCTCGTCGCGGGCATCGCCTTCTTCGTGGCGATGATGAGGGCCGAGGGCGACGGCGTGTTCTTGATCATCATCCTCGGCGTGGTGGTCCTCGCGCTCTGCCTGCTGCTGGTGTTCATGACGGTGGTGGGGATGGTCTTCACCTGGCGCGGGCTGGGTCCCGAGGGTCTGCGGGTGCCGGCCAGTTTCACTTTCGGGCTCTTCGCCGTCTTCCTGGTCGGCCTACTCGTGACGGGCAAACTCGACTTCCAGCCGACGATGGTCACGCCCCTGGTCGTGGGCGGGCTCGCCGGGGTGGCGCTCGTCCTGCTGAAGAGTCGGCAGGCCAAGGACTGGTTCGCCGGCAATCGACGCTGACAACCAGCGTGGGAGCCGCTCCGCGGTCAGGTCGGCAGCCAGCGCCCGGTGGCCGCGTCGAAGCGGGCCAGCAACTCGTCCCGGCCGTCGTGGTGGAGGCAGTGCAGGCCCGTCCCGTCCGGCACGACAAGCGACTCCATTCGCGGCTGGCCGCGCCCCCAGTCCTCGGGCGTGTCCTGGTTGGGCTCCCACCGCAGCACGGCCGCCCACTCGTCGGACTCCGCGAACGGCGAACCCTCGCCGAGCAGGCCGAGGCGCCGGTAGAGCCGGGCGGGGGTGTCCCGGCCCGGGCCGGCCCAGGCGTGCACCAGCCCGGCGGCCCGCTGGTAACCGTCGTCGAGGTAGGACGGCAGGTACCGGTGCGGGATCACCAGTTGCAGCCGGATCGGCAGGTCCGGGTCCGGGTCGGGCTCGTCGTCCTCGTCCGGCGGCGTCCGCTGCGCCGGTACGCCCACCGTGGCCGGCTCGGCGTACGCGGCCGTCTCCAGGTGCTGGCGCTCCCCCTCGGCGGCGTCGGTGACCACCCGCCGTAGCTGACCAAGCCAGTCCCGGAGGGTTCGGACGGCCTCGCCGGGCAGCGTCGCCGCCAGCGGGGTGTCGGGGTTGAGCAGGAGCTGCCACGACGGGTCCGGCCACTGCTCGGCCAGGTGGAGGCTGCTGACCGCGACCAGGTCGAGGTCGCCGAGGGCCTGTCGCAGCCGCACCTCGGCGGTGAAGACCGGCAGGCAGGGCTGCCCCTGCTCGTCGGAGAGGCACAGCCACGGAAAGTCCGGATCGGACAGGTCCCTCGACTCGGACCCCCCGGGCCGCAGCGGCACCAGCAGCTCCGTGCGGAGCAGCGCCGCCATCAGGGCGTCCGGTTCCTGCCCGGCGATCGCGTCGCGCAGGTCTCGCTCGGCCTCGAGAGCGGGACCGGCGATCACGTGCAGCTCACCGGCGGTGACCTGCACGCCGATCGGCAGCCCGGCGTCGACCGCGAGCAGCCAGTCGTCGTCCGGCCAGCCGCTTGCCAGGTCCTGGACGCTGAGGGCGCGGTAGCTGACCGACTGACCGGGCAGGCAGGCGGCGATCGCCTCGGGTGAGGTGAACGCGATGACGTGGGTCCGCCCGTCGTGCCGGCCCGTCGGCCAGGCCATCGGCGCGCGACCGGCCGCCGCCTCCGGTGACACCGGCAGCAGCAGCGGAGCGCCGGCCAGCGTCGCCAGGAGCGTGTCCCGGTCCGCGGCCTCGGCGGCGGCCAGCAGCGCGCCCTCCGTCGGCGTCGCCGGCCGCCAGTCGATCACCACGTGCCGTCCTGGCGTACCCGGCGGGGTTGCCGGCCCAGCACCAGCGCGGTGATCGCCTCGTCGACGTGCTCGCCGAGGAACCAGTCACCGCCGTGGTCCAGCACGAACACCCGCCCCTGATCGTCGATCGCGAGGATGCCGGTGCCGTCGCCCTCCTCGCCGATCGGTGTTAGCGGCGCCCCGATTGCCGCGGCGAGCGCGGCGAGGGTGTCCACCGACTGGCCTACCAGGAACGGATCCAGGTGGAAGGGGCTGGGCGCGATCTGTTCGCCGTCGCCCTGCGGGCGCACCAGCAGGCCGCCGAACTCGGCGTACGTCTCCACCGCGGCCCGGACGACGGTGTGCTGCCGTCCGTCCGGCGCGGCGCTGGCCGCCAGCCGCAGCGCCCACTGTCGCGCCCGGTCGTCGTCGCGGCGGCCCGGAACCCAGCCGGCAACCTGGAGCGTCTCGGCCACCAGGGATGGGAAGCGGTCGTTCATCCCAGCGCCTCCACGCCACACCAGTCCAGCAGCGCCGCGCACGAGCGGCAGGGCGGCTGCACCTCACCGTGGCGGGGGTCGCCCTCCTCCCGGACCCGGGTCACCCGCACCTTCGCCCCCCACAACAGCGCGCGGGCCCGGGCCGAGCTGATCGGCCCGCCGTCGGCCTCGGCCGCGTAGAGGCGGTCGGAGAGCAGCACGACCTCGGCGCACCAGCCGGCGAACCGCTCCCGCTGCCCGGTCGGCAGTTCGTGCAGGAACCGCCGGATCACCGGGTGCAGGTCGGGTGCCAGGTCACCGCGGACCGACGTGTGCGTGTGGACGGTTCCGTCGACCAGCAACGCACCCGCGGCGAGCGGCAACATCCGGGTTTCCGCCATCCGTCCTCCCGCTCCTGGTTCCGGCACTGCGTGTGAACCCGAGCCTAACGGCCCACCGCCGCATCGATCGGCCCCGCCATCGTGCACGATCGCCGGTCGCGACCACGGGGGCTCCCCCCGTGTCGACCGCCTGGGATATCGTCGGCCTAACCCTTCCGCTGCCGTATGAAGCCGGAGCCATGACGCGCACCCTTCTCGTCTCCCCGGACCAGCCCGGCGCGTACCCCACCATCGGTGACGCGCTCACGGTGGCGGACGACGACGCCGTCGTCTCGGTCAACCCCGGCACCTACTACGAGGCGTTGTTCGTCAACGACCGCGCGATAACCATCGTCGCCGCACAGGGCGCCGGCACCGTCACCATCGACGCCTCGTCCGGGGCGTACCCCACGGTGTCCTGCAACTCGGGCCGCCTGGAGCTGCGTGATCTGGTCCTCAAGGCCGGCGACGCACCTGTCGTGGCCGTGGACCGGGCGACGCTCAGCATGACCGGGTGCGAGCTGAGCGCCGGCTTCGGCCCGGCCGTCTCGGTGGCCAGCCGGTCTGAGTTCACGTTGACCCGCTGCCGGGTCACCGGCGCCCGCTACGGGCTCGTCGTCGAGGATTCCGACGGCACCGTGGACGGGTGCGAGTTCAGCGACCTCAGCGAGGACGGCATCATCCTCCGGATCGGCGCCGCCCCGACGATCCGCACCAGCACGATCACCCGTTGCGGCAGCCGGGGCATCTACATCTACCAGTACGCCCGGCCCACCATCGAGGCCTGCGACATCTCCCATACCGGGCACGCTGGCGTTGCGGTGGTGCAGCAGAGCGCCCCGGTGCTGCGTCGGTGCCGGATCCGCGACACCCGCGGCCCGGCCGTCTCCTTTGCCCGTGGCTGCCACGGCACGGTCGAGGAGTGCACCACCGAGAACACCGCGCAGCCGGCGATCGACGTGGCCGAGGGCGCCACACCGACCATCGTGGAGGGCACCACCAGCCGGCGGGCCACCTTCGGGGCCGAGGCGGCCCAGGCCAGCACCCAGCAGGACACCAAACGCACCGAGAAGCTGCTCGCCGACCTTGCGGCCATGGTCGGCCTCGAGTCCGTGAAGGAGGAGGTGCGTGGGGTCATCGACGAGATCCAGGTGAACGAGTGGCGGCGCAGCGCCGGGCTGCCGGTCGGCACGGTCAGCCATCACCTGATCTTCGCGGGTGCCCCCGGCACCGGTAAGACCACAGTGGCCCGCATCTACGGCGAGCTGCTCGCGGCGCTCGGTGCGCTGCCCGGCGGGGCCTTCCGGGAGGTGTCCCGGCGCGACCTCGTCGGCCAGTATCTCGGCCACACGGCGGAGAAGACGGCCGCGGCGTTCGACACGGCCCGAGGTGGGGTGCTCTTCATCGACGAGGCGTACACCCTCTCCCGCTCCTTCGGCAGTGGCGGCGACTTCGGCCAGGAGGCCATCGACACGCTTGTCAAGCTGATGGAGGACCATCGCGACGAGATCGCTGTCATCGCCGCCGGCTACACCGGGGAGATGCTCCAGTTCCTCGACGCGAACCCGGGTCTCGCCTCCCGCTTCGCCAAGACCATCGAGTTCGGCAACTACAGCCCCGAGCAACTGGTCATCATCGTGGAGCGGATGGCCGGCGGCGACGAGTACCTGCTCGGCGACGGGGTCTCCGATCTGCTTCAGGCGCATTTCGCCACCATCGAACGGGACCAGAACTTCGGCAACGCCCGTGAGGCCCGCAAGCTCTTCGAGGGTGTACGTAAGGCGCAGGCGCAGCGGCTGCGCCAGTCCGGTCAGCGCCCCAGCCTCGACGAGCTGCGGACCGTGACGGCGGCCGACATCCGTGCCGCGATCGGTCGCTGAGCGGTGCCGGCCCAGGTGAGGAGGAACGTGCGGTGACGCATCCGGGTGCGGCACGGCCGGGTGAACCGGGTTGGCAGCACCATCCGGGTGCCCCACCGGCGCAGCAGATGCCACCCGGGCAACGGGTGGCAGCACCGCAGCAGACCGGCGTACCAGCGCCCCCGCCGACGGTGAGCTGGGCGGGCGGCGGCCCGGGGCAGACCCAGGCTGCGCAGCGCGGGCAGGGCCGGGCGGCGAGCGGGACCACGTACACCACTCAGGTGGCCGCCGGCGCACGGGCCGCGACGGCCGCGCAGACGACGAGCGTCGCGCCGGCCGCGAGGACTGCCGCGGCTCCCTCCGCCGCCGCTGACGTCCCGGCCACCGCCGCGGGCGAAGCCACGGCCGAAGCCGCAGCCACCCGGAGGGTGCGACCGTTCCAGCGCGGGCTCCGGGTCGGTGGCGTGAACGTCGCCCAACTGCTGGCGTGGCAGGTAGGGGCGGCGGCGGTGCTCACCGCCACCCCGCACGGCGTGCCGCTCACCGCCGCGGTGGCCGTCGTGGCGGTGCTGCTGCTCGCTCCGACGGTGATCCGGTTCCGGGGCCGGTGGCTGCACGAGTGGCTTCCGATCTGGTGGGGCTTCCGGGGGCGGCGCCGGCAGCTCACCGGCACCGACGCGGAGCCGGCCCTGCGCCTGTTGACCCACCTGGAGCGTGGTGTCGAGTTGGAGATCGTCGAGATCGACGACCAGCCGGCCGTGCTGCTGACCCACAGGGGTGGGCTGAGCGCCATCTTCGAGGTCGACCCGACCGAGGGTGCCCTGCTGATGAGCGCTCCGCAGGCGCTGCCGTCTCCCGCGGCACTCCTACCGGCGGTCGACGAGAAGGCACCGCCGGTGGTGGTGCAGTTGCTGATCCAGGTGACGCCGGCACCACGTGCCCGCTCCGGCGCGGCGGCGGTCAACCGGGCGTACCGGGAACTGACGAACGGTGAGGTGCCCGCCAGCCGGCAGGCGTGGGTGGTGCTCCAGGCCGCGCGGACCCCCGATTTCCACGCCGACCACGACCTGCGCCCGACGCTCCTCGCGGTGATCCGGCGGACCCGGCGGCAGTTGCGGCAGGAGCGGGTGGCCGCGCGGATGCTGAACCGGGACGAGGTGCTCGTCGCCGTCACCACCCTCACCCACCTGACCGGTGGGGCACCCAGCGGGACGGGTGACCAGATGCTGGCCCGGGAGACCTGGCGGGCCTGGTCGACCCGGGGCGCGCAGCAGAGCTGCCACCGGCTGCTGGACTGGCCCCGCGAGCCGTGGGAGGTCGATTCGTTGCTGCGGGGGCTCCCCGCCGCCGCCAGCGTGGTGTCGATCGCCGCCACCCGGCCCGACGGCGACGACCTCGCCGTGGAGGTGGCCTTCCGCCTGCTGGGCGCCGATCCGGCCGCACTGGCCGCCGCCGACCAGGCCCTGCACGAGGCGATCCGCCGCCATGGCGGCCGTCTGCAACGACTTGATGGCGAGCACGCGCACGGCGTGGCCGCCACGCTACCGCTCGGAGGTTTCCTGCGGTGAAGAGCGTCGCCTTCCCCGGCAGTCGGATGGGGTTGCACCGCACGGACACCGCCTCGGTCGGTGGCCTGCACGTGGTCGCCGGGGGCGGCGGCCTCGTCGTCGGTCGCAACCGGCAGCAGGAGCCGGTGGGGCTGCGTCTGTTCCGCGCCGAACCGACGCGGTTGATGCTGACCGGCGGCGTACGCTGCGCCGAGCTGCTCGCCTTCCGTGCCCTCGGGATCGGCGCCCGGCTGTTCATCCAGACCGCCCGCGAGCAGGAGTGGGACGCCTTCCTGCGGCGCTGCGTCATCGGCCGGGAGATCGCCTCGTTCCTTCCGCCGGGGGTCCCTCCGCCGACCGCGGCCACGCCGACCGAGCCGCAGCTCGTCGTGATCGACACCGGCCCGGTGACCGCCACCGACACGGGCCTCAGCGCGCCGTGGCGGGCCACCCTGGTGGTGCGCGACGATCTGAGTGGCTACGACGTCGATGTGCTGGTCCGCAGTGACATCGTGGTGCTCCAGCGGCTGACGGGGGCGGAGGCAGCGACGGCGGCGAACGCGTTGGGGCTGGTGAGCGTACAAAGCTGGTTCGCCCAGCTGCACCCGGAGATGATCGGCCTGATCACCAAGGGCAAGGTGCAGTGGGTCATGCTCAGCATGACTCCCACCGAACACCAGTTGATCGGTCCCGTCGCCCGCACCGGCTGATCGTCCGGCCGCCACCCTCAGCCGTCGGCCGGCCCCTGGTGTCGTTCCCGCAGCGGTCGGGCCGCCCACTCGGCGGCCAGTTTCTGCGGGTCACCGGTACGGAACAGCGGTGGCTCGTGCAGCAGGAAGTCGCGGTGGCTGATGTTCCAGGCGTACGCCCCGGCCATGGCGAAGGCCAACACGTCACCCACGCCGATCGGCCCGGCGGTGGCCGACCGGGACAGCACGTCCTTCGGGGTGCAGAGCTGCCCGACCACGGTGACCGGTCCTCCGTCGGTGCGCGGGCCGTCGAGGCCGTGCCGCGGGTGCACGGTGAAGGGCTGCGAGTGCCCCTTCGCCGCCGGTGTCCGCAGGTGGTGGGTGCCCCCGGCCACCACCACGAACCACTCGCCGTAGGAGCGCTTCACGTCGATGACCTCGGTGAGGTACGCCCCGCAGTACGCGGTGACCGACCGGCCCGGCTCGATGCGCAACCGCACCCCCGGGTACGCGTCGAGGACGTCGGTCAGTGCCCGGCCGTAACCCACCCAGTCGAATCGCGTCGCCGGGTCGGTGTAATCGACGGCCATGCCCCCGCCGACGTCGACCTCGGCGGCACCGACCTCGGTGACCGCCCACTCGACCACGGCGGCGGCGACCGCACCGGCGAGGGACGCGTCCAACCCGCTGGCCAGGTGGGCGTGGATCCCGCGTACGTCGATGCCGGCGGGCGGGTGGCGGGCGCACTCGACCGCGTCGGCCGGGTCCATGCCGAACGGGCTGGGTCCGCCGCCCATCACCAGGCTCGCGCCGGGCGCGTCGACCGGCAGGTTCACCCGCAGCAGCACCGGGGCCGTGGTGCCCGAGGCGGTGGCCAGCGCGCCGAGTCGCCGAAGCTCGGCGGGCGATTCGACGTGGATGCGGTGCACCCCGGCGGCGAGGGCGGCGACCAGGTCCGCGTCGGTCTTGCCCGGCCCGGCGTACGCGGCGGGCGCCCGTCCCGGCAGCACCTCGGCCAGTCTGCGCAGCTCGCCGCGGCTCGCGGCCTCGAACCCGTCGACGACCGGGGCGAGGGTACGCAGCACACCGGGGTCCGGGTTGGCCTTGACCGCGTAGAGCAGCTCCACCGGCCGGGGCAGCGCCGCCCGGATGGCCCGGGCCTGCGTGGCCAGCGCGTCGAGGTCGTGGACGTAGACGGGTCGGGTCACCGTGGCCCGCCCAGCGGGTTGGGCACCGGCACGAACGGCGCGGCCCGGTCCGCGTCGCGCCGCCACCGGACCAGCAGGTTCGCCTTGGCCAGCAGCGGCTCACCGTTCAGCAGCGCGCGCAGTTCGGGTGGATCGTCGAGGTCGGCGGCGACGGCCTCGACGACGGCCCGCAGCTCCTGCCACAGCCGCCGTTCGATGCCCGGTCGCGCGTCGGCGAGCGCCCCGCAGATGCCACCGAGGTGATTGACGAACAGGCAGTAGACGATCCGTCGGCGGGCGTCCACCCGACCGTAGCGGACCTGCGCGGGAACGCCGTCCGGCCAGGTCGCCCACCGGTCGGCGTCGAGTTTCACCCCCTCCAGGTCGCGCAGCAGCATGCGTACCGGGTGGCGGTCGCGGTCGAGCACGACGACCACGTTCTGCAGGTGTGCCTCGTGCACGACGCCGTGGTTGAGCCAGCAGCGCAGCACCGCCGGCACCAACAGCCCGAGGTACGCCCGCCACCAGGCCACCGGATCGGGTGTCACCAGTGGCGTGGCGGCCAGCGCCGCCGCCAGCACCGGGGTGTCCCCCGGACGCAGGTGCGGGCGCAGGCCGGTGCGCAGGATCGTCCCGTACGCCTCGTCCGGACCGGGTACGTCGACCGTGCGGTAGGCGGGTTCGGTGAGCAGCCCCACCCCGTCCGGCATCGGCACCCGCGCCAGCAGGTCGGTCAGGGCCACCGCGCCGGTGAGTTCGTAGCGGGCGTTCTTGCGCAGGCAGTTGGTGATCCGTACGTGCAGGCTGGTCTTGACGAACAGGTCGGCCGCCGGGGCGTAGAGGGTTCGCACGCTCGCCGTCGGCCGCACCGGCACGCCGGCCTCGCCCAGGTCGCGCAGCCGTGGGTGGGTCGGCGGGAGCAGTGCGAGCTGCCAGGGATGCACCGGCAGGACGCGGTGCCCGCGCGGGGGTCGGGGCGGGTCGAGGGCGGCCACGAGCGCGTCGAACGGCCCGGCGCCGACGGCCAAATCATCCGGTACGGCGAGCCAGTGCAGCCGGAACGAGGTGCGCAGCTCCGGGGCGTACGCCCGCCAGCTCTCCGGGTCACCGCTGCGCCACTTCGGGGTGGGATGGTGCGGGTGGCCGAAGACCAGTGACTGTTCGGAGTCGACGTACGCGTCGATGGCCGGGTCGCCGGTCGGCGTGGGGTTCTCGGCCGGGCGGTCGGCCAGCAGCCGGGCCACGGTGTCCCGGCTGGCCTGGACCTGCTCGACGAACTCGTCGTTGGTCAGGCCGGTGCGGGTGGTGAGTTCGGCGGCGACCAGGCTGGCGAGCCCGTCCGCGTCCAGGTCGACCCACCGTCCGCTGTCGGTGCGCCGCTGCACCGGACCGGCGTAGCGGTGCGCCCCGAGCGGCGAGTGTCGCGCGACCCCGCAGCGCAGCGTGACGTCGAGGTGCCGCAGCAGCTGATGCGCGGCACCGTCGACAATTGTCGGGCCACCGTCCGGCGTGGCGAGTTCGCGGACCAGACAACCGAAGACGGCATGGGCGGTGGCCAGGTCGGCGAGCTGACCGGTCTCGGTGGCCGGGCGGGAGCGCAACTGGGCGCTCGTCATCGTGTCTCCCGGAGGTAGTTCGGGCCGGTACGCCGGTAGTACTTGTTGATGTCGGCGCAGCCCAGCCGCTGTTTGGGCAGCAGGGTGCCGGCGGTCAGCATCGCCTTGATGGGCAGGTGGGCGGCCCGCAGGACCCGGTCGGTGAAGGTTCGCGCCGCTGGTCCGTCACCCCACCGGTCGCGGGCGGCGGCGAGCCGGGGTGCCAGCGCCTCGGCGGGTGACGGCACGGGCAGCCCGCGCGCGGCCAGCGCGAGCAGGGGTGCGGCGGCGGCCAGGTGCAGGGTGATGGTGATGAACACGTCCGCCAGTTCCTGCGGGTCGCGCGCCCACATCCGGTCGTCGTCGAGGGTCAGCCCACCCGGGCCGCCGTGCCGCGCGTCGAGGCGGGCACCGTCGTTGTCCTTGTAGAGCAGGCCGACCGTGCCGTCGGGGTGCACCAGCAGGTGGATGTTCTGCGGGTGCGCCTCCAGCGCGATTCCGTGCCGGAGCCAGAGGAAGACGTGCCAGTCGAGCAGCAGGTCCAGGTAGGACTCCAGCAGTGCCCCGGGCCGATCGGGGCTGATCCGTTCGAGGACCGTGCCCGCGCTCGGGTCGGGTGCGGCGAGGGCCGCGACCGGCACCACGTAGACGCCGGCCAGGTCACCCGGGAATCTGCGGAGCAGGAAGCTGCGCCGCTCGTCGCCCCCGACGTGCGCGAAGGTGCTCTCGTCGACGTGCCGGATCCGTCCGGCGAAGGTGGGTTCGGCGTTGGCGATCCGGCCGAGTAACGCGGCGACGGCCGCGCCGTCGGCGAGTGAGTCCGGGCGCAGCGTACGGCGGTTGCGGGCGCCGAGGCTCGCGGTCGGCAGCGGCAGCTTGAGGTGCAGGTACGGGTCGAGGTCGAGCGCCACCGTCCGCATGGAGAGGGTGGGCCGTACGGTGATCGCCGGCAGGTCCGTGACCGGTAACGCGTCGCGTTCCGCGGTGATCGGGTGCGCCGGCAGCAACAGCTGGTCCGGTCGTCGGGCGCGCGGCCACCAGGACGGGAGTTCACCGGTGAGCCGGACGTCCTCGGTGGGGACGGCGTACCAGCGCAGCGCGAAACGCGGGGCGTGCTCCGGGGCATACCGGAGAAGGTCGTCGTCGCCGAGACCGTGCCGGCACCGGTCCGTGGGGTAGACGGGGTGCCCGTGGTGGGCGGCGAGTACGTCGTCCAGGAGGGCCGCCGGCAGACCGGTCGGGGTGCTCGGGCGCGCGGCGGCCACCTCGGCGAAGACCCGTGGTCGGTGCCGGGCCGCGAGCCGGCGGGCCCGCAGGTCGGCGCGGCACTCGGCGCTGAAGTCCCGCCAGCCGGTCGCCGCCTCGGCGTCGTCCCGGGGGGCGAGCAACGTCAACAGCCCGGCCAGGGTGTCCGTCCGGTGGGTGGTGTCGTCGGCCAGCACCAGCACGGTCGGAGCGGCGCTGCGCAGGGCCTGCTGGAAGCCGTCCACCCGCACCGGGATGCGCAGCAGGCCGGCGGGGTGCGGCACCTGCCACCAGTCCGGCCCGTCCGGGCTGCCGGTGCTGAGCAGGCCGAGGTGGTCCTCGCGCAGCAGGGCGTCGAGCACCCGGGTGAACACCTCCCGCTCGCAGTCGTCGCTCACTCGACGATGGTCCACTGGAGCTCGCTGCGGAAGGCGGCCAACGACGTCTGGACGCTGTCCCGGTCCGGGCCGATCGCGTGCAGCACGGCCAGATAGTCGCGATTTGTGCCGGTGTGCTCGGCGAAGCGGCCCACCGGGCGCAGCGGTCGGCAGCCCAGCCGGACCTCGCCGTCGCCGGTGTCCAGCGGGCCCGGTGCGGCGGTGAGCCGGCCCGTCCGGGCCGCGCAGACGTACTCGACCTGGGCGTACCTGTCGACGGTGGCGGGCAGACCCAGGGCGGCCACCGGCTCGCCGAGGTGCAGCCGGATGACCTGTTCGAACAGCGGCACGCCGAGCAGTTCGGCGAGGATCAGGTCCATCCGGTCGCCGATGAGGCGGTAGTTCACCTCGATGAGGCGGACCCGGCCGTCGCCGGAGACGACGTACTCGGTGTGGCAGGCGCCGAAGCCGACCCCGAGCGCGTCGAGGCACGCCCGCAGTTGGGTGCTCGCCGGCTCGGTCGGGGGTGACCAGGAAAGGCTCTCCTCGGTGAAGGTCGGCGGCGGGCCGAGGCCGGTCGCCCACCCGCCGAGGGAGGCGAGATCCGTGTCGTCACCGAGGGTTTCGAATGTCCGCAGTTCCCCGGCGAGATACTCCTCCACCACCAGGGCCACCTCCGGCCGCCGGCCCCGGATCTCGGCGACCCGGGCGACCAGCTCGGTCCGGTCGACCACCAGGTACGCGTCCTCGCTGGCCACCCCCTCGCGGGGTTTGACCACCGCGGGGAACATCCCGGCCGGCACCTCCGGCGCGGTTCCGGGGTCGACGGTGACGGTACGGACCAGATCAAGGCCGGCGGCCGCGATCGCCCGTCGGGCCGCGGCCTTGTCCTTGCAGAGACGGGCGGCGTCCGGGTCCTTGCCGGGCAGGCCGAGCTTTCGGGCGGCGATCGCGGTGGCCTCCTGGAGATGGTCGCTGTTGGACAGTAGCGCCACCGGCCGGATCGGTGCCGTCGCCGCGACCACCGCTGCCGCGTCCCGGACCGCGCAGCGCGTCACCGGCGCGTCCGCGGGCCATTCCGCGGGCCGGTCGGTCAGCACCGTGGCCGACAGCCCCAGCGACGCCGCCGCCGGGAGGAACCCTTCCAGGACGGCGTCGGTGGGGTTGAGCGCGGTCAGACAGATCCTCATACCGCCTCCGTGGACTACCCGATGCCATGATTAGGGTAGCCTACCCTTATTAGACGGATATGGTGCGGTCTGCCCAACCTGGTCGAGATGCACCACGAACTGCGGTCACGCCACCGCCCGCACCGCCTCCGCCGCCGGCTGCTCCGTCGCCGGATCGGCGACGGGACCCGGCTGCTGCGGGAAGCGCCGCTGGTGCGCGAGGCCCAGGGCGACGCCGGCGGCCACCAGCACGATGGCCGCGACCGCGACCGCCGGGTAGCCGACCCGCGCGGCGGCCGCGAGACCGACGGACCCCGCCACGAACGAGCAGACCAGGCCGAACGACGACAGGACGGTGAAGTCGGTGCCGCCGGTGTCGGGTCGCGAGTAGTCCATGTTGACCGTGTAGAGCACGACGTTGGCGACGGTGTAGGCCATCATGAAGCAGCAGAGCGCGGCCACCGTGCCCACCAACGGCGCACGGCCGTTCATCAGCGGCAACAGCAGCAACGTCGACACCGTGAGGGTCACACCGCCGACCACCAGCACCCCGCTGCGCCCGAAGCGACTGACCCCGAACCCCGCGACCAGGCCCGCCACGATGGCCGGAGCGCTCGTCACCACGCCCGTGACGACGCCGATCCGACCCAACGACCAGCCCGCGTCGACCAGGGCCGGCGTCACCAGGGAGTACGCCATTCCCGCGCCGACGTAGACCAGCGGCACCACGCCGAAGGTCCACCACCGGCAGCCCGGTTGGCTGAACACCGACAGCAACGCCCGGTAGGCCGTGCCCACCCGGGCCACCCGGTCGGTCCGCGGCGGCTCCCGGAACCGCCACACCACCAGCAGGCCGACCGCCGTCATCGCGACCAGCAGGCCGATCGCCGGTGCCCAGCCGAACTGGTCGTAGACCAGGACGCAGGCGCCGCCGCCGAGCAGGTTGCCGAGGTAGCTGGCCGCGACCTGGATGCCGTTGCCGGTGCCCCGAGCCGACTCGGCGAGCATCCGGACGGCCACGGCGTCCACCGCGATGTCCTGTGTGGCGGAGAAGAAGACGTACGCGGCGCAGATCGCGACGATCGGCCCGAGCGCGTCGGCCGGATCGGTGAACGGCAGCAGCGCCAGCAGGGCGAGCACCAGGGCGCTCTGGAGCACCAGCAACCAGGACCGGTAGTGGCCACGGTGCCGCGAACCGTACCGGTCGAGGATCGGCGCCCAGAGGAACTTGATGGGCCAGATCAGACCGACGATCTGCAACAGCGCCAGGGTGTCCAGTGAGGTGCCGCCGTCGCGCAGGATGGCGGTCAGGCCGACGGTGATGAAGCCGACGCCGAGGTACTGGGTGACGTACAGCGCGGTCAGCGTGCCGAGCCGGCCCTTCATGCGGCTTTCCAGTAGCCGAGGGAGGTCAACCGGTCCTTGTCGACGCCCAGCGTCCGCCGGATGTGCCGGGTGATGCCACGGGTGCTGGCGGCCTCGCAGGCCACCCAGTAGTGCGCCGCGCCGCTGGCCGGCAGAGCCGCGCACACCGTTTCGACGAGGTGTTGACCATCGTCGCGCCGCGGCACCCAGGTGACGTCGTGGTGCTCGCGGGTCCGCAGTGCGAGCGCCTTCTCGCCCTCGTGGGCGTACTCGAGCCAGACCGTGGCCGGGATGTCGGCGCCGGCGTCGAGCAGGCTGTTCACCGCGGGCAGCGACGCGGCGTCGCCGACCAGGTAGAGGTGGTCCGGCGCGGGGTCGGGCAGTTCGAACGCGCTGCCCTGGACGGTCGCGGTGATGGTGTCGCCGACCTGGGCCGTGGTGGCCCAGCGGGCGGCGCAGCCGTCGTGGATGGCGAATTCGAGCGTGAACCGACCGGTGGCCGGGTCGGGGTCGACAAGCGTGTACGCACGCTGGTGAGCCCGCCCGTCGTTGTCGAACCACAGCCGGATCCACATCGTGGGGTGCACCCCGCACGCCTCCAGCAGGCCACCCCCGTCGAGGAGCAGCCGCTGATAGTGCCCGTCGACCGACTCGGTGCCCAGCACGGTCAACCGAAAGTCCCGGCCGCCCATGGCCTTGAGGACCAGGGCCTCCCAGTTCCGTTTCACGCACCCCTCCAGGTAAGGTCATCCTTGGTTAGGGGAGGTTAACCTAAGTCGCGCCCCGGATGGAACAGAGGACAGCGCCCGATGACACACCTGGGAAAAGTCGCCGGTCTTGGTGAGTTGTCGTTGCTGGCCGTGGACCCCGACCGGCACGCCGCCCTTCTGCACGACTGGGTCACCCGACCCCGCAACTCCTTCTGGGGCATGGGCTCACACACCCTCGACGAGGTCCGCGACATCTACGCCTTCGTGGACAGCCTGCCGACGCACCACGCGTACCTGATCACGGTCGACGTGGAGCCGGTCGGTCTCTTCCAGACCTACCAGCCCGAGGCGGACCCGGTCGGCGAGCGCTACCGCGTGCAGCCCGGTGACATCGGCATGCACCTGCTGCTCAGTCCCGACCGGCGGATCGTCCGGGGCCTCACCAACGCCGTCGGGCCGGCCCTTGCCCGCTTCCTGTTCCGCGACCCGGCAGCCCAGCGGATCGTCGTCGAGCCGGACGTCCGTAACCACCTCGCCCTGCGCCGGCTGGAGATCGAGGGCTTCACCTTCGACTCGGAGATCGACATGCCGGACAAGCGTGCCCAGCTCGCGTTCCTGACCCGCGACCGGTTCGCGGCGAGGCACCCGACGCCGGCCTGATCACCACGCCGGCGGCGGCGTCAGCTGTTGGCGTTCCAGAAGCCGACGAGGGTAGCGGTCCACCAGCCGATCTGGGAGAGGGTGGCGGCGACGACGCCGGGGAGCAGGGCGGACCAGGGTGGGCGACCGTCCACGGCGGCGAGCCGGTCCCGGACCCGGCCGAGGAACAGCCCGTTGACGCTGACCACCAGCACCGCGAGCAGCTTGACCCAGACCAGCCCGGACGACGTGTCCGGACCCAGGGCGGCGCCGCTGGCGAGCAGACCCACCAGGCCCAGCCAGATGAGCAGGTGCGCGCCGCGTGCGGCGGTCAGCACGGTGCCGAGCGGTTCCCGGCGCAGCAGCCACCGGAGGCTGAACCAGTCCACCGTCAGCACCGCCCCGAAGCCCACCACGAGACAGGACAGGTGGCAGAAGAGGGCAACCATCCGCCAACCCGGGGAGAGGGTGACGTGTGGCGCGGCGAGGATCGCGAGCAGCCACCCGACGCTCACCGTCAGGATCGACGCGGTGACGGCGGCGCGCCCGGCCGCGCGACGATGGCCACCGCGCCAACCCGCCGTCGGTGTCGAGGCGGACGCGACGGGCGGCGACGTTCTCCGGGTACGGTGCGTCGCACGCCGGGCCGGGTGGGAGATGTCCGACGTGCCGGCCCGGTGAGCGGGACGGGACGCCCGCGACGAGGGGATGTCGGCCCGAAGGTCAGCTGCCGGCATCGGCCGGCCCGGTGGGCGTCACTCAGTCGACCGGTGCGGCCTGGGCCGCACCGGGCCGACCGTCCAGGGCGGTCAGCTCGGCGGCCCGCGCCTGCTGGATCCGGCCGGCGAGCGCCTTCAACTCGGGGCTCCCCCCGGCCGTCTGTTCACCCCGGCACAGCACCACGGTCTGCGCGAGGTGCGCCCGGAGCAGAGCAGCCGCCCGGGACGACACCTCGGCGTCGGGCGCGCTCCGCACCTCGGCGAGACCGGCGTCGGTGACCATGCCGGGCATCTGATGCCCCTCGTGGATGTTCAGCTCCGGAACGTTGCCCGCGGCCAGCAGCCCCCGGAGGTCCCGCAACTCCGCCCGATGCGCCTCCCGGACGTCGTCGAGGAGTGCCCGCAGCGACGGGTCCGCGTCCGCCGGCCGGCTGTCGAGGTGGTCGATCAACGCGAGCGCGCCCTCGTTCATCGGGATCAGCAGCTGGATGAAGGCGTTATCGGTGCCGTTGAGCAGCACGGGCGCGGTCGCCACCGGAGCGGCCGACGGGGTGGTGGGAGGGTGGTCGGCGCTGCCCCAGCCACGGGTCAGACCGACGGCCAGCGCCGTCGCGACCAGAGCCACGGCGACGCCGACGATCCGCCAGGCGGGGACGGTGGGCCGGGGGCGGTCGCTGCCGATCTGGTGCTCGTCCATCCGTTCGCCCTCGCTCACCGGGCGGCTTGGAACGCGCGGCCGACGACTGTCGCCTGGGTGCCGTCGCTGAACAACCCGGATCGGTCCTGGTCGGTGGCGGGCAGGCCGAACCAGGCGTACCGCTGCACGTAGGACAGTCGACCGAGCATGGCGGTGGCCGCGGTGAGGAAGGCCGCCTGCTGCTCCTGACTCGGGAACTGTTGACGGCCCCCGTCGAAGCGGATCAGGGCGAACTCGGTCAGCCAGATCGGTTTCTGGTACCGCTGGTGGACAGCCTGCAGATACTGCCGGAGTTGGTCGACCGCGGTGGCGCTCGCGAAGTCGGCGCCGAACCAGTGCAGCGTGATGAAATCAACCCGGTGGCCCCGGGCCTCGGCGCCGGTCATGAACCGGTCCAGCCAACCCTGCGGATCCGGCGCGCCCCACGCCACCGCCGGGCTGCCCAGCCTGCTGCCCGTCGCCATCAGCTGCGGCCACAGGTCCAGCGCCTGCTCGACTGTCATGTTCGCCTGCTCGGGCAGGTCCGGTTCGTTGAAGGTGAGCAGATCCGGCCCCGCCGCCTTCGCCCGAGCCAACTCGGCGGCGGTGACGTTCTCCGCGCCACGGATCATGGGCACGAACGTCACGCCGCGCGGCGTACTGATCCCCGGGTGCTGGGTGCCCCACGTGTAGTACCAGCCGGCCTTCGAGTTCGCCAGCGCCTGACTGGCCCCGGCGAAGTTCCACACCCCGACGCCCTTGCGGGCGGAGCTGACCGCCGGGACGACCGGGGCCTTCGACGGCGGTCGGACGCTCGGCGACGGCGCGGCGCTCGGCGAGGCGACGGCGGTGGGCGCCGCGGACGGCGGCGCGGCCCACGAGGGTGCGGGTGGATCCTCCGGCAGGATCACCACCACCGTGGTGATGGCGAGAACCGCCGCGGCCACCCCGGCGGCGAGGGAGGGCAGCAGGCCACGGGGCCGGTTCACCGCGAGGTCGACGGCGCTCGGGCCGCCGCCCGCATCGGTGGGCACACCACCGGCTGGACCCGGCCCAGCCGTCGGCGGGTGGGGCGGCACGGCCGGCGCGCCGGCCGACGGCACCGCCGCGCTCGGCAGATGGGCGCTGAGACCCGTCGGCAACGGCAGCATCGGCAGTCCGGCGAGCAGCCGGTCGATCGGCAGCAGGGTGGATCCCAGCCGCCCGCAGAACGCGCAGTCGCGGACGTGTCGGGCCAGGCGCTTGCGCCACAACGGGCTGGGGGTGCCGTCCCAGTCGACGGTCACGGCCTCCAGGTCCGGACAACCAGGGCGGGCACGCAGTGCGCGGACGACGGCGCGGGCGCTCTGGATCTGCTCCTTCATCCGGTGGATCCGCACGGCGACGTGTCCGGGCGACAGGCTGAGCGCGTCGGCGACCTCGTTCCGGGTGATCTCGCCGGTCTCCTCCAGCCACCAGAGCGAGAGCAACTCCTGGTCGTCCGGGTCGAGCCAGCGGGTCGCCTCGGCGACCTCGCGTCGTTGGTCGGTGAGACCGAGCCGGAGGATGGTCATGCCGGCGAAGTCGGCGGCGGGGTCGGGCACGTTGTGGATCACGTCGAGCCCGGCGTCACGGTTGAGCGCGACACGTCGGCGCTGTTCCCAGTCGCGCACCTGGCGAATGGCGATCGCCACCAACCAGGACCGGTACGCCGCCGGGTCGTTGAGCGCGGGCAGGTGCCGGATCACCCGTACCAACGTCTCCTGGACCACGTCGTCGACGTCGGCGTGACCGCGCAGCGCACGCCCGACGATGTTGTAGACCAACGGGAGCGAGGCCGCGACGACGTCGTCGAGGGCGCGCTGGTCGCCCTGTCGGGCCGCGACGACCAACCCGACATCGGGTAGCGCTCGACCGGCTGACGGCATGGCTGTCACTCCTCAGGTGCTGATCCGCGCGGACCGCGCTGTGTGCGCTGACCGCCCTCACGTTCGGAGACTGCCACCGGCAGGTGGGATTACAGAATTTCCCGCCGTCGGCGAGCTGGCCCGACCGGGGTCCGTCGGCGGCGCGTGCGGATCGACAGCGCCGGGTATGGTGCGGGGTGTCGGTGTCGCCGGGCGTTTGCCCGTGCACGAGACACCCTGATCGGGCGCCGCTGCGAGGCGCCGAACCGTCACGAGGTCACCGGACGAGACGTCCCGTGGCCCGGACGCCCCTCCTTCACCGAAGACAGGATCCTGCATGACATCGAACGACAACGCCCGACCGGCCCTGTTTCTCGCCACGTCGAACGCCGACGCGGCCGACGGGTCGGCGGTGACCGTCGACGGCAGCGCGGAGGCCATGCGCCGGCTGCGCCATCCGTTCGCGGTGCAGCCCGCCCCGCAGAGCCCGACCGCTGGCGACGAGCACGACCCGCGCGGCTGATCCGGCGGTTCGGTCCACCACGCCCACTCATACTTTCGGCTAGTAATAGCTACTCCTTTCGGGTAGCGTACGAGTCATCAAGTGCACGACATGACGCGGTGGCGAGGCCCGTGCTCGTGGCCTTGCGACAGCGCATCTTCGCCCGTACGTGCGCTCCGGCGGCAAGCCGGTTCGGAGATCTTCCGGTCGATCCGATCGACGGGCAGGTTTGGGAAGGACCACCCCCATGGCCAGCATCGTCGGAACGGCCCCCAGCACCCGCGTCGACCAGCGCAGCAGCGACCAGACCCCCGAGGAACTCCTGGTCGCCCTGGTGGAGACCGGGGCGGACGACCCACACCGCCACGCACTGCGGGATCGCGCGATCGAGGCGTGGCTGCCGCTGGCCCGGCATCTGGCGCGCCGCTACTCGGGACGCGGCGCACCCGACGAGGACCTGACCCAGACCGCCTCGGTCGGGCTCATCAAGGCCGTGGACAACTTCGACCACACCCGGGGTGTCGACTTCAGCGGGTACGCCATTCCCACGATCATCGGCGAGATCAAGAGGTACTTCCGGGATCGCACCTGGTCGGTGCGCGTGCCCCGTCGCCTCCAGGAGTTGCGCCTGTCGATCAGCGCGGCGAACAGCGCGCTGACCCAGACCCTCGGTCGCTCGCCGACGGTGGCGGACATCGCGTCCCACCTCGACCTGTCCGAGGAGACCGTCCTGGAAGGGCTGGAGGGCGCACGCGCCTACCGGGCCACGTCGCTGTCCACGCCGGCCGGGGCCGACGGCAGTCGGGAACTCGGGGACACCCTCGGCGGCGACGACCACGAATTCGACCTCGTCGAGATCCGCGTCGCCCTGGAGCCGGCCCTCGCCACGCTGCCGGAGCGCGAACGTCAGATCCTGACCCTGCGCTTCTACGGCAACCTGACCCAGGCGCAGATCGCCGACCGGGTCGGCGTCTCGCAGATGCACGTCTCCCGACTGATCTCCCGGTCGTTGGCGGCGCTGCGTCATCACCTCGTCGACCTCGACCACAGCGCGTTCTGAGGCTGGCACCGCCGACCCACGGCCGGCAGCACCCCGACGGCTCAGAGTTGGACGACGTGCCCCACCCGGGGCGGCGTACGGCCGCCGAGGACGTCGAGCCAGGCGCGTTGGAGGGCCTCCGGCCCGGCGCCCACCTGGACGTCGAGCCACCCGCCGACGATGGCGGTGAAGCGTTGCCAGGCCTCGGTGAACCGCTGGTCGAGCCCCGCACGACCCCAGTCCTGACCGCGCTTGCGCATCTGGACCGGCGCGAAGAACACCTCTTCGGCGGCGTCGGCGTTCGGCGTCTGGTTGGTGAGGCCGACCGCGATGTCCCGGACCAGCCGGTCGCCGAGGTGCCGACGCAGGGCGGCCCGGGTCGAGGGTGCGCCGGACAGGTCGAGGTAGACGGACGCGACGGCGTCCAGAGCGTCGGTGTCGTCGTACGAGACGACCTCGTCGTAGCAGCCGAGTGCGCGGGTGAAGGCCAGGTTGCCGGGCGAGGTGAGGCCGACCAGGCGTGGCCCGCGACCGTGCAGCTCGAACGCGGCGGCGTACGCGGTCTTGCTCGACGCCGACGACAGCAGCAGCGACTCGGCACCGTAGAAGTCGTTGTCGGCGACCTGGTCGGCCAGCATGAACGAGGTGAAGAACAGCGGCCGGAACAGGATCAGCAGGTCCTCCTGGTCGGGCCGGTACGCCGGGTCGCCGGTGGTCGACCGGTACGCGTTGTACGGTGACGGCAACTCGGCCCGGTGCGGGCTCGCGTCCCGGAACCCGGACGCGTCCACCCGGTCCGGGCGCACCAGCAGGTGACCCGCGGGTGGGAGATAGCCGTAGACCCGCTGTCCCGTCTCGACGCCGGCGACCGTCGAGGTGACCACCTCGGCGAAGCCCCAGAGCGGCGGCAGGCCCCACTGCGGCCCGAGCCCGGCCGGTGGGAAGAACTCCCAGTAGCGCATCGCGTCGCCGAGCACCGCGTAGGTCACGTTGTTGGCGGTGAGGCCGACCCGGTCCACCCGCAGCAGCACCTCGCCGTCGGCCACAGCGGGCGGGGCGCCCTCGACGAGCGTGGTCTTTCCGAGGTCGTCACGCGCCACGGCGAAGGTCCATGAGTCGGCCATGAGGTGACGCTAGACACCCCTCCCGACGCAGACAAGTGCACTGGGAGTGCAAAATCCCACTGTCTCCGGTCAGGGGCGGGGCGCGGCGAGGTCGCGGAGGTGCGCGAGCGGCAGGTGCGGCGGTCGCCACTCCAGGAAGAGGGCCGTGGCGTCGTCCTCAAGCCGGTCGTCCTGGTAGCCGACGACGGCGCGCACCAGGCGACGCATCGTCTCCGGGCTGGGCAACCCGTCGTTGAGGGCGCGGTTGACGAAGTCGACGAGCCGGTCCAACCCGAACTGTTCCCCGTCCGCGCTCCGCGCGTCGGTGATGCCGTCGGTGTAGGCGAGGATGCGGTCGCCCGGGTGCAACTCCTCCACGTGCACCCTCGGGCGGCGGGCCGACAGGTGGCCCAGCCCGAGCGGCAACGCGGTCGGCCCGGGCAGCTCCCGGATGGCCTTGCCGTCGCGCAGCAACATCGCACCCGGGTGACCCGCGTTGATCATGCTCAGTCGGCCGGTGCGATGGTCCAACTCCATGAGCAGCCCGGTCGCGAAGAAGTTCGGGTGCTCGGAACGCACCCACCTGTCGATGCTGATCGCCGTGTCGACCAGGTCGAGGCCACACCGGCGCGCGTTGCGGTACGCGCTGACCACGAGCGAGGCCAGCGTGCTCGCCTTGATGCCGTGCCCACAGGTGTCGAAGAGCCCGACACTGAGCACGTCGCCGTTCAACGCGTAGTCGAAGATGTCGCCGCCGACGTCGTAACAGGGTTCGAGGATGGCGGTGATCACCAGGTCGTCGGTGGCGAAGGTCAGCGGCGGCAGCAGCCCCCACACGATCTCGGCCGCGACCTGCATCGGCAGTCGCCGCCGCATCCGCTCGACCACGTCACCGTAGAGCCGCCGGTTGACCAGGATCTGGGCGATGTTGACCGCCACCTCCCAGGCTGGCCCGTCCATGGTCGCGTCGGCGGCCGCCGGCGAGACGATCTCCAGCACGCCCATCCGTTCGCACCCGAGCAGCAGCGGCACCCAGACCCGGTCCGGGTTGTCGGGCGCGCGCTGGATGTCGAGGTTGGTGAAGGCCCGGCCGGCGAGGGTCGTCTCGATCGACAACTCGTCCCGGACCAGACCCGCCCCGAGCAGCGGCACGAGCAGGGACTGCGTGTAGTCGGCCAGGTAGATCACGATCTCGGTGGCGTCGATGGCGGGCGCCGCCCGGGCGACGAGCTGCGACAGCTCGTCCGGGCCGCTCCGGGGTGCGTTGAGCTGCAACCACCGCACCATCTCGCCGACGTCGCCCACGACCCACCTCCCCCGATCCTCCCCGAACCGTACGGCCACGGCAGGACGTGCGGTGACGCTACCTTGCCCCGCCCGCGTTCCTCACCTGCCGATCACCAACACCGGCCGCTCGCGTGCCCCTGCACCCCGCCGGCCCCACCTATCCCTGGGGTTTTACTACTTTTGTGAATTAGGTGTGAAAAAGTCCGTTTAAGCAACCCCTGTGGTCCGGTGCGGCACCCAACCACCGCACCGCTGGCGTCTGGTGAGACGCCTTCGCGAAAGGGCACGTCGTGACAACCAAGCTATTGAGCCATCCGCGCCGCGCGGCCATGTCCGCGCTGGCGGCCGTCGCCGCCGGCGGCACAGCCGTCGCCGTACTCATCTTCAGCGGCACCGGCGCGAGCGCCGCCGAGGCACCTGTCGACCTCGGCACGGCGGCGAGCTTCTCCGTGCTGGCCGGCGCAAGGGTCACCAACACCGGGCCGACCTTCCTCGCCCAGAACCTCGGCGTCAGCCCCGGCAGCGCCGCGACCGGCTTCCCGCCCGGCCTCGTGGGCGGCGAGACGCACCTCGCCGACGCCGTCGCGCTACAGGCACAGAACGACCTGACCACCGCCTACAACGACGCGGCCGGTCGGACCCCGTTCACCATCCTGCCCGCGGAACTGGGTGGCAGCACGCTGGTCCCCGGGGTGTACCGGATCGGCGCCGCCCAACTGACCGGAGCCCTGACCCTCAACAGCCAGGCCGACCCGGGAGCCGTGTTCATCTTCCAGATCGACTCCACCCTCGTCACCGCGTCGGGCAGCAGCGTCGTCTTCATCAACGGCTCCTCGCCCTGCAACGTCTACTGGCAGGTGGGCAGCTCGGCCACCATCGGCACGGGCAGCCAGTTCGTGGGCAACATCCTGGCCCAGGAATCGGTCACCATGACCACCGGCGCCACCCTCCAGGGCCGCGCCATGGCCCGGACCGGCGCCGTCACCCTCGACACCAACACCATCAACGCCCCCGTCTGCCTCCAGCCGACGGGTACGCCCACCCAGCCGACCGGAACACCGACCGGTACGCCCACGGGCACGCCGACCGGGACGCCGACTGGGACCCCGACCGGCACACCCACCGGTCAGCCCACGGGTACGCCCACCGGCCAGCCCACGGGTAACCCCACCGGCCAGCCCACGGCAACGCCCACCCGCACGAGGCTGCCCGTCACCGGCGGCAGCGGCGGCAGCGCCCTGGTGCCCGTCCTGACCGGGATCGGCGGCGTCGCCGTCGCCAGCGGCGCAGCCCTGCTGCTCCTTTACCGGCGTCGGACGACGAACTCCTGACCGAGATGCCCCGGCGGGCGGTGACCAACCGGCCGCCGGGGCAGCACCACCAACGATCAGCCGTTCCGCCCGGCCGGTGGTGGGGAGTCCACCATCGCGGCCCGGAGCGCGGCCACCGGCACGGTGGCGAAACCCACCCGGGCGTCACTCGCCCCGTACGGCAGCCACACCTCGCCGTCGTGGATGAGCGCCCCACAGGAGTAGATGACGTTGGGTACGTACCCGTCCCGGTCGTCCTCGTCGGGTGACATGAGCGCACCCGGAAGGTGCGCGATGACCCGCTCCGGTCGGTCCAGGTCGAGCAGGAGCGCGCCGATCGCGTACCGGCGCATCGGTCCGACGCCGTGGGTGAGCACGAGCCAGCCGGCGTCGGTCTCGATCGGGGATCCGCAGTTACCGACCTGGATCAACTCCCAACTGTCCCGCGGCGCGTGCAGCGGGATCGGGGCCTGCCAGCGGTTGTCAGCGTCCAGGCCGGTCAGGCCGATGGTCTCGCCGTCGGCCCGACACAGCGCCAGGTGCCGGCCGCCGACGGTACGCGGAAACAGCGCGATCCCCTTGTTCCGGGCACCCGGCCCGCGCATCGGGGTCATCTCGAAGCGGCGCAGGTCGCTGCTGACCAGCGCACGCGTGGCGATGCTCCGGCCGTCGTAGGCGGTGTAGGTGGCCCGGTACACCGGCCCGGACTCGTCGACGAACCGGACGAACCGCGCGTCCTCCATGCCGTTGCTCTCCGCCGGGGTGGCCGGCCAGAGCACCCGTTGGTGCAGGGCCGTGTCGGCGGGAAAGGCCGTGGCGTAGCTGCCGGCGTTGGTGCGACGCAGTTGTTCGAGGGTGCTCAACCCGGTGCTGCGGGAGAGCAGATCGGGTGGCAGGTTGGCGAGCGCCCGCTCGAAGGTGGCCTCGTCGTACCACTCGGGCAGGGCGTCCAGCACCGTGGCGGCGACCTCGTTGTCGCAGCCCTCCTCGGCCAGGCCGGCGACGAGCAGGTCCCGGCGGTGCCGTACGCCCACCCGCTGCCCGACGGCCAGCGGGCCGGTCCGATCGGCGACGGTGAGCTGACGTCCCGGTCCGAGGACGGCGGTGGCGAACCCGATGGACGACAGGTGACCCTCGCCGATCTGACGCAGGCTGACCGCGACGCGCAACTGCCCGGCGCCCAGACCGGTCTGGTCCGGGTGGGCCACCATGGACGGATTGCAGAGGGCAGCGGCCTCCACGGCGTACTCGTGGCTGAAGTACGCGCCGACCAGCAGCCGGCTGGTCGGGGAGAGATCCCGCGCCCGGGCGGCCCGGTGCCGGACGAGGTCGTAGTGGTGGTGGAACGTGCCGGCCAGGTCACGGTGCCGGGCGCCGAAGCGGTCGAAGGTGTCCCGCAGCAGCCGGCCGGTCTCCTCGTCGTCGAGGCGCGCGACCCGGTCGATGAGTGCCCGCGCGCGGGTGCGTACCACCGCGGCGTCCTCCCCCGGGACGAAGAGCTTGACGATGACCCGCCGTGGATCCGGGGCGAGAGTGGCGTCCTGCCGGACGGCCAGACTCCGGGTCACGACCACCGCCGGGCGTGCTGGAGGGTGGCGAGGAGCGAGAGGGTGGATTCCGCGCCCTGGTTGAGGTTGGGTCCGTGTGCGGTCAGCCCGTCGAAGCCGCCACCGGTCGCCGGATCCCACATCGGCGCACCGAGGTCGTTGTCGCCGAGGAACCACCCCACCGCCTGTCGTACCCCGGTGTCCCACTCGGGGTCACCGGTGACCGTGGCCGCCGTGGCACAGGCGTCCGCGAAGGCGGCGACCTCGATCGGCTGCTGGTCGTGGCGCAACCGCACGGCGCCGTGCCGCCAACCTCCGACCGGTACGACCGACAGTCGTCCGTCGCGCAGCTGGACGTCCCGCAACCAGGCCAACATCCGCAGGCCGTCGTCCAGGGGTGGCCCACCCTCGCGCAGTTGGCTGGCGACGATGACCACCTCGGCGAGGGCGGCGTTGGCATAGGTCAGCTCCTGCCGGGGCCACGACCAGCGCGGGTCGGCGCCCGGCGGTCCGACAGTGCTGGCCGCGTCCGCCAGCAGGGACGCCGCGGCGACGTGACCGGGGTGGCGGCGCAGGACCTCGGCCGCGCCCAGGCCGGCGAAGGCCATCGCGTGTGGTGCCCGGGTACGCCGGCCGGCGCCCCGGCTGAAGGCGACGAGCGCCTCCTCCCGTACCCAGGGTGCGGGGCTGCGGGCGACGGCCGTGCCCAGACCCCACAGCGCCCGACCCCACCAGTCGCCGAGCCCTGGTTCGTCGGCCCAGCGCCGGTCGTGCCCGAGCCGGTTGTGGAAGGCCCCGTCGGCGCCCTGCGCATGGGTCAGGAACGCGAGGTACCGCTCCGCGAGCCGCAGCAACTCCTCGCCCGGGTCCGGCTCGCGACTGACGACGACCAGACCACGGGCCACGTCGTCGGTGCAGTAGCCGTGTTCCCGACGGACGATGGCGTGCCGGGCGTGCTCGAAGAGACCGGTGTCGTCGCTCATCCGGATCAGGTGCGCGAAGCTCGGCGCGGGCGCCGTCGCCCAGCGCCCCCGCGGGGAGGTCCGGGGTCGGCCGGTGGTCGCGGTCACGCCGGCACCGCGCTGACCGCCGGCGGGCGGGCCTCGCTGAGCTGGTCGGCGAGCGTCTCGTAGCGGGCCGCCACCGCCGGCCAGCGCAGGTGCGCGGCCAGCGGTCGGACCCGGCCGGCGAGCCGCGCGGTCAGGCCCGGCTCGGTCAGGACCCGCCGGATCGCCGCGGCGAGCGCCGCCGGGTTCTGATGGGGTACGACCAGACCCGGCCCACCGGTCAGCAGCTCCACCGCGTGCGGGAACGCCGTGGCCACGACGGGCACCCCGGCGGCCACCGCCTCGATGAGTACGCCGGAGGTGACCTGTTCGCGCGAGTCGTAGGGCAGGACGACCACGTCGGCGGAACGGATCAACCGGCCCAGCGCCTCCTGGTCGTGGTAGACGTCCTGGTAGTCGACGGCGTGCGCGACGCCCAACTGGGCGCCGAGCTGGTGCAGCCCCGCCCGGTACGCCTCACCCTGGTGCTCGACCACCTTCGGGTGGGTCCGTCCGGCCACCGTGTAGGTAGGTGTCGGTTCCAGATCCTGCAACCGCGCGAGGGCACGCAACGACCACTCGACTCCCTTGCCGGGGCCGAGCAGCCCCCAGGTCAGCAGGTGCGGGCGGGTACGCCGCTCGACGGGTACGTCGGCGAGCTCGGCGGCGCCGTGCGGGATGACCGTCACCTTGTCGGCGGGGACGGCGTACCCGACGAGCAGCCGGTCCCGAGCGGTGTCGGTCATCGTGACCACCGCGCCGGCGGTGGCCACGATCCGCTCCAACAGGGACTTCTGCCGGGCGGTGGGCTGGCGGAGCACGGTGTGCAGGACCACGATGCTCGGCACGGTGAGCCGCCGCAGCAGCGGCAGGACGTCCTCGCCGTCGGCGCCGGGGTAGATGCCGTACTCGTGCTGGACGATCGCCACGTCGAAGGTGTTCAGGACGGCCGCCGCGTCCCGCCAGCCGGCCGGGGTGAGCGCCGACCAGGTGTGCACGACCCCGGGCACCGGGCGCTGGTCGTCGCCGTGATCGGTGACCCGGACGATGCCCCCGCGAGTGCCGTCGGCGGTCAACTGGGCGGCGAGTGCGGAGTTGAAGGTGGCCAGTCCACACCGGGTCGGTGGGTGGGTGCTGAGGAATCCGTAGCTGGGCATGAACGTCGAGCCTTTCCGGTTGTCGGCCCCGCCTGGAGTACGGGCGGGGCCTCACGCGGGAACGGCGTACGCAGGTCAGCGTGTGTGACCGGCGGAACGGAGAGGTGTGTGGTCCAGTCAGGTACGAACGAGCTGGTCGTAGACGACGAGATAGTCGTCGACCATCCGCTGCGCGCTGAAGCGCCGCAGAGCCTGCGCCCGACACTCGACCCGATCGAGGTCGGCGGCCCGGGTGATCGCCTCGACGGCCTGGTCGACGGTGTGGACGAGGAGTCCGGTCACCCCATCGTCGACGACCTCGGACATGGACCCCCGCTGGTACGCGACGACAGGCGTGCCACAGACCATCGACTCCACCACCGACAGTCCGAATGGCTCGTCGAAGGCGATCGGGTGCAGCAGTGCGGTGCTGTCTCCCAGCACCTCGGCTCGCCGTTGCGGACCCACCGACCCGAGGAACACGACCTGGTCACCGTCGATGTGCGGGGCCACCTGTTCGGCGAAGTACCGCTCGTCCTGCACGATGCCGCAGATGGTCAGGGGTCGGCCGGCGCGGCGGGCGATCTCGATCGCGGTGTGGGTGCCCTTGTCCGGGTGGATCCGGCCGAAGGCGGCCAGCCCGGGGCCGGCCTTGTCGGTGAACGGCAGGCCGGCGACGTCGACGCCGTGGTACACCGTGGCGACGTAGTCGAGCTCCGGCGCCCGGTCGGCGTCGGAGATCGACACGTACGACGAGCGGGCTCGGCCGTAGGCGGGCAGGATTCCCGCGCCGGAGAAGCCGTGCACCGTGGTCAGCAGCGGAGCGTGGCAGTGCTCCGCGAACGCCAACGGAAGCCAGTCGAGGTGACTGTGCACCAGATCGAACTCGGCCGAGCGGGCCAGCGCGTGCGAGACGTGCATCGCCTCCCACACCCGGCCGTCCAGGTCCGGGTCGTCCGCGTACCCCCGGGGGCAGACTCCGTCGAGTTGGGCGGAGGTGACGGAGTCCAGTGTCGCGAAGAGGGTCACGTCGACGCCGCGGCTGACCAGCCCCTCCGCGAGCAGGCCGGTCACCTGCTCCCATGGGCCGTAGTGCTGTGGAGGCGTACGCCAGGCGACCGGTCCGAGCAGCGCAACCCTCAAGGGGAGGACGCGTCGGCGAGATCAGCTGGGTTGAGGTGCAGGGTGGCGAGCAGCCCGGAGTGCTTCGCCGGGTCGACCAGCTCCGGCAGCTCGCGCTCGACCCAGTCGGCCCGGGCCTGCTGACCCCGGTCGCGAAGTGCGGTGACGATCCGATCCCTGGCGATCCTCATCTGGTGCTCCCCTGTTAGGCGTTCGGAACGATCATTCGCACGGAGGACGATGGTCCGGACACCGCCGTCCCGGCGGTGCTGACCAGCGAACCGGACAGCCGGGACGGGGTCGGCGATCAACAACACGACCAGCCGTCGCGGCGATGGGGATGACGATCGGTTACGCCCTGTCTGGGCTGGTGGCGGACGGCGTCCGGCGGCCACCGGGATCCCGGGCGACATGTTCACCGTACGCCCTCGCGGTGCGCGACCGCACCTTCACCGACCGGCGGGCCGCCGGGACGCGCCACCGGCGCACCGGTGATCAGGGCTCCAACACCACCTTGCCCGCCCGGCTGCGCGCCTCGGCGAACACCAGCGCGGTGGAGACCTCGCTGAGCGGGTAACGGGCGGCGATCTGCGGCACGATCACCCCTTGTCGCAGGAGGTCGAGCACGGTGCCCAGGTCGGTGCGCAGGCGACGCCGGAACGCGGCCCGGCGGGTGAGGTTTCCGGCCCAGAAGTTGTAGAAGCCGGCCCGGTGGCCGTTGGGCAGCGTGTTCCAGGTGTAGAGGCGGGACAGCAGCTTCACGAAGACCCATGCGACCGACTGGCCGGAGTCCACGGCGCCGGCGTTGCCGTAGACGACGAGCGTGCCGCCGGGGGCGAGCAGGCCGTACGAGGTGCGCACTCCCGGGCCGCCCACCGGGTCGAAGACGGCGTCGACACCGTTCGGCGACAGCTCACGGACGCGGGCGGCCAGGTCCGGGTCACGGTAGTCGAGCGGTTCGACGCCGAGTTCGCGCAGAGCGGCGTGATGACGTGCGGCGGCGGTGCCGATGACCCGCAGGCCGAGGTGGCGTCCGAGTTGGACGAGCACTGTTCCGACGCCACCGTTCGCGCCGTGCACGAGGATGGTCTGCCCGGCCCGCAGGCCGGCACTTCGCAGCATCTGCCAGGCCGTCACACCGTTGACGACGACGGTCTCGGCGGCGGCGGGGTCCAGCTCGGCGGGTACGGGGGTCAGGGCGTCGATGTCGACAAGCGCGTGGGTGGCCCAGCCGCCGGTCTTGGTGACCGCCGCGACCCGGGTGCCGACAAGCGAGTCGTCCGCGCCGGGACCGACCGCCCGGACCGTGCCGACGAGGTCGTAGCCGGGCACGAACGGGAACTTCGGCTGGCCGGGGTAGCGGTCGTGGCGCATCTGCTGCTCGGCGAACGAGATGCCGGTGGCCTCGACCTGAACGAGCGCCTGGCCCCGGGCGGGGACGGGCATGGCACGTCGGTGCAGTTGGAGTCCGTCGGGCTCCACCACGCCGGGCAGCACCACTTCGGTGATCATCGCATTGCTGGTCATCGGATCCTCCTCGTTTGTAAGTGGGCACTCACACACTTGTCGGGGTGAAAAAGTGGGCCACTGTCGCGGCCCAGGGGTCGGTGGTCGGGTCAGGGGTGCCGGATGCCGGCGGTCAGGGCACGGGCCCACGGCTCCGGAACCTGCTCCAGGCCGACGGTGACGATCAGGTGGCAGAGCTGGCCGTACGCGAAGAACCGCTGCACCTGCGCGTCGTCGGCGCCGGCCCGGTCCTGCACGAGGGTCGCGATCCGCCGGTAGCCGGCCCGTACCGCGTCGGCGATCTCGGGGATGTCCGTGACGGCCTGCGCCTGCACCTGGAAGAGGAGCAGATCGCGGTCGGCGATCAGCTCCGCGTAGGCACCACCCATCGCGTCGAGGACCTCCTCCGGGCTGCCGCCGGCGGCACGCTCGCCCCCGGCCTCGATCGCCACGGCGATCCGCTCGAAACACGTCTCGGCGGCCGCCACGAACAACCCGAGCTTGCCGGCGAAGAGCCGGAAGACGTACGCCTCAGAGATGCCGGCGGCGGCGGCCACGGCGGTGACCGGGGTGGCGTGGAAGCCGGTGCGGGCGAACGCCGAGACCGCGCCGTTCAGCACGGTGACCCGACGGGCTTCGGCAGTGGATCGCATGTTTGTAAGTGTGCACTCACAAACAACGACTGTCAAACCCGCCGGGCACGGGCTCACTCCAGGGGGTAGAGCCGGGCCGGGTCACCGGGTCGGAGGCTGTCCGGGATGTCGTCGCGGGTACTGGCGGCGATCGAGCCGAGCAGCCCCAGGGAACGCGCGGACTCCGTACCCGGCTCGGCGTGGTAGATCACCAACAACTGCCCGTCGGCGCCCGCGACCGCGAGCTTGTCGCAGTACAGGTCGAGGTCACCCACCTCCGGATGATGCAGCCGGCTGACCACGCCCTCCCGCCGACGCACCTCGTGCCGCGCCCACAACTGGCGGAAGCAGTCGCTCTTGAGCGACAACTCCCCCACCAGCGCCGTCAACCGGGGATCGTCGGTGGCTCCGCCCGAGTCGGCACGCATCTGCCCCACCACGCTCTGCATCGCCTGCCGCCAGTCGCGGAACAGCTCCCGTTCGGCCGGGTCGAGGAACACCGCGCGGAGTCGGTTCGCGCCCGGGGCGAGATTCGGCGACAGCGCCCTCGCCATCGGGTTCGAGGCCAGGATGTCGAGGTAGCGGTTCTGCACGAAGGCCGGCATGTCGAGCTGCCGCAGCAGGTGCAGGATGCTGGCCGGCACCCGCTCGACGGCAGGTCGGACCGCCCGTCGCGACCGCGTGCGGCTCAGCCCGATCAGGTACGCGGTCGCCTCCGGATCCAACCGCAGCACCCCGGCGAGGGCATCGAGGACCTGCACCGAGGGATGCCGCTCGCGACCCTGCTCCAGCCGCAGGTAGTAGTCGGCGCTGATGCCGGCCAGCATCGCCACCTCCTCACGCCGCAGCCCCGGCACCCGGCGCAGGCCCACGCCCGGACCGAGCCCGACGTCCTCGGGCCGGGTCTGCTCCCGACGGGCACGCAGAAAGTCGCCGAGTGGGTTCGTCGCGTCCATGCCACCGACGGTAGATCGCCCGAGCGCCCGGTGACTGGCTGTGTCACTACCAGGAACAGCTCGCCCTGCCGGCCGGCCGGCTGTCGGCGCACAGTCGACGCATACCCACTCCGATTACGGATAGAGGACGACATGAGCGAGAACCTTCCCGGCGGGTCCCTGACCCTGGCTGACGGCCTCACCCTCAGCCGGATGGGCTACGGGGCGATGCAGTTGGCCGGCCCCGGTGTCTTCGGCCCGCCCCGCGACCGCGAGCAGGCACTCGCCGTGCTCCGCGAGGCCGTCGACAGCGGTGTCCGGCACATCGACACCAGCGACTTCTACGGCCCGGTGGTGGTGAACGAGCTGATCCGCGAGGCGCTGCACCCGTACCCCGATGATCTGCACCTGGTCACCAAGGTCGGCGCGCGACGCGGCGCCGACCGCTCCTGGATCCCGGCCCTGGAGCCGGACGAGCTGAAGGCCCAGGTCCGGGACAACCTCCAGCACCTCGGCCTGGAGGTGCTCGACGTGGTCAACCTGCGGGTCGGTGTGGCGGAGGGCACCGGCGACGATCCCCTCTCCGAGCAGTTCGGCGCCCTCGCCGACCTGCGGCAGGAGGGGCTGATCCGGCATCTCGGGCTCAGCAACGTGACGCTCACCCAGCTCACCGAGGCCCAGGCCATCGCCCCGGTGGTCACCGTCCAGAACCTCTACAACGTCGCGAACCGGCAGGACGACGCCCTGGTGGACAGGTGCGCGGCGGAGAACATCGCGTTCGCCGCGTTCTTCCCGCTCGGCGGGTTCACGCCGCTGCAGTCGGACACGCTCAACGACGTGGCCACCCGGGTGGGGTCGTCGCCGCAGCAGGTCACCCTCGCCTGGCTCCTCCAGCGCTCCCCCACCACCGTGCTGATCCCGGGCACCTCGACGCTGGCACACCTGCGGGAGAACCTCGCGGCGGCAGATCTGAAGCTGCCGGCCGACGCGATCGAGGAACTCGACGCCATCGCCGGGTGACGCCCGGATGCGGACCGCCGCACGGCGGTCCGCGTCACCCGTCCGCTTCGCTCAGGCCCGCCGCCCGGTCCAGGTGGGTGAGGAACCGCCGTACCGCCGGTGGTCGGCTCCGCCCGGCGACGGTCGCGGCGAAGATCCGCCGGACGGAGGCGTCGTCGGGGTGCAGGCGGAGCAGGGTCAGGTCGGATGGAGCGGCACGTACGGCCAGGGCCGGCACCAGCGCGACGCCCAGACCGGCCGCGACACAGCCCAGCTTGCCGGTCCACTCGGCCGCGACGATGTCGATCCGCGGGCGAAAGCCCGCCGGTAGGGTCGCTCGCAGCAGAGTCTCCTCGGCGGTCGCCGAGCCGGCGATGAACGACTCGTCGGCCAGGTCACGCAGGCGGATGGTCCGCCGGTCCGCGAGCCGATGCGTCCGGGGTACGGCCACCAGAAGCGTCTCGTCGACGAGGTGGTGCAGGTCGAACTGGTCGGCGTCGAGCGGCTGGTCCGCGGCGGCGCTCACCACGGCGACGTCGGCGTCGCCGTGGACCAGGCGCTCCAGCAGCCCCGGCGTGAGCCCTTCGACAAGCGACAGGGCAACCTCGGGATGCGCGGACTTGAAGCTGGCCAGAGCACGTGGCACAAGCGCGGCGACCGCCGTGGGGAACGCGCCGACCCGCAGCCGGCCGGCGGACAGGTCGCGCAGCGCCGCCAGGTCCCGCCGGGCGGTGTCCAGCCGGTCGAGCACCGCCTCGGCGTGCCCGAGCAGGCAACGGCCCTGCTCGGTCAGGGCGACGCCGCGCGGCAGCCGGTCCAGCAACGGCGACCCGGTCTCGGCTTCCAGCGCGGCGATCTGTCGGGACACCGCCGACTGGGTGTAGCGCAGGCTGCGGGCCGCAGCCGTGAGGGAGCCGTGCTCGGCGACGGCACGGAAGACCTGGAGCGCGTTCAGCTGCATCGTGACATGCTCCCGCAGCATGGCAGTGATGCGGAACAGTCGCTGGTGGCATGGCTTCCCGCACCCTAGCGTTGGCGAGATGAACGAGATCGCCCTCTTGGGTACGGGCACGATGGGCACCGCGATCGGCCGTCGGCTGCTGGCCACCGAGCATCGGCTCACCGTCTGGAATCGCACGTCCGCCCGCACCGCGCCGCTCGTCGACGCCGGGGCGCGAGCCGCCGGCAGCCCGGCCGAGGCGGTCCGCGACGCCGACGTGGTGATCACCATGCTCACCGATGCGGTCGCCGTCCGGCACACGCTTGTCGACTCCGGTGCGGCACTGGCGCTGCGGCCGGGCACCCCCGTGATCGAGATGTCCACCATCGGTCCCCGGGCCGTGGCCGAACTGGCCACGCTGCTGCCGGCGGGCGTACCGCTTGTCGACGCTCCGGTCGCCGGCAGCGCCGGAGCTGCCGAGACAGGCCGACTCGTGGTGTTGGTCGGCGGGGAGGAGGCGGTCGTCGAGCGGGTCGCCCCGCTGCTGGGGACGTTGGGCACCGTCCGTCGCTGCGGCGGCTCCGGCCGGGGCGCCGCGTTGAAGCTGGTGCTCAACACCGCGCTGGTCACCGCGGTCACCGCGGTCGCGGACGCGCTCACCGTCGCGGACGCCGTCGGCGTCGACAGACGTACCGCGATCGACGCACTTGGCACCGGGCCGCTCGGCGGCGCGGTCGCCCGGGCGACCGCCACGGACGCCGCGTTCGCCGCCGCCCTGGCCGCGAAGGACGCCCGGCTCGCCCTCGACGTGCTCGGCGACGCGCCGGCACCCCTGCTGCGCGCCGCCGCGTCGGCGTTGGCGGCCGCGCGCCATCCGCAGGACGACATCGCCCGTCTCACCGACCCCGCCGCAGCCGAGGAGAAGTCGTGAACGTGACCCTGGACAACCCCGCGACCGTCGCCGCGCCGTTCGGCGACCGGTTCGCGCACGTCGCCCGCCTCGACCTGCCCGGGGGCGCACTGCTGATGCTCTCCGGCCAGGTCGGGGTGGACGACACCGGCGCGGTCGTCGCACCCGGCGACGTGCGGACGCAGTCCGAACGGATCTTCGAGTTGATCGGCGCGCTACTCGCGGCGCACGGCGCCACCTTCTCCGACGTGCTGCACGTCCGGACGTTCCTGACCGACCTCGGCGACCTGGCCGGCTATGCGGACGTCCGCAACCGCTTCTTCGGGCAGACCAGGCCCGCCAGCACCACCGTCGAGGTGAGCCGGCTCTTTCTCGACGGCGCGGTGCTGGAGGTCGAGGTCACCGCGGCCGTGACCACTGGTTGACCGCCATCGGCTGATCGTCGTGGTGATCGGCGCAGCGCTGGCTTCAGTGCTGGTGCGGCCGGTTGCGGACGAGGGCGAGGGTGAGCACGGCGGTGACGAGGAAGACGATGCCGTTGATTCGTAGCCCGGCCTGGACGCCGGAGGTCATGGCTTCGGCGATCGCCGCCCGGACCGGGTCGGGCAGCGGCTGGTCGCCGGTGACACCGGTGGCCACCGCCGCCTGCACGGCGCCACGGGTGGGTTCACCGACCTGGTGCGCGGCCAACCGGCCGGGCAGGTCGGCCAGCATCGTGGTGGTCAGGAGCGTGCCCAGCAGGGACGTGCCGAGCACGGAGCCGACCTGTCGGGCGGCGTTCACCGCGCCAGAGGCCATCCCGGCCTGCGCGGGCGCGACGCTGGCCAGCGCGGCGGCGGTCGCCGGGGCCACCACCAGGCCGCCCGCGGCACCGAACAAGGCGAACAGCGGCCACCGGTGACCGAAGGACGCGGTGGGACCCTGGGCCGCCAGACCGAAGCTCGCCGCCGCACCGAAGACCAGGCCGAGGGTGAGTGGCGCCTTGAAGCCGGTACGACGGATCGCCCGCCCGGCGCCGAAGGCGACGACCACGTAGGCGCCGAAGAGCACGAGCATCCGCCAGCCGGTGTCCAGCGGGCTGAGGGCCTGGACACGTTCGTGGAAGAGGACCAGCAGGATCGCCACGCCGGTGAAGCCGAACAGCGACACCGCGGCGACGACCATGACGGCGCTGAACGACGCGGACCGGAACAGCCGCAGGTCGAGCATCGGCGCATCGGAACGCAGCTCGACCAGGACGAACACGACGAGTGCGGCAGCCGCGGCGATCCAGGCCACCGTCACCACCGGGCTGGTGTAGCCGTCCTTGCCGCCCTGGATCAGGGCGTAGACGGCCGCGGCGATGGCGACGGTGCCGAGCAGCAGGCCGGGTACGTCGAGTCGGCCCGCGCTCGGCCGGGACTCGGCCACTCCGATGGCGGCGACGAGGGTGACCACGCCCAGCACGATCGTCGACAGGTAGACGCTGTGCCACGCGTGGTGCTTCAGCAGCGTGCCGGCGATGAGTGGGCCGATCGCGAGCCCGATGCCGGAGGCCGCCGACCACGCGGTGATGACCTCGGTACGTCGGTGCGGGTCGGTGAACGTCGCGCCGAGGATCGCCAGGCTGTTCGGCAGGATCAGGGCTCCGCCGAGGCCGGCGACCAACTGCCCGACGATCACCCAGGCCACGGTCGGGGCACCGGCCACGACGGCGGCGCCAACGATCATCGCGAGGACCCCGGCACCGAACATGCGCTTGCGTCCGTAGCGGTTGCCGAGGGTGGCGGCGGACAGCACCACGCTCGCCACCATCAGCGTGTAGGCGCTCGGAACCCAGATCAGGGTGGTCGGGTCGACCCGCAGATCCTGCTGGATCGTGGTCAGCGCGGAGACCGTCGCGGTGATCTGGAGGAACGTGATCATCGCGCCCAGGCACATGGCGACCAGGGTCACCGGGCGGGAACCGCGAACGGACCTGGCGGTGGCCGGGCCGGGTGCGGCTGCGGTCGGGGCCGTGGTGTTGGTGGTCACTGGTGTCCTCGATGCTGGTCGGTCTGACTTATGTCCGCATAAGCCAGCGACGGCCAAGTGAACCACCTGGCTAGCTTTTACGCAAGTCAGGTACGCTGGACGGCATGGAGGACCTCCGAGAAGATCGCGACTCCTGGTCGAGCGAGAACTGCTCGGTAGCCCGGGCGATGGACATCGTCGGCAGCAGGTCGACGGTCCTGATCATGCGCGAGGCGCTACTCGGCACGCGCCGCTTCGACGACTTCGTCCGCCGGGTCGGCGTCGGCGAACCCGCCATGGCCGCCCGGCTCAAGGAAATGGTCGCCGCCGATCTGCTCGAACGCATCCCCTATCGGGAGCCGGGTCAGCGCACCCGCCACGAGTACCAGCTCACCCGCAAGGGCCACGAACTGCTGCCAGTGATCACCGCTCTGCGCAACTGGGGCGACACCTGGGCCGCCGACGACGCCGGCCCGTCCATCGTCGCCACCCACCACGACTGCGGCCAACCGGTCCGCGCGGTGCTCCGCTGCGCGGCCGGCCACGAGGTGGAGGACGGCGACATCGACATCGCCCCCGGCCCAGGCCTCATCCGCCACAACTAACCCCCCACCCGCCGCCCGCCGCCCGCCCCGCCCCGCCGAGCCTGCCCCGCCCCGCCCCGCCCCACCTCTCCCCGTCGATCATGGAGTTGTGGTGGGGGACAAACGCCATTAAACCCCTTGAACCAGGCACCACAACTCCATGATCGACGCTGGCTCGGCGACAGCAACCGCACGATTGGCGTGACCTGACCAGGCCGCAGCACCGTGATCAGAGGACGATCTGGTGCACCCGGTCGTCCACGCCGCGTACCGCCAGCCAGGCGCTGCCGTTGGCGCCGGCGGCGGCCCCCGGTGCGCCCCGGAAGGCGTCGGTGGCGAACTCACCACGTTGGAACCAGCCGCCCCAGGCACCATCGCTCAGGTTGCGCTGCCAGAGGCGGTTGTCGGCGGCCAACGAGAACAGGTAGACCCGGCCAGCCGTGGCGAGCAACGTGGGGCTGCCGCTGGTGGTGCCGCCCAGGCTGGTCCAGGCCGACCAGGTGGTGCCGGTCCGGCTGGTCCACCACACCTCGTCGGTGCGGCTGCGGACCGCCACGTGCAGCACGCCCGCGTCGTCGACGACCGCGCTCGGCCGACCGTAGAACGGCCGGTTCTCCGGCGCGCCGACGCCGACCCAGCCGGTGCTCGGCGTACGCGACCAGATCTTGCCGTCGGCTCCGCGCGCCACGAGGGTCCACTGGGTCGGGCTGGTCCAGGCCACCGTGGGCGCGTCGGTGAGCGTGCCACCGAGGCTGCGCCACGGTCCCCACGTCCCGGCGGTGAAAGTGCGCTGCCAGGCCGCGTTGTCGGTGCCCCGGACGAAGACGTCGAGCCGCCCGCCAGTGGAGGCGTACGCGGCCGGTTGGCCGAGGATCCGTCCGCCGACCGGGCCGCCGAGTGACGTCCAGTGCGTGCCCCACGTCGTACCGGTGCGGGTGTTGACCGCCAGTGCGCCGGAAGCGTCGCGGACGAAGGCGGTGGCGTGGGTGTCATCCACTCGGACCAGCGCGGGGCTGGCGCTGGCGGTCCCGCCGAGGTTGGCACCGGCGACCTGGTCGGTGCCGGTCAGACCGAGCATGGCCACCCCGTGCGCCGGCACCTCGACGGTGTACGAGCCGGTGAACGGCTGCACGCCCGGGGTGTTCGGCTGGGCGTCCACGTCGGCACGGGTCCACAGGTCACGGACGCGCACCGACCCGCCGAGCGCGACGTCGGCGAATTTCACGGTGATCTGCTGCGCGGTGTCGTGCCGGTTCAGCAGGGCGACGGCCCGCTTGCCGGAGCCGGTGAGCACCTTGCTCCAGACCTGCGCGTCGGTGCCGGTGTCGGCTACCTTGACGCCCTGCCGGACCAGCGGGTCCTGGTCGACCGCGACGATCTCCGGGTTGGTCAGCGCCGAGATCATCTCCTTCGGCAGGCCACGCGGGTCGGAGCCGATCACCAGCGGCGCGGCCATGATGGCCCACATGCCGAGCTGCGTCTTGGACTCCTCCAGGCCCAGCTCGTACCCGCCGTCGGGCAGCGGGCGCATCGGCAGCAGGTAGTCCGGGTCGTTGTAGTGCCCCGGTCCGGTGGCCGCCGGGTGGTACGCGTTGACGTCCATGTTGCGCAGCACCCACGGGTACGCCCACTGGGGGCTCGGGTCGGTGAGCCCCACGTCGGTGTACGTCCGCCAGGAGTCGGCGATGGTGGGCGCGTACGTGTAGCTCCAGGTGGAGAGCTGTTCCGGGGTGTACGGGCCGCCACCCCAGTCGGAGCTGACCGGGTTGCAGATGTTGAGCAGCATCGGCCGCGGCGACTGGCGTACCGCCTCGGCCAGCTCACGGAAGGTGGCCTCCGGGTCGAGGCCGGCGGCCCGGCCGCAGAGCCAGTCGGCCTTGAGCGCGTCGAAGCCCCAGCCCGCGAACTGGGCGATGTCGGCCTGGTAGTGGCCGTTGCTGCCCAGCCCACACTGCCCGGGCAGGTACGGCCCGGCGTCGGTGTAGATGCCGGCCTTCATGCCCAAGCTGTGGATGTACGCGGCAAGCGCGGCCATCCCGCCCGGGAAGCGGGCCGGGTCGGCGACGAGTTGGCCGGCCTCGTTACGCGGGGTGGGCGCGGCCCAGTTGCCGTCGATCCAGACGTAGGTGTAGCCGGCGTCGCGCAGGCCACTGCGGACCATGTGGTCGGTGACCGACCTGACTTCGGCCTCGGTGGGATCGCCACCGAGGCCGAAGTAGGTGTTCCAGCCCTGGTAGGGCGTCGGGGCGAGCCCACTGTCGAAGAAGGTGGGCGCGCCCTGGTCCTCGGCCCCGGCGCTGGCCGGTGGGTGGCCGGGACGACCGGGACCGTGACCAGCCTGCGGAGGGCCGGCCTGCGAGGGGCCAGCCTGTGGAAGGCCAGCCTGTGGGGGACTGGCCTGTGGGGGGCCGGCCATGGCCGGTGTGGGGCTGGCCAGGCCCAGGCCGAGTACGGCCAGGGCGGCGGTCAGCTGTCGGTTCAGGCGCATGGAGGTACTCCTGTCCCTCGGGGGTGGGGGTGGTGGTGCTCCGGCCTCAGTCGCGGGTCAGCACGATGAGGTCGGCGTCGTGGGTCGCGCTCCACTGCACGGGCAGGCCGACGGCGGTCAGGTGACTGCCGGAGTAGTGCCGGTCGCCGTGCGAGTAACGGGCCTTCGGGTCGAGGCCGCGCAGGGGCAACCGGACCGGGCGGGACGGGAGCAGGCCGGTCCCGTCGAGGCGGCCGGTGTGCCAGGCCAGGACGACGATTCGGCGCTGGTCCGGGGAGGTGTACTGCACCGCGCAGCGGGCCTGGTCGGGGCCGCCGATCAGGTGCACCTCGCCGTACGTGACGACGTCCCGGATCTCCTTGTAGCGGGCGATCCAGCCGGCTGCCTCGGCCCGCTCGGCGGGGGTCCAGGCCCGGATGTCCGCGCCGACGCCGAGCACGCCGGCCATCGCGAGGACGAACCGGAAGGCAAGCGTTCGCGGTCGCGGATCGAACAGACCGGGCGCGTCGGTGACCCAGGAGCTGAGCAGGTGCGGGGCGTTGGCGTGCAGGAAGCCGTACTGGATGGCCAACCGGTCCATCGGGCCGGTGTTGTCGCTGGGCCAGAAGACGTCGGCGCGGGCGGCCATCGCCAGGTCGGTGCGCCCGCCGCCACCGGCACACGCCTCGATCAGCACGCCGGGGTGGTCCCGGCGCAGTCGCTCGTAGATCCGGTGCAGGTTGGCGACGTGCGCGCCGTCCAGGTCGAGCGGGCCGACCTCGCCGGGCCGGCCCGGTTCGGTACGTGGGCGGTTGAAGTCCCACTTCAGGTAGTCGATGTCGTACCGGCGCAGCAGACCGTCCACCGTGGAGTGGACGAACTCGGCGACCTCCGGCCGACCCAGGTCGAGCAGGTACTGGTTGCGCACCGGGGTGAGCGGCCGACCGTCGACGGAGTAGACCCACTCGGGGTGCTCGGCGTAGAGGGTCGACTTCGGGTTGACGCACTCCGGCTCGACCCAGAGCCCGAAGTTCAGCCCGAGCGCCCGGACGTCGGCGATGAACGTGTCGAACCCGGCCGGGAACTTCGCCGGGTCGGGCGTCCAGTCACCCAGCCCGGCGGTGTCGTCGTTCCGACCGACGAACCAGCCGTCGTCCACCACGAACGTCTCCACGCCCAACTCGGCGGCGATCCGGGCGAGCGCCAACTGGCTCTGCGCCTCGACGGCGAAGTAGGTGGCCTCCCAGGAGTTGTAGAGCACCGGGCGCGGGGTGAGCCGGTCGGCGGCCAGCAACCGCTGGTGGGTGTGCCAGACGCGGGCCAGCCCGTCCAGGCCGTCCGGGCTGTACGCGCCGGTGACCACCGGCAGGGTCAGCACCTCGCCGGGGTCCAGGTCCAGCGGGCCGTCGACCAGCTGACGGCCGATTCGTACCCGGGTCAGGCCGCCGGTGTCCCGCTCGGCGCTGATCTCCCACGAACCGGTCCAGGCCAACCCCATCCCCCACGCCGGACCGGCCGGGTCGGCGGTGTCCCGCACGGCCAGCCAGGGCACGTGCAGATGCCCGGGTACGCCCTGGGAGCTGCCGATGCTGAACGCTCCGTGGCCCAGCTCGACGTGGGAGAGCTGGAACTCCTGCGCCCACTGCCCCCACTGGTGGCTGAGCAGTGCGCCGTGCGGCGTGGGTACGCAGAACCCGCCCGATCCGGCCCGGACCACCCGCAGCGCGTCGGTGCCGTCGTTGGTCAGCTCGACCCAGCGCTGCACCACGTCGGTGCCGGCGGGCACCCGGTAGTGCACGGTGGCGCGCAGCCCGGTGACCGGGTCGGCGAACTCGACGGCCAGCTCCCGCTGGTCGTCGTCGATCCGCGCCTCGGTGTGCACGAAGCCCACCCGGCGCTGCCCGTCCACGGTCTCGATCACCAGGTCGGCCCCGGTGAACGGGCGGTCGGCGTCGGTGGCGTACTCGATGGGGGCCGCGTCCCCGGCGGTGAGGAACGGCACCGGGCCGTCGTAGGCGACCGGCGACGGCCCGTCGGAGACGCCGTGCGGCCCCCAGGCGACAAGTTCCAGCCAGCGGCCGTGCGCGGGCACGGTGACGGTGTACTCGGTGTGCGTGCCGCGCAGCGTCCAGCGCCACCCGGTAGCGGCGGTCACTTGACCGCTCCGAGCGCCAGGCCGGAGACGAAGTGCCGTTGGAAGCGCAGGAACACCGCGACGGTGGGGACGGCCGCGATGACCGTGCCGGCGGCAATGACGTTCCAGGACGAGACGAACTGCCCCTGGAGGGCCAGCAGCGCCGGGGTGACCGGCATGTGGTCATCGGTACGCAGCACGGTGATCGCCCAGAGCAGGTCGTTGAAGATCCAGGTGAAGGACAACGCGCCGAGGGCGGCCAACGCGGGGCGGGTCAGCGGCAGCATCACCTTCGTGAAGATCTGCGCCGTGCCGGCGCCGTCGATGGTGGCCGCCTCCTGGATCTCGCCCGGCAGGTCCCGCATGAAGCCGTGCAGGACGAAGGTGTAGAAGCCGAGCCCGAAGCCGACCTGCACCGCGATCAGTGCCCAGAGCGTGTCGTACAGGCCGGTCAGCTCGCTGAACTTGGCCACCGGGATGAGCAGGATCTGCGGTGGCAGCAGGTTGCCGGCGAGCATCAGCAGCAGGATCGTGCGCCGGCCCGGGATCCGGAACCGGCTCAGCGCGAACGCGGCCATCGCCGCGAGGGCGAGACTCAACGCCACCGACGGGACGGTGACCAGCATGCTGTTGATCAACGCGCGTAACTCACCGCCGTCGGTCCAGGCCTGCCGGTAGGTGTCAAGCGTGAACGAGCGGGGCAGGCTGCCCACGCCGTGCGCGGCGATGTCGTCGAACGACCGGGTGGACATCACCACGACCCAGATCACCGGCCCGAGCCACAGCAGCGAGAGCAGGATCATGCCGGTGTGGAAGGCCCCGGTACGGAGCTTGTTCATCAGGCTTCCTCCCGGAACGCGCGGACCAGGTAGCCGAGGATGACGGCCAGCGCGAGCACGAAGATCACGACGGCGATGGCCGAGGCGTAGCCCAGCCGCAGGCTCTGGAACGCGGTCGAGTACATGTAGGTGCTGAGCAGCTCCGACGAGTGGTACGGGCCGCCCTTGGTCAGCGACCAGACGATGTCGAACGAGCGCAGCGAGTCGATCACGATGACCGACAGCACCACGGCGTTGACCCCCTTGAGCTGGGGAATCGTGACGTGTCGCAGCCGCTGCCAGGAGTTGGCACCGTCCATCCGGGCCGCCTCGTGCAGCGCCGGGTCGATGGCCTTCAGGCCGGCCAGGAACAGCACCATGACGTACCCGATCTGCCGCCACAGCGCGGGCAGGATCACCGCGTACAGGGCGGTCTGCGGGTCGGCGAGCCAGGGCCGGATCAGGCTCTCCAGCCCGACGGCCCGCAGGATCGTGTCGGCGATGCCGTCGGGCTGGTAGAACACCCGCCAGACCAGCGCGGTCACCACCAGCGAGAACACGACCGGGGTGAACAGCGCGGCCCGGTAGAAGCCGACGCCGCGTCGCTCCTTCTGCAACACCAGCGCCATGCCGAAGCCGCCGAGCACGGAGAGGCCGCCGAAGAGCACCAGCCAGATCACCGTGTTGATCAGCGCGCCGCGGAAGGTGGCGTCACCGGCCAGCTCGACGTAGTTGTCGGTGCCGACGAAGGCCGGCGACGACATTCCGTCCCAGCGGGTGAGCGAGAACCAGAAGCCCTGGAGCGCCGGCCAGAACACCCAGATGCTCTCGACCGCGAACGGCACCAGGACGAACGCCACCAGCAGCGGCGACAGTCGCGCCGATCGTCGCCGCCGCCGGGTGGGGGTGACCGAGGTCGTGGAGATCGTTGCTGTCACGTCAGCCCTTGAAGACCTTCTCGGCGCCGGCCTGCCACTCCCGCAGGATCGCGTCGATCTGGTCCGGCTTGTCGATGAACTTGGTGAGCGCGGTGTCCGCGGTCGGCTGGAGTGCGTCGCTGGAGTCGCGGTTGAAGAACTGGGTCAGTTCCTTGGCCTCGTCGAGCATCGCCTTGCCCTTGACCACGAGCGGCGAGTCGGACGCCTTGGCCTTCGGGTTGGCCGGCAGGACGATCCCGGAGCTGGCCTTGACGTACGCCTCCTGGGCCTCGACCCCGGAGAGGTAGCTGAGCAGCGCCCTGGTGCCGGTCGGGTTGGCGGTCTTCGCGCTGGCGAAGAAGCCGTCCGTGGGGGCCTCCTCGGCCAGTGGCACCGCCGGGTCGATGATCGGGAACCGGAAGAAGTCCAGGTCACCGAGGGCGTCCTTGGGTGCGGCGTCGGCGAAGAACGTGCCGATCAGGAACATGCCGGTCTTGCCCGCCAGCAGCGCGGTGGTCGCCTCCTGGAACGGGTACGCCTTGCCCTTGGGGTCGAAGTAGGGCAGCGCCTCGCGCCAACGGGTGAAGACCGCCTTGACCTTCGGGTCGTCGAAGCGCTGCTTGCCGGCGAGCAGTTCACGGTGGAACGGCGCACCGTTGATCCGGATGTTGAGGTAGTCGAACCAGGCCGAGGCCACCCACGGGGTGTCGCCGAGACCGATGCCGATCGGCGGGACGCCCTTGCTCTTCAAGGTCTCGCACAGCGCCAGGAACTCGGTCCAGGTCTTCGGCTCCTGCACGCCCCACTTGGCGAAGTTGGACTTGCGGTAGAAGAAGCCCCACCAGTAGTTGTTCATCGGCACGAAGACCTGCTTGCCGCTGGCGTCGGTGGAGAGGGTGCGCAGCGACTGGGGGTAGTCGCCAAGCGACTTCCACACGTCGGAGACGTCCAGCAGCAGGTTCTTGCTGGCGTAGTCGTTGGCGACCGAGCCCGCGTACCAGGTGTAGAGGTCCGGCGGGTTCGCCGAGGTCAGGTACGTCGGCAGTTGGGTCCGGAAGGTCTCCGAGGCAATCGTGTTGAGGCTGGCCGTGCCCTTGCCCTGCGCGTTGAACGTCTCGATCAGCTTCTCCATCGCGGCCTTGGCCTGCGGCGAGGAGAGGTTGGACTGGATGGTGACCGCGCCCGAGCCGTTGCTCGTCGTCGGTCCGCTGGCGGAGCTGGCGCACGCGCTGAGGAACGAGCTGGCGCCGAGGGCACCCAGGCCAGCGAGCCCGAGATGGCCAAGGAATCGCCGGCGACCGGGGTCGAAGTCGCTCACGGAGGTATCCCTTCCTCTACGACACGCAGCGTCACCGCGCAGTGTGTCGTCCATGTGAATGCTGTGTCGAGAAGGTTGCATCGGACGTCGCCGGCTGTCAAGATATCTTCGTAATTAATGATTAGATGAGATCAGGGCGAGGGGCAGGTAGATCAGCTTATGCGCCGACTTGAAGGCATGAACGCGCTGGTCACCGGCGCTATGGGCGGGATCGGCGCCGCCACGGCCCGGCGGCTCGCCGCCGAGGGTGCGGCGGTCGCGCTGCTCGACGTGCACGACCCGACCCCGCTGGCCGACGAACTGACCGCTCGCGGCGGACGAGCACTGTCCGTAGTGGCCGATGTCAGCGACGAGCACGACTGGGCGGCTGCGGTGACGGCCGTACACGCCGGCCTCGGCCCGATCGACATCCTGGTCAGCACCGCGTACGCCGTGCGGGTCGCCCCGGCCCACGAGACCAGTCGGCAGTCCTGGGACCAGCAGCTCGGCGTCAGCCTCACCGGCGCGTTCCTCGGTGTGCGCGCCTGCCTGGACGACCTGCGGACCCGCTCCGGCGCGGTGGTGCTCATCTCCTCGGTGCACGCGCTCGTCGGGCTGCCCGGCCGCCCCGCGTACGCCGCGGCCAAGGGTGGCCTGGTCGCGCTCGGCCGCCAACTCGCCGTGGAGTACGGCCCACAGGTGCGGGTCAACACCGTGCTGCCCGGCCCGATCCTCACCGCGGCCTGGGCCGACGTGTCCGAAGAGGACCGCGAGCGCAGCGTCGCCGAGACGGTGGCGAAACGCTTCGGCACCCCGGACGAGGTGGCCGCGACCGTCGCCTTCCTCGCCTCACCGGACGCCGCCTACGTCACCGGCGCGAGCCTCGTGGTGGACGGTGGCTGGACAGCGGTGAAAGCCTCGGCCTGAGAGATCGATACCGACCAGCGAAAAGGCCAGGAGCATTGGCACAGTACGCACGCCGCGGCGTCCACGGGCAGACCGTCGAAGCGATCGCCCGTCGCATCCTCACCGGTGAGATCCCCGCCGGCGCGACCCTGAACATCGTCGCCCTTCAGGAGGAGTTCGACGTCAGCCTCACGGCCCTGCGCGAGGCGCTGAAGGTCCTCTCGGCCAAGGGCATCGTCGACGCCCGGCAGAAACGCGGCACCTTCGTCCGGCCCCGCGCCGACTGGAACCTGCTCGACGGCGACGTGATCCGCTGGCAGTTCGCCGAGGGCCCCGACGAGCGTCTGCTCGAAAAGCTGCACGAGGTACGCGCGATCATCGAGCCGGCCGCCGCGCGGCTGGCCGCCACCCGGGCGACCGAGGACGACCTGGCCGCCCTCGACCGAGCGCTGGCCGAGATGGCCGAGGCCAACGGTGATCCCGCCGCCGCCGTCGCCGCCGACCTCGCCTTCCACCGCGCGCTGCTCACCGCCACGCACAACGAGCTGCTGGAACGGATGGAGGTGGTGATGGAGACCGGGCTCGCCGAACGCGACCGCCTGGTGCACGGCGGCGCCGCGCACGACGACCCCGTGCCCAGCCACCGTGCCGTCGTCGACGCGCTACGCGAGCGCGACGAGACGGCGGCCGAGACCGCCATGCGTGAGTTGCTGGACAAGGCCGTCCGCGACGTCGAGAAGGCACGGGGACGAAGGGGCAGTCAGTGAAGATCGAGCGCATCGAGACCTTCCTGGTCGCGCCACGGTGGTTGTTCTGCCGGGTGGAGACCGACGACGGGCTGGTCGGGTGGGGTGAACCGGTGGTGGAGGGGCGCGCCGAAGTGGTGCGCAGTGCCGTCGAGGTGCTCGCCGAATACCTGATCGGCGCCGACCCGCTGCGGATCGAGCAGCACTGGCAGGTGCTCACCAAGGGCGGCTTCTACCGGGGCGGCCCGATCCTCTCCAGCGCGGTCGCCGGCCTCGACCAGGCGCTCTGGGACATCGCCGGGCAGGCGTACGGCGCGCCGGTGCACGCGCTCCTCGGCGGCCCGGTGCGGGAGAAGGTGCGGATCTACTCCTGGATCGGCGGGGACGAGCCCGACGAGGTGGCCGACGCCGCCGCCGCGCAGGTCGCCGCCGGTCTCACCGGCGTCAAGATGAACGCGTGCGGGCGGCTCTCCCCCATCCCCACCTCCGCCGAGGTGGACGAGGTCGTCGGCCGCGTCGCCGCCGCCCGCGAGGTGCTCGGCGGAGACCGGGACATCGCGCTGGACTTCCACGGCCGGGCCGGGCTGGCCGCCGTACGCCGGATCCTGCCCGAGCTGGCTCCCCTGCGCCCGTTCTTCGTGGAGGAGCCGGTCCTGCCCGACCAGGCCCACCACCTGCGCGACATCGTCGCCAGCACACCGATCCCGGTGGCCACCGGCGAACGCCTCTACGGCCGCTCCGAGTTCCTCGGCCCGTTGCAGGCCGGAGTCGCCGTGGTCCAGCCCGACCTGTCGCACGCCGGCGGGATCTCCGAGGTCCGCCGGATCGCCGCGCTGGCCGAGACGTACGGCGCGCTGCTCGCCCCGCACTGTCCGCTCGGCCCGATCTCGCTGGCGGCCAGCCTCCAGGTGGCCTTCGCGACGCCGAACTTCCTGATCCAGGAGCAGAGCATCGGGATCCACTACAACGTCGGCTCCGAGTTGTTGGACTACCTGGTCGACCCGGAACCGTTCCGGTTCGTGGACGGGCACATCGCCCGCCTCGACCGGCCCGGCCTGGGCATCACCGTGGACGAGGCGGCGGTCCGCAAGGCCGCGCAGACACCGCACACCTGGCGCAACCCGGTCTGGCAGCACGCCGACGGGTCGTTCGCGGAATGGTGACCGGCGCGACTCCGGTGCCGCTGCGCGTGGCGTACGACGTGGCGCACGGCGGCCGGTGGACCAGCCTGCACGGTGGCGGCCGGGAGTGGCTCTGGCGCGGCCCCGGCCCCGGCCGAGACGAGGTACGCGCCGACGACGCGTTCGTTGACGCCGGCGGGCTGGAGGAGTGCCTGCCCACCGTGCGCGGCGAGCCCGACCACGGCGAGGTCTGGTCGCGGCCCTGGCGCCGGGCCGGCCCCGACACGCTGGTGATCCAGCGGCGGACGTTCACCCTGAGCCGCCGGATCACCGACGAAGGCGGCGTGGTGGTGGCCGACTACCGGCTGGCCGCCGACCCCGGTCACCGGTTCGTCTGGGCCGCGCACGCCCTGCTCGACCTGTCCCCCGCGGCCCGCCTCGACGCGCCCGCCGGCACACCGACCCGGCTGTACCCGGAGGCCGCCGCGCTCCTGCCGCCGGGCACCTGGCCCGCCGACTCACCGTGGCTCACCGGGGAGTGGCCGTCCCCCGCCGGGCTGACGCTCGACACCCTCGGCCCGGACGACGGGACCGCGCTCGGCGCGGTACTGCTCGACTGCCCACGGGTCCAGGTGATCGACGGCGACGACCGGCTGACGCTGGAACTGGAGTGCGCGGGCCAGCCCCGCAGCACCGCCCTCTGGCGCAACCTGGGCGGCTGGCCGACCGACGGCCCCTACCGCAGCGTCGGTGTCGAACCGATGCTCGGCGCGGCCTTCGACCTGGCCGAAGCCGGCCCCGCCGACGCCGTGGTCGTTCCGCCCGCCGGTGAGGTCACCTGGCGACTCACCATCTCCGCCCACCGCATCCACTGAGGACACCGCGATGAACCTGCTCGACGAGCTGCGTACCCACCGGCTGCTGGCCATCGTGCGCGGCCCGGACCCGGCTGCCGCGCTGGCCGCCGTACTCACCCTGGCCGAGAGCGGCGTCGCCCTGGTCGAGGTCTCCCTGACAAGTGCCGACGCGCTGGGCATCATCCGTCGCGCCCGGACCGCCCTCGGGGCGGACTACGCCCTGGGCGCGGGCACCGTGCTCAGCGCCGAGGACGCCCGCGCCGCGGCCGACGCGGGCGCCGGTTTCCTGGTCACCCCGGCGCTCGCGCCGAGCCTCGCCGAGGGCGGCCGGCTCGGGCTGCCGGTGCTCGCCGGAGCGCTCACCCCCACCGAGGTGGTGCAGGCCGGCAGTGCCGGGGCCACCGCCGTCAAGCTCTTCCCGGCCTCCCTCGGCGGACCCGACTACCTCGGCGCGCTGCGGGATCCGTTCCCCGGCACCGCGTTCGTACCGGTCGGCGGGGTCGACGCGGACGGCGCGCGACGGTACCTCGACCGGGGCGCGGTGGCGGTGGGTGTCGGCTCCCCGTTGCTGGGTGACGCCGTCCGGGGCGGCGACCTGTCGGCGCTGCGCGAGCGCGCGGACACCTTCCGCACGGCGGTCCAGCGGTGACCGACCTGCTCACGCTCGGCGAGACGATGGCGGCCTTCCGCAGCAGCGGCCCGCTGCGGCTGGGCGGCACCGCCGGGATCTCCGTCGCCGGGGCCGAGTCGACGGTGGCCATCGGGCTGGCCCGGCTCGGCCACCGGGCCGCCTGGGTCGGGGTCACCGGCGCCGACGAGCCCGGCGAGCTGGTCCGCCGTACGCTGCGCGCCGAAGGTGTCGACCTGACCTGGTCCCGGATCGACCCGACCGCGCCCACCGGGCTGATCCTCGTCGAGAACCGGGTCGCCGACATCAACCGGGTCACCTACCACCGCGCGGGTTCCGCGGGCTCCCGGCTGCGCCCGGCCGACGTGACACGTGCCTTCGACGCGCCGGGGTCGCCGCCCCGGCTGCTGCACGTCACCGGCATCACCTGCGCGCTGGGCGTCGAGCCGTACCAGGCGGTGGTGGCGGCCGTGCGGCGCGCCCGTGCCGCCGGCACCACCGTCTGCCTGGACGTCAACCACCGGCAACGGCTCTGGTCGGTCGCCGACGCCGCCGACGCGCTGCGCCCGCTGCTGCCCTCGATCGATCTGGTGGTCGCCTCCGACGACGAGTTGGCCGTGCTGACCGACGCGTCCGACCCGGTCGCGGCGCTGCTGTCGGCCGGCGTGACCGAGGTCGTGGTCAAGCACGGCGCCGACGGGGCGACCAGCCACCGCGCCACCGGCCGGGTACACCGTCCAGCCCGGACGGTGCCGGTGGTGGACACCGTCGGCGCGGGCGACGCGTTCGTGGCCGGGCTGCTCTCCGGGTGGCTCGACGGTGCCGACGCGTCGACCCGGCTGGACCGGGCGGTCACCACCGGCGCGTTCGCGGTCGCCACCCGGGGTGACTGGGAGGGCCTGCCCGACCGAGCCGAGCTGACGCTGCTCGACCACGGGCCGGGCGGTACGGTCCGCTGACGCTGCTCGACCAATGCCCCGGCGGTACGGTCCGCTGACGGGTGCGGCGGCCGGCGCAGGCTGGTGCACCGACGACCGAAGCGGACCGGCCGCCGCCGACCGGAGATCTCTTGGAGGAGCACCATGGAGCTGACCGAGCCGACCGTCTGGAGCACCGACCGGCTGGAGCTGGGCGAGGGGCTGCGCTGGGTCGACGACCGGCTGGTCCTCGTCGACCTGCTGGCCGGGCGGCTGTTGGAGACCGACGGCGACGCCCCGGCCCCACTGCGGGAGGTGCGCCGCCTCGACGTTCCGCTCGGCGCGGTCGCCCCGGTGGCCGACCGTCCCGGCGACTGGCTGGCCGCCGCCGGGACCGGCGTCACCGTGCTGCCCGCCGGCGGCGACCCCCGACCGGTCGCCGACCTGGTCGGCGACGCGCCCGAGCCGACCCGGATGAACGACGCGGTCGCCGACCCGCACGGCCGATTCTGGGCCGGCAGCATGACGTACGCCGCGGTCCCCGGCGAAGGCACGCTGTACCGGCTGGCCCCGGGCCAAGCACCGGTGCCCGCGGTGACCGGGCTGACCATTCCGAACGGGCCGGCGTTCGACGCCACCGGCACCACCATGTACCTGGCCGACACACCGCGCGGCGAGATCGACAGGTTCACCGTCGACCCGGGCACCGGAGACCTGCACGGGCGGGAGCCGTTCCTGCGGCTCTCCCCCGACGACGGCGGCCCGGACGGGATGACCGTCGACGCGGCGGGCCACCTCTGGGTCGCGTTCTGGGGTGGCTCGGCGGTCCGCCGCTACCGGCCCGACGGCACCCTGGACCGGGAGATCCGGCTGCCGGCGAAGCAGCCCGCCGGCATCTGCCTGGGCGGCCCCGACCTGCGCCGACTCTTCATCGGCACCGCCCGGGTCGGGCTGAGCGCCGCGGGTCCGCAGGACGGCGCGCTGCTCGCGGTGGACGTCGAGGTCCCCGGCCTGCCCGCCGCGTACGCCGCCGCGCCGGTGAGCTGACCGAGGAATATCGGACGCCAGGGCGGGAACAACCGCACCGGAGCGCGCTACCGACCGAGCAGGAGGCGAGACGATGGGCATCGTGAGGTGGGCGTCATGAACGGGCCGGTGGGCGACGAGCCGGTGGGCGAGCTGGAGTTGGTGCACACCTTCACCGGCCCGATGCCGACCGGGGTGAGCGTCTCGCACCAGGGCCGGATCTTCGTCAACTTCCCGAAATGGGGCGACGAGGTGCCGGCCACCGTCGTGGAGCTGCGCGACGGCCGGGAGGTGCCCTACCCCGACCAGGCGTGGAACGACCCGTCGGGCGACGACGACGCGGGCGCGTTCGTGTCGGTGCAGAGCATCGTGGTGGACCCGGCCGACCGGCTCTGGGTGCTGGACACCGGGAGCCCGATGTTCCAGCCCACGAAGCCGGGCGGCCCGAAGCTGGTCCGGATCGACCTGGACACCGACACGGTCGCCCAGGTGATCACCTTTCCGGCGGACGTGGCGCTGCCGACGACGTACCTCAACGACGTCCGGTTCGACCTGCGGCGCGGTGAGGCGGGGGTCGCGTACATCACCGACTCGGCGGACTCCGGGCCGAACGGGATCATCGTCGTCGACCTGGCCAGTGGCGCTTCCTGGCGGCGGCTGCACGACCACCCGTCCACGAAGGCGGAGCCGCTGGCGACGTTCCGGCCGGTGGTCGAGGGCCGACCGTTCCTCGAACGGCCGGCGGACGGCCCGCCGAAACCGGTGAGCATGGGCTCCGACGGCATCGCCATCTCGGCCGACGGCAGTCGGCTCTACTACTGCCCGCTGGCTTCGCGCCGACTGCACAGCGTCTCCACCGAGGCGCTGGCCGACCCGGGCGTCACCCAGGAGGCGGTCGCCGCGACAGTCGTCGACGAGGGGGACCGGGGCACCGCCTCGGACGGGTTGGAGAGCGACGACGCGGGGCGGCTCTACCTCACCGCGTACGAGCACAACGCGGTGTTGCGCCGGCTGCCGGACGGCGAGTACGAGACCCTGGTCCACGACCCTCGGCTGCTCTGGCCGGACACCATGTCGGTGGCCACCGACGGGTACCTCTACGTCACCGCCAACCAGCTGCACCGGCAGGCGCAGTACCAGCGGGGCAAGGACCTGCGGCGCAAGCCGTACGCGCTGTTCCGCACCCGCATCGACGCCGGCCCGGTGCTGCTGCGCCGCTGACCGGACCGGCGCGCTCGTCAGTCAGCTCGCGGGCAGGGCGCGGTCCAGCAGGTCGAAGAGGGCGGCCCAGTGGCGCTCGGTGGCCTGCTCGTCGTACATCGGGGTGTCCGCCATGGTGAAGCCGTGGTGGGCGCCCTCGTAGACCTCCGAGCGGTAGCGCACGCCGGCCGCGTCGAGTGCCTTCTCCAGCGTGGCGATCTGCTCGGGCGTCATCGACCGGTCGGCGTCGGCGTGCCCGAAGTACACCTCGCCGGTGATCGAGCCGACGGCCAGGTGGGGGCTGTCCGGCGCGTCGGTGGCGAGGTACCCGCCGTGGAAGCTGGCGATCGCGGCGATGCGGTCCGGGTGCGCCTCGATGGCCCGCAGCGCGTTCGTGCCGCCCAGGCAGTAGCCGGTGATGGCGACCGGACCCGGCCGGACGTCGTCGCGGGCGGCCAGGAAGTCGAGGTACGCGGTGGTGTCCCGGTCGAACACGTCCGGGGTCAACGCGCCGGCCAGCGGCATGATCTGCTCGAAGAGCGCGCCGCGCTGGTCCGGCTCACCGAGTCGGGACAGGTCGAACAGCGGTGCCCGGCCGGCCCGGTAGAACAGGTGGGGCGTCAATACCAGGTAACCCCGTGCGGCGATCCGTTCCGCCATCTCGACCAGGCGCGGGCGCGGCCCGAAGGCGTCCATGAAGAGCAGCACCGCCGGGAAGGGGCCGTTGCCGTCCGGCCGGGTCAGGGACGCGTCCGCCACTCCGTCGCTGGTCGGGATGTCCACCGTCGTCGTCCGCACCGTGCCTCCTCGTCCGAAAGTCCATGATCGTCAAGGACGTTACTCGCCGGACAGCCGGCCCGTGCGACAGCCGGGGACCGTCGATCCCTGGATAAGACGACCCTGGGTGGTGGTCGGCGACCGATCCAGGCTTGTCCACGACCGATGAGGGACACCGCCGACCTGGGAGTTGTTGTGCTCGACCTGACCGTTCCGGACCTGACTGGAAAACTCGCCGTCGTGACCGGCGGCAGCGACGGCCTGGGCCTCGGCCTGGCCACACGGCTGGCGCGCGCCGGGGCCGAGGTGGTGCTGCCGGTCCGCAACCCGGCCAAGGGCGCCGCCGCGCTGGACGTCATTCGAGCCGCCGTGCCGGGTGCCGTCGTCTCGACCCGGAAGCTGGACCTCGCCTCGCTGGACTCGGTGGCCGCGCTGGCCGACGCGCTGCTCGGCGAGGGTCGACCGATCCAGATCATGATCAACAATGCCGGCGTGATGACGCCTCCGACCCGGCATGCCACCGCCGAGGGCTTCGAGCTGCAATTCGGCACCAACCACCTCGGGCACTTCGCGCTGACCGGGCGGCTGCTGCCGCTGCTGCGGGCCGGCCACGCCCGGGTCACCACCATGTCGAGCAGCGCCGCCCGCTCCGGGCGGCTCGACTGGGACGACCTGCAGAGCACCCACCGGTACGCGGCGATCCGGGCGTACAACGCGTCCAAGCTGGCCACCCTGCACGTCGGGTTGGAGCTGGACCGACGGAGCCGGGCCGCCGGCTGGGGCATCGTCAGCAACGTCGCCCATCCGGGCACCACGATGACCAACCTGTACGCGTCCGGTCCCAACCTGGGACGCAGCCGGCCGTCGCTGCACCACTCGATCATGAGCCGGCTGGCCCGCTGGGGCATCCTGGTGCACTCGGTGGATGCCGGGCTGCTCCCCGCCCTCTACGCCGCCACCAGCCCACAGGCGCGGGGCGGCCGGTTCTACGGCCCGGACGGGCTGGGGCAGTTCACCGGCAGACCGACCGAACTGGCCGTCTACCGCTCCGCGCACGACACGAGTGACGCGGCACGGCTGTGGACCGTCTCGGAACGACTGGTGGGTGTCGAGTTCGTCGGCAACTGACCGGCGTAGGCGTCGGCGTGAACGCGGCGTCAAGAATTGGCGGTGGCCCGTCGAAATGGCGTATCGGCGGGCGCACCGCCGCCTCTCGGTGGTGACGATGGACCCATGAGTCCTTGGCGGATGACACGCTGGGAACGCGGGGACCTCCCACCCGGCAGCGACAGCGACAGCGGCCCGGACGCGCCTGGCAGTCCGGGCGAGCCGGCACGCCGGCACGAGGCGCTGGTGAGCGTTCGGCTGGGACCGTCCGCGCCCGGCAGTCACCTGGTGGAGTACCTGCGGCACGAGCCCTGCGCCGTCGACGCGTGGTGGATCGCCGCCGACATCGACGCCGTGGTGCGACTCTCCGCCGACAGCAGGACCGTTCTGCACCGAGCCGTGGCCGACCTGCGCCGCCGGGCCGGGGTGGAGGTGGCCGCGGCCAACTACATCCTCCGCGCGCTCGACCTGAGCACGCAGGCGGAGCCGCGTACCGGAAAGGACGCCCCGGCGTGGGCGGTGTCCGCCGCGTGAGCCGCCCCGCCGTTGGCCGCCGGATCGTGGTGGGCGTCGACCGGTCGTTCGCCGGAATGCAGGCCCTGCGCCGCGCGATGCAGCTCGCCCGCCGCGACGGCGCGCACCTGGACGCCGTACGCGCCTGGGTCTTCGCGCCGACGTGGCGGCCCGGCACCCTGACGTGGCGTTGGCAGGACGAGTGCGACCGGGCCGCGGTGGTCTACCTGCGTGGCGTCTTCGACGCGGCGCTCGGCGGCATGCCCCGGGACGTGACCGTCCGATTGGTGGCGACCCAGGGGTACGCCGGGCAGGTGCTCGTCGACCACGCGCACCGGGAAACCGACCTGCTGGTCGTCGGCAGCCCGGAACGCGGGCGGTTCGGCCGGTCGCGTGGCCACGTCACCCGGTACTGCGTGACGAGGGCGGCCGTGCCGGTCGTCGCGGTGCCCGCGCCGTCCTGGGCGCGGGCCTCGACGATCCGCCGCTTCGCGCACGACCTCGAACGTTTCAGCCGATGACCTCTTCTCCCCACCGCTTTCGAAAGGACCAGCCCCACCATGGACGAGGCCCCGATAATTTACGCCGTTCCGGTGCGCGACCTGCCGGGACGGCTGGTGCGGACGGTGCGGACCGGCCGTTCGCCGCAGGGCCAGCGGCTGGGCATCGCCTTCACCCGGCCGGAGCTCCTGGCCGCCGCGATGGGCGTCGATCAGCACTGGGAGGAGTTGTGCGAGTCCGCGTTGCGCGGCATGCTGCGCCCTCTCGGCATCGACGTGATCCAGGTCGACCCCCTGCTGGTGGCGCCGCCGCTGGATCCGAAGACCGTCGCCCGTCCGATCAGTCAGGCGCGGACGAAGCGCACCGCGTCCGCGACCACGTGGCCGTCGGTGTCCTCGGTGCGGATCAGTACGCTCCCGTCGGTGCCCGCCGTGAACGGGTAGGTGCCCAGCGGCACCCACTGGCCGCCGGCCTGCCGCTGGTCCACCGTGCGGGTGACCAGCCCGCCGGAGTATTCGATGTCGACAGGCACGTTCGTCGCCCGGTTCGCGTTGGCGGTCCAGCGCAACTGCACCGTCCACGACCCGGCGGCGGGCAGCGTGGGGCGGAACCGCAGCCGGTTGACGCCCTTGGCGGTGTTGCCGTCGTGCTCGTAGTCCGGGCCGTAGAAGCCGCCGACGCTCGTGCTGCGCAGCCACGTGCCGGCCCGGGTGATCCCGCTGCTCGCGGCGTTGTCCAGGATCACCTCGCTCGTCGAGCCCCACTCCAACACCGCGCCGTCCTGCCGCAGCCGAGACTGGAGGGTGGGCACGGGCACCTCCTGCACGGCGAGGTTCCCGGCGAGGGCCAGCGACGCGGCGGTGGCCGCCGCCTGCCCGAGGATCATGAACACGGGTTCCATCCGGATCGAGCCGTACGCGATGTGGCTCGCCGAGAGGCAGACCGGCACCAGCAGGTTGGCGCACTGCGCCCGGTGCGGCACGATCGCCCGGTAGCTCACCGGGTACGGCGCCGGCACCCCGATCTGCACGTCCCCCTCGTTGCGCACCTTGCCGTCGACCACCACCCGTTGACAGTTGTGCGAGTCCATCGTGTAGCTGGCCAGGCCCACCGAATCGGTGGCGCGTACCCGGCCCCGGCAGTCGGCCTCGGTCATCACGTACGCGGCGAGCATCCGGCGGGCCTCGCGGATGTAGAGCAGCGGCGGCCAGCCCCCGGTGATGGTGAACTCGTCCACCGGCAGCCCCCAGCGGGCCGTCGAGTCCCGGACCGACGCCGGCAGCCGGGGGTCGTTGGCCAGGAACCACATCAGCCCCTGCTGGTAGGTGCGGTGCTCGGCGATGATGCTCTCCCGTACGGCCCAGCTCGCCGTCGGGTACGCGTGGTTGAAGCCGATGTGGTCGGTCGACACGGCGCCGTTGTTGTTGGAGTCGGTCTTGCCGCCGCCGACCGAGTGCGTGGTGAAGTACGGCCCGGCGTAACCGGCCTGGATGTGCCGCAGCAGCAGCTCGTAGCGGATCGGGTCGTAGCCGGACGGTTTGCCGAACGGGATCCGGTTGGCCGCCTGGGTCAGGCACATCCGGAAGCAGTACGCCTGGATCCGGTCGTCGGCGCTGCCCTGCGGGGCGAGCGGTGTGGCGGAGATGCCCGGCAGCAGACCGCTGGCGGGCGAGCCGGCCGTCACGTACGGGTCGACGGGGTAGACGAACTGGTGGGTGTTGCGCGACTGCACCCCGTTGATCGTCTCGCCGTAGGTGTCGTTGGACTCCCGCCCGACGGTGAACCCCACCCCGGCCAGGGCCAGCAGATCGCCCTCGTAGGTGGCGTCGACGAACATCCCGCCCCGGTAGATCGAGCCGTCCTCGGTGCGCAGCTCCGTGATCCGGTCGCCGGCGCGGCCGAGGCTGCTCAGTCGGGCGTCGACGATCACCGGCACGCCCGCCTCGGCCAGCATCTCGGCGAAGACGGCGGCGGCGACGCGCGGTTCGAAGGTCATCCGCAGCGGCGACGTCGGCGTGAGGGTTCCGCCGTGGTACTTCACGTACACCCGGCGGTAGAACTCGGCGGCGAGGCCGCCGATGGACGCCTGGACGCCGGTGTCGGTGGCGCCCAGCCCGGCGGTGCTCAGCCCGCCGACGTGGCTGGTGGGTTCCACCACCACGGCGGTGCGACCGAGTCGGCGCATGGTGATCGCGGCGGCCAGCCCGCCGGAGGTGGCGCCGTAGACGACCAGGTCGGCGGTGGTGACGGCGGCTCGGGCGGGGCCGGCGCGGAACGGGTCGGTGAGACCGGCCAGGACGAGGCCGGCGCCGCCGGCGGCCAGCAGCCGACGACGGGACAGGGGCTCAGACACGGCGGGACTCCCGAGGGGTAACCGGTGGAGGGGACGGTTACAGAAGCACGCCGCTGCCACTGCTAGCGAAATTCTTCAATCTCTGCCGGCGGGTGTCAACGGGTCAGGGGCGGTAGCGGTAGCCCATTCCCGGCTCGGTGATGAGGTGGCGGGGGCGGGCCGGGTCGTCCTCCAGCTTGCGCCGTAGCTGGGCCAGGTACTGCCGCAGGTAGTTGGTCTCGTTCTGGTATTCCGGCCCCCACACGTCCTGGAGGAGCTGACGTTGGCTGACCAGCTTGCCGGGGTGGCGCAGCAGCTTCTCCAGCACGCTCCACTGGATGGGGGTCAGCTTGACCTCGGTGCCGTCGTCGCGCCGCACGCGGTGGTCGACCAGGTCGACGGTGTGCTGGCCGATCCGCAGCGCAGGTACCGCCTCGCTGGGCCCGCCGAGCCGACGGGTGACGGCACGGATGCGGGCCAGCAGCTCCTCCACCCCGAACGGCTTCGTCACGTAGTCGTCGGCGCCGGCGTCGAGGGCGGCGACCTTGTCCTCACTGCCGGCTCGGCCGGACAGCACGATGATCGGCACCGTGGTCCAGCCGCGCAGTCCGCGGATCACCTCCACGCCGTCGATGTCGGGCAGGCCGAGGTCCAGCACCACCAGGTCGGGCGGGTGGCTGGCGGCGGCCTTCAACGCGGCGGCCCCGGTGTCGGCGACGTCCACCTCGTATCGGCGGGCGCGCAGGTTGATCCGCAGGGCACGCAGGATCTGCGGTTCGTCGTCGACGACCAGGATGCGCGTCATTCCCGCGGCCCCTCCGAGCTGGTCTGGGCGGCGGCTGGCAGCCGCAACACCATGGTGAGCCCACCGCCGGGGGTGGTCTCCGGGGTGATGCTGCCACCCATCGCCTCGGCCAAACCCCGGGACAGGGCGAGTCCGAGACCGACGCCGGTCTGGTTGTCCCGGTCACCGAGGCGTTGGAACGGCAGGAAGACGTGCTCCCACTGGTCCTCCGGGATGCCCGGTCCCCGGTCGATCACCCGCAGTTCCACCTGGCCGGCGTGCGCGCTGGCGGTGATGGTGGGCGGTTGGTCGGGCGGGCTGTAGCGCAGGGCGTTGGCGATGATGTTGACCAGCACCCGTTCCAGCAGGCCCGGGTCGGCGGTGGCGGCCGGCAGATCGGCCGGGATGTCCGTGCCGACCGTCGCGGCCCCCGGGCCAAGTTCGTCCAACGCCAGGGGTACGGCGTCCTCCAGGCCGATCGCCGTCGCCGTGATGCCGAGGACACCGGCCTGGAGACGGCTCATGTCCAGCAGGTTGCCGACGAGCCGGGCGAGCCGGTCCAGCGACTCCTCGGCGGTCTCCAGCAACTCCTCGCGGTCGGACTCGTCGAACTCGATGTCGTGGCTGCGCAGGCTGGTCACCGCCGCCTTCGCCGACGCGAGGGGCGTACGCAGGTCGTGGCTGACCGCGGCGAGCAGCGCGGTACGCATCCGGTCCGCGGCCGCGAGGGGCCGGGCGGTGGCGGCCTCCTCGGCGAGCCGTTCCTGGCGCAGCGCGACGGCGGCCTGGGCGGCGAACGCCTCGACGATCCGCCGGTCGGCGGCCTCCAGCCGTCGGCCGCTGAGCACGACGGTGATCCGCTCGTCGACCGGCACCGCCGTCTCGCCGCCGTCGGGCGTGCACGCCGGCTGGTCGCCGACGCTGGCCACGACACACCAGGCGTGCTCCTCGCGGGCGCGCTCCGGACGCCCGCTGGCCTCCTCGGCCAGCTCCAGCACGCTCACCGCGCGCAACCCGAACGTCTCCCGGAGCTGGTCCAGCAGGGCGGGCAGCGGGCGTTCGCCGCGCAGCACGCCACCGGCCACCGCGGCGAGGGTCTGCGCGTCGGCGGCGGCCCGCGCCGCTTCCCGGGTCCGCCGGGCGGCCACGTCGACGATCCAGCTCACGGCGAGGGCCACCCCGACGAAGACGGCCAGGGCAAGCAGGTTGTCCGCCTCGGCGATGGTCAGCGTCCGGTACGGCGGGGTGAAGAACCAGTTGAGCAGCAGCGACCCGCCGAGCGCGGCGACCAGGGCCGGCCACACCCCGCCGACAAGCGCGACCCCGACGACCCCGGCGAGGAACAGCAGGATGTCGTTGGTGAGGGTCAGGTCGGGCAGGGTCTTCAGCAGCAGGGTGAGCAGCGGCATGCCCAGCACCGCCAGGCCGAAGCCGAGCAGTCGGCGACGGCGGGACAGCGCCGCCGGCACGGCTGCCGCCCGACGGCCCTTGCCGGCCTGCTTGTGGGTGACCAGGTGCACGTCGATCGAGCCGGAGAGCGCGGTGGTGGTCACCCCGACGCCTCGGGCGAAGATCTGCGCGAGGCGACCCCGCCGGCTGGCGCCGAGCACCAGTTGGGTGGCGTTCACGCCCTGGGCGAAGTCCAGCAGCGCGGCCGGCACGTCGGTGCCGAGCACCTGGTGGTACGTGCCGCCCAGGCTCTCCACCAGCACTCGTTGCCGGGCCAGTTGGGCCGGGTCGGCGCCGGCCAGGCCGTCGCTGCGGGCCACGTGCACGGCGAGCAGGTCGGCACCCTTGCTGCGGGCCGCGACCCGGGCCGCCCGGCGGATCAGCGTCTCGCCCTCCGGGCCACCGGTCAACGCGACCACGACCCGTTCCCGGGCCTCCCAGGTGGCCGCGATGCCCTGCTGACTGCGGTAGCGGTCGAGCTGCTCGTCGACCTTGTCGGCCAGCCAGAGCAGCGCCAGCTCGCGCAGCGCGGTGAGGTTGCCGACCCGGAAGTAGTTGCCCAACGCGGCGTCGATCTTGTCGGGTCGGTAGATGTTGCCGTGCGCCATCCGCCGGCGCAGCGCCTCCGGGGTCATGTCGACGAGCTCGACCTGCTCGGCGGCGCGGACGATCTCGTCCGGCACGGTCTCCCGCTGGGTGGTGCCGGTGATCTGGGCGACGACGTCGTTCACCGACTCCAGGTGCTGCACGTTGACCGTGGACAGCACGTCGATGCCCGCGTCCAGCAGCTCCTGGACGTCCTGCCAGCGCTTGTCGTGCCGGGAACCGGGCACGTTCGTGTGCGCCAACTCGTCGACGATCGCGATCTCGGGCCGGCGGGCCAGCACCGCGTCCAGGTCCATCTCGGTGAACTCGGCGCCCCGGTAGTCCATGGTGCGGCGGGGCACCTGCTCCAGATCGCCGAGCATCCCGGCGGTCTGTTGGCGGCCGTGGGTCTCCACGAAACCGATCACCACGTCGGTGCCGCGCGCGGCCCGCCGCTGGGCCTCCTCCAACATGGCGTACGTCTTGCCGACGCCGGGGGCGGCCCCGAGATAGATGCGCAGTTCTCCGCGTGGCACGGGACCATCCTCCCTGGTCAGATCGGCGGGCGGGGCCGCGCCGGTCGGCACGGCCCCGCCCGCGACTGCGCTCAGCGCGCGGCGAACTGCTTGTCGAGGGCGATGTTGAGTTCCAACACGTTGACCCCGGGCTCGCCCATGAAGCCCAGCCCACGCCCGCCGGTGTGCTCCTGGACCAGCTCGCGGACCGCCGCCGGGTCCGCGCCGCGCTCGCGCGCGACCCGGTTCACCTGCAACTCGGCGTACGCCGGGCTGATCTGCGGGTCGAGGCCGCTCGCGCTGGCGGTGACCGCGTCGGCGGGGACCGCCGGGTCGGCGGGCGCGTCGCCACGGATCGGGGTGACCACCCCGCCGGCGGCCACGTAGTCCTCGCCCGGCTGGGCCGGCTCCACCGTCACCCCCTGGTACGAGGAGACGAACGGGGTGGCCGGGGCGGCCTGGTTGACGCTGACCACCCGGGTGACCCGGCCGGTCAGACCGTCGGCGCGGAAGACCGCGAGCACCGCGCCCACCCCGTCCTCGGTGCAGTACGGGCGTCGACCGTCGACGCCGTTCAGCTCGCCGACCGACTTGCTGCGCCCACAGACCTGGGTGAGCAGGCTCTCGCTGGACTCCTCCGGGTCGGTGGCGATGGTGTCGACGACGCTCTCCGGACCCAGGTTGCTGGCCGAGGTGGACGTCGGGTCGTAGCCGTCGCCGGCGGCGGAGGGGCGGGACTGGAAGTAGCGGGCGATCGGGTTGCCGTCCGCGTCGGTGAAGGACTGGCCGATCAGCGCGCTGCCGACGGTGTTTCCGCCCGCGGTGATCAGCGAGCCGTCGGCCTTGTCGTCGAGGCCGGGCAACTTGCCGACCGCTACCAGGGCCAGTGGGTAGACGAGGCCGAGCAGCACGGTGAAGACGAGTACGGCGCGCAGCGCGGCGAGGTGTTGGGCGATCCAGGTGGGTAGACGCATCACGAAATCCCCGGGATGAACTGGATGAGCAGGTCGATGAGTTTGATCCCGATGAACGGCACGATGATGCCGCCCAGGCCGTAGACCAGCAGGTTGCGGCCGAGCAGCTTCGACGCGGCGGCCGGCCGGTACCGCACGCCCCGCAGGGCGAGCGGGATCAGCGCGATGATCACCAGGGCGTTGAAGATGACCGCGGACAGGATCGCCGACTCCGGGCTGGACAGCCGCATGATGTTCAGCGCGTCCAGGCTCGGGTAGAGGCCGGCGAACATGGCCGGGATGATCGCGAAGTACTTCGCGATGTCGTTGGCGATGCTGAACGTGGTCAGCGCGCCCCGGGTGATCAGCAACTGCTTGCCGATCTCCACGATCTCGATCAGCTTGGTCGGGTCGGAGTCGAGGTCGACCATGTTGCCGGCCTCCTTGGCGGCCGACGTACCGGTGTTCATGGCCACCCCGACGTCGGCCTGGGCGAGCGCCGGCGCGTCGTTGGTGCCGTCACCTGTCATCGCGACCAGCCGACCACCCTCCTGCTCCCGCTTGATCAGCGCGAGCTTGTCCTCCGGCGTGGCCTCGGCCAGGAAGTCGTCCACCCCGGCCTCGTCGGCGATGGCCTTCGCGGTGCGCGGGTTGTCGCCGGTGATCATCACGGTCCGGATGCCCATCCGGCGCATCTCGTCGAACCGCTCCCGCATGCCGGACTTGACGACGTCCTTGAGGTGGATGACGCCCAGCGCGCGGGCGGGCGCACCGTCGACGTGCTCGGCGACCACGAGCGGAGTGCCACCGGTGCCGCTGATCGCGTCCACGATCTCGCCGACCTGCTCGGTCGGGTGGCCGCCGTTCTCCCGTACCCACTTCATCACCGCTGCGGCGGCGCCCTTGCGGACCCGGCGGGCCGTGCCCACCGCGCCGCCGTCCACGCTGCCGTCCGGCGTCAGGTCGACGCCGCTCATCCGGGTCTGCGCGGTGAACGGTACGAACGTGGCGTGCGGCATCACACCGGGCTCACGCTCGCGCATCCCGAACTCGTTCTTCGCCAGCACCACCACCGAGCGCCCCTCCGGGGTCTCGTCGGCCAGGCTGGACAGTTGCGCGGCGTCGGCGAGCGCCGCGGGGTCGACCCCCTCGACAGGTACGAACTCGGCGGCCTGCCGGTTGCCGAGCGTGATGGTGCCGGTCTTGTCCAGCAGCAGGGTGTTGACGTCACCGGCGGCCTCGACGGCCCGGCCGCTCATGGCCAGGACGTTGCGCTGCACCAGCCGGTCCATACCGGCGATGCCGATGGCGGAGAGCAGCGCGCCGATGGTGGTGGGGATCAGGCAGACCAGCAGCGAGATCAGCACCACCCCGGTGACGCCGGAGCCGGTGATCGCACCGCTGTCCGGTGCGGCCGCCTGGTACGCCTTGCTGAAGATCGCCAGCGGCTGGAGGGTGACCACGGCCAGCAGGAAGATGACCGTGAGCGCGGCGAGCAGGATGTTCAGCGCGATCTCGTTCGGTGTCTTCTGCCGGTTGGCGCCCTCGACCAGGGCGATCATCCGGTCGATGAAGCTCTCGCCCGGCTTCTGGGTGATCTTGACGATGATCTGGTCGGAGAGCACCTTGGTGCCGCCGGTGACCGCGCTGCGGTCACCGCCGGACTCCCGGATCACCGGAGCCGACTCGCCGGTGATGGCCGACTCGTCAACGCTGGCGATGCCCTCGACGATGTCGCCGTCGCCGGGGATGATGCCGCCGGCCTCGACGAGCACCACGTCGCCCTGGCGCAGCTCCGGCGCGGGCACCGCCTCGTCGCGGTAGGTGTTGGCCCGCGCGCCCGGCTTCCAGTCGATCAGCCGGGTGGCGATGGTGTCCTTCTTGGCCTGCCGCAGCGTGGCGGCCTGGGCCTTGCCCCGACCCTCGGCGACCGCCTCGGCCAGGTTGGCGAAGACCACCGTCAGCCAGAGCCAGACGGTGATCGCCCAGGCGAACACCGACGGGTCGAGCACCGCCAGGACGGTGGTGAAGGCCGCGCCGACCTCGACGATCAGCATCACCGGGTTGCGCCACAGCGTGCGGGGGTCGAGCTTGCGTACCGCGTCCGGCAGGGACCGGACGAGCTGCTGGGGGTCGAGCAGGCCCCCGCCGATCCGGTTGCCCTGGGTGGCGGGCGTGCCGGGGAGTTGCTCTGTTGGGGCGGACGTGACGGACATGTCCTCGTTCCTCATGATGGTCAGAGCCCCTCTGCCAGCGGACCGAGCGCGAGCGCGGGCAGGAAGGTCAGCGCGACGAGGACCACCGTGACGCCGACGACCATGCCGATGAACAGCGGTCGGTGGGTCGGCAGGGTGCCCTCGGACGCGGGGGTGGGTGCCTGGCGGGCCAGCGAGCCGGCCAACGCGAGCACGAAGATGAGCGGCAGGAAGCGGCCCAGCAGCATGCACAACCCCAGCGCGGTGTCCCACCAGGTCGTGTTGACGGTGATGCCGCCGAAGGCGGAGCCGTTGTTGTTGCTGGCCGAGGTGAACGCGTACAGCACCTCGGAGAGGCCGTGCGGGCCGACGTTGAGCGCCGTGGAGTTGTTGCCGGTGGCGAACGCGGCCGCCGTACCGACGAGCACCAGGATCGGCGTGATCAGGAAGTAGAGCGAGGCGAACTTGATCTCGCGCGACCCGATCTTCTTGCCCAGGTACTCGGGGGTGCGACCCACCATCAGGCCGGCCACGAAGACCGTGATCACCGCGAGGATGAGCAGGCCGTAGAGACCCGAACCGGTGCCCCCCGGCGCGACCTCGCCGAGCATCATGTTGACCATCGTCATCATGCCGCCGAGCGAGGTGAACGAGTCGTGGAACGAGTTCACCGCGCCGGTCGAGGTGAGCGTGGTGGCGGCGGCGAAGGTGGCCGAGTTCGACACGTCGAACCGCACCTCCTTGCCCTCCATCGCCGCGCCGACCGCCTGCGGCACCGTGCCGTGGCCGGCCAGCTCGAAGATGTTGGTGATGGCGACGCTGAGGAACGCGAGGATGCCCATCACCGCGGCGATGGCGTAGCCCTGCCGGTTCTGCCCGACCATCCGGCCGAAGACCCGGGGCAGACTGAACGGGATCAGGAAGATCAGGAAGATCTCCAGCCAGTTCGTCCAGGTGGTCGGGTTCTCGAACGGGTGCGCGCTGTTGACGTTGTAGAAGCCGCCACCGTTGGTGCCCAGCTCCTTGATCACTTCCTGGCTGGCGACCGGACCACCGGTGATGGTCTGGGATCCGCCGGTCAGCGTGCTCACGTCGGTGCCGCCGGAGAGGTTCTGCACCACGCCGCCGATCATCAGCGCGATCGCGCCGAGCACGGCGATCGGCAGCAGGATCCGCAGCACGATCCGGGTCAGGTCGACCCAGAAGTTGCCGAGCTGCCCGGTGCGACTGCGGGCGAAGCCGCGGACCAGCGCCACCGCCACCGCGATGCCGACCGCCGCCGACACGAAGTTCTGCACGGCCAGACCGGCCATCTGCACCAGGTGGCCCATCGTCGACTCACCCGAGTACGACTGCCAGTTGGTGTTCGTCACGAACGACACGGCCGTGTTCCACGCGCCGTGCGGCACCACCGGGTCGAAGCCCAGGGACAGCCACAGGTGGTTCTGCACCCGCTGGAACACGTACAGGAACAGGATCGAGACCGCGGAGAACGCCAGCACACTGCGGGCGTACACGCCCCAGGTCTGCTCGGCGGCCGGGTTGACCCCGACCAGCCGGAAGATGCCCCGCTCGACCCGGGACTGCTTCGTGCCGGCGACCGCCCGGAACATGTAGTCACCGAACGGCTTGTAGACGGCGACGAGAGCCGCCACCAGCGTCACGATGAAGATGACGCCCGCTGTTGTCATGGTCATCAGAAGCGCTCCGGAAACAGCAGGGCGAACACCAGGAACGCGCCCAGGACGATCGCGAGCACCAGACCGACGGCGTTTACCGCGTTCACAGCTTCTCCACCGCCCGGACCACCAGGGCGAGCACTGCGAACAGCACCACCGTCAGGACCACGAACACCACGTCAGACACGCTGACTCCTCAGCCGGAAAGGTTCGTCGCGACCGCCTTCCGGTCGCGCCGGGCAATCAAAGCCCCACCACCCGCCAGACGGCAGGGGTCATAACGCGACCATGACGGAGCCGAACCTTTTCTTGACGTGGTTTTCACACAGGTGCACTGAACAGGTGAAATGCGGCACAGATCCCGCGCATGTCCGGGGGTGGGGGGTCAGTTGCGGGACCCGTCCGCGGCCCGGAGCGGGCGGCGGCGCGGTGTAGCGCGGGCGGAGGTGCGGGGCGGGGTCCGGGCGGGCGGAGGTGCGGGGCCGGGTCAGGCCGGGCGGCGGGCCACCAGCACGTCGCGCATGATCGACTGGTCGACCCGGTGCCGCAGCGCGCGGTAGGGCTCGGTGTCGACCACGGTCAGGCCGGCGTCGGCCAACGCCGCCGCCGCGTCCTCGCGGCTGGCGACGTGGGTGTTCCAGGAGACCCCGAGCGCACCGCCGGGGCGCAACAACCGGGCCCAGACCGGCGCGGCGTCCGCGAGCAACGCCAGCGGATCGCGGGTCAGGCCCTTCTCGGCGGTACGACTGCCGTGCTGCACGCCGTACGGCGCGTCGGCGACGACCAGGTCGACGGTCTCCGGGCGGAAGAACTCCGCCGAGCGGGCGGTGTCGGCGTTGACCACGTCCAGCAGTTGGGTCTGGCCGGCCTTGTGCTCCTCGCGGGTCGGAGCCAACTCGATCCGCACCCGCCGGCCGACCACCTTGCGCTCCCGCCGTACCGGCCCCGACTCCAGCACCCGGTGCTTGACCCGCTTCTGCTTCAGCCAGGTGGTGATGAACGCCCGGTACGCCTCGACGTCCTTCTGGTCGCGCTCGATGCCGGAGGCGTCGAACCCGTACATCAGGGCCTGGTTCAGGGTGGTGCCCCGGCCGCACAGCGGGTCGAGCACCCGGAACCGGCGGCTGGTCAGCTCACCGGCCCAGTCCGAGGCGAGCAGGGTGACGTTGAGCAGCAGTTTGGTGAACTGCTCGTTGGTCTTGCCCGGGTACTTCTGGATGGTGAGCAGGTCGTCGTCGTAGCGGTCCAGTCGGCTCCACTCGATCGGCCGCAGCAACTCACCGACGATCTCGAACAGCGCGTACCCGGCGGAGAGGTTGCCCAGGGCGGCCAGGTCCCGCTCGGTCAACCCGTCACCGGTGAAGGTGACGTAGGACGCCCCACCGACCACCTCGGTGTCCAGCTCGCCGATCTGGCCGTCGAGGGCCGAACGGCCGAAGATCTCCAGCTCGGCCCGGGTGAGGTCGATGGCGGAGCGGGCGTACACCCGGTTGGTGGCGGGCAGGATCAGCAGGCCGTAACGCGTCATGATCGGGCGAGTATTCCACAACAGCCCCCGGTCGCCGGGAACCGGAGCGCCCCCCGGAGCGACTACCGGTACATGGGGTGTGAGCAGTGGCGGGAGGTCCTGTCCGCGCAGTTGGACGGGGAGGAGACCGCCGCCGAACTGACGGCGGTGCAGGGACACCTGGACGGGTGTGCCGATTGTCGGGCCTGGTTCACGGCGGCGGCCGCGGTGACGCGTCGGGTTCGTACCCGATTGGTGGCCGATGTGCCCGACCGGACGGCGGCGATCCTGGCCGCCGTCGCGGCGGAGCCGGTCCGCCGGTCGTGGTGGCGGCGCGGTGGCTCGGTCGCCGGGCTACGCGCGGCGTTCGGGCGGGCCGGGTTGGTCGCCGGGCTACGCGCGGCCTCCGGGCGCGCCGGGTTGGTCGCCGGGCTACGCGCGGCGCTCGGGCTGCTCGGCGCGGTGCAGTTGGTGCTCGGGCTGGCCCAGGTGGGCCGGGGCGCGACCGCCGATCACCTGCACCCGGCCGGCCAGCACCTGTGGCACGAGTCGGCCGCGTGGAACGTGGCGGTGGGTGCCGGCTTCCTCTTCGTGGCGGTCCGCCGCAGCCCGCCGGCCGGGCTGCTGCCGATGCTCAGCGCGTTCGTCGGCACGTTGCTGCTGCTCTCGGTCAACGACCTGGCCACCGGATCGGTGGGCGGGGAGCGGCTGGTCAGTCACGGGTTCCTGGTGGTCGGCTACCTGATCACCGTGTTGCTGTCCCGGCCCGGCCTGCGCCCCGGTGGACCTTCGCCGCAGCGGCAGCCCGCACCGTCACGCTGGCGGTTCGGCGCCGACGAGGTGGACCGGCCGCTGCGGGTGGTCCGCCCCGGGTCGTACCCGGCGCAGGCCGCCGACCGGTACGCGGCCCCGGTGGCGCGTGCTGATCATGCCGCCGCGGCGACGCGTGCCGAGCGCGGTGGGCGGGCCGGCGGACGCCGCGCCGCCTGATCGCCGGCGGCGTCGACCGGCGCGTCGCCAGCCCGGCGCGGGCAGGTCAATCCGCCTGCCGTAGGCGCGCGCGGTGGGCGCGCAGGTTGCTCGGGTACCCGCAGACGCGGACGGAGTGCCAGACGCCGCTGTTGTTCCGGGACCGGTCGTAGAACGCCACCTGGCAGCGTGGATTGCGGCAGGTCTTGATCCGCCGCCCGGTGTCGGCGAGTTGTGCCTCGAACAGCGTCGCGAGCACGAGCGAGATCAGCAGTTCCGCCCCGACCCCGGCGGGGTCGAGCTGGACGGACCCGTTCCGGTCGAGTCGCAGCGTGGCACCGGCGGAACGCAGCCCGGTCGGGGCCGGCTCCTCGGCCGCGGGGCGCCCGGCTTCAGCCGTGGTGTGGACCCGGGAGTGGATCTCGTCCCGTAGGTCGTCGCGAAAGGTCCGTAGCGCCCGGAGTCCCGCCGCGTCGAGGGCGACTGCGGGCGCCGAACGCCCGGTGGTCGTCGACCATCGATCGGCGGCGTCAAGTGCCCACGCCGTGGCGCTGGTCAGCTCGTCGAGAAGGTCCGGCTGCCTCGGCGCACCGGCCGAGATCGTGTTGAGCAGATCCTGGACCAGACCGAGGCCACCCGGGGCCTGGTCCAGGTCGTATCTCGCGGTGGCGGGCCACAGCGCGGGGTGCGGTGCCGAGGACATGATCGGGTCACTTGCCGATCAGGCCGAGCGCCCCGTACCACGCGGGCCCCGGGTTCACCCAGTCCGGATAGAGGCTCGTCAGCTCGTCGAAGAACTCGCGGGCTGTCGACTTCTCGGCCAACAGCCGCTCCACGTTGAGCAGGTACTGCCGGGTCTGGTCGATGCTTGCCGGATCGTCGGGCAGGTCCCGGTTCTTGTGGCCGGCGACGACCGCGCGAGGTGCGAGCGCCTCCACGCGATCGAGAGCCTTCAGCCACTCCCGCAGGCCGCCGTCGACGGTCTCCAGGAGGTACTGGTGGACGCCGTTGTAGACGACGTCACCGGCCACCACCAGGCCGATCGACGGCACGTGCAGGACGGTGGTCCGGTCGGTGTCGGTGTGCCCGGTCTCGACCGGCTGGACGAGATTGCCCTCCAGCAGGAAGCCCTCGGCCGGCACGGGCACGGCGACGACAGGCGTTTCCGGGATCAGGCCGGGGAAGACCCGGTCGAACAACTCGCTCCGCCCGACGGTGGCCTGCTGGTGCATGACCTCGATGGTGCCGGGCGTCGCGTAGCTGACGGCGTCGGGGAAGCGCTTGAGCAGCTCCCCGGTGCCGAACCAGTGGTCGCCGTGGCCGTGGGTGGCGTAGATGTAGGTCAACCGCCGGCCCGACCGTGCGATCCAGTCACCCACCTTCGCGATCTGCTCATGGGTGAACGGCGGGTCCACCAGGAGCGCCTCCTCGGCTCCGTAGATCAAGGTCGACGAGATCGGGTTCCAGTGGATCCGCGACCCGTCCGGCATGCGCTGGTCCCCCGCCCGAACCGGGCCTTCCGAGACGAGAACGTCGTAGGACAGGGCAGATGTGCTCATGTCTCCTCCTCAGCTGGGTCGCCGCACCTTGCGACCACTGAAATAACCATAGCGTGTACGCCTATTTCAGCGGGTCTGTTCTTCGGTGCTCCGCGTCACCCCCAGCGAGATCCGCGGTCCCGGGCTCCCCCGCCTCGTCGGTCTGACATTCGGGGTCGTGGGCGGCGTAGAGCAGGGTCAACTGCCGGTGAAGCTGGCGCCGTTCGTCCTCGGCGAGGGGAGCAAGGAAATCGTCCTCGGTCCGGCGCAGCACCGTGAGGGCTTCCGACAAGGTGGCCCGGCCGTCGGCGGTGACGCTGATGAGCTGCTTGCGGCGGTCGTCGGGGCTGCGTTCGCGGCGGACGTATCCGTTGCGCTCAAGCTCGTCGATGACCGCGACCATCGTGGTGCGGTCGAGTCCGGTCCGCTGACCCAGGTCGCGCTGGGACGACTCCCCGTCCGCGACGAAGGCCAGCACCCGCAGATCCCGACCGCGCAGGTGGAAGGGCAACAGCGCCTCTTCCATCCGGGCGCCGGCGAGGCCGGCCAACTTCAACAACAGGTACCCGGTGGCGGAGGCGATGGTTTCGGATGAGCGCATCACCGCAGCCTAGTCTTCCGTTCGGCTGATTATCAGCTACGCTGACGATCAGCGATCCGGTCGCACTTGGAGAGCCCCATGAAGATGCGCGTCATCCTCTGCGTCGTCGGCGTGATCACGGCGACGCCCGCACTCGCCCTGCTGTGGCCGCAACTGCTGACCAGCAGCTACGGACTGACTCACCCCGACCCCATGACCACCGCGCTGCTCCAGCACCGGGGTCTCCTGCAGGCGGCTCTCGGCGCGGCCATCATCTGGGGAGCCTTCCACCTGCCGGCCAGAGTGCCGGCGGCGGCGACCGCCATCGTCACCAAGTCGGTGTTTCTCGCCCTGACCGTCGTCGACGGCGGCATGCGAGCCGACATGAACCTCATCTCGCTGGTGTTCGACCCGATCGCCATCGTCATCCTGGCCGTCGTCATCGTGCTCCAGCTCCGCGAGTCGACCCCCGCCGCCGCGCAAGTCTGAAGCCCGGCACCGGCTGGTTCGGCGGGTGGCCCGACCAACCCGACCAGAGCGGGGTCGGCCAGCTCAGGCCGGCGGCGCTGGCCGGGTCGGGCCGGCGATGGCCTGCGGGATGACCTGCTCGACGATGGTCAGCAGTGTGGTGGTGAGCAGCAGGTGCACCTGGGCGCGGGTCAACGCCCCGCGCTGGAGCCACTCCCGGGCGGTCGACGTGGCCAGCCCGCCGTACGCGCGAACCATGGCACGCAACTCCTCCCGGTGCTCGGCCTCGCCGGCCAGGCCGACGGCGACGAGCATGCGGTCCGCGGCGACCTCCTCGGCTTCGGCGAGCACCCGTTCCACGTCCGCGTCGCCGCCCATCCCCCGGGCGGTGACCGCGGCCAGCCACGAGGTGCTGTGCCGGGACACCACGTCGAGAAACCAGGAGACGCTGGCGTCGACCCGGGTCCGCAGGTCACCCTTGGGCAACCGTTCGAGGGCCACCTCCGGAATGGTCACCATGACCCGGACGACCTCCAGGTAGAGGTCCTTCTTCGCACCGAAGTAGTGGTTGACCAGACCACGCGCGACACCAGCCTCGCGGGCGACGTCGGTGGTGGACACGTCCGCGTACGGGCGGTCGCCGAACAGCCGGACCGCACAGGCCAGGATCTGCCCGCGCCGGGCGTCCGGCTCCAGACGGCGGCGGCGCGGAGCCGTCTCGACACTCATCTGCCCGACCCTATCGACCGCTCCGCCTTCGGCCACCCGACCTCACCTTGATCAACGGATCGGTCGTCGACGCCGAACCAGATGCCGGGCGACCTGCCCCAGGTTTGACGTCTCGGAGTAGAGCGCCGCGTTGATCGCGCCGAGGGCAACCCCGGGCGCTCGCTGCACCCGGTCCACGTCCTGAACCACCCGACCGATCAACGTCAGGCGACAACGGAGATCGAACAACTCCCTCCGTGCGCAGCGCAACGCCGTCTCCAGTCCCCCGACCCGCTCCCGCAGCCACGCCAACTCCGTCGCCTGATCCATCGGGCTCTCCCATCACTCGCGATCGCTGCCAGGCAGCCCGGACCCATTGGCCGGGACCGTCACCTTCACCCTCACCCATTCGAAAGGACTGCGCAAGTAGGTAGACGCAATTAGGCATGCCTGATCGCCCTACCGTCAGGTCATGGGTGAGGTCCCGGGTCCGCTGGTCGGTCCGCACGAGCTGCAGGATCTGCTCGGCGTGAGCCGGACCCGAATGCGTCAGCTCATTCGCTACCCGACCTTCCCCGCACCGTTCCAGCGCCTGCACGGCACCACGGTGTGGCTGCGCGCGGACGTGGAGGCGTGGATCGCCGAGCATCGCCCGCCGCGCCCCACGGACGGCGACGAGGCCGAGTAACCCGCCCGGCGCGGGTCGGATCAGGACAGTCCCGGGACGGGGTACGCCGATCGAGCGGCCTGCGGTGATCCACCTTCTGCTCTACCCTTGCCACGCATCAGTGACAGTCCGACCAGTGCGGCCGAAACGTCCATGCCATCGGACCGGATCAACTGGGTAAGGGAGCGAAGCCTTGGTTTCTCGACGTCGATTGTTGTCTGGCGCGGCCGGTGCGGCTGTCGGCCTCTCGGCCGCCGGCACGTTCGCCGGGTCCGCGACGGCGGCACCGTCCACCTCCACCGTGACGTCGCCGCTCGCGGCCCGCCGTGGTCGACTGATGAGCCGAACGGTGGTGACGTCCCCGGCCATCCCGTTGACCCACCTGTCCGTGGCGCACAGCGGTCCGGCGGCGGCGGTGCGCCTTCGCACCGGCAAGGGGTGGAGCGACTGGCTGGAGATCAGCGCGTGCCCGAACGGTCGCGACGGTCAGGCGGTGTCGGCCCAGTCCGACATCGTGGTCGTCGACGGCGCCACCGGGTACGAGGTCCAGGTCGCCGACGGCTCGGCGGCCACCGTCGTCGAGCTGAACATGGTCGACGGGGCTCGGCGGACGGTCGCGAGCGCGGAAACGAACAACCTTCCGCTGCCGCCCGGCACCAGGCGGAAGCCGACGTATCTGCCCCGGTCCGGTTGGGGAGCTGACGAGTCGCTCCGGCTCGCCCCGAACGGCAGCCAGCTGTGGCCCACCGAGTTCTTCCCGGTGCAGACGCTGACGGTCCACCACAGTGGGGTGTACCAGCACAACGAGGACCCCGATCCGGCGGCCACGGTACGCGCCATCTACTACGACCAGTGCGTACTGCAGGAGTTCGGCGACATCGGCTACCACCTGTTGATCGACGAGGCCGGGCGGGTCTACGAGGGTCGCTATTCCGACCCGGGGCCGCAGCCGGTCTACGGCCCGGGTTTCGGCAGCGACGGTCGGCCGCTCATGGTCAACGCGGCCCACGTGAGCGGCTACAACGCGGGCAACATCGGCGTCTGCCTGCTGGGCCGGTACACGTCCCGCCTGCCCAGCCCCGCCGCGCAACGGTCGCTGGCTCTCGTCCTGGCGGGTCTCAGCCTCACGAGTCGACTCAACCCCACCGGCCGGACCGGATACGTCAATCCGGTGAGCGGGGTGGGTGGCAACGTGGCAGTCATCTCGGGCCACCGGGACTGGGCGAGCATCGGGGCCGGTGCGACCGAGTGCCCCGGCGACTACTTCCACCCGTACCTCGGCCAGCTACGCCAGGACGTGGCCACGCTGGCCGGCATGCGCCCGACTCCGCCGCCGCGGCCGCCGAGGCGCTAGTTCGCAGCCCTGTCCCGCCGCCCTCCAGTCAGCGCGCCCGCCGCGCTGGTGGGGGGCGGCGTCGCATCATGCCCGCGGCGCCTCCGGGGCCGCTGATCGCGACTTATTGACATGCTGCCAACAGCGCGCGAGGGTGGTGCACATGCCGACGCCCGACGGTCCCCCCTCGCCCTGGCGCGAACCGGAGCACGACGACCTCGCCGACCTGGCCCGCGCCTTCTTCACCAAGGAGGTGCTGCCGCACACCGACCGCCTGCTGGCACAGGGCCACCCGGACCGCGAGCACTACCGCCGCGCCGGCGAGCTGGGGCTGTTGGGCCTGTCCGTCCCGGAGGAGTACGGCGGCGGGGGCGGCGGGTTCACCCACGAGGCCGTGCTGCTGCACGAGCAGGCGTACACCGGGGAGAGCAGCCTCGGGTTGGCCGTCCACAGTGGCATCGTCACCGGCTACCTGGTCGCGTACGGCAGCGAGGAGCAGAAGCGGCGGTGGCTGCCCGGCCTGTGCAGCGGTGAGCTGGTCGGCGCGATCGCGATGACCGAGCCGGACGGCGGTTCCGATCTCCAGGCGATGCGCACCCGGGCGGTCCGCGACGGAGACGACTACCTGATCACCGGCGCGAAGACGTTCATCACCAACGGCGGCCTGGCCGACCTGGTCATCGTGGCCGTGAAGACCGATCCCGAGCAGCGGGCGGCCGGAGTCTCGCTGCTGGTGTGCGAGGTCGGCGGCGATCCGGAGGGGTTCCGTCGGGGCCGACTGCTGTCCAAGATCGGGCTGCACGCCAACGACACCGCCGAGCTGTTCTTCGACGGGTTCCGGGTGCCGGCGGCCAACCTGCTCGGCGACGCCGAGGGGCTGGGCTTCGTCCAGCTCATGCAACAGCTCCCCCAGGAACGGCTGGTCATCGGCGTCGGCGCGGTCGCGGCCATGGAACGGGCGGTCGAGCTGACCGTCGCGTACGCCAAGCAGCGCACCGCCTTCGGCAAGCCACTGATGGGCCACCAGAACACCCGGATGGTGCTCGCCGAGTGCGCCACGCGTACCCGGGTCAGCCGGGTCTTCCTGGACGACTGCATCGTCCGGCACGCGCGCGGCGACCTGGACGTGGCGACCGCGGCGATGGCGAAGTCCTGGCTCACCGACGGGCAGTGCGAGGTCATCGACCGCTGTCTCCAGATCTTCGGCGGCTACGGCTACACGACGGAGTACCCGATCGCCCGGATGTACGCCGACGCCCGCGTCCAGAAGATCTACGGCGGCACCAACGAGATCATGAAGGAGCTGATCGCCCGTGCCCTCTGAGGCGTACGTCTATGACGCGGTCCGCACCCCGCGCGGACGCGGCCGGGACACCGGCGCGCTGCACGGCGTCAAGCCGATCTCGCTGGTCGTCGGCCTGATCGACGCGTTGCGCGAGCGCAACCCCGGCCTGGACGTCGGGCGGCTGGAGGACCTGCTGCTCGGCATCGTCACCCCGGTCGGGGAGCAGGGCGGCGATCTGGCGCGGGCCGCCGCGTTGCTGGCCGGGTTGCCCGACGAGGTGGGCGGGGTGCAGCTCAACCGGTTCTGTGCCTCCGGGCTGGAGGCGGTCAACTCCGCCGCCGCGCGGATCCGCTCCGGCTGGGAGCACCTGCTGCTCGCCGGCGGGGTGGAGTCGATGTCCCGGGTGCCGATGGGCTCCGACGGCGCGGCCTGGGCCACCGACCCGCAGACCGCGCTCGCCACGTCGTTCGTGCCGCAGGGCGTCAGCGCCGACCTGATCGCCACCCTGGAGGGGTTCACCCGCGACGACGTGGACGGTTACGCGCTGCGGTCGCAGGAGCGGGCCGCCAAGGCGTGTGCCGGCGGGCACTTCGCCCGCTCGGTGGTGCCGGTCCGCGACGGCAACGGGTTGGACATCCTCACCGTCGACGAGCATCCCCGCCCGGAGACCACCCGGGAGGCGCTGGCCCGGCTCACCCCGTCGTTCGCCACGATCGGCGAGGCGGCCGGTTTCGACGCGGTCGCGTTGCAGAAGTTCCACTGGCTGGAGGCCATCGAGCACGTCCACCACGCCGGCAACTCGTCCGGCATCGTGGACGGCGCCGCGCTGGTGCTGATCGGCTCGGAGCAGGTCGGGCAGGACCTCGGCCTCACCCCGCGCGCGAGGATCGCCGGCGCGGCGGTCACCGGCGCCGACCCGACGCTGATGCTCACCGGCCCGATCCCGGCCACCCACAAGGCGCTCGCCGTCGCCGGGCTGACAGTCGACGACATCGACCTGTTCGAGATCAACGAGGCGTTCGCGGCCGTGGTGCTCAAGTACGTCCGCGACCTGGGCCTCGACCCCGACCGGGTGAACGTCAACGGCGGCGCGATCGCGCTCGGGCACCCGCTGGGCGCCACCGGAGCCATGTTGCTCGGCACGGCGTTGGACGAGTTGGAGCGCCGCGACCTACGCCGTGCCCTCGTGACCCTCTGCATCGGCGGCGGCATGGGCGTCGCCACCGTTCTCGAGCGCTGCTGACCCGGGGGAAAGACACATGACCACCACCATCCGGTACGACCGCGCCGCCGACGGCATCGTCACGCTCACCCTGGACGACCCCGAGCAGTCCGCGAACACCATGAACCGGGCGTACGCCGCCTCGATGAGCGCCGCGCTGGACCGGCTGGAGGCGGAGCGCGATCTCGTCGGCGTGATCGTGACCAGCGCGAAGTCCACGTTTTTCGCCGGCGGTGACCTGCCCGAGATGATCCGGGCCACCCGCGCCGACGCGCCCGCCCTCGCCGAGCTGCTCGGCACCATCAAACGGGACCTGCGGCGACTGGAGACGCTGGGCCGACCGGTGGTCGCCGCGATCAACGGCTCCGCGCTCGGCGGTGGCCTGGAGATCGCGCTCGCCTGCCACCACCGGATCGCGCTGGACGCGCCGGACAGCCGGCTCGGGCTGCCCGAGGTGACCCTGGGTCTGCTGCCCGGGGCCGGCGGCGTCACCCGGACGGTACGAATGCTCGGCCTGGCCGGTGCGCTGACCACGGTGCTGCTCACCGGTCGGCGGATGCGCCCCGCCGACGCCCTGGCCGCGGGCATCGTGGACGAGGTGGTCGCCACACCCACCGAGATGCTGGACCGCGCACGGGCCTGGATCGCGGCGAACCCGCAGCCGGCGCAGCCGTGGGACCGGCCGGACTACCGGATGCCCGGCGGCACACCCGCCAGCCGCTCCCTGGCCACCCAGTTGCCGGCCTTCCCGGCCACCCTGCGCAAGCAGCTCAAGGGTGCCCGGCTGCCCGCACCCGAGGCGATCCTGGCGACCGCCGTCGAGGGCGCACAGGTCGACCTGGACACCGCCCTGACGGTGGAGACCCGGCACCTGATCGGCCTGCTCACCGGGCAGGTCGCCAAGAACATGATCGGCGCCTTCTTCTTCGACCTGAAGGCCGTCAACGGTGGCGCCGCCCGACCGTCCGGCGTGGACGCCCCGCCGGTGCGCCGGGTGGCCGTGCTCGGCGCCGGCATGATGGGCGCGGGCATCGCGTACGCCTGCGCCAGCGCCGGCCTGGACGTCGTGGTCCGGGACGTCACGCCGGAGGCCGCCGGCCGTGCCCGGGAGCACGCCGAACGGCTGCTCGCCCGCAGGGTGCGCAAGGGCCGCGCCACGGAGGCGGACGCCCGTGCCGTACTGGACCGGATCACCACCACCGACCAGGTGGACGCCCTCGCCGGCTGCGACGCGGTCATCGAGGCGGTCTTCGAGGACCCCGCGCTGAAGCAGGCCGTCTTCGCCGAGGTGCTGCCGGTGTTGGCACCCGACGCGTTGCTCGCGTCCAACACCTCCACCCTGCCGATCACCGGGCTGGCCGAGGGAGTGGACCGCCCGAGCGACTTCATCGGCATGCACTTCTTCTCCCCGGTGGACCGGATGCCACTACTGGAGATCGTGGTCGGCCAGCGGACCAGCGACACGGCCCTGGCGCGGGCGTTCGACCTGGGCCGGCGGATCGGCAAGACCCCGATCGTGGTCAACGACGGCCGGGGCTTCTTCACCAGCCGGGTGATCGGCCGGTTCCTCGACGAGGCGGTCGGCATGGTCGCCGAGGGTGTCCCCGCCGCGTCGGTGGAGCAGGCCGCGTTGCAGGCCGGCTACCCGACCGGGCCGCTGGCACTTGCCGACGAGGTCAGCCTCACCCTGATCCAGCGGATCCGCCGCCAGTTCGAGGCGGCCAGCGAGGAGTACCTACCGCTGCCCGCGCACCGGCTCGTCGACGAGTTGGTCGACGCGTACGACCGGCCGGGGCGAGCGGCCGGTCGCGGCTTCTACTCCTACGACGACGGCACCCGGGGCCGGCTGTGGACCGGCCTCGCCGACCTGGTCACCGACGCCGGCCGGGCGGTGCCGTTCACCGACCTCCAGGAGCGGATGCTCTTCGCCGAGGCACTGGACGCGCTGCGCTGCCTCGACGAGGGGGTGCTGCGCACCGAGACCGACGCCAACATCGGCTCGATCTTCGGCATCGGGTTCCCCGCCTGGACCGGCGGCGTGATCCGCTACGTCCGGCAGTACGCGGGCGGCCCGGCCGGGTTCGCGACCCGTGCCGCCGAACTGGCCGACAGGTACGGCGACCGGTTCACACCCCCCGCCGACCTGGTCGACAGGCTCGCCGCCCGTCCCGCCGAACCGGCTGGCGTCGCATGACGGCCTCCTGGCCGAGCCCCGGCAGACCGGGTGCGGCCAGCGACCCAGACACCGCACGGGGCGACGACCCGGGCGCCACACGGCACGACGACCCGGGCGCCACGCCGGGCGGTTCGACGCGCGGCGGGCCGCTGGCCGGGGTGCGGGTGGTCGAGTTGGCGAGCCTCGCGCCGGCCCCGTTCGGCTGCATGGTGCTCGCCGACCTCGGGGCGGACGTGGTGCGGGTGGACCGGCCGGGTGCCCCGGGCGCGGGGCGGCTGGCCGCGCCGACCGACGGGCCGTTGCAGCGCGGCCGACGGGTGACCGCACTGGACCTGAAGTCCCCGGCCGGGGTGGCCGACCTGCTGCGCCTCGTCGAACGGGCCGACGTGCTGGTCGAGGCGTACCGGCCGGGGGTCGCCGAGCGGCTCGGCTTCGGCCCGGAGGTGTGCCAGGGGCGAAACCCCGGGCTGGTGTACGCGCGGATGACCGGCTGGGGCCAGGACGGCCCGCTGGCGTCCCGGGCCGGGCACGACATCGACTACATCGCGGTGGCGGGGGCGTTGGAGCCGCTGGGTCGGACCGGCGAGCGCCCGTACGCGCCGATGAACCTGCTCGCCGACTTCGGCGGGGGCGGCATGCTGCTCGCCGTCGGCGTGTTGGCGGCGCTGCTGGAACGGGAACGCTCGGGTGTCGGCCAGGTGGTCGACGCGGCGATGGTGGACGGGTCGGCGCTGCTCACGTCGTTCCTGCACGGGCTGCTCGGCAGTGGCCGGTGGGCCGCGCCGCGCGGGCGCAACATGTTCGACGGCGGTGCGCCGTTCTACGACACGTACGCCACCGCCGACGGCGGATTCATGGCCGTCGGCGCGATGGAACCGGCCTTCTACGACGTACTCCTCACCGGCCTCGACCTGGCCGACGACCCGGACCTGCCGGCGCAGTACGACCCGAGCGGCTGGGATGAGCTGCGCCGGCGCTTCACCGAACGGTTCGCCGAGCGGACCCGGGACGAGTGGACGGCGGTCTTCACCGACCTGGACGCCTGCGTCGCGCCGGTGCTCGCCCCCGGTGAGGCGCACCAACACCCGCACAACGCCGCGCGGGGCACCTTCGTCGAGGTCGGCGGCGAGATCCAACCGGCCCCGGCACCCCGCTTCGGTCGGACGCCGACCGACCGGCCAACCCCGGCACCGGACCCGGAGCAGGACCGCCTACCGGCAGCGGAGATTCTCGCCGACTGGCCGCGGCGCAACTGACCCGACGCGGTGGCTCAGGGGCGGTTGTCTCACCGACCCGGTCCGGTGGATCCTGTCGGTGTGCCGGCGGATCTTGGCGACGTGCACGCGACGCGTCGCCGTTTCCCGGAGAGCACCGCGTACCTCGACGCCAACGGGTGGATCGCGTCGAGCCCTGACCTCGGACGATGAGGGAGCCAACGAGCATGGACCTGTGGAAGAGCCACGTCAACGGAATCCTCTATGGAGTGCAGTTCGACCAGGTGCTCGACGACGCGGTGGTGACTCGGGTGGCCGACGGGGTCACCGCTGGGCTCTACCCGGGGGACCGCGCCGAGACACGGGAGGCGCTGGGTCAGGCGCTGCGCTGTCCGGGTCCGCTGAACGACCAGGCTGAGACGCGGCACAGTGAGGAAAGCATCCGTTCGTTCCTGCACCAGCTCTCCGCCGCCCTGACCCCGCCCTCACCTCGTTGATCAAGAGGTTTGCGTCAAGGAATCGCTCTCCTCTGACGCAAACCTCTTGATCAACGGGGCAGGAGGGTGAGCGGGGTGGGGGCGGCGGCGGGAGTGGTGGGGGCGGCGGGAGTGGTACCAGGTGGCGAAGAGGGCTGTCGCGAGCAGCAGCTCGGCCAGGTCGCCGCCGTAGTACATGAGCTGGGCCGCGGAACGGAACGCCTCCGGATCCCGGTCGATGAGGCTCGGTGGGAGGGTTTCGGCCTGGGCGTACAGGTACTTGGCCAGTACGGCGTGTCCGGCTGCCGCACCCAGGAGCGCGCCGACCCGTACCGCCAGGCCCGGTCGGCGCGGCGCCGGGTCCGGCCCGGCCAGGGACCAGGCGAAGAGATAACCGGCGGCCAGGTAGTGCAGGTGTACGGCGTGATGCAGCGCGGGCTGACGCTCGGCCGCCGCGTACAGCGGGGTGAGCAGCACCAGCGCCAGCCCACCCGTGCTGAGCAGCGCGGCGGTGACCGGGTGCGCGATCAGGTGCAGCGGGCGGGCGCGCAGCAACCGGCCCACCGCCCGGCGTACCGGTGGCGGCGCGACCCGCAGCAGCAGGGTGACCGGGGCACCGAGCGCCAGCCCGAGCGGGGCCAGCATGCCGAGCAGCAGATGCTGGGCCAGGTGCCCGCGCGGACCGCCGGGAAGCTGGGCCAACGGCCCGACGGCGACCGCCAGCATTCCGCACCCGACCAGCCAGGCGGCGGTCCGGCGATGATCCCAACCCCGGGGGTCGCGCGCGGCGGCCAGCAGATAGCCGCCGGTCAGCAGCGCGACCGGGAGCAGCGGCAGCCAGGACGACGCATCCGCCGCCTGCCCGCCGTGCGCGATCGGCGGAACGGACCAGGCGGGCGGAGCCGGCAGCGGCACCGTCATCGACGGCCGTCGCGCGACCGGGCACGCCAGATCAGCAGGGCGCCGGCCAGCAGCAGGGCCGCGCCGGCCACGTTCCACACCACGTCGTACGGCACGAGGTGCACCCCGTAACGGATCTGGTGCAGCCGGAGGACCTTGTGGTCGACCAGCCCGTCGAAGAGCTGGAACCCCCCGGCGCCGAGCAGGAGGCCACCCCAGGCGAGCCGGGCCGACAGGGCGTGTCGCCGGCGCAGGTCGGCGAACCAGAAGAACCCGCCGACCAGGGCGATCACCTCCGCCGCGTGCAGCAGCCCGTCGGAGAGGAGCGCCACCGACGGCGTCGACCTGTCGTAGAAGTGGTGCCAGGCCAGCACCTGATGGAAGACGATCTCGTCCACCGCGGCCATGATCGCGATGCCGATCAGGACGCCGGCGAGGATGGAGGCCCGCACGTCGACGGTGCGTGCCCTCGGCAGACTCGACTCGGCCACCACACACCTCGCATCCACCGGTCGTGGCAAAAATACCCCCAAACACGATGAATCCCGGCCACCAAAGCCGGCGTGGCGACACGCCCACCCCCAAGGTCAACACGAGATCGGCGAACTCGGCGGGTCCGACCGGGTGGGATGCCGCGCTATGAAGGACCCCGTGTTGATCAAGCGCAGGCGCGGCGGTCAAGGCCGCCGAACGGGCACGCCGGGCGGGCAAGGCCGCCGAACGGGCACGCCGGACGGTCAAGCCCGCCGAACGGGCGCCGCGCACGGCCGGCACCGCGCACGGCCGGCACCGCGCACGGCCGGCACCGCGCACGGCCGGCACCGCGCACGGCCGGCACCGCGCACGGCCGGC